>JBGCEP010000026.1:0-140581 GCA_045106415.1 Oligoflexales bacterium | reverse complement strand
TCATATGAGAAAATCCTGAGCTTTCTTCTCCACAAACTGACACCGTGCAGCTCGCGGCCATCTTTAAATTTAAATCAGCGTTAATATCTCTATCATACCGCGAAGAACAGTTCGTACATGTCCAAAATTTTTGAGACAGTTAAATGCCATGTCGAGCCAAACACTCTGAGCACAGCTTTGTTGAAGGAAAGAAACGATCTATAATCACAACCTGAGATCTTTTCATCTTTGCTTTGTATTCGAGTTGTCTTCTAAACTCATAAAAACTCATGTCTGCTATAGACCTTGCCAATCTTGAGTTCTTCATCATTCCTTTAACATGAAGATCCTCAACAGCAATATATAGAAGAAATACAAACAGAGCTGATGGCCCCCTCTCTCAGAATAGTTGTCACTCATTGACATAAAGAATCAAATTGTCTGAGATTGGGGCTTTGTTAATAGCCAGCTCTTTTCTTTGACAGAATACGTTTTCTCGTAAGAAAATTTATTCTCAATAATATTAGTGAAATAAAGAGATTGCTGACCTTACTGATCAAATATTTGAGAAATATCTTAAGTATCTTCCCACAGAACCCGAAAAGATCATATAGACATATCATATGATAGGATATATATGTCTCATCTTGGCCTTGTGGAGAAATGTAGGTGATTCGTCCTAGTCATAAAGAGTTAAGCGGGAAGCTGCGAAAAGCAGTTGAGTTATTAAAAGCAGGTAAGGTTATGTATTGCGATAACAACAAAGTTACTAGAGAGCATTTAGAACTTACTCAGCTAGGTTTTGATATCGAAGACATCCCTGCTTTGATCGAGAATTTTATTGGTGAAATATTGAATGGAAATGTGCAGAGATCTTATGAGCAAGCAAATGGCAAGTATCCGCCCACAAGTTCTTTTGAACCTCAAGCAAACGGAAAGGAGCTTTGGCCTTTTTGCTGGTCTTCAAATTATTCGAACTTCAGAGGAAAGGATATGTATCTAAAATTTGTTCTTTGTGAGGATTACTATCTTTATCTATCTCTTCATGAAGACAATAAAGGGGATTAATGTGATGAAATGTTACAGTTGTGATAATACAAAGTTTGAAGAAGTTACTAAAGTAGGTTTAATCGACTTCAAGGATGTAAAAGATATGGAGTACAGATATGAAACTTACAAGTGTGAAGTATGTGGTACATGTATTAATGATTCAAATCAGCAAAAACAGAAGGTAATTGCTGTTGCCGATGCATATCGGCAGCATAAAAGATTATACACTTCGTCGGAAATAAAGTGTTTCCGTGACAGTATGGAGATGAGTCAGGATAAATTTGCAGATTTTCTCGGTGTAGGAGTTGCTAGTGTGAGAAGATGGGAAGGAGCTGGTATTCAAGATTTTTCCCAAAATGAGATTATTCGTTTGAAGTGTGATGAAAAATCATTCAGTAGTCAGATGATTAAACAATGGGAAAATAAAGCCCCAAACGAATACTCTGGTGACCGTAAGTTTAGTATTGCGCGTTTAATTTCTATTTTTTCAAAATACAATCAATTTGCTCCAAGTCCACTTTTCTTTTTTAAAGCTGTTTTTTATGTAGATATCCACCACTATTTAAATGAGGGAGTGAGTATCACAGGTTTAAATTATGAATGCTTGGATTATGGGCCAATACCAAAAAATTACGGAATAATTAGAGATTATATTAAGACTAACCATGCTTTATCTATTGATGATCATGATATCCAAGTTGGAGACATTTTTGACAGCCAATTGTTTTGTGAAAGTGAGTTAAAATCAATTGAATATGTAGAAAAAATCTTAAAAGACAAGGGTAAAAAATATATTTTCGAACGCGTTCATAAGCATCATGCATTTAAAGAGCATGATTACATGGAATCTATTTCCTATAAAAGTATTCAAAATGTCAATATTTGAAGACTTTAAGAACTGCACAGTCCCAGATCTTCAGACAATTTAATTGATATTTAAAAGTCACCCAGTCAGTGAAAACACGGCTACTGGTGACGTTTTTTTGGTAACTTTAGCTTTTTCAACAGCATCAGCAATGAATTTAAGTTCAGCACACTGATCGGACGGCGCTTTTAAGAAATCCCAATAAAGATCTATGGGGGATAGGAACAATTGACGAGGGGTAGAGCATACTAAGATTCATAAAATATAATTTGTCGCAAGATTATTTAGGACATTTTTGAGTATGATGTTGCCATAAAGCATAAAAAATCGAAATTATCTTCAATTTCTCAAGAAAATGAGTAAAGCTCTTATTTTACGTGATTGGTATAACTTAGGCATGTCAATTCCAAATATGTGATAAAACTAGGAACAACATACTAAATTTATAAGATAAAATCACATCTCTCAAATTCAAGTTTATAAGTGGAATAGACTCAGTCTGTGTGAGTAAATAAAACCAGCCAATGCTATAGGTTCTTCGTAACCAACGGCATTTCGAGACACACGAGAAATAAGAGTTGAACCAGCGTCGACAACTGGCTGAGCTACAGCTTCAGCTGCATACCAAGCATCTGCCACAACAATAGACTTGGTAAGATCAAATGATGTGAGAACATCTGAGGCCCGAGTTTTTAAAGTTGATGTGTCGCGGTTGCTATGTTTAAAACCACTGATAAGACGACAAGAGAATGGTGCTAGAAAGCAGTTTTCCCGACTTTCACTAAAAAACCTAAAGCTTCAAACATATGACCTGTGAAGTATTCTGACTTTGCATTACTAGCGGAATCTTGGTATTGCCACTTATTTCCAGGCATTCTCTTGCCCTCTTTAGCAATTTTTTTGCTATCGATGACGGTGATCGTCTTGCCATCTACTGTTGGCATGCTATGTTCAAAATGCAGTTGAATCCACTCGAGAATACTCTGCTCGAGTGACCTTATAAAAACCTCTGCTTGTGAGAAAAAATTTAAAATAGAGCGGTAAGCATGATCACCAAGATGAAGCCCTCTGATCATAGGACTGACCCCACCAAGCTTGTCATGGCTGACTACAAAGCCGAGACAGGTGACGCAAACCACAAGTATTGGCGTTGGCGAGAAAATACAGATCGAAAAAAGTTGAGTTCGGCAAAGAAAGACGCTAGCATGACATTTGACCTTGGTTTGTTTTTTTTAGCGATTAATCATACCCAAGGTCTTTTTTGTTTTCAAATCACATCCTAGAAAATACACACTTCACATCATGAGAACATGGGACTGCGAAGGTCTACAACCCTAGGCCATTACAGCAATATCAACTTTTAAACTGAATCCAAGCCCGCTATCAAGCCAATATGAACGATCAAATATACCTCGACTCTAGGATTATTAAACGAAAATAAAATTACAAAAACGTCACTTTGGACTGATCAATGTCGGAAGAAAAATTCAAAAAAAACAAATCCTAACTTTGATTGGTCTCTTTACAAATATCGACACCTTGTTGAGAATATTTTTGCTCGATTGGAACAATTTCGATCTATAGCGACCAGATTTGAGAAATTGCAGCAAAATTTCGAAGGAATGTTGGCAATGGCATGTCTGTACTTATGGTTGCCCTTATGAAAGGTCAACACACCCTAAACGATTAATTTCATAAAAAACTCAATAAAAAACTATTAAAAATTCTTAAAACACATAGTCAATTTTCCGTACAGTAATTCAAAAATCTTCAAAATCATTCTCCCTACTATAAATAAATCTCTTTGTTTTTGAAAATTGAATATCGGTAGATCATGAACATTTATGATTTTTCTTATTCTTTAAAAGCTCACCACAATCCGGACATAAATCCACAATTTCAGGTTCTGAATTCAATTTTGAACCTTCATGCGAATCACCCAAAGACTCTTTGTCTTCTTGGAAATAACGCCACACAAACCACAAGATTGCAGCTGGGATAAGAAACCGTATTATAAAAACCATGCTAGCCTTCTTTTTTTTCAGAGCATGAACATTGTGGTTTTTCATAACCACAATGTCCACAAATCACTCCCGAAGAGTGTTGTGGATTTTTTGTTTTCCGTACTTTTTCAACAAGAACTGGCACGACAGCGGCAAGCAGCCGCTTCCCGATCCAGACTAAAGCTCTTTGTCTAATTGTTGACAATGACAGCCTCATCTCGCTTTTCATGATTCCAAACAGAGCGGGCTGTCAAGACAGTTGCTAAAATCATAAGAAGCAATCCTGTTCCTCCACCTGTCAGCCAGTACACCATTCTATCTTCAGGCAACCCATGCAAATCAACTATAATGGCCTCGCCTTTTTTTACAGCAGCATGAGATCGAATACCCACATACTCAGAGGCGTTTAACATTTGTGGAATCCCAGGCTCCATTTGCCCTGATGTCACGACAACACCTGACGATTTAGGGGAAGCTACAAAAAATTTTGGTAGATCTATTGGAGGCTCAAAAGTTAATTTCCCTGTATCATGTGTTGTTTTAAACTGGATACCAATTAATGTCATTCCAGGAGGAAACTCACGGCGTAAGATCACTTTTTCATCTTCTAAATGAAGATCCTCTTCCTTCACACCATCACCACCTTCAAAATCAATAGTTTCTTTTGGAAGAAGGATTGGCCACTGAAAATCAGATTTTTGCCCAGTTTCATTATAAACAGCGAAATAAACTTGACCATAAATAAAATCAGCATCTGCAGAAATTAAAACTAAATAACGCTCTCCAACATGGAGCTTTTTGTCTGATGTATGTTCAGAAGCAAGATCTTCATGACCTTCTTCAAAACGTACCTCAACAGAAAGCTGCTCACCTTTTTTAACCTCATTCCGACTCAAACCAGCATAACTTGATGCCAATTGATCAGCCAAACCTGATTGCATCGATTGAGAATTCAACGTTAATGGAGTCCCTTTTGTTTTAGCAACTCCAAATGATTTAAGATTATATGGAAATTGAAAAACCAATTCTTCTGTTGTGATCGGAATTTTAATTAAATAATTAATGACTGTCACACCTACAGGAAACGTTTTTTCAATAGCAAGACGACCATGTCCCCACAGCACATTTTCTTCTTTTAGACCATGCCCACCTTCAACACCCACAGTCCCTTCTGGCACTATCATTTCAACACGAGCTTTTTCTGGAGTCTCTCCTTGATTTTCTACTGAAAAATATGCACTTCCATACAGTGAATCCCCATCCACATCCATCAACATCAGGAGTCGCTCTCCTGGTACGACAGCACCACATAAAGGAGCAGCACTCAAAACCCATAGCATCCACATCCACTTCATGAGTCTACTCCACGATTGAGGTAATCTAAACGACGCGCATAATCAAGGTAACGACCTTCCAAAAACTCTTTACGGCGATTCCACTCAGTATTTGTTAAGTGCCCTGCTACAAAATCTTTCTCTTCTTGAAGATACCTTTGCAAAACAGCTGACTTCAGTTTTAATAATTCATTTAAATCATCTATGACAGATGCTCTTTCCAACTCTCCACCTACACCCATCCAAAACGGTGAAAGGACAAAAAGAAGAAACAACACCCCTGCTGCAATACAAAATGCTAACCCGTTATCCACGATCTTGCTCCTTTACCCTCAGCTGTTCGAGCTCATCATTCATACGACCTTTAAGTTCATTTGTTGGTGCGATAGCTTCAGCGTGAGGAATTTGATACCTTCTTCGCCATAGTAACAGCCAAATCAAAGTTCCACCTACAAGAAGAATACCAATTGGTAAAAGCCAAGCTAAAAGATGAAACCCTTCCTTAGGGGGTTCTCTCAAAATCCACAATCCATAACGCACCGTAAAAAAGTCTAGAATATCAGAACGAGAACGCCCGGCTAACACCTGCTCTCTTACAGCTTCTCTTATCTGCAAAGAAAACTGAGCATCAGACTCTAAAATACTCAAGCCCGTACAGGTAGGACATCTCAATTGATACGAAATATCTTTATAAAGTTCTGCCTGCTCTGGAGAAAGACCCTCATCATGAATCACTTCTGCTAGCGCGAACACAGACAGAAAAACACTACAAAAAACAGTTAATCTAAGTATTCTATGCAACCAATGCATCACGACTCCTTTCACCACGAGTAGGATCAAAGACAGCAAGCAGTCCACCCAACGCCATCAAAACAACACTAATCCAGACAATTCTGACAGTAGGGTTAATGTAAATTTGGAGCGTTGCTTGATCATGATTCTCTTCATTGAAATCCGCTAAAACAACATAAATATCATGCCAAAACTGTTCTAAAATCCCAACTTCATGCATAAGTTCAGGTCGAGTTGGGTAACGATTTCTAGCAGCTGCAACTACCCCAACATCTTTTCCAATAGTTGACACAGATAGTGGGGCCTCATAAACCCAAGCGTTATCTAATCGATATTCACGGACTCCATTAAATTGAAACTCATAACCATAAAGAGTCGTGCTTTCCCCTTTCTTTAAGGTCACCGTTTGATCAACTCCTCGATAATTTCCTAAAAACCCTAAAATAGCGACAAGCATACCAATATGAGCAACAAAAGCGCCAAGCGACGCTCTGTTTCTCATCCACATCAAGTTTACGCTCCATCTTAATGCCTTTAACTTCACAAGTTGGTCGACAACCAAACAACCCGCAGCCCAAAAGCACAGATAGACTCCAACAAGCTGGGCTCCTAATTCATAAGGTCGACTTTCAAACACACGCCCAGCATAAGAAAACGCTAACGTCAATGGTATTGCTACTAACAATACAATGACATGAGACTTCAAACTTCCGACCATAGGTGTTGGCTGGTAACGCAATAAATTTCCAAGCGCGACAGCAACAACAAAACAAATACCGAGCCAAGGTGCAAAAGCATTAAAATATGGAGCCTGCACGTTAAATCGCGCACCGGTCAAAGATTCAGATACTATGGGATACATAGTTCCAATCAAGACAATTGCCGCAAAAGTTGTTAATAAAAATTGAGTTACAACCAAAGCTGATTCTCGAGACACTCCCCAAACTTTTCCTGCATCTGCAGGAAGAATCGAATGCGCCCTCCAACCATAAAGCAACATACTAACGCCCAACAAACCACCTAAAAAAGCTAGGTAGTTCGGACCAATAGGTGATTGAGCGAAAGAATGAACAGAAGTAATCACTCCTGATCGAGTAATAAACGTTCCGAAAAAACTAAAAAAGAAAGCAAACTGCCCTAGTAAAATAGCTGAACGCTTCAGATGGCCCAATTTTTCCTGAACAATCAAAGCATGAAGAGCAGCGGTTGTAAAAAGCCACGGTAGAAAACTTGAATTCTCCACAGGATCCCAAGCCCAATAACCTGCCCAACCAAGCTCAACATAAGCCCAACGCCCTCCGAGAAAAATCCCAACTGTCAAAAAAATCCAAGCAATAAGGGTCCATCTTCGTACAGTTTTTAACCATCCTGCCGTCACATCACCAAAGCACAGTGCCGCCAAACCATACGCATAAGGAACAGCCAAAGCGGTATAACCCATAAATAAGCATGGTGGGTGAATCGCCATATAAGGATTCTGAAGTAAGGCATTCATACCTTGGCCATTCGTCATCACAGGAAATTGTCGCACAAACGGATCTGAGTAACTGACCGTTAAGTAATACATCCAACACAACACACCGTGGAAAGAAGCACAAACATAAGGCATGATATGTTCATTATCTTTAACGTGCGTCCATAAAGCGATGACAGCAACCCAAACTAAGAGAAAAGTCCAAAGAAGGTGTGACCCCTCGAGAGATGACCAAAATGCCGTCAGTGTATATAAATGAGGTAGATCATTACTCGAATTTTTAAAAATATACGCGACAGAATAATCTCTTTGATAAAACATCCACAGCAATAAGCCACAAGCCACTGTCGTCATGACGGCAGAAGCTATTAACGCTTGAGCACTCGAACGGTACAATCTCCTATGACGAAGCTTCGCTGAAATTAAAGAAGCCCCAAAACCATATAAACTTGAAAGAAAACACATTAACAAAAGAAAAAAACCAGATTCCGCAAACACTCAACACCCCCTACCATTTCACAACTGGTGGTAACGATACAAAAATAGCTTCTGGGTTGCCACCCGTCATCAGACCAAACCTTGTTCCTCGATCATATGCAAGATTAAATTCAGCATAACGCCCACGCCACCGAAGTTGCTTTTCTTTTTCTTCTTCGGTGTAACTTGTGTCACGTCGCTTTAATAAAATATCAGGAAACACTTGAACATATGCATTTGCAACATTTTGTACAAAAGCAAATACCTCTTCAAAATCTCCCTTTACATAATCAAAAAAAACACCCCCAACCCCACGTTCACTTTTCCAGTGCTTAATATAAAAATATTCTTTACACCACTTAGAATACTCATCATAAGCCTCTGGCCTATATTGATCACAAGCTTTCTTCAAAGCTGCATGAAAACTCTTTGTATCTTCCTCAAACTCGATACAAGGAGTCAGATCACCACCTCCACCAAACCAAAAGTCATCCCCCACCTGTAACATGCGAACATTCATATGCCCAATTGGCGCATAAGGGTTCATCATATGCGTTACAGTCGAAGTCCCCATTGCTGTGAATGGCTTCCCTTTATATTGCTCTTCAATTGACGGGTATTCATCTCCCTGTACTGAAGAAAAATTCACACCAGCTTTCTCAACGACCTCACCACGTAGGACGCTCATCCTACCTCCGCCTCCCCCAGGACGTTCCCAAGACTTACGCTCGGCCTTGGAAGAACCGTCAACCTCTTCAAGACGAGCCATCAACCTATCTTGAAGGTCTTGAAAGAATTTTTCTGCTCTTTGCTTCTGTTCTTCATTTAGCATCTTATTTAAACCTTTCATATCAACCAGTTAATCTCTATCCTTGCGTTCCATCTCAATTTCCCGTAAGTATTTTGGGGCTTTTGGGAGATTTTATTGACATGCCATCAGTATACGTTAAAACCTTGGGCTGCAAGGTCAACTCATTTGATAGTCACGCCATAGAAAACCAATTTCAAGCACTCGGATGGGAACTTCGTGATTCCGCCGAGGCTGCTGACGTCTTTATCGTAAACTCCTGTAGTGTTACAGAGAACGCTGAGAAAGAGGCCCGCTACTGGATTCGTCGCAACCAACGAGAGCACCCTGATAGCCTAAAAGTGATTACAGGATGTTACGCTCAAATTGATTCAAAAACCATAGCAGATCTTGAATATGTTGATGTTGTGATCCCGAATGAGATCAAAGCAAGCGCTGCAGAGCTGATTTCTAAGCGTTGGAATAATCAATGGACAGGCAAAGTTCCTGAACACGTTGCTCTTGTCGAAAAGAACAAGCAAGGTCACTTCAAATCAGCACCTTTATTTGCTTCATCAAAATCTTCTCGAACACGAGTTTTCTTAAAAGTTCAAGATGGATGCAACGGATTTTGTAGCTACTGTCAGATTCCGTATGCAAGGGGACAAAGCTGTAGTGTCCCTATAGCTGACATCTTAGAGGAGGCGGAAAAACGTTTTCAAGATGGGTGTAGAGAAATTGTCCTCACGGGCATCCACCTTGGTGATTACGGACGAGACCTGTCTCCAGAAACTCACTTTCCATCTCTGTTCAGAGAAATTTTGAATCTTGCAAAAAATCATAACAGCCGCATACGACTTTCCTCACTGGAGCCAAGTGAAGTAACTCCAGACCTCATTGCGGTGGCACTCGAATATCAAGATCAATTTTGCGATTCCTTTCATCTTCCACTTCAATCCGGCTCGGATAAAATTCTAAAAAAGATGAGACGCCAATATACAAAAGCTCGATACCTTGATTCAGTCCATCAAATTCGTAACGCCTTTCCTCACGCTCGAATTACTGCCGACATCATTCCTGGCTTTCCTGGAGAAACAGATGATGATTTCAAAGAAACGATGGACTTCATCGAGCATGAATGCTCTTTAGCATCTTTGCATGTCTTTCCATACTCTAAGCGACCAAATACAGCAGCTTTACGCCTTCCTGATCACCTAGACCCTAAAGTCACCCACAAACGCGCTGAAAGCCTACGAAAACTATCCCACAAGCTAAATCTTAATTATGGTCGCTTTGCTCTTTCTAAAAGCCACCAAGTTCTTTGGGAAACTTCAAAAGGCGATCGAGGCCAAGGAAGAACATCAAACGATCTTGCCGTCGTTTGTCCAACCCCTATGACTGCAGGTTCTTTTTCACAGGTCAGCTTAAAAGGGTTTACAGAGAATGGAAAACTGCTTGGCATTCCTCTTCATTGACTTTAAGGACCTGTTTTTTTTAAAAAAAAAGGCTAGAATAAAAAAACCTCAACTTTCTACCTGAAGACCCGATATCTTTAACGCACCTAACTGCGGTGCTTTCGGAGGATTCTCTATGTGGCAGAAATTTGTTGTCTTAAATCTGGCTTTTCTAACAGCTCACTGCGGCCAGCCTCAAAAAAAAATAAATAATAGAGGCAGCGCAGCTGAAGTATACGATACGTCCACATCCCCCTCAAGCCAAGTCGACCTCAATAGCTCACAAGCCCTTGGCCCTAACAAACAACAGCTAAGGCTTGATATTCCTCTTACGATAAAAGATGGAGTGGCGATCACAAGAGCAAGCTCTATCTCAACGCGTATGGTGGCAGAAATATTAGATCCAGACGCAAAAGCAAGCATCACTGCATCACATCTATCAGAGATCAACCTCGCTATGTCTTTAAAAGGCCCCTCAGGTGGAGTCGAAACACTTTATCAAAACGGCCCCATCGCTTATTTTGACTTACAATTTACGGATGAAGATGGTGAGTATGAAGTCAGCGCTCCTCAAGCTTTAGAGTTCACAGCTCCGGAGCCGATTAAGATCATTGTTGATAGACAAGGGCCTAACATTCAAGGATCTGGCGAATTTAAAACAGTCGTTAGCGATAGCGATGAAAAAAGCTATTTTCTCACAGTTGCTCTTGATGTTGACGATTTGACTGGTGCAAATTGTATCTTAAGAGACCCAGACAAAAATGAACTTCCCGCAGACTATATTAACGGAGAACAAGGCGACACAAAATATAAAGTTCAACTCATTTCCCACGCGCTTCCTGTACTTCTCGAGTACGTAAGCTTGGACTGTGTTGATCTAGCTGGAAATATCAATGCCTTTAACCTTGTCTCCGAACAATAATTATTTTTTTTCATGTAACTTAAACAGTAACCCAAAGCCTATAAGTATAAATGGAAGACTCAGAAGTTGGCCCATATTTAAAGCCAGTTGGTTTTCAAAAGCAGCTTGGTTTTCTTTGAAAAATTCCATGAAAAACCGCCATGAAAAACCTAAAATAAATCCAACTCCAAGCAGCTGTCCCAAAACCCTGCGAGTCCACTTATGGTACAGCACCCACATAAAACTACTAATCACAAAAAAGCCTAATGCCTCATATATCTGACTAGGGTGGCGTGGTAATCCGTCTACTCTTTGAAAAACAACTGCCCATGGGACATCCGTAACTTTTCCAATAATTTCCGAGTTAAAGAAGTTGCCAATACGAATACACCCTCCAGAGAAAATTGTCGCCACGGCCATCACATCACCGAGCCATAAAAATGGAGTCTCTTTATTCTTCTTTGCAAAAACAAGTAACGCAATCAGAATACCTATAAAACCTCCGTGGCTCGCCAACCCCCCCTCCCAGGTCATCAAGATTTCCCAAGGATGAGTAAAATAATGCCAAGGGTTGTAAAAAACACAATGGCCTAGACGAGCTCCTACAATCGTTCCCACAACCATATGAGCCAAAAGAGAGTCTTTGAGGGCTTCTTCCTTACCTTCTCTGTCCATAATGTCAGACACAATACGGCTTGCTCCAAGGATTGCTGCAAGAAACATCAGACTATACCAGCGCAAACCAAAGGAACCATAAATCGTCAAAAGAATAGGGTTTATATCCCACTGAAAATACTGCATCAACGCTGCTCCAAGATAAAATTCACACTATAAACTATCATAGATTGATTACTCACGACGAGCTTGTATTGCATCACAACTCATTACGTAAATTAAACATATTTTTATGCACTCAGTCACCTTTGCTTCTGCTACATGAAAATCCATATATTTTCACCTCAATACCAACAAAAATTCATTGACATGATCTGCATTGCGGTGACTTCAGATTCAAAGAGCTTTGGTTTGGATCATCTCAGCCCCTGTTGTGAATTTACTTAAATCAACCTACGGAAATTTAAGTAAAATCAACTTTTAAACGACCAAAACTAAAAAACATTAAGTTTTTATTCAGAAGACCGATAAGTCATAGTGTTCAATTTCTCAAGACTTAGGTCAAGGCATGAAGTATTTCCAAATTTTATTTATCATACCACTTCTGATTCACTGTGGGTTGACTCTAAAGTCTCCTAAACATACCCACAAAAATAAAAAAACAGAGCCTCGCAAGCAAATCGCCTTACTGCATATTGATCAAAATACTCTTAACGCCAATGACTTATTTTATTTAAACCCTATAAAAGAACGTAAAAACATTGTTCTTGTTGTCAACTACAGCCTCGTCCTTCCAGGGAACACTTCTTCCTTATCGCTTACAACTCAACCTACAAAATTTTCAAAAAGCACAAAAGATATTAAAGTTTCCTCAGACGTTAGCCATTCTCAGGATATCAGCAAACGCGATGCATTTATAAAAGACAAAGAAAAAAAAGAACCAAAATTTGATCCTATCGAAGGCAGTAAAAAAATCATCACAGCTAAAGATATTAATCAACACTCAACACTGACAAATCATGACGTTTATATCAATAGGAAAAAAAAGGTTTTTGATTTCGCAAAAGTTCCAAAAGGAATCGAAGTTTTCAGAGGCATGAAAATCACGAAGGCGACAGCGAATATCTTATTAAATAAGGGCATTGACTCTCCTGCTGTTTTCAACTTCAAAACAGGAGCCATCTCCCCAGACACTCTTATTTTTAATACAATAAAAAAACATCACCTCGGAACCGGACTTGAGGGAAAGACACAACAAAGCCTTTTTGTCTCGACTTCTTATGATAAAAGCATTGCCCTTCAATTTGCTGAAAACGGCGGTGTTGTCTTTAAAATTCGAACACCTGAAGCTCGAAGTGTCGACGTCAACAAAGCTCTTGGTGATAAAGTTTTTTACCCGGAAGAAAAAGAGGTCGCTATTATTGGGAACGTACACCCCAAAGACATTCTTGGCTATTACCCCGTCATTCCAGGGAGCCCTCCTAAACTTGGAGAGTTTCAGTGCAAATCACCTTGTACTACAACTCAATGAAAAGGCAGGTCACCGGTAGCCAGAAGGCTACCAGTGCACGAGGTTGCAGGCGCTATAAAACAACACCTATTAAGGCGAGATTTCCTGGAAGGATATGGGAACAGTGAGAACCAAGCGTCCGCCAAAATATGTTGATTTGAGTGTTTAACCTCCAAATTTCAAACATCAAATCTATACATTTCGTCATGAAACCCCCTCTCACCTGTGGAAAGGTCCTGTTATGCCAGCTTTGCCGACATAACCATATTCGGCGATCCCACCCTTTGCTAAAGGCCTTCACCCACAACTTCTTTTTTTAAAATATTCTTAGCAAGTTAAGAGAGCGATTCTGTAATAATTAAAACAAAATTCATGTTGTGGTTCACACAAAAAAGCTATTCATTGTAACAGAGTGAAAATTAAATCCTTAAAATGAATAGCTTTTTAAAGGCACACTATAAATTCAATGGTCTTTTTTCAAACGAGCAACGCCGCCTTTATAAGAATAGCAATGATAGCCTGCTGACTGCATCATTTCAGCAATCACAGCACTTTCAACTCCAACCTCACAGAGAACGATATAATCTTTTGTTTTGTCGAGTTGTTTAAATTTAACTTCTAAATCTCTACTTTCGTAGCGCTCACTTCCTTCAACATGCCAGCGTTCAAACTCTCGTTTCGCACGAATATCAAGCACCACATGTTTATCTTCAATATTTTCAATAAGCACAAAAGGAGCCAGTAAATCAGCATCAGAGACCTGAGACAGCTTTACTTCTTCGGCTTCATCAATAATCCCGTCAATCATTAACACATCTAACTTTTCATGTTCTTCTCGAGCAACCTCAACAGAACACGCTGTCGCAGGCTTTTCAGGTACAAGCTGACAGTACTCTTGGATGGGTGCGCACATATCAAAAGTTTCCAGCTTGCGACTTAAAGCAACAATATCGTTTTTGACCATAGTGAGAATCGGCCTCAACACAGGCAAAGACGTATCCACTTCAATTGCCCTTAAATTTGTTAGAGTTTGTGATGAAACCTGCGCAATCACCTCACCTGTTACAATAGCTTCAGCACCAACTTTTTCAGCTATTCTTTCAGCAGCTCTATATAACAAGCGCTTTAAAATAACTTGGCTGTAGCGTGGTCGTACCTCTGATTTGATATGATCTGAAATCTTTTGAAAATCCACAGTATGAAAACGAGGCTGACTTCCGTAAGACCATTCTTTAGCAAGGTGCCGAGCAATACGTAGGACAGATCGTTGATATGATTTTCCTGCTAAATTACAAAAAACGTAATCAACTTCAATGCCCCTATTCTGAACCATATATGCTGCAACAGCAGAATCAAACCCTCCTGATAGGAGGCAGACAACTCTACCTCCCGTGCCAATAGGAAAACCATCAGCCCCGGGATAAACATGACTATAAAAAAGAGCTTTATCATCTCTGATTTCGACATGCACTTTCACTTCAGGATTTTTTAAATCAACTGTTGCATCTAAATCAGCATTTAAAGCAGCTCCTAACTGCTGGTTGACATCAATTGAACGAAACTTCACCGCACTTGAACGTCGACAGTCCACAGCAAATTTACGACCTTTCACCAAATCTTTATAGTAGCGTGTTCCTACCTCAATAATTTCAGACATAGAAGCTGAACAAACATGCTCAATCTTCGACCAAGATACCACTCCAGGCACCCGGCTCAGATGCTTTGCCAAAAGTGCTTCTTGCTCAGAGTCCAAATCATCACAAAACATATCGATACGAGACCTTGAACGCTGCACTTTTCCCGAAAGACGAAGATCTTTCAACATATGTTGTAGATTTTGCGCTAATTTTTTTTGAAAACGAGTTTTCACTCGTTCAGACTTAATACTTAATTCACCGCTATAACGTAACAAAGCATGCATGACACATCCCTATCTCAAAATGACATCTCGAATTTCATGAATCTCTTTCAGCTTTAAAGCCGGACGACGAATCACTTCCCACACCCCTGAAGGCTCAACCCAGCCCTTCTCTACAACGTACAATGGCCATCCGACACAAGGAGGTTGACTCATAGTGTTAACAGAAATCCGCTCAAAGGTTTGTCCCCACGGGTCACGGAAATAAAAACATGCCAATTCACCTTTATCTTCTTTCACAATCCATAGGCCTTCCACTGAAGGTTTTTGATAAGCCCATCGCAAACCTTGACTGCTATAGTAAGCTTTATGCTTCCCTATAAACGCACCATCTTCACCAAAATCTTTTGAAATCTCAAGCTTTCCATCCACATAGTAAGGCTGAGCAAGCGAGACGCTCCATTTTAAATAATCTGGTAAAGACACATCATTCCAACGTTTTTCCCAAAGAGAGAGAAAACTTTGGGTGTCTCGATCAAGATCGAGATATCTCCCACCTTCTTTCCCCACTCCTTGCTCTTCTAAAGAACTTACTTGATAAGTAAAGCTTTCTTGAGCTGAAAGATTTTTTTTGAGATTTATGCCGATTCCGATCATAAGAACAGAGCCTGTTTGAGTATGGTGAGTTTCGCATAGAATTCCACCAATTTTTTCGCCTCGTACCATAAGATCATTTGGCCACTTCAGTCCAATCTCAAGACCTACGCACCGCTCTAACCACTCAGCAACAATCACACCAGCTTGAAGCGATGGAGCCCAGTGCGAAGTGTACGAGCAAACAAGAGTTAAGGCTAAACTACCTTCCCCGGAAAGCCATTGCCTTCCTTGAGTCCCTCGCCCTTGAGTTTGTTGACGAGCTCGAATAGCAAAAGAAGGAGGTACACCCGCTTCAAGCTGCCTGCGAGCCTCATTTGAAGTTGAATCAAGGGTGTTAAAAACCTGGAGCGGTATCAATGCTCGACCAATAAGCTAAGATCTGCCCACTTTGAAGAGTGAAACATAGCACTCGTAGAAATAAAGTTGACTCCAGTTTCAGCAATCTCCCTAATATTATCGAGTGTAATATTCCCCGAAGCCTCTAACGTTGCTCGTTTATCTACCCACTGCACTATTTGGGCCATAAGTGCTGGCGGCATGTTATCAAGCATAATCATTTCAGCACCAGCCTGCACAGCTTCTTGAACTTCTTCAAAGCAAGTTGTTTCAACCTCAACCTTTAAATGCGGAGGCAAAACACCTCGCACCCTATCGATGGCTAAAGTCAAACCACCAGCAGCACGAATATGATTTTCTTTAATAAGAACACCATCCATCAAGCACCACCGATGATTGCGTCCTCCTCCAGCGGCAACAGCTGCTTTC
Source organism: Oligoflexales bacterium (assembly GCA_045106415.1). GTDB lineage: Bacteria > Bdellovibrionota_B > Oligoflexia > Oligoflexales > Bog-1112 > JBGCEP01. The sequence goes on along the minus strand of JBGCEP010000026.1, from coordinate 124,060 downwards.
TCAAAAATACGTAGCCCTGGAGTTGTTTTACGAGTGTCTAACAGCTGTGTTTCAGTCCCTTCAAGAGCTTTTACAAGTGAATAAGTATGCGTTGCGACTCCACAGAGTCTCGCAAAAAAGTTAAGCGCCACTCGCTCTGCTTTTAAAACAGATCGCGCACAACCAAAAATTGTAAGCAGCACGCTTCCTTTTTCAACATATTGGCCTGCTTCAACCTGAAAACCTAAAGTAAGTTCAGGATTAACTCGATGGAAGACGTGTTTTAAAACATCAAGACCTGCAACCACTAGATTTGTTTTTGCTACAATTTTAGCCTGAACAACAGTACCTTTTGGAACACAGGCATCCGTCGTCCAATCCCCATGAGCCCAATCTTCCTGCAAGGCCTGATCGACAACTTTACTTATTTGCAACGCATGAAATTCCAACATAATCTATCCATCAAAAGAAGAGTCAAAGACCGAAAGATATAACTCAAAAAACTTATAGTTTTCAAGGGTCAATCTAAAACAGCCTCTCACTACAAACACTAAACCTTCGAGGAATCAACAAATCTTTCCTGAGCTTTATTAGATAACTTCTGCAGCTCTTCAGACAAAACTTCTTTCGCTAACAGGGGAAATTCTTGACGACAAAATTCTTTTATTTGTTGCCTTAAAAACGCCTTCATACCCTCACTCAAAGCCACATTCTCAGAAGCTTGAGTAAGATCTTGATTTAAAGCTAAATCATCCTCTTGCAGTAAAGACCCACCACTCCTCAACGAGGCTTTTTGGCTACGTTCGTTCAAAATCTTTTCTTGCTCATCAAAAATATCGGTTACATGAATCGGAACCTCAGGTGCAGAAGCTCCCAAATTTTCATCATTCGGCATTTTTATTAAAGGCTCATGAGAAGAAGACATCTGTAAAGTAGCATCCATTAACTGCTGAGCAGAAAACGGCTTTTGTAAAACATGCAAAAATCCAAGTTTCAACCAATCTTCTTTTTCTAAATTGTCTTTTTCTGAATAAAGCAAAAGTGTTTTTTGTAAAGCTTCTAGAGAGAGATCACTCCGAGAATTCGAATCAAATTGATTAGAGAACCCAAACAATAAAAAGTCAAAGGAGTGATTCGAGAGATATTCTTCTAGATCAGCTCTACAAGTTATTTCTTCCACCTGAAAATCACAGGCGTCAAGAGCAATTCGTGCAGCTTTACGAATCGTAGGTGAAGAGTCTGCAATTACTAATATCTTCATCATTCGTTCCTTCAATATGTATGATGTATTGAAGATAACGAGAATAAGGTTCTTAGACAACCTTACGAAGAGCTAAAGACTCAGTCACTGCGACCAAAACAAGATCCCGTAAATGAAGTTTTGTTTCTTGAACAGCACCTAAAATCACATGATAGTCTTCCATCTGAAAATGACCTTCACCTCTGTTTATTGCACAAAAGCATTTTGTTCTTAGATTCTCTAAATAAACTAGTTTGCTCTCATACAACCTCTTCAAAGTCATCACGTCTAGACCTTCATCTTGGATAGGGCGCATCAACTCATCCATAATTTGGCGGTATGTATCATAATCGGTGACTTCACGATCCATAGCTTATCCATTCATCTTGAATGTTGAAAATATATACTCAAGAGATCGGAAGATATCTCAAACTCTTAAAACAAATCCCTGCAACAGATTGAAAATCCATAAACCTCCTGCTATCGTGGCGGCTGGCAATGCTATTTTTGCTATCAAGCGAGGCGACATTGAGTCTTTTCCAAGGTGCTCTATCATTCTGCAGGTATCAGCTAACAGGAGGTTTGCCTTCTGATTTTGCTGACTTAGATATTCGATCTCATCAAAGCGGGCGAATATCTCTAGCTCAATCAACACGGCTTGAAAAGTCTGGCTGGGTTCTTCCTCAATTAGATCATCTTGTCGACATTACAGAAGATGGCTTTTGGGGTCTACGAGATTGCCGAATATCAGGTGGTTACGTTCTGCGTATGAGAACAGAGCGCAGACAGCTCTCAGCCCATTTATTGCAGCAACTGATCAAAGAACAGCTTCAGCATAAAGAAAGCAACGGCGACACCCTCAATAGAGAGGCTCGTAAGGAAGTTCGAGAGGAAGTTCGAGAAAATCTTCTTCAGCGCACACTTCCTACGATTTCCTATATCGACGCATATTTGACCGACACGGGACGCCTCTACCTTTTCTCTACATCTAAAAAAGCTCGGGAACAGTTTGAAACTTTATTTAAAGCAACATTCTGTGAATCGACCAAGATTTCTCTACATCATATGCGCCCTCCATTTCTAGGTCAGTATGATCTTGCTAGCGCACCCCATCATGAATCTGATAGGTTTATAGATGCTTTGCAAAACACGATCCCATCGACGTTTGTAGGATCACAAATCCTTTTACGTTCACCATCAGGAGCTGACGCATGAGTTCAAAGGCAAATCACATCGGAGAAACCCTTTTTCAGTGGCGTGATTACACCCCAATTCCCTTAATCCTTTTCCTTATGTTCACTGCAGACCCAAGTGTTCTTTCCACTACTCTAGGAATGGCATGCATTGGCTTAGGGGAGCTTGTTCGTATCTACAGCGTCTCTTGGATTGGCTCTGTCTCTCGAACTAGAACACGAAGCACAGGCCAAAAACTGATTTCAGATGGTCCATTTGGTTTTGTCCGCAACCCACTCTATGTTGGTAATTTTTGCATCGTCGCTGGAATGGCTGTTTTCAGCAATAGCTTATGGCTAATTGCGATATCACTTGGCCTTTTTTGTTTCCAGTATCATTATATTGTGAAGTACGAAGAGAACCTTCTTTCTCAAAAGTTTGGGAATGAGTTTTCTTCATACAAAACAGAGGTTCCTCGCTGGTTACCTAGAAAAACACTCAAACTAGATTACTTAGAGTGGCCTGAAACCTTCACCCCCGCTCTGAAAAGCGAGAAGCGAACATTGACAGCAATATTAGGAGTCATTGTTCTACTTGTTTGGAAAAGCTTATAATACTGATAGAGAAGCTCATGATCGATATCCAGCTTGCTTCACAGCTTGATCATTTATATGCGAAATCAATCCAAGACATCCAAAGTGAACTTCATGAGCTTTACCAGAGTCAGGGGCCCTCAGGCCTCCTGACTCTTTATGACCAAAGCCTTCAGTATCAAGCTCACTTAATTCACAGTCAAAAAGATATCGAAAAAGTGCTGACAATCGAAAAAAGACTCACTCTTTTTGCTCACTACAGATTCTAAACAACAAAGCCAATCACAACATTTCTTACTTTGATAATTGACTATGGTGGATATTCAAAACATATACCTGTTCTTCATTATAATTATTCACCTCGGTCGAGGCCCAAGAAATCACTTGACGCAGCTTTTCTTCCAAAAGAGCTTGGAAATTACTATCTGCAGTGAACATCACTGAAAATCGGACTTGTTCGCGTTCACCAACTCGTTCACTTTGCTCAACACCAAAGCTCAAGCGATTTTTAAAAAAACCTGAAAAGATAGAGTCATCAGCGTCAACATGAGCATTGACGGTTTTTGTCTTATACAATTCACCTTCTCTTTCAATTAATCCACCCTTCTCAAGCATTCCTAATTTTTGTCTCAACGATACAGATGATAAACCAATCTTCGCAGCACTCTGATCCAGTCGTTGAGCGACTTCAGGGCAAAGAGTGACATACTGTTTCACAAACTGTGCAAGTGGATCTAAATGATACCACTCTTCAACATTATCCCTTTGTTTTTCCTTAATAATCTGCTTTATCTTTTTCATTTCACGTTCATACCCAAGAACTTTTTCTGCAAGCTCTTTTTGACGCTCTTCAAAATTAGATTGTTGATATTCAGCCAAAAAAGATAAAAAGAACCGTTCTGCAGCAGACAACTTTAAAAATTCACACACTCCCCACATTTGATCTCCATTCAAATGTGAACGTTTCGCAAAAACAAAAGATAGATAAGCTGGCTGCATTTTACAAAAATTAGCTATTTTCTGAAAATTATATTCTTTCCCATACATTTCTTTAAGATCGGACAAAGTATCTCGAATCACATCTCTATAATCATTCTCAATACCCTTCAATTTCACAACCAGAATATTAGCCACAATAGATCCGTTCCAAGTTAAACATTAGTTAAATAACACGATAACTTTTTCGCTTTCGACAAGCAAAAATATTTCTTTAAAAAATCGACTTTTGATTGATAAAAACGCTTAATTTCACCATAATGTCAAAATATTACATTCATCAAGCACGCAAGGCAAACTCATGGCAATCTCTCAAATGATCTTAATATTTCTTCTTACGATATCTGATAGCAACAATGAGTGGCATAGTGGTGGTGGTGTCCTCGCAAATAATAGAGACAATCCTTGGTTCCTGAACTCACAAGAACCTATTTCATACTGCATTGATATAGATGAAGATCATTTTGGCACAACACAACAGCAAGCTGAACTAGCATTCGAAGCAGCTGCAGAATATTGGAGCCATCAATTTCTCAATCAAGACTCAGACCATCTTCACAAGGTCCATGCAATTCATCTCCCCTTCCAGTATCATTGTTCAAACCAAACCCATATTAAACTTCAGCTTGGCGTCTTAGACGAGAGTCAAAAAAAGCACATCCCACAACCACAGAACGTCATAGCAACAACGATCCGAACCGACTACAACAATAGAGATCTCCTGGGAAAAGGTTTTATCTATATTTCTCCAGAGGATGGCCCCCTTGCTCTCAACAGTACAGAAAGTGTCAAAAAACCTTGGAGTCGCAGGAATAGCGCAGCCTTAAGGGTTGTTTTCATGCATGAACTGGGGCATATGTATGGTTTACAGCACTTTCAAACGACAAACTCAATAGACCGACTCGACCTAATGCACCCTTCCCTTCCGCGTGCTGCCCTTGGCATCAACTCTCAGGCTAAACAAAAAGGTCTCACACCACAAAATATTTCAGATGCCATTATACGTAGAAATTTCAGTGGTTTCTTTAGATTTTTAACTGAAGGACAATCTAAAGTCTGTGGCTCTGAAGCAAACAAATTCAACAAATTCTTTGACTGGCCTCAAAGTAGTGATTGCACTCTACTCAAATGGAATCATGATCAAGTTCATTTTTTTGCTCTCGATACAGAAAAAAACAGAACATTACAAATCTACTCATCAAAAGTTCGTAAAATTCACTGGAAATCTTTTAGTGAAACTCTCTTAAAGATAGGACCAGAACAACGTGTGTTTCCTGTCTTTAAAAGTGAAGAAAACTCCGAAATACCGATTCTTCAGAGATACTCCGCCGTTTTAGTTTTACCACAACACACCATCACCTTTGAAGAAAATGGCTCAATCACCTTTGGAGGTCTGCAAAAAGATGGCCTTATTAACCCTCATGCCATCGAACTACCGCTAGAAGATGAGATAACAAAAAACTCTGAAGAAACGGCAGGCAATAAACAATGCCATGATGAAATGATTCAACTCTTCCCACGTAACCCTTGAAACCTGTTTATAAAAAAAACTTAGCAATTTTTTATTCAACATACCAAGGCCATCGCCGTAAAGCCTTTTAGACTCAAGGAAGAGTCTTTTTGGAGGAATCTATGAAGCGGCGCCTACTCTTGGGCATCATCTGCGTTTGCGCGCAGTATTTGCATGCACAAAAAATCTTCATTGAGAGCAATTCATTTTCTCACATTCTGTTGATACGACTTGAAGGATTCCAACACTCAACACAACTATCAGCCCACTCTGACGAAGCTTGCCTATCTTCTCCCCTCTCACAAATTTCTTACCAAAACCCTCATAGCTGGGTCACAATCTCTCATAAAAATCACCTCAACCAGGTGTTTATAAAAACAACAACAAAACAATGCCTGGCATCTCCTTTTTTGCCATTACCATCAGAAAGTTGGGTCGAAAGAGGTTTTGAACACCTTCCTGAATCAACCCCCGAAGGGCAATTTCATCTAAAAGATATGATAGAAACCCATACGATCCCCACTCCTAAAAACATCGATCTCTTATGGGTTATTGACAGCTCTGGCTCTATGGCAGAAGAACAACAGTTTCTTTCAAATCAATTCATTCACTTCTCACAAAATCTAAAGAATTCAGGACGAAATTTTCGTATGGCAGTAACAACAACTGACATTTGCACAAACACCATACCTAATAACCTAACTCAAAGAGCTTGCCCTATTTCTTACGGAGGAAATCAGTCCACACAATATCAAGGCCGTTTTGTCGGCCCCATCCTCAACAGTGACGACTCTCAGCTTCCTTCGCTTTTCCAAGATCAAGCTCTTGTAGGGACATCGGGGTCAGGATTTGAGCATGGTTTAAAGGCTGTTGATTTAGCGTTGCATAAAAGTGAAACAGGTGAAAACCCTCACTATCCCGCCACAGAATCTTTTTTGTCTATCATCATTATTAGTGATGAAGAAGATGATGGTATTGGACTGCGTCAAGTAGATGCTTATAGTGGAATAAATTATACAGAAGCCGGAAAAACTTCTTTTTATTTTCCTCCATCACAACTTACAAGTACTCTGACCGATAAATTCGGGGTTGGTCAGTTCAGCCTATCTGCAATCACAGGCACTCGGAACTCAGATGGGGAGCTTTGTTCATCACCTCATTCACAGCCAAAAGAAGAAGGAACTGCAATCATAAAGGCCGCACACCTCACCGGAGGGGTTGTGCACAGTATTTGTGAAGCCAATTGGGATACACTTCTTAATAACTTAGCTAATGATGTTCAAACTCAAAGTGACCAAATTATCTTGGAAGAAACACCAATTTTATCGACATTAAAGGTGTTTCATAACGACCAACAAATTCTTTGGGATTACCTACCACAATTGAATGCGTTACGACTCCACTCTAGCAACATGACTCCGGGTGACAACCTTCGGATTGAGTATCGCACGCTTCATCTTAATTCCATTCTCTGAAATCTGAACGCCCTATATACAACCCAAAACGACGGTGTTTTTTAAAAGGTGAGCGCAACATAAAAATAAAAAGATCTTCTTGATCTTGCTTGATCTGCTCAAAAGCCTGTTGATAACACTCCGAAATCACGTCTTTTCGACGAGAATCCTTAGGCTCTAAGCCATGTAAAAACACAAACGAATCACGCTTATGATTTAAAACACGGACTGTCTCCGATAAAAACCGAGATAGCATTTCAGCATTTTCAACATCAATTCCACCACAAGTGCTCATAGCCATACGCGACTCACAATGACAAAGAATTCGACGTCCCATCACAACATCAAAACTTTTATCCTCAAAAGAAAAACGTTCTTGATGATTGATCTTTCTTTGGTGAAAAAAAGGAAAAGCAGCAAAATCACGATCACGATACAAAAGATCACTCGACCAAAAATGCGCCTCAAAATTCAGCCTGGAATCTCGGAGAATTTTCCCTATTGAATGACTTCCATATTCAGGCTTATCTCCCAAAAATAGAATATCTTCATAATTTTTTTGATCGATTAATGTTTTCCAGCTGTAAACATGGTGATGAAGATTTTTAAAAAAAAGATACTCTTCTTTATCAACCACACGATCAAAAGAAACAGATAAAGATATCTGACTCAAAAACATGACAAAGATTGTGAATAATCGCCTTATCATTAAAAACACCGCCGAAGAAATGTTTTAAAAACATACATGACATTCATCATCACTGTCAAAAATATTACGCACTGTGACTCGCACCAACCGAACTTGAACAAAACAGGCGAGATAATAAGCGTCTTGGATGAGTCGTTGTGGAGGATTTTTTGACACCTGGTCTTACCGCCACTGCTGCATATCCCAGCAATTGAGTGGTTAAAAGATGACATACTTCAATCAAAAACCTTTTACATCAAAAGGTCCACCAACGCGTCAACACCTTGTAATCAAAAGAATATAGTTAAAACAATCCTCATGTTTCACATGAGATAAATATGCTGTCTCCAACATGTATGACTGATCATCAATAGGAAGTGATCACTCAAATATTTGACGATTTTGGGTATTCAAATTTTGGTAGAAAACATCCCACAGGTTTTATTCTTAATGCCATATTTTAGATCGTAAAAAATGGCACGAAATAGAGAAATTCACCAACTGATTTCCCACCATGGAAAACTGTATATCATCATTTCAATCGTTGATCGCGAAAGAGCGCTGTGAGAGTCACTAAATCTTAATTTAACTAAAAATCACGTGAAAAGTGCGACCAAGAGCGATATCCGCCCTTGGTTTCAATTAAATCTCCATCACAGTCAGCTAAACCTGATATTTTCAGGAAAGAGACGAAAAAAATCAATGACGTTTGAACTTGATAAAAAAGAAAACACTGGAAATTTTTATCAGACCACAACAAGTTTCACTAAAAAAAGATCATATTTATTCATTAATAAGCAGAAATGGTGATACTAGAATTCGTGGCCATTGAAGCAAAATAAGAAACTTAGCAACTATTCAATTCGTTAAAGAGACAACAATCATGCCACCCGTAACAACTGAGACATTTGCAGAAATTTTTGCGAAAACTAAACATATTTTCTTACTTTAAAGCAATCAAAATCCTAGTGGATGGAACATTCTAAGATCAAAAGTCATCATGAAAACCGAAATCCCAATGCTAATTTTCGCATTCACACCTAATAGCTTCAAAACAATACCAAGAGCAATGCTGTTAACAATTGCCTGAAATTTCAAAGCAACAGGCAATGCTGAAACATTGGACTGATCAATGCCGGTTTGAAATTCAATGGAACGAAAACGTACACCAAAAGTTCTACACTCATTAAACCTATAGGGTCTGTTGACGATGTTTAAATAAAGCACAGCAGAATTTCGAGGGAATGCTAGCCACGGCATACCTGTACTTCATGGCTGCCTTTATGAAAGGTCAACACACTTTAATATAAAAGCGCACTAATCTACACAAAAAACTCGCAACACTGCTGCGAGTTTTTTAATCGAAAAACTGTTTTTAGGAATCTTTCAAGGCGCGACGAAGCACTTTTCCCACATTTGTTTTTGGTAAATCATCACGGAACTCAACAAATCTTGGCACTTTATAACCAGTCAAACGACTTCGGCAATGTTCCACAACTTGCTCAACTGTTAAATTTGGTTCTTTTTTCACCACAAAAGCTTTAACAGCCTCTCCTGATTTTTCATGAGTGACACCAACCACTGCAACTTCTAACACAGAGTCCATTTCAACAATCACTTCTTCCACTTCGTTTGGAAAAACATTGAAGCCTGACACCAGAATCATATCTTTCTTACGATCCACGATAGTGACAAAACCTTCAGCATTCATCGTCGCGATATCACCGGTTTTGAGCCAACCATCTTGCATACAATTTTCTGTTTCATCTGGCCGATTCCAATAACCCTTCATCACCTGCGGCCCTTTAACGCAGAGCTCTCCAGCTTCACCCAAAGGAAGTTCTTCAAAATCCTCACCACGAATAGACACTTCTGTCGACGACACTGGTAACCCAATACTTCCATTAAACTCTTTTAACGAAAGAGGGTTAATTGTTACAGCTGGAGACGTTTCCGTGAGTCCATAAGCTTGAGAAAGCGCACAACCTGTCACTTGTTGCCAACGCTCTGCCACAGGTTTCTGTACAGCCATCCCACCACCAAGAGTCAGCTGCAAAGTCGAAAAATCACAACTCGCAAATTGTGGATCATTCAAAAGACCATTAAACAAGGTGTTCACACCTGTCATCGCTGTCACCTTGGTCTTTTTCCACAGTTTCACAAACCCTTTAATATCTCTTGGATTTGGAATTAGAACATTTAAACCACCGATTCTAAAAAAAGTTAGGCAGTTCGCTGTCATCGAAAAAATATGATACAGCGGCAATGGGGTCAGAATCACTTCTTGCCCCACACGAACATGTGGACGAATCCACGCTAATGCTTGCTCAACATTTGCTAATAAATTTCCATGTGTAAGCTCAGCCCCTTTTGAAACACCTGTTGTACCACCTGTATACTGTAAAAAAGCAGTCGTATCACGAGTGACTTTTGGTGACTGAAAACTATGCGCCTCTCCTTCATGAAGAGCACCCAAAAAAGTCCAATGATCAGGAAGATCCCAGGCTGGGACTAATTTTTTAACGTACTTGACAACGCCATTGACAATAGCACCCTTCGGAAAGCCCAACATGTCACCCATACGAGTCACTATTGTGTGCTGTAAGTTCACTTTTTTCGAAATTTTTTCAAGAACATGGGCAAAATTATCAAGGATCACAATCGTAATGGCTCCAGAGTCCTTGAGTTGATGCTCTAACTCTCGAGCTGTATAGAGTGGGTTCACGTTGACAACAATAAGGCCTGCTCGAATAGCACCGTAAAAAGCAATAGGGTACTGATGTATATTTGGAAGCATAATCGCGATTCGATCACCTTTATTCATACCAAGGCGGCCTGTTAAAAAAGCAGCCATACGCTGAGACATATGATCAATCTCTGCATACGTATACTCTTTTCCCATACAGGAAAAACAAGGACGATTAGGGTATTCTTGAAACCCATGATCTAAAAGCTCAATCATAGATTCATAACGAGTCAAATCTACTTCTTTAGGCACACCTGCCTCATAACTTGCGTGCCATGGCCGTTGAGCTGTCATGTTTCCTCCAGATAATCAAAGTCATAAGGGATCGAGTCACTCACTCTTCTTAAAGAGAGTTCCACACCTTACAGGCCATCCTACCAAGATCACAACAATTATTAAACCATTTCAAAAAAATCATTTAGTGACTCGTCACAAAGGAGGTCATTTCAACCTCATGTGAGTTTAATATTTAAAAGGAGAGCACGCCTTTCCAAGTTGGCCTTTGCCTTTGTTGCACAATTTCAATGAATTTTTCCCGAGGGAGTTTATCAAGGTCTGATGGGCCACGCACACCGAGCTGATCCCAAACCTCCGGTAGACGCCTCTGGCAAACGACGATCCACTCATCAGAACTTTCTGCATTTGTTTTGTACTGAATCATCACTAAAGCGCGCCTTGCCGCTCCTGCTGCCAGTAAACTATCAAGGTATAAACCAAAATAAGATGCATCCACTCCCCATAAACCACTTTCATCAAGAAGTTTTGCTAGGGACAAAGAACGATGGTGATCAAACAATGCGAAAACCAAACAATCAACGCTTTCATCATCTTGTTGAACATACTCCAAAAGGTCTTGATAAAAAACATCTGACCACTCGTCTGCAGAAGACTCAGACAGCCCGTTTCTGTTTTTTTCAAAAAGACGAGTATCATAACCAACAAGAAGACTCTGCATAGCACCTTGAAACTCTAAAGTGTCATGAAATTTAACAACAAAGGGATCGAAAATATCTATTTGAACTTTCTCAAGGGACAGTTGATCCTGACTAAAATCTTCATCAACAAAGCTAGAAGAGGTCATCACGACATCAGACGCAGGAACCTCACTCACAAAGCTATCCTCAACTCTGTCACTAGATAAAACAAGCTCCTCAGCAAAATCTTTTTCTGGTGCATGACTGTCTTCAGAAAGTGCTTGCGTCGCAAGTTCTTCATGAAAAGAACCTCCATTAGCAAACACTCCCTCACTCACCAAAACATTTCCATCCGCATGTTCTTGTCTTTGCTTTTGTCCTACATCAACTTCAGCTTTCGCTATGTGCTCGATACCGTCATAAATTGATTTTTCAAATGCATGCTCCACCGACATAGGAGATAATTGCATTTCTGCTAATTCTTCTGAAAGAGAATTTTTTGGAGGCTCAAAATCTTTCACATCCTGCAAAAGCCCTAAAGGATCATGGTTTTCATCACTAATTTCGTTTTCAGCATCAGATCCTTTTAACAATTCCGTTTTATCATTTTGACCTTCAGAAAACGAACGAGCACTAGAAAAGGATTCAAGAATAAATTTCGACTTAGGAAGAACCTCTTCTTCCAAAAAAGATTCTTGTGATTTTTGCAACTGTTCAGTTTTTTGCCGTTTCTCTGACTGTTCAATTTTAAACGCTTCTTGCTCTTTCTGAGGTTCAAAATAAAGTTGTGCTACATCCTGATGAGCAACTGTATCTTCACCCTCACTAAGCTGCACATCAACATGCTTGATATGAGAACGGACCTCATGAGCAACCTCTTTACGCCCTAAAGTTTCTAAGCAATCAGCAAGAAAATCTAGTTGAAGACGATCTGGACTATGCTGATAAATCATATAAGCAAGTTTTAAAGATTCTTTAGGATCGACAGGTCGTAATGTCTCAGCAAGAGCTTTTATCCATACTAATTTCTCTTCATCCTCTAATTCAAAAAGCAAAACTAGAAAACGTTCCCGTAACATAGTCTGAGCAGGGTTTTTGTGAATAAGGTCTAAGATATTTTTTAAGCCTGCAAGCTCCATATAAAAACCCTATCAAAAAGTCATAATTATGATGTTTTTTTAAGCCGTCGCTCTAAAAAATCATCCAAAAATCTTGTTGTGACTTCACCTTTTTGAAAAACGGGCTCAGCCATAATTTCTCTATGCAGCTCAGCGTTCGTTTGGACTCCATCGACTTTTAATTCACTTAAGCCTCTTTCCATCCGGCGACAAGCCTCTTCTCTATCTTTGCCCCAAACAATAAGCTTACCCAACAAAGAATCGTAAAGATAAGGGACACGATAACCAGAGTAGACCATACTATCCATCCGTACTCCAGGACCCCCAGGAACATACCACTCTTTAATAAGACCAGGTGACGGCAACATCCGAAAAGGATCCTCTGCATTCAAACGGCACTCAATTGAATGACCACGTGGTTGAGCTTCTGCCAGATCTCCAAGACCTAAACCAGCTGCAAGCTGCAATTGATATTTTACCAGATCAATACCATAAATCATTTCCGTCACAGGGTGCTCTACCTGCAAACGTGGGTTAATTTCCATAAAATAAAATTGATCATCTTGATAAAGAAATTCAACAGTCCCCAAAGAACGATAATGAGTTTTCTTTATAAAACGACACGCAAGTTCATAAACCCGTTCTCGCTGTTCTTCATTTAAGGCCGGACTCGGAGCTTCTTCCATGAGTTTTTGATGGCGTCTCTGTAGACTGCAATCCCTTTCCCCTAAGACAACACATCCACCTTGTCCATCACCGATCACTTGGACTTCAATATGTCTTGGAGCCGGTAGGTAGCGCTCCATAAAGCATTCATTCGATCCAAACGCAACCATCGCTTCAGCTCTGGCTGTTTCATATGAACGTTCAAGATCTTCCTGCTTCGCGACAACCTTCATACCTCGACCACCACCACCCGCAGCTGCTTTTAAAATCAGTGGATAGCCAATTTTTTCAGCTTCTTCATGCAGTTGTCCATGTTCTACAGGACCCAAACTTCCAGGCAGTAATGGAATCTCTAATTCTTGCGCTAGCCTTCTCGCTGAAATTTTATCCCCTAAAAGTCGGATATGTTCAGAGGATGGACCAATAAAATTCAACTGATGTGTTTCACACACCTCTGCAAAGTCTGCATTCTCAGATAAAAATCCATATCCCGGATGAATCGCATCTGCCCCAGACAATTCAACAGCTGCCATAACACGAGCAATATCAAGATAACTCTCAGCACTCGGGCCTGGCCCAATACATAAGCTTTGATCAGCTAATTTAGCATGTAAAGAATCTCTATCTGCTGCGGAGTAAACAGCGACAACTTCATAACCCAGCTCACGGCAAGCCCGCGTGATCCGTACTGCGACTTCACCTCTGTTAGCAATAAGAATTTTTTTCAAAACGACTCCAGCTACTGTAAAAATTTTCAATCTACTTATGATCATTTATAGCAGGTTATCACTTCAAAGAAATCGATTTAAGCTTTCTTAAAAAGAAAATGACCATTTCAACATAATACAAAAACATAAACCTTAAAATCGTCATATCAAAACGCGTAACAAAAAACATGTAGATGCAAAAAACCTCTCTATTCAAAGCATGGAATAAAGAGGTTTTCAAATTTTTCACAGCCTATAAAGCTAAGTCGGATCAATACCAAATAAAGATTGCTCAAATTCAACAGGATCTTCATTCTCAACAAAAATTTTCCGAATCACACCATCACACTCAGCTTTAATTTCATTCATCAGCTTCATCGCTTCGACAATACAAAGAACCTGACCTTTATGAACTTTATCACCAATTCCAACATAAGGTTTTACACCAGGGCTAGGAGCCACGTAAAAAGTTCCCACAAATGGAGATTTCACATGGCTTAGTTGGTCATCCGCAGCAGATGAAGCCTGTGACGACGCTACAGCTGACGATACAACTTGTTGTGTTAACGGAACCGTCTGGAGTGCTTCAGCAAGTCGAATACGAGTGTGGTTTTCACCTTGCCCCAGCTCTAGCTCTACAACACCATGACTACGCATAAGCTTCATCAAGCTTTCCAGATGTTCCGTATCCATACTATTTCACCTTTTCGATGTACTTATTTGTTCTTGTGTCAATTTTTAACACATCACCTTCGTTAATGTGGAAAGGAACACTCAAAGTCAACCCTGTCACCGTTGTTGCAGGCTTTCCACCTCCTGATGAAGTGTCTCCCTTGATATTAGGCTGCGTTTCCTTCACAGCTAACTCTACAAAGTTATCAACCTCAATAGCAACAGCTTTCCCTTTATAACGCGTGACTCTCACTAGAGCGTTTTCAATAAGATAATACTTTGCCTCATCAACATCACTTTCGGATAAGTTGACTTGATCATATGTTTCTTGGTCCATAAAGACATAGCTGCCACCGTCGTTATAGAGATACATCATAGGAACAGTTTGAACATCTGGAATGCCGACACGATCCACGCCCGCTTTAAAAGTCACCTCAAGAACACGTGAAGTCTCAAGGTTTTTTAATCGAGTCCTCACAAATGCTGAACCCTTACCCGGATTCACGTGCTGAAACTCAACAATAGACCAAGCTTGATCTTTATAGTCAATTTTAAGACCTTTACGGAAATCTGTTGTATTATACATAACTTTTCTTGTCCTTTTCGCTCATACTTTAGGCCTCTAGACCTCTTGATTCCTGCCAGCATAACTGAGGAGCTGAACTGTTTCTAGAACTTTCAGTACAAAGCACCTTATAAAAGCCTCTGATGTCTTAATATTTTAAGTAACGGCCCACGAAAGGATCTTAACGGCACGGAACGTTCTCGCTGAATACCATGCCCTGGCCCCTTAAGGTCTCGACCTCCTGTAGCATGAATCACATCTCCTCTTTCTGACTGGGTCACCCTCTCTAACATCACGACATGGTTGAGATAAACAAGAAGATCACCCGGCTGAGCCACTTGCAGGCGCACTCCTAAATCCACCAATTTGTAACGCCTTAAAACATGAGGAGGTGCTTCTCGCATGACTTGAGTTGTTAAATATGGAAAAGGCATCCCAGATTTTTCATAAACCAGTTGAACAAAATGACTACAATCTAGACTGCAGTGTAAACATGATGCGCAAACTTTTAATCTTTGCTTAGGTTTTGGTTTTTTTTCACCCAAGCAAGATTGACACTCTTTACATTGGCGATCGTCCCCGACACGGTGACCACCATAAACATAAGAAACAGCTCCAAGTGATAAAAGTTCATTCGATACCTGTAGTAGACGGGACTGCAAATTTTGACGACTCTGTGCTGCTTCTAAGACCACAAAAAAATATTGCTGAAAGATCAAAAACAAAAAAACACTAATTATATTAAAGGTTTTTATCAAGACCACCTTCCTTCTAAAACAATCTTTCACTCTTCAAGGCTCATCAATTTGTACCATTCTTTGTTACCATTAATTATGATCAACATAAGGTTGTCATGGCAAGATCCTATAGCTACCTCCGTCAACTTCGCACAGTGCTCATTATTGAAGCCCTGCTGGTTTGTGTTGGCATTTTCGTTGCAAGTTGGTTTGTAAACTCTGTATGCGGAGGGCCACTTGCAGAATGCTTTAAAGCCGAAGGGATATCCATATCACACTGGATCATGATGTCAGCATTCCGTCCTTTTATTTTGATACCTGTTTCTGTTACAACGCTCATGGCTGGGAAAGCATGGGGGCCAGTTTTTGGAGGCATACTAGCTATCGCTGGAACAGCTGTTTCTGTCATTCCTGTATACCTATTAGGAAAAACAGTCGGAAGAATGATTGTTAAGCCCTGGCTCCACATAAACCTACCTCAGACCTCTAGATTCATCCGTTCACAGGATTGGAAAATCATTGTTCTTTGTAGATTACTCCCTTTTATGCCCTTTGATCCTTGTACATTTTTATTTGGTGTTCTTGATTTTCGTTGGCGAATGATTGTCATCATGAGTCTTATTGGCATAGCTCCTGAAGTTTTTCTTGTGACATTTTTAGGCACCAAGGAAACAACAGCAAGTGAGCTCACCGCTATTCTACTAGTTTTCACAGCTGTTTTTGCTGTCCCGTGTGTCGTTCTTGAGTATGTTTCAAGACGACACGGGAAAAGCTTTTGGGCTCGAGTCAAAGCCATGTGGCGAGAAATCACTGATGAAATACGTATCAATAATGACATTATAAAACGACATAGCCTCGACACAAGAAAAGTGCCAGTCTTACTTGTCTATGGATTTTTCTCTTCTAGACGAGCACTCACTGTTCTAGAAAAACAACTCTCCACACGTGGATTTGAAGTTATTTCATTTAATCTTGGTGGCTTGTTAGGTGTTTTCTTTACACGTGGGATCACAGAAACAGCTCAATTTATTGACACGAAGCTTCATCGGCAGTTCAAACGCTGCAATTTCGATAAAATTCACATTGTCGCTTACTCCAAAGGTGGCTTAGTCGCAATGTGGTGGCTTTTAAGGTTAGGGGGGCATCGATATTGCAAAAAAATAATAACAATGGGCACCCCTTTTGAGGGAACGCGCCTCACATGGCTTGCCTTAATGACCCCTCTAGGTTTGTTTTGGAGAGATATGTGGCAAATGCGACCAAAATCAAACCTTTTACGTGAGATTCACACATCTCATATCCCAGATCACCTCGAAATTTACTGCATGCATTCTTCCAAAGATAAAGTCACACGAGGACAAGCTGCTGTCTTTAAACCATTGCACAAAAAACATAATGTAACCCCTGTTCCCATGGAACAAATCTCACATTTCGAATATCTCTATCACAAAAATGTTGCTGATGCTCTAGCCCGCATTTTAGGTTCTCCGTGGACAGAGGCTCACAACCCCAAGAAAAAAGAATAAGAATAACCTCTCAATCCGAGAGGTTATTCTTATTCTTAAACTCTTTCAAAAACAGTCGCTACGCCTTGACCCAAACCAATACACATAGTAGCTAAACCGAATTGCACATCATGCGATTGCATCAAGTGCAAAAGCGTCCCTGAAATACGAGCCCCTGAACACCCCAGAGGGTGACCTAAAGCAATAGCTCCACCATTTAGGTTCACAGCATCATGCGCTCGATCTTTCAATTTAAGGTCTTTCAACACTGGCAAAGACTGTGCTGCAAAAGCTTCATTCAATTCAAACAATTGAATATCAGAGGTGGAAAGACCTGCTTTTTTCAGTGCTTTTTTCACAGCAGGAACAGGACCATAGCCCATAATAGAAGGATCAATACCAGCCACAGACATGCTGCGAACTTTCGCCAAAGGCTGAAGGCCAAGTGACTTAGCTCGATCATGTGACATCACCAATAAAGCGGAAGCTCCGTCAGAGATCGCTGAGGAATTCCCAGCTGTCACACTCCCACCCTTAGGATCAAAAACGGGCCGCAATGAACTTAAAGCTTCCAAAGTTGTCTCTGCACGAATCACTTCATCGTGCTCAACTCGTATTAAAGCACCTTGAGCATCATGACCTTCAATAGGAATGATCTCGTTTTTAAAACGACCTTCTGTTGTCGCTGATGCTGCTCGCTGATGCGACTGAAGAGCAAATTGATCTTGATCTTCTCTAGAAATTTGATGCTGACGTGCCAATAATTCCGCAGTGACACCCATCATACCTGAGGCTTTTGCAAAATAACGGCTCGCTTTCGGGTTTGGATTCAACCCATGGTTCATAGGAACATGCCCCATGTGCTCCACACCACCAATAACGTAAACATCACCTTGGTCGGCCATAATATTGACAGCTGCAGTGTGTAAAGCACTCATTGATGATCCGCACAAACGGTTGACTGTTTGTGCGCCTGCCGTCATCGGAATAGGGGTTTGGAGGGAAATAAATCTAGCAATATTAAAACCTTGTTCTAATGTTTGCTGAACACAACCCCAAATAACATCTTCAACCTCATTAGGATCCACTTTAGGGTTTCTTTCAAAAAGTGCATTTACTAAATCAGCGCTCATATCTTCAGCTCTACGGTTTCGAAAAACCCCACCTTTGGAACGACCCATAGGGGTTCTCACCGCATCAACAACTACCGCTTCTTTCATCTTACACCTCCATCCGATAGAACTGCCCCTGAGATTTCGCAAACTTTTGAATCATCTCAACAGGTTCATAGACTTTACCTAACGACTGATACTGCTGTGCTTTTTCAAGCAGGACATCATGCCCAACATGATCAGCCCACTTCAATATTCCACCTCTAAACGGAGGAAAACCCAGGCCATAAATAAGAGCTAGATCAAGTTCTTGAGGAGTTGCAACAATACCTTCTTGCAGACACCGAACACTTTCATGGAGCATAGGAAGCATCATACGATCCACGATTTGTTCGTCAGAAACAGAGTCTCCATCACCAGCCTTTAAACCAAGTAGGGCATCAACAGATGTGTCTAAAACCTTTTTAGGCTTACCTTTGCGATCCATTTCATAGCGATAAAAACCACGGCCATTTTTTTGGCCATAACGTTTTTCATTCACCATTTTTTCAATCACACCACCAGGTGCTTGCTGCATACGATCAGGGTAACCCTCAGCCATCACACCCATTGCATGTTGCGCTGTATCATGACCAACAACATCCATCAAATACGCCGGTCCCATTGGCCAGCCAAATTTTTCCATGACTTTATCAATTCTTTGAAAGTGCACACCGTCTTGCAAAAGGCTATCAAGAGCTTGCAAATAAGGAAACAAGACTCGATTCACTAAAAACCCAGGGCAATCCCCTACGACAATAGGTGTTTTGCCCATTTGAAGAGCACAAGCCACTGTAGTTGCAATTGCTTCAGGACTTGATTTCTCACCACGAATCACTTCAACCAAAGGCATTCTGTGAACAGGGTTGAAAAAATGCATCCCACAAAAGCGTTCAGGGTGCTTCAACTTCTGAGCTAATTTTGAAATTGAAATCGTTGACGTATTCGATGTCAACACAGTTGAGGCATCTATTTGAGATTCAACTTCTGCGAGGACAGCGTTTTTAATCTTTTCACTCTCTGTTACAGCTTCAATAACAAGGTTCACACCCTTAAAGTCACCATACGAACAGGTCGGAGTAATATGGGAAATTTTCTCAGCCATCGTTCCATGTTTCAACTTGCCCCGTTCAACCTGTTTTACAAAAAGTTTATTCGCTTCTTGCATACCCAGGTTTAAAGCGTCGTCATGAATATCTTTCATAAGAATAGGCAAACCACGAGAAGCAGCTTGATACGCAACTCCGCCACCCATAATGCCTGCACCTAAAACTGCTGCTTTTTTAACTTTTTCACCAGCTGAACTCTGCTTCTTATTTTTTTTCTTATTAAATTGATCAGATAAGAAAATTGAAATCAAGCTCTCGGCTGCTGGCGTTTTTGCAGCTTTCATAAAGCCAGCTATTTCAAATGGCATTGCTTGCTCACGGGTACACGCCGCACCTTTCTGCATAGCTTCGATAGCAAGAATAGGTGCTGGGTAATGAGGGCCAGCCTTCGCTGCAACAAAACCTTTTGCTCCTTCAAAAACCATCCCTGCTTCTATAGGTGAGCGCAAAGTCATTGGTGATTTTTTAAGAGGCGCACGAGATTCCCAGTGCAGTTGACCTTCAATAGCATCTTTCAGCATCTGACGGCTCACGGACAGTAAATCCTCAGATGAAGTCACAGCATCTACAACACCCAATTGGAGTGCCGCTGCTGCTTTATACTGTTCACCACCAGCAATCCACTCGATCGCATTATCAGCACCAATAAGACGTGGTAAACGAATGGTCCCACCCCATCCAGGATAAATTCCTAGCTTCACTTCTGGAAGGCCAATTTTCGCAGTATCACTCATCACACGAAACGTTGTTGCCAACGTCATTTCACATCCACCACCAAAACAAAAACCATTAATAGCAGAAAGAGTTGGTACATTTAAATCCTCAATCTGATTGAAAACCTGGTGTGTTTCCTGTAGCCAATTTGAAAAAGTTTCATCATCAGCTTTAAATAATGATGTAAAAGCCATGATATCAGCACCGACAATAAAAGCGTCTTTTGCACTTTTAAACAGCACACCTTTCAGCTGGCTTTCTTGTTGCAAAGCTGCAACAGCTCCTGACAACTCTTTAATCGTCTGCTGATCAAATTTATTCACAGAACCAGGGTGATCAAATGTCACCTCCGCAACTCCATTCGCTCCTATCTCACATAGGATTCCTTCAGACTGGTATAATTTACCCATGGTGTCCTCTTGTTTGAGACCTACAGAATCACACAGCACAATGCAGGTATTAAAACTTGACTGGTGAACTCATTCACCTTACTGGAAGCAAAGCTCAGCGTCTAGTCAGACAAAACCAGAATGCTCTAAAAAACTATTGTTGAAGTTTCTATGGTTGATATGAGAACCAAACCAGACTGATGTCATCAGGAACCAAACTCGATCCTTGTTTTTTTATTTCAGCCTGAGTAGCTTCTTGCACAATTTGTTTTGCCATTTTCTCTCGAGACAAAGGTCCATGCTTTTTTAAAATTCTACGATTTTCTGACAGCGGGACGCCATCTGTGTAAACCAAAAGTTCATCACCTGGCCGAAAAGGGTATGATTTTAAAGAACACTGGAAGTCACTTTCGTCACCAATTCGATTTAATGGATGTTTTAAAGCTCGAGGAAGGTTTTGAAAATTAGAAGCTTGCCTATACAGCGGCCATGGGTGGCCACACGTCATAAGATAAAGCTGTTGTTCTTCTGGATCAAAAGTGACACCACCTAGTGTTGTATTATGCAACCCTTGGCCTTGTTCATACAATATCTTATTGAGAGATTCTGCATAATGTACAATGAAATCTTCTTTCTCAAACAAATCGGCATCAGCAATTCTCATTTGACTCAAGACTGTCTTACAAGCGGACACAACGAGTGCAGCTTGCACTCCATGGCCCGTAATATCGCACATCACAAAATGGTAAAGTTTTTTATCCTTTGCAGAAGCAAAAGCATACCAATCACCACTCGCAGAATCACAAGACCGGTGGTATTCTTGAATATGAAAACCATTCCATTCTGGGATATCATCAGGACGATAAGCAATAGCCATTTCAGCTGCGTCAGCAATTTCTTTTTCAAGATATTTCTTTTGAGACTCAACCAACTTAAGCATACTTGCCTGCGCTTCAGAATAACGAGATCTTTCAGCTAAAACCATGACAGCTGTCCCAACAAAACCTAAATTTGTATATAGCCAAGGCACAACCCAACCTATGTAAGTAAAACTCCATAAACCAAAAAAGAATACAAAAAAAGAAATAAAAACAAGAGTAACCCAAAACCAAAAAACAGGAGCTAAAAGACCTAAAGCTCCTCCTAAAACGCACGCAACCAAAGGCACATATTGTTCAAAAGATATTTTTTTCAGCCACTGCCCTGTTAAAACACTATTCATAACAGCCGCTACTAAAAGGCCACCAGGAACATAGCCAAATTCTGTCAAATGAAAATCGGCCCCTCCAGTAAACATGTTTGGCAAAATGAGAACGACATCACCTTCATGAATCAAGTCTTTTGGACTGCCATCTCTCAATAAAATATCTAATCTCTTCAGACCTTTATAATAATGCTTAGGATCGCTCATATTGATCAACAAACGACCTTGATCTGGAACTAAACGAACCCCATTCACAATAAGTTCAGTTCCATCACTACTTAACTGGTCAGCTGTATAAAAACCAAGGTGTCGAATAAGCTTTTCATCTCCCAAAGCCATAATCGCTTCAATCTCACCATGACCCGGATAAGAAACATGACCAGATTTAGGAAAAACGCTCTGCAATTCTTCTGCAGGACCATAAACTTGATAAGATCTACGATCAGAAAAAACACTTTCCCCACCCTCAGCGTCTTTTAAATGGTCTTGATACCTATACCATGGGCGCTCTAAATTAAGTCTTGGACGAAAAACAATGTCACCAGGACTCACATAAGCCCCTACGACGACCTGAGTTTTCAAAGCTTGAATTCGACGGACAGCATCTTGATATTTATTGGAATCACCAATTGCAAAAATCTTATCTATCAAAACCATCTTAGGATTATAAGCGTCTATCTTTTCTAAAATAACAGCCCATTCTTCCAAATTTAAATAAGCTTTTCCTTGTGTACTAAATGATTGATCGTCGTACCCAAGAATACGAATTCGATTCGACTTAGAAGGGCTTTCCCCTAAAAACTCTCGAACCCTAAACTCCAAAGTTCTTGAAACCTTACGGTTAATTTCTTGACCTAAGTCATGAAAAACTAAAAAACAAAGGACCCCAAACCATAATAAAAACGTACCAACAGCCCACCATAGTGTCCTAAGGCGAAAGAGCTCTCTATTTTTAAATTTAGTCCAATCCAGCATACAGAGCACATCGACATTTCGCTTCAAATATTTGAACAACCAAAGGATAAAGTATTTCATTACAGGAGGTTATAATGTGTTAAAAAAAAACAAACTTGTTTACTTCTAAAAGGTCAATATGAAGACACGCTATTTAAGGTCATGCTAAAATTTTTACAACAGTTTTTATAAAATAAAAGGCTTTCTTATGCATAAGCAAATCTGTTTCTTTTTTACTTTTTTTTGGCTATTTCATCTCACTGAACTTAAAGCTCATCCCAAGACAGAGCTGTGGAATGAGATCGTAGAAAAATACGTTGATCAAGAAGGTGGCGTAAACTACATTGGTTTATCTAAAGAAAAAAAATTAAATTCATTCATAAAAAGTTATCAAAACCTTCGTGCTGATGAAATAAAATCTTGGACAAATACACAAAAGACTGCATTTTATATCAATTTATATAACGCAACTATGATGGCTAATTTACTCCGATTTGCGCACGAAAAAAAAATTCCTGTTGCAAGTTCTCAATTTATCCATCTCAAAATCAATGACATTGAAGTTCCAGGTGGAAACATTTGGGATGGAGATTATAAGGTCGATATTGCAGGTTTAAAAATTAACCTCGACGGTATAGAGCACGGCCTTATTCGAGGAGCCGATATACCTGATGGATTTTCTGGTTTTGAAGTTTCAAAGCTCGACCCTAGGATACACTCCGCTGTAAACTGTGCTGCAATCAGCTGCCCCCGCGTACGCGAAATTGCGTACACACCTACAAACATCAATCAAATGCTTAATGAGAACATGAAAGAATTTTTAGAATCCGACGATCAATTTCGTATGATAGATAACAACACAATGTACGCAAATAGTATTGTTTTTTGGTATTATGCTGACTTTGATAAGCAAAAGCCAGGAGCAGGAACTTACCTTAGCCAATTCTTAACAGTCGACAAAACAAAACCTAAAAGCACAAATTATTTAAAGAAAAAACATTTCGAAGAAAACTTTAATGATACAAGCCGCTTTGTTTTAAAGCTGTCTTCCAGCTTTGATTTTGATTATAATTGGGCCATTAACGACCAAAGAAATAAGAACTTAAGGAGTAAGCCCTGAGCCTTTCCTCTAAAAATCCACTTCAATACCATTCCATTCGTTTTCAAAACGCGTGCTTACTTCAAAAAGACGGCTCTATAACGAAAGGAAGTCTCCGTATTGAAAACGGTATTTTGAGCGATCCTCATCGAAGTGCTGAGGTCGAAATCGATGCAGGTGGTTATCTGATCACTCCAGGTTGGACCAACAGCCACACTCATGTTGCTATGGGATTTTTTCGAGGCCTTACCTACGGTGCCACTGATATGATTGAAAATATCTTTTATCCTGCTGAAAGAGCCTTAAAGAAAGAATGGATGAAAGCTTTAAGCTGGTCATATCTGTACGCAGGACTTCGAAGTGGTGTGACTTGTTTTGTCGATCATTATTACGGTTCTCACGGTGTTGCTGATGCCATGGAAACTCTTGGTGTCCGAGGGGTAGTTGGTGAAACCATAGCAGATATCAATAGTGTTTTTGATGGCCAACAAAGCTGGAAACAAGCACGTTCTGAGATAGAGTCATGGGAATACTCTAGAGTCAAACCAAGCCTTGCCCCACACGCTGCTGATACAGTTTCAAAAAAATTAATGTCAGAAATTGGAGCGTACGCAACTTCACAAAACATACCCATTCATCTTCACTTGTCTCAAACAGATGGCGAAAGAGAACGTGTTCAACAAAGAGAAGGTGTTTCGCCTGTCGAGTACGCACAAAAATGTGGTGTTCTCACTCCACACACCCTTGCAGTACACCTCGTCTCTGCAACTCAAAAAGATTTAAAAATATTACATGACCAAGGAACTTCAGCAGGATTTTGCCCCTCCTCTCAGCTCTTATACGATGAAATGTCACCCATTAAAGACATTTGGGAACAGAACCTTAAAATATCTTTAGGGACCGACTGTGCGGCATGCAATGATCATGGAGATTTACTAAGTGAAATGCGTTTCGCATCTCTTATCCTCAGAGATAGAAAAATACAGCATTCTGCAAAAGATATTTTCCAAATGGTCACTACTGCACCTCAATCTGTATTTAATCTTCCAAGCTGCCAACTTGTAGAAGGTAATGTTGCTGATCTTGTTTTTATGAAGCTAGACCTTGATACCCTCCCCCTTACGTCTTCAGGTGAAAATTTACTCTATAGTTTTCAATCACGTCATGTACAGCACGTGATGGTGGATGGAGAGTGGGTCTTATGGGACACTCTTCCTGTTAAAATCAGCCGCAGTCACATGCAGGAAGAGTATGAAAATACTGTTAAAAAAATCAAACACGCTTCCAAACTTGAAAAACACGGGGCTATTTTATGATTTTATTTCGATATGTTCTCAAAGAATATACCCGCTATGTTTTTGGAACTTTAACCTTGTGCTTATTTCTATTTATTCTCTTTGACTTCATTCATAAATCGACTGGGTATTTTTCAAAATACGAACCCTCTAGCGCTCTGATTGCACAGTATTATTTTTATCAACTTCCATTTCAAATTATGCAAGTTCTCCCTATAGGTTCTCTTATGGGAACAATTATTGTGATGGTACTTCTCGGAAGAAGTAATGAAATAACAACAATGCGCGCAGCAGGAATGGCTCCTTGGAGAGTAGCATTACCACTTTTTTTTGGTGGACTTGTATTGTCAGCACTCTCTTTTATTTTAAATAATTTCATTATCCCTATAACATCCAAACACATGCATTACGTCCAAGATATTTTAATAGAAGGGCAAAAGGATAAAAGTCATTTAGCTGCATCTCAATGGGTTAAAGACGGTAGACGCATGATTCATTTTCAAGATCTTGATATTCAACACGGAACTTTATCTAACATCAGCATATTGCATTTAAATAAAAATTTTCACGTTAAAAAAGCAATACACGCTGCTGAAGCTATTCGAAATGGTCACAGCTGGGAACTCATTAAACCTAAAACATTAACTTTCTATGAACAAAAACTCACCCATGCAGAACATCACTCCTCTATGCTTTTAAAACTTCCTATTCTGGCTGCCCAACTGTACATCGATAAAAGTCAGCCTGATGAAATGAGTCTTTGGGAATTAAGTCAACAAATTGATCGTGGAAAAAAATATGGAGGAGAAGTTGTTAAATATGCCATCGCATGGCATTTAAAATGGGCATACCCTTTAGCCTCACTTCTAGTCAGCCTTATGGGCCTTCCCTTTGGGTACCAATCAGAACGCCGCACAGAAACAATCAGAAGCATATTGATCGCTTTCTCTGTTGGTATCAGCTACTGGTTTATTCTAAGCGCTTGCAAAGCTCTTGGTATTGCTGGAGATTTGCCTGCTTTCTTAGCTGCTTGGAGCTCAAATATCGTTTTAACAATATTTTTGAGTTTTCAAATACTTGCCCTAAGAAAAACTTAGTTTTAGTGACACAACACGGCCAAGCACACTGCTCCTACTCAGAAGCCTTCAACTCACGACGAGTTGCTAACCAAGCTTTTTGGAGCCGCCCTGAAGGATGATTCGACTTATTTTGATTAAAAATATGCCGGGCCATTTTTCTAGATAATCTCACAGCATCAAAACCTAACCAGCTTCCTCCTGAGTATTGATGTAAAGAAACACCACGGCCATCTTTACAAAAAGCCTGCATCCCAGATGCAGATTTCTTTCTCTTAAGCATCATGCAAGAATATTCTTTCGCTAAAACCCTCATCATTACCCAATACATTCGATCCCAATTCGGGATATCTTTTCGAAGCGCAACAAAGACCGTTTGGTTATGGTTCCTTTTATCGAGAACTCCTAAATCATATAGTCGAGGTTTATTCGTTAAGCTATGATGAAGACTTAAAGCTGCTAAGCGGCTACGTCTTCGTATCGATAGCGGTAAAGCTTGTAGTCTTTTCTTTGTTGGAAAAACCAAGACTTGATACCCCATCACTGGTTTAAAATTTTTTGTTGGAGCAGAGACTAAGTCATGCATCAATTGGTGCCTTTGGCGCAAAATATCTCCTAAAAGCGCAAACGATGTCCATGATGTGAGAATAAATATTAATTTATAGAACTCTTTATTCAAATTTCATCCTTCTTTTTGATATAACCCAGAAGAGTGCAATCATTCTCTTGATCCCATCATCACCGAAGAGGCTCACATGCTATTTTTACGATACTTCACCCTACTGTGCATAAGCATGTTTTCTTTTCAGGGCTTCACAACCAGTTTTAAGCCAACCCCACAAAGAACACGTACAACTCTACGTATCGGCACAATTGAAAAAATTTCACGCTTAGATCCTCTCAACCCTGACAATAAAGCTTCCGAGTGGGCCTTAACTCTGATAAATCGCCCATTGTTTTTTCATGATCAGCAAGGAAATATGATTTGTCCATTATGCGAAACTGTGCCCAGTCTTGAAAATGACGGTATCAAAATTCACCCTAAAAACTCTCAAAGAGTAAGTATCACTATCACTCTACGTTCAAATCAACGGTGGGGCGATGGTACAAAGATTACAGTAAAAGATATTTTAACTTGGTGGAAGTTTGCACAAACTTCAAATCAAAAAACAGCTCTCTCATCACATGTACGAAGTTTTGAAGAGGATCCTACATCTCCAAACAAGATCATTATTCATCTCAAAAATGCGGAATACGAACATCGATTCTTGCCAGAACTCAGACTTCTTCCTTCGCATCATTTTTCAACTGATAAGCCATCTGTTAATTTTATGGCCTATCCCAATCCAGGCCACAGCCACACTCCATGGGTATTAGCTTCTCATACTCAGAATAAAATTTCATTTCATCAAAATCCTTTTTCAGCAACAACAGCGGGACTTGAACATATTGAAATTATTTCTTTCTCAAAGGAAAAATATTTAAAAGAAGCATTACAAAGTAATAAAATTGATATCACAATAGAAACGCTTACTCCGCTGGAAAGTCATTCTAAATTTCATCGACATACATTTGGGCCTTCACAAATCTTAGATCACTTTGTGATCAATACTCGCAACCCTCTTTTAAGATCATCTCGCATACGATCAGCTTTGCTTGCACTCACAAAAGTTGACACAGAACACCCTGCAACTACCTTTTTGCATCCAAAATCATTTTCTAAAATATCTCCTCCTCAGACATTATGGGACCCAGAAATAGCGGCGAAAAATCTCAAAGAACAAGGGTGGGTTCCTCAAAAAAATGGCCTTTATATGAAAAAAGGAAAAAACCTACACATCAATCTCATTTATCCGGAAGAAAAAGTAGGTTTACATAAAATGTTTACAGCTCTCAAA
The DNA here is from genome assembly GCA_045106415.1 of Oligoflexales bacterium. Taxonomy (GTDB): domain Bacteria; phylum Bdellovibrionota_B; class Oligoflexia; order Oligoflexales; family Bog-1112; genus JBGCEP01. The sequence continues at coordinate 95,908 of JBGCEP010000026.1, read as the reverse complement.
AAAACTTGGTTTGCACACGGTATTATTCTTGATCTTGAAAAAATTCCTAAAAAAGACTGGGTACAGAGATTAAAAAAGTCATTATTTACAGGTCTAGCATGGACGGCATGGACAGTTCCAATAGAAGTACCTTCTGCCCACCTTTTCCATTCTCACTTTATCCCTTCTGATAGCAACAATTTTATGGGACAGAATATTGGGGGCTATATGAGCCCTGATTTTGATCGCACTCTTAACTCTATAAGGCATCAATTTAAAGCTCACATGCACATCAAAAAATTACATCATCTCCAAAATATTTTTTTAAACGACCCTCCGATCTTACCTCTCCAATATAGATCTTGGTCTAGCTGGATTGCTAAAGATCTCCAAGGTTATCGACTCACATACAGTACTGAACCTAGTTCTCGCTTTGCTGAAAACTGGTACTGGCCGCATTTTATGACTCAGTAATTTTCTTTTTAAATTTGACTTCGAACTTGAAATACTATGCTTTGTTCTTTTTGTTTATAGCTTAATGGGCGATTATTATTCTCACCTTCCCATTTTCTAGAATCCCTCAAAGCCATTAAAGAAAGTTCTGCGCCTTTTGTTTTAATTGTTGCGTGAGCTTGCAGGTGAAATGCTGAAAATTTCCGGCTCACAGCTTCTTCACCTGGAAAAGTTCTCTGTAAGTCAGTGTGAACTTCATAATCTGTATATGCGAGCCGCACGCCTGCTTTTAAAGCAGGCGTCATCCAAGCTTCAACATCTATAAAACGACTATACATAGGAAAAACTTTCGACATACCTGAATTTAAACCCATCAGGTTTAGTTGAGTTTGATTCTCATTATTTGCCGTTGTCCCATTCACTCTATCATCTTTACGGTAAATCCAACGACGCACTCCAATACCTCCCATCATTTGTTGATGTTTTGAAGATAAGGTCATTTCTGACAAACCAGGTTCTGTAACGATAAATTCTTCACCTAGAACCTTAGCTTTACCTTTCATTGTAGGAACCCAAGCACCGGACAAAACCATACGATCAAAGGTCATCACAAGCCCTCCGCCGCTTCCAAACAGAGACGGTTTTAACAAAGCTCGTTCAGAAGAGTTTATAAAAAAAGAGCCAAGCAGATCATATTCAACATCTAAGAATTTCAACAAAAAACCAGCATGAAGATGTTCTGTGAGTTCAACAGCAATACGAGCCATAGATTGCTGTTTTTTCCAGTTTTCGAAAACTTCACCTCTTTGATCGCGAGACAGAGTGTCTGTATAAGTCAACCTCTGATACGAAAAACCAATCATAAGACCAGAACCTACATTCGTAACAACGCCGACACCTTGAATTTCACCTGATACATCTGCTTTTTCAACATTGTCATTATCTGTCCAAATATGTTCCGACGTTTCACGATAAAGAATAGCATCTCCTTGTAATACATCACTGCGATCTACAGCAGGATTTAAAGCAAAAGGAGTACCGTGAAAACTTTCTGTCGAAGAAAATATTTTTGTTTCAAGAAGACCTTGACTATAAAGAGGAGTAGACACTATCAAAAAGTACAAAAATTTCATCATAACCTCACACGAACAGATTCTTTTGATCGTGTCATAGCTATAGAAGGACCGCAATCTTTCTCAAGCAGTCTTCAAACGAGTCAAGGCAGGTATAGATTCCAAGTAGGTTCTCAAACCCGCATAGCTTGCCCCAAGAGTCAGTTCAAGCAAGCTTCCAGCAAAATGTGTTGGATTTAACTGCGCACCACCAATCAAAGGAAGCCCAGTCTCCAAGTCAATGTCCATAGCTCGATAAGAATCATCAGTTGCCCCTACCGCTCTTCCCCCTTGAATCCCTCCTCCTATCATCATCGCTCCACCTACAGACCAATGATCACGACCATTTGAATTATTAACTTTAGGAGTTCGAGCAAATTCTGAATGAAGAACAACAAGAGTTGTATCCAAAAGACCTGAAGATTTTAAAGCAGACAAAAAAACATCGAGAACATGATCTGTCCCTGTAAGAATTGGCTGTAGGTTTGCTGTTTGGTTACTATGTGTATCAAAACCACCAATACCAAGACTCATAACATTACACACCCCACCACGTAACAGCTTAAGTGCTAGAGCAAAATTTTCAGCATCTCTTCGCCGAAACCCTGTCGGAGCTCCTGTTAAAAAAGGTTGAATATCTTCATCCTCAACCTGAAGTCGAAGGCCAACGTTATCCAAAAACTGTCTTCTCACTTTTTCTTCTGATGCAACAATTTCATTTAAACGATCATGGCTTCCTCTTTCATCCTGCACACGCGTCAAAGAGTTTTTTAAATAATCAAGCATACGGACAGATCGTTCAATAGCATCATTTTCAGTTGGATACATAGACCTATACAAAGATAAATTATTAGCTCTTACAACAGAGACTGGATTTAATAACCCTCTATCTGTCTGTGGTGTTTGCCCCCCATTTAAAACAATCATAGGGATTGTGGCTTCTCCCTCAGAAGCCACAATTGCAGGAATAGAAGCAGAAGCAACTCGACCCGCATTACTCAACACCCCTGTATCCATATATACCGTTCCTGCATTATGAGAGTTTGTCCCCATAGCCATACCTCTTAACAAAACAATATCTTCCCCGTGAGTCGCTATTTTCGGAAACCATCTACCTACCTTTGTTGCTGCATCCGCACCTGTGAGTTGATGAGCTTGATCCCAGCCATAAATAGTTTGTATATCTGCAGTTGAATTTGCTTTCGGGTCTGTAGTTTCAAGAGTATCCCAGCCTCCCGCCATACGAATCCAAATAAGATTTCTAGCAAGTTGATAGTTTGTGCTTTGCGCTTGTCCAGATGTTCCAAACAAAGATCCTAAACTTAAGTAACCGGTTAATGCTGCTCCTTGCTGAAAAAGCTGCCTACGACCAAACATCTCAACATCTTCTGGAGGAATTGCTATCATTCTTTTTTGTTTCATAAACCCTGCTCCTCAACCCAACATCGAATGCTTTCTTTAAAATCAAATAAAGGACCACTAAATGGAGCTCCTGATGAATTTAAAGGCATAAATCCACCGGAAACCTGTAACACTGACGCTTTTCCATAAGTCCTAAAATCATTCTCACTTATTAAAGGTATTGTTGTTCCTTGCCCATTATGACAACCTTGGCAATACTCTGCTGCTGGAGCAGCTATCTGTGTCGCAAAATCAACACTCCCCTCACACACAGCAAGCTCACGACTCCCAGGTGGTTCTCCTAAAGGTTGGGGTGCAAGAGGGTCAATAACATCAGTGTCTTCTCTGGATCCCTCAAGGAAGACTGGGTGAGTTGCAACAACATATGCTAATTCTTTAAATGAATAATTCGTGCCCATAAAATACTTCGTTAACGATGTTCTTAAATCTTCTTCTGTTTCATGGAATTTGCGCCCAATAAGCCACTCCCAAACATGCTCAACGGTACAACTCGCAAAAGCTGGATCTTCTCGAATAATTTTTGAAAGATCAGACAAATAACGCCCACTTTTACCAGCAAAAGATGTTTCTACACCTTCATGAACACCAGAATAAAGGTCGCCTCCCTCGCCCCACGTTGTAAAAAAATCTGCCAAAGGATCCAAAACAGAGTGGCACCCTTCACATCCGGGGGTTGTTCTTAGATTTCCTGGATCTTGCGGAAAAACCCTTGGAAGTTCAGCTGTGAATTGACGACATAGCAATCGCTCATATAACTGGTTTGCACGAGTACGATTTTTCTCATACCTTCTCAGCCAACCAAAAGAAGATAAAATACCTGCTTGTTCATATTGCCCTCCATCATAAATCAAGCGATATCTCGTATTTGTTAATGAAATTTTCTCAACTTGCGAAATTAAGTTTGGTGATAAGTTTAATTTCGCTAAATCAAAATGATGAGACTGCCTATAAAAATGAGCTATAGCACCATCAACAGCATATAATCCTGGCTCTAAAATTTTTGTGTAAGGGTAGTTTGCAACAACAACTGCAGTTGCAAGTCCTGCAGACTGCTTTCCTAAAGATTTGATAACAGAAAACCTAGAATCAAAAGCTTCTGTTGTTCCTATTTCACTATGTTGTGCAGCAGCAGAATCTCGATACCGTATAAAGCAACGACTTAAGTCGGAGCCACATGCACGTATGACCGAAGGACATACCCATGCAACAAGCCCAGGATACCAAAATACTGAAGAAGCTTGCTCTGCAGATGCTGGACATGTTGACGTTTCATTTGAAGTATTTCCTGCCCATTGGCATTCCAATCGACTATCTTCGACACCACATTCAATCGTCGCAAATTTTGATGTCTTATGATCAATATCACTTCGTAAAAGCTCGTCAATATAATCTGTAGGAAGACCCACGCCAAGTTGCAGCTCATGATAGCGAAGAACAGCTTCATAAAAATTATTATGGTCTAAAAATCCTCTTATAGCATTCCTATAACTTTGAACATCTTGAGCGTGATTTTGATATTCTTGATCTGTGGGGACAGTTGCATTTAAAAGATACTGCGCTCGCCTCAAAGCTTTAGAAATATCTTCTGCAGCGTAAGCCTGAAAAGATAAAAACATGAAAAATAGATAGAAAGCTTTCATAATAATAACGCCTCCGCATCCAAAGATAGTACAGCACATACAGGTTGATAATCTTCATATGTCACGGGGTCGTCTAAATTTTCTCTATGGTCATCTAAAATTTGTTGAAGTTGATCAACATCCTCAGCTAAGATTTCAGAAGATTTTTGACCGGTAATTCTTTGAATAAGAAACTTAATATTGTTTTGAGTATCATTTGCACCGAATGGTAAAATAGTTTCCCAACCAGAGTGTTCCCAATTATTGGGTGAAACCAGCCCTTCACAAACCTCTCCGGCAACACTAAGGCTGGCAAGTAATGATGTTGCATCGTATGTTTGTTGAGGCATTTTTTGAAAGTCAATACTCGCCCCGCCTAACAATAAACGAAAGCCCTCTACATTTCCAATTGCACGAGCTAAAGTAGAGCTTTCTTCTCTAAACTGCCTTAAAAATCTCCGAACATACAAATCTGGATCAGGGCGGATAGATGCAGGAGCAGTTCCTGGGTAGATAGCATAGACGGCAGCCAAAGCGATTTCATCAACACTTCCAGCCACAGGGCCAATCGTCCCCCCTAAAACAGGCTGACGGCTAACTGAAGGCTCATCTCCTCCTGAAGAAGAATCACTACCTCCATTGAAAAATTCAATGAAATAACAACCTTGAGCTAAAAAGATAATAGCTAGAAAGAATAAAAAATTGGAGAATTTTTGTTTTTTCATGCTTCCTCCACCTTATATACACTGTCGGTGCATTTTTAGGAAACTTCAGGAAACAACAAAAACAACTCCAATTATCATTTAAAAACAAGAAGATAAAATAAAAATTTATCTTAGAAAAAAAACTAGCCCAAAGACCTCATGGAAATAAATTACTCAATTTTATTATTGAGCACCACTTTCTATCCATGCATCAAAAAGTTCTTTATCCTCAGATGCTAATGGGGTTGATGGAGGCATTCTCTCATTTTGAATAGAGCTATTAGACTGACTTGCAAAATTTTTAGCAGAATCTTCAGTTGATAAGTCAATACTTGCAGCGACTCCGCCTGGGCTATGACAAGAAGTGCAGTTATCACTCAAAAGCAGTTGAATATCATCGTTATAAGTCACTTCTTTTTGCACTTGATTTTCATCACCACCTTCTTCAGAAGGAAGCTCATCATCATCTAAACCCTCAAAAGGCTCAGAAATAAGATCATCATCATTACTTCTTCCATCATCAATCAAACTGTCATCCACATCATCACGCGATTGAATACCTGAGGCTGGATTTAAATCTCGATCAATGTCAGAACTAGGAAGACCTGTAGATGAGTCACGACTGTCCTTTGAAGAACTGCCCGTAGCAACTTCTTCAGAATTGCGAAAAGTCTCAGTTTTTAAACCAAGTTGTTTTCCTAATGTCGTAATACGCATATCAAAATCTATTCGGAAATAACGCTTCTTCTTTGTTTCTTCTCCAACCGAGCTTGACTGCTGTGCGCTAGTTGTTCGAGAAGAGTCCTGCGGCACTGACGAATGACTCACATCTTGGGAGCTATTGTTCTGATTACTTGAGTTATTTATATTTTGAGAACTATTATTCTCTTGAACTTGGGGTGAGACGCTGTTTGAATTTACAGAACCCTGTGAAGCAACATTTTGTGAAGTTTTTTGTGATTCAGACTGCAGAAAATCATCATTATCAACAAGATTTAATGGAATTCCACCTAAATCTTCTGGTGAGAAACGCATTCTATTCGAAGCATAATAAACATCTCCACTTCCATCGCTTTTAAGATTATATCCATACTCCATACTTAAAAGAATTTCACAGCTACGATCAACATTAATACCGAGAAGCCCTTCATCTCGGTACGCTGCTACCTCAATAAATCCTCTTGAAGCACACGGAACAACTGTTTCATACCTCAATCGATAATGTGTCATGAGTCTTTTAATAGCAGGAACTTCATTTGCAAGTAATGCTCGCCTTGGAAGTGTCATACTAATGTCAGATATTGTAGCATCACTCGACCCTGAGGATGACGATCGTGTCGAGGTCTTACCACAACCCATGGAGATAAATAATAAAAAACTAAAAGCCATCGTCATTTTATTGTTGCTATCAAATATTTTCACGCTATTACTCCTAGGGATCATAACTGCGTCCTTTATCGTCATTTTTGATTTTTTTCTAAAGAAAATATGATAACCGCTGATAATTAAAAATAATTTAATATTCATAATACTTCACATTTTCAAAAAAAAACCGATGAATCAATATAAGGCCAGCTTTATACCTTTACTTAAATGATCTAAAACAGGCTTTTATATGAGAAAAAAAAGATCACTTTGGATTTATGCTTTTTTCGGCGCAGCTATGAGCATTTTTTTTTCTTCTATTATCATAACAAGTCTCGCCACACCAGAAGATCACCATTACATTGAAATCATTAAGACAAATATTAATATTATAATACCTTTGATCATTTTATTTTTTATTTTTTGTATAATTGGTGTTTTTATAGGAAAGAAAAAAGAACGGATATACTCATTACTATCAGTCAAAAAAGAACCTACTTCTCAAATTATAAAAGAAATGTATAAGAATAAAAAAATTTCTCATATGCATAATAATCTTCCTACCTCACTACACTTAAGTATAAATATTTCTGCAATCATTATATTTGGATTAAGTCTTTCTTCATACACCTTTATTTTTATGCACAAAAAAGAAAAAGAAAACCTTGAAAAGATAATGGAAGAAAAAATTAAAACAACTTCAATGCTTGTAAGGATGAAAATCAATAACAATTTAACAAACATAGATCGAATAGCATTAAGATTTAACAATGAAGATAAAGATAGTTTATCTAAATGGAAAAAAGACACAAAAAAGTACTTAAACGACTTTAATAATTTGCAATCTATTTCATGGGTAGACACAGATTTCATATCTCATTGGCTGTATCCAGAAAATAAAATTGCCATAATAGAACAAATTAACAGCATTTCTCATAAAGAAAAAAACACCGCTATCCACGCATCTCACAAAACTCAAAAAGGATCCATTAGCCCCCCTTTTTCAGGACCAAAAGATGAGACATTCTTTTTATCATCTCACCCTACTTTTAATAAAAAAAATGAAATCAACGGTTATATTATAGCAACATACAAGTCAGAGTATTTTTTCAAAGATTTATTTGAGAAAGAATTTAACACCACAATACTTCTTGATTCAAAAACTATATATAAACAAGGAGATCATAGCCCAAAAAAATTCGATACAAAAATCGGTATTCACATTAGAAACATCCAACTTTCTCTTCAACTCGGGCCGACGCGTCAAATCATCAAAAATCACCTTATGAAGTCAGAAACATACACCATACCCGGCCTCCTTATCTTCATTACAATCATCATTGTAATGTTTTATATTTCACAAACTATTTCAAAAAATGAACTTCAAATATCACTCAAAAAATCTCACGAGAAAAAAATTGCCATCGACGAGATTTCCATCTACGCACAAACTGACAAAAAAGGGATTATAACAGAAGTTAATGATAAATTTATTGAAATATCAGGTTATTCTAATGAAGAACTCATTGGAAGTGACCACCGTATATTAAATTCTCATCATCACGATCGTGATTTTTTCCCAAGGTTATGGAAAGAGATTTCTTCAAAAAAGATATGGCGTGGTGAAATTAAAAACAAAAAAAAGTCAGGGGAGTTCTATTGGGTTGACACTTCTATTATTCCTCAAGTTGGAGAAGACGGATCTATATCTGGTTATATCGCAATCCGCACTGATATCACAGAAAAAAAACAACATGAAAAAGCTCTTTTAGAAGCAAAAAAAACAGCTGAAAAATCTACAGAAATAAAATCACAATTCTTAGCTAATATGTCTCATGAAATCAGAACACCCTTAAATGGTATCTTAGGCATAACAGATCTTATCTTAAATTCAGAAACAGATGAAAAAACACTTAATAAAGTGAAATCCATTCATAAATGTGGGGAAACACTGACTCAAGTCATTGATGATATTCTTGATTTTTCTAAATTAGAATCAAATAAAGTTCAACTGGAAAATATTTCTTTTTGCATCAAAACAGAATTCCAACAAGTTATTGATCTATTAAAAAATAAAGCAAGCGTCAAAGGAAATATAATTAAATTTGACGTGCATAAAGATGTCCCTCACTGGATTAGTGGAGACCCTGTGAGAGTACGTCAGATATTTACCAATTTGTTAAGCAATGCTATTAAATTCACCAAACGCGGGACAATTAAAATCGATGTTTTTTGGGATCATACACAATATATTAAGGTTTTAGTACAAGACAATGGCCTTGGTATTTCGCCACAAATACAATCACACCTTTTTCAGCCATTCTCCCAAGCTGACGCCTCTACCACAAGAAACTTTGGAGGATCTGGCCTAGGACTTTCCATTTGCAAAAGCTTTATTGAGCTCATGAAAGGAAGTATTTGGGTGCAAAGTTCAGAAGGTAAAGGGTCAACATTTGGGTTTCAATTCCCAACTTTTCCCTCTACTAAAGCAATAGATAATATTCAAAATATTCTGTCACAAGAACTTATACATTCTCGATGTTTTCAAGTACTTGTTGCAGAAGACAATCTCATTAATCAGGCCGTTATTCAAGGGTACTTAGAAAAAATTAATTGCGTTGTCCACTTTGCAGAAAATGGATTCATTGCATTTCAAAGGTCACAAGAAAAAAATTATGATATTATTTTCATGGATTGTCACATGCCAATTATGGATGGTTTTGAAGCGACTCAAAGAATAAAAGAGCAGAGACCTGACACACTCATCGTTGCTCTAACAGCAAGTTCCATGCCTGAAGATAAGGAAAAATGCCTCAATACCGGTATGGATCTTTTTCTATCAAAACCCATTCAAAAAAGAAATCTGTATCAAATATTTGAAGAGTTAAATCAAAAAAATGAAACATAATCATCTAAAAGCAACAAAAAAAGAAAGATTATTCTTTTATCAATTTTTTATTCTTATTCAATGAATAGATGACTGTACTTGATGAGGATTCTTATAATAAAAATCTGATCAACTATAATCACTTTACTCCTGCATGTCATGCCGCTCTTTTAAAACAAAACACACAAAATCAGAACCAACTCATACATCAAAGAATTTAAAGCACCATACAATAGAACAAGATGGTGTCACTCACCATGATGAACAAGGTTCATCTTTAGATTCAAATAAAATTTCTATATTAAAAAATAATCATACAGATTTAGAAAAACAACATATTAAGTGCTCGTCATTAAAAAAAAATCCGATGCAGAGTTCTTCATTGGACTGCGAATAATCAAAAAGCCTTTTCAGAGCAGGACAAGAGTTTAAGAGTAAAAGATTTTAACAGCTTCAATGTTGCAAAAATTATCTTTAGACTTGCAAATGAACTTAAAGAATTAATCATTGCCGGAAATACTAATCAAAGAAGAACCTATTTAGAGTTCTCTTTTTTTTTTTGATCCTACACGAGAACAAAAGAATCGAAGGTTCGGCTTGTAAGTGGAATTTATTGTCATCGATGCCATACATAGGACCAACGACATCCGTGGACCACATCACTCTCGGGAATCCTGAGGCTGTTCAACGTTAGAGCTTTGAAGAAGTCACTTTTTTAAAAAGTTTACATCCCAACAAAAAACTTATGAAAGCCTGTGAGAAAGATAAAAAAACATACAGACACACTCGAGATAATCTTCATCGGCATCATACAAAAACCGAAGAAAAGACCTAAGAAAAGGGTTCTGCGCACAGAACCAACGTCATTCTTCGTCAACCTTATTTCTAAAAGTTATGGCTACTTTCTTAAAGAAATGGATCTTGAAGCTTACTAAGAACAACAGACCATCACTGGCAGTCCTGACAAACACCATAAAGTTCATGCCGGTGTGAGACAACTTTAAAGCCTCTTTCATTTGCTACATCAACTTGAATTTTCTCGATCTGCTCATTATGAAATTCTGAGACTCCACCACAATCTTGACAAATCATATGGTCATGGTGCTCTTCTGGGTCAAAAATTTCAAAAACTCGTTTTCCATCACCAAAAAGATACTGCTGCACTAAGCCTGCATCTTTAAGAAGAGATAGCGCTCTATATATAGTTGCAAGTCCAACAACATGTCCATCTGCACGCATCGCAGCATGAATATCTTCAGCGTGTACGTGAGTCCCGACTTCTAAAAAGTAAGAAACAATTACTTTTCGTTGTGAACTTTGTTTCATACCATTTTTAATAAGGTAATGGTCCAGTCCATCCCAAAACCATTTATAATCACTTGTCTTTTCCATATTCTCCCCTAGCATTTCAATGCTTTGGTTACAATTTCGAATTTTTCGTCACCCTAATTAACGACAAAAAAACAACTAAACACCCAAAAAAAACACTTTTCTATGTAAAAAAGTATTTTTTAGTTAAAAAAAGCGTCACGCCATCACAGCTGTTTTTTGCAAAAAAATTAACTTGTTTAGCCTGTTATCACCACAGCATAAGCAAGAAATTTATATTCCTTCACAGCATAGCTGTCAACACGTATGAGAAGGCGATGAATCCTAGGTGTCGCCACGGCAATATCCATGCTATAATATTCAGATCTAATTTTGCAGAGGATCGCAAGATATAGCCATAAAACACAGTATTCAGCCACTTACTAAAAGGTCACTTTTGAATTCACAAGAGCCTACACATAAATTAAAAAACCCTGTTTTTTCGATATCTTCTCTATTAATATTTGCTTTAGTGGGACTCACAGCTGCGTTTCCTGTCCCCATGAACCAATACTTAGATACCATACAGAAAAACTTGATTACACACGCCAGCTGGCTTTATATTTTTGCTGTTGCTTGTATTTTCCTCCTTGTTCTGTACTTCGGTTTAAGCCGATATGGTGATATTCGTCTCGGCCCAGATCATTCACAACCACGTTATTCATACCCTTCATGGTTTGCGATGCTCTTTTCTGCTGGGATGGGGATTGGCATTATGTTTTTCGGAGTAGGTGAACCGATTATGCACTTCGTGTCACCTCCTGTCGGTGTTGGTAAAAACCCTGCCGCCGCAAAAGAGGCCATGAGCATTGCCTTTTTTCACTGGGGTTTACATGCTTGGTCGGTGTACGCATTAGTAGGGCTTATTCTTAGCTATTTTTGCTATCGACAAAAACTTCCCCTAACCCTGCGCTCAGCATTTCTTCCTCTTGTCGGAAAACGCATTTGGGGGCCCATTGGCCATACTCTTGATATCTTCGCTATCATTGGGACAATTTTTGGAGTTGCAGCCTCTTTAGGTTACGGTGTCACACAAATAGGATCTGGAATCCAGTGGTTATCAGGGTGGTCTCCCACTCCTGTTGCTCTTGCTATTCTTATTTTATGCGTGAGTATTCTATCGACATTATCCGCAGTCTCTGGTGTTGAAAAAGGCGTGCGAATTTTATCTGAATTTAACTTAGCACTCGCTGTTTGCCTTATGGGAATGGTTTTAATTCTCGGCCCAACCGATTTTTTGTTGAAATCATTTTTAGAAAACACCGGCAATTACTTATCTGGTGTGATTCACAAAACATTTAATTTATACGCTTATGAGCCTAACAACTGGATCGGCGGGTGGACTCTTCTTTACTGGTCGTGGTGGTTATCCTGGTCACCATTTGTAGGTATGTTTATCGCAAGAATTTCCTATGGCCGCACAATCAGAGAGTTTGTTCTGGGCGTCATGATTATCCCATCTTTATTTAATTTTACTTGGATGACTGTTTTTGGCAACAGCGCATTATACATCGCTCTCAACGAACCTGAAAGTACTCTAACCCAAGATGTTCAAAATGACATAGCATCCTCTCTTTTCTCATTTTTAAGCCATTTTCCTTTATCAAACCTCACCTCATGTTTAGCACTGTTTATGGTTTTAGTCTTTTTCATAACATCTGCCGACTCAGGGGCTTTGGTTGTAAATCTTTTGGCAAATAAAGGGCGAGAAGATAATCCTGTTTGGGAAAAAGTTTATTGGTCTGCCCTCATTGGGCTCGTAGCCACAGTGATGTTCTTAGTTGGCGGACTTCAAGCACTGCAAACAATCACTATTCTTAGTGCTTTGCCTTTTTCATTCATCTTAATCTGCTCAGCTTTTGGTTTAAAAAAGGCTCTCAATATTGATTACCTCAAACGCATGAGCACCGGGATGAACAATATTACGTCCCCTCAAATTGATAACGACAACTGGAAGCTCCGCATTGAAAATATTATGAACACCCCGAAGTCTTCACAAATCTTAAATTTCATACAAAACAATGTTGTCTCAAGCTTTAAAAAAGTTGCTGAAGAATTTAAAAAACAAGGCATACACACGAAAATAAGAGAAAATGAACTGGGTGCTGCTTTTGAAGTTCTACACGGTGAAGAAATTGATTTTATCTACCACGTTCGTATTCGCGAATATGAGCCTCCGAGCTTCGCTGTGAATACGCATCATAAATCACCAAATAGAAACTACTACCGTGCTGAAATTTTTCTTAAAGAGGGCGGGCAAAACTACGATGTTATGGGTTACTCAGAAGATCAAATCATTTCTGATGTTCTAGACCAGTATGAGAAACACGTGCACTTCCTTTCAATGATCCGTTAAAAACGGACCATTACAAGGCGAGCGCAGCAGTACCCATCAACCCCTTCAAATCATCATCATCAAATGAGACCCCTATACCTCCCAATGGTTTAGGGGTTTTGTGAACACGCCCTGTACTCGCATCTACTCGAGTCACGTCATCTAAGCCAATCATGGCATACACATGATCATAGAAGAGTAAAGTCATATAAGTTTTAAAATGAGCAGTGCGACGTTCTGTCTCAGGAGAATCCCAATCAAACGCCTCCATCGTGAGTTTGACACGATCACGCAAAGCATAAACATCAGTAGCGATACCACCTGTGCTTTCAAACAAGCCAAAGCGAAACTGTAGTGGTCCATACCTTTTTGCATATTGAAGATTAAATCGAAGTTTTTCTTTAATTGAAATTGTTTGAATTTCACGTGTTTTAGTATCAACATCTTCCCCTTCAGGGGTCACCCCACTTTCCGTGGTTGTATCAACTGTTCTCGCTTTTAAGTCTGTGACCCCAAAAACATAATATCTGTCTGGTCGAGTTTTCATATGAAGGTCAAAATAATGCTGCGTTTCACCACCGCTCCTAGCCTCTCCGTGGTAATCAACATTGACCTTAAGTTGTGTTGCTGGTTTCAGAATTTTCCGAATATCTTTTACTGCACCTTCAATTTCCGCGACAGTTTTTTCGTCATTTAATAAACGACCAATAGTTCCTTCACCTCGCTCAATCTTATGGCTCACCGTTCTTATGTTATGAGCGGTGACTTCAGCGTCTTCCATCGTGTTATTAAATGAAGCTAAAATATTCTCCAATCGCTCTTTATTAGGGCCTGAAACGAGCCCTTTAATATGTCCACTGAAATCACGGATATCAGCCAGCGTCCCATCAAGATTACCAATCATTCGTACAAGCTTTTTATCATCTCCTGCGAGCTCTTCCCCCAAAACACCCATGGTCCGACGAGCATCACCTGTAATAGAGGCAATATCATCAAGTATATTTTCCAACTGCTGCCGGCCCTTGTCTGAACCCATTGCGTTTGCCAAAGCAGAAGTTACTTTTTTCACATCTTTTGCTATATCACCAGCTGAAGCCATAAGTGAAGACAGGTTTGTTTGCCCTTCAACAGGAGGTATGACATCCCCATGCTGGTAATAATCTCCACTATCTTCTACACGAGCAACATCAATAAAAACATCACCTAAAAGACCTTTTTCTCGAATACGAATTTTTGAACCTTTAGGAATTTTAACTCGATCCTCAATCTCTAGAATCAAACGAGTTTGATTCACCTCAAGAACAACATCTCCCACTTGTCCAACAATCACACCATTGGTTTTCACATGGGTTTTTTTAACGACTCCAGATGCATCCTGGACAACAGTTGCATATGTCGTCATACCTTTTTGTTCGAAGCTTTCTGGGCTTAAAACAAGAAAAATATATCCGATCGTCACTCCTGCCAAAAGAGTAAAGAGTCCGACACGAAATTCCGTTCCGAGATTTTTCATAGTACGCATATAGCATTGCCTCTTTGTATCGGATCGGAAGAATTTTCAAAATCTATAACTGTCAAAAAAACTCCATCGGCCCATCCACACGACCAGAAAAAAATTGTTGTACAACAGGCTGTTTTGTTTCCTTAAAATCTTTTGGCGTTCCTTCTAACGCTGCCTTCCCCTTATAAAGCATGACAATATACTCTGCTGTTGCCATCGCAGCTTTCAAGTCATGAGAAATCACAATAGACGTCATATCTTTTTCATCTTCATTCAGCTGGACAATAAGATCATCAATCATTTCACATACAAGAGGGTCCATACCGGTTGTCGGCTCATCGTAAAGGAGCACTCGAGGCTTTGTGACCAAAGCTCTGGCTAAGCCCACTCTCTTTTTTTCTCCTGTCGACAATTGAGATGGATATTTATGCTGAATATGCGGAAGACCCACCTGCTCTAAAACATCCTCAACACGTTTCAGCATTTTAGATAGAGGTTGTTTCAAGGTTTGTTCCTGCAAAGGAAAAAGCACATTCTGCCCCACCGTCATACTGTCAAATAACGCTGCGTGCTGAAAAAGCATTCCAAAACTCTTTCGATACTCACGCAGCTCTGCACCATCTAAATCTAAAATATTGTGGCCATCAACCGCAATGTCACCAGCATCAGGCTTCATCAAGCCCATAATATGCTTGATAGTCACCGATTTACCTTCTCCCGATTTACCCACGATAAAAGTGATCTTCCCTCTACGCACATGCAGCGTTAAATCATCAAGAACTTGATGGGATCCAAAAGATTTGCTGACATGTGAAAATCGAATCATCCGAACCATCTCACTTGAATATAACTAATCAAAAAATCTGTGCATAAAATCATCAACAAAGTGTTTACAACACCGGTTGTGGTTGCCAACCCAACCCCTTTTGCACCACCACTGGCATTCAACCCAAAACGGCACGCAACCGCACCAATTAATACAGCAAAACACACACTTTTCCGCAGTCCCAACCAAACATCACTCACATGCACGAGAGTTTTAAGTTTTTCCATAAAAACACCTTGATCCACATGAAAAAGCAAGGTTCCTGTTGCCCAAGCCCCTACAACACCAAGGAACATAAAGACACCGCACAAAAAAGGGATCATCAAGAGACAAGCAAGGACTCGTGGCACTACTAAATAATGAATAGGATCAACACCCATCGCTTCCATAGCATCGATCTGTTCGTTCACCTTCATGGTAGCCAGCTCAGATGTCATAGCTGAACCCACACGACCAGTCATAAGAAAGCCTGTCACAAGAGGCGCAAGCTCTGTCGCCAAAGCTTTGCCCGTTGCACCACCCATCATGCCTTCAGCACGAAAGATAGAAAAAATTCCACCGATCTGAAGCGCGAAGACAGCTCCTGTAAAAAATGCTGTCAAAAGAATAATATTTAAACTCTGATGACCGACAAACTCAAGTTGTTGTAGTATTTCTCGCCAGCGAAAGGGGGGCTTTATAACTTGTTTACCAATATTAGAAATATAGGACACAAATCGCCCTATATCTTCAGTTTTTTGAATTGAATAATCCACAAAGCTCATAGCTGAGACCTTCAATAATATTCCAAGGTCATTGTACCCTTATGTCGACATCGATAATTCATGTGTAAGAAGGCAGATCTCGCCGAGTGAGTCATGTAGAATATCTGCGAGTCGCTGTAAGGCCTCTACATCCGCAATACCACCCCATTGATCTTCTAGTTTCAAATGCGGAAGATGAAGGCGACTCAATAAATCTTCTTCAACCATAAGGCGTATCTTAAGATCAGAAGGCAAAGAATGACTCCCTTGAAAACTATCTGGAAGACATCTATTTACTAAAATAGATGTTAAATCTCGGTCGATCTCTTTGAGTGATGATCTTAGTGTTTTCATAACACGATATGCGCCATCTTTAGGGCTCATCACTCCCACGTATTGAGTTGTTGGATCGCTCAACATAGTATCAGCCACTTCGCTCCCTTCGGCGACTCCTTCAACGACTTCTTGCATCAGAGTTAAAAAATCTGCCACTTGAAGTAAAGCTTTAACACCTGCGACCTCACCTACACCTTGAAACCAACGTTCTCCAAACTTAGCAAGTCTATGAATACCCAGGCGACTTCCAACCCGAAATGATGACAGTATCCACTTCATCACACCAGCTCTCATAAATCTCGCCATCACCTTAGGGCGTTCTAAAAACTCTAATGCTTGAGCATCAGGTGGTGTATCTAGCACAATCCAATCAAACGATTTCTGCATTTTAGCAAGCTGAACAAGAGCCATAGCTTCAAATGGACCTGCAATCTGCTGGCTCGCTGAAACATAAAAAGGGTGGTGAAAAATTTTCTCATGATTTTTTTTAGGAGCATAAGATCGCACCAATTGATCAAAGATCGCTTGTTGATCAACCATTGCAGCATGTAGCTCCCCACTTCCTTCACACTCGACTTTTGACATAGAAGCATCTAAAGGTATTTTCAAAGCTTTCGCTAGCCTTTTCGCAGGATCTACAGATAAAAGACCTACTTTTAAACCTCTCCGTACACCCGCCATAGCAAGGGCAATCGAACACGTCGTTTTACCGACACCACCTGGCCCTACAACAACAAACACACGAGATTTTTTAGTCACAATATCCCCACAGCTGCTTTGACTCTTTTAAACTTAAAGCCCCAGACACCGCACCTAAATCTAAAATTTGGAAAAAAGAACCAAAACCTTCAAGGTCCTTCATAGCTTGTGATGTTAATTCGTCTCGTTTATTCAGCCATTCTTGAACAGGTATTGAATCGCTC
Organism: Oligoflexales bacterium; assembly: GCA_045106415.1. Lineage (GTDB taxonomy): Bacteria > Bdellovibrionota_B > Oligoflexia > Oligoflexales > Bog-1112 > JBGCEP01. The sequence goes on along the minus strand of JBGCEP010000026.1, from coordinate 78,335 downwards.
ACAAAGTCTTTATCCGAATAAAGGCTTCGGTTTAAAATCACATGATGTTTTTTTGGTAACTCTAGCTTTGGAACAAATTCAGCACATTCAGAAATCACCAAAGGCTCTGGTAAAGTCACATACAACCCTTCACAAAGCTCAGAATCTTCGAGAAAATCTTTCACCCGTTTCACCTCTGAAGCAAGAGGGCCTAAGATACCTGCGCCTAAAATAGCAGCAGGAGTCTCAAGCATACTTGCATAATGTCCTGAAGCAGGACCATCAAAGATCACCAAATCCCATTGATCAATAAGCATCACATCATGAAACAAACGCCCAAGAATCATCACTTCAGTCAAGCCAGGCATAGCTTCAAAAAAAGCTGTGATTTTACTGTGCTTAAAAAATTTATTCCAAGTACCAGCTTTTTTCAGACGCCCCACGACATAATGCTGCAGCCCATTTTTTGGAACAAGATTGATCCAGTGAAGGTTCTTTTCAGCTTGCACAGCTTCATCAACCTTATTTTCACCACCAAGCAAAGGGCGCAACTGAGAATCTCTGTGACACTCTACAACTAGAACTTTCTTGCCTAATGACGCAGCTATCTGGCCTAAGGAAGCAGACAATAAAGTTTTGCCTGTTCCTCCCTTACCCGTAACCATAAGGAGCTTACGAGCAAAAAGGCCATCAAGCATCATGAGAAGAATCATTCGAAGAATCAGTGCTTTTTGAATCCTTTGAATTCGAAGCTATTTTTTCATTTTCTGCTTCACTTAGGCCTTTTTTAAAATTTTTAATGCTTTCACCAATCGCACCACCAAGGCTTGGAAGCTTCTTAGATCCAAACAATAAAACTGCAATTCCAAAAATAACAAGTAGTTCAGGCAAACCAGGTAAACCCATGGCGTCTCTCCTTTATTTTCGATACCGTGGATCCTGGTGAATATCATGTTCCAGCATTCAGTTCCACTGTCTTCCTGTAAGATCGGAAGAGTTGGACAAGATTTGATTATGGAGAAAATTTTATGAGCCTTGTCATTGCTGTACTCTCTGGTTTTTGCGGAGGGTTTTGCTCATCTGCCCCCTTAGGCCCTATCAACCTAATGTTAGCAGAAATGATTTTTCAAAAGAGAAAAAGAAATCGAATTTTGACCTTTCTTTTAGGGGTCGTCGTCACGGATTTATTATACGCGACAGCTGCAGCTTGGGGTTATGCAGAAATTTTCCAAAAATCACCGTATCTTTATGAAATTCAGATCACTTGTGGTTTTTTTCTTATCGCGCTAGGGGTTTTTTCGCTTATCAGTCTCAGAAAAGGAGCAGCACAACCAAAGACCACGCAAGACCATCATATAGGGACACCCCTCAAAGATTTCTCGACTGGGGCTTTTTTATGTGGCTCCAATCCATCGTTTGTTATGTTTTGGTTATTTGCGATAAATACGATTTCTCACTTCTTTAACATTCAGGTTCAGGGCTCACTTCTTATTTTTTTTCTCATAGGGATTGTGCTTGGAGATTTGGTCTGGTTCTCTATTATGGCAAGGCTCGCTCAGCATGGAGAAGGGTCTTTTTCAGAGAAAACTCTTATGAAAATTAGACTCGGTATTGCGATAAGCTTTATTGCCATAGGCTCCCTTGTTATGATGAGTGCAAGTTCACAACCGTCTGGAGTCTTATGAATCAGCGCCTACCGTCTTGGGAAGAACTTTGCTATTTCGGAGCAGCCTCAAAACTCAGCTCTGAAGAGCGCTATGAAGTTGAAAAGCTTCGCAATACACCTCCTCGATATATCAAACTTGCGAGAATGCTTTTATCTTGGAGCGCACAAGATCCCTCAATCAGAAAATTTATTAACCTCTCTTGGGGTGAGGTTGTAGATGTCGTACATGAGCAAGCTGCTCAGCACCTTTTCTTAAACCTACCTGAAGACGGCAGACAACCGGTAAGACCTTTTACAAATAGAACTCATGCCCAACAACCTTGCACAAAAAAGACGACTCTTTCTCGCTGTGAAGAAGCGGAACGGCTCTGTGGTTTCCATAAACCAGTTCTTCTTCTAGGTGATGACGATATGGTTGGGCTCACCATGGCTCGCAAAGGATTTACCGACATCACATGTGTCGATATCGACCCAGAGCTATGCCGAGATATTGAAGAGCAAGCAAAGCGCGAGAACCTTAGTCTCAAGGTTCTGTGTCATGATATTTCTACCAACCCACCAGAACAATTTATTAAGAACTATGCGATGGTTTTTATAGATCCCATCTATAGTGTTTTCGGACTCGAGCTTTTTTTAGGAGCTGCAAAAAGATTTACCAATGTTCCTCATGAGTGTTTTTATTTTCTATCTATTCATCTCATGTCTCTTTTCAAACATGGTTTACAGCAAGCAGAAGAGCTTCTAGCAAGAGAAGACATAGATGTGATCAAGCGCTATCCAGCTTTCAACACATACCCTGCGCCTAAAGGCCCTGCTCGGGCTATTATGCTTTTTAATCGCGCTTGCATGAAAACGACATTGATGCGTAAAGGTAATCACGTGGAATACTTTGCATCTGATGGCTTTCTTCTTAAACCAAGAGCTTGATCTCTTGAACATCTTAGTACAAAGTGCAAAACAATTTCTAAAGGCGTTCATGGAGGCTTTATGTTAGACGGCACCCCGATTATCAAAGGTATGCGAGCGTTTCGAGATCGAGACTCTCATATTAGGCACTGTAAAATCATTGGGACTCTTGGCCCTGCATCAAGCAATGAAGAAACACTGAGTCAGCTCATAGAAGCGGGCTTAAATATTGTTCGTCTAAATTTTTCACACGGTGATCATGCCACTCACGCTAAGAATATTGAATTAGTGCGCATGTTGTCCAAAAAACACGCTCGGCACGTGACCATTTTACAGGATTTACAAGGTCCCAAAATTCGTTGTGGAAAACTTCGTAATGATCAAATGGTGCTGCAAAAAAATGAAATCCATACTTTAAAATTTGGTCACGAACAAACCGATGACACCATTCCTATTGACTACAGAGACATTGTTCAAGATGTCGCTGTGGGCGACCGTGTGATGATGGACGACGGTTTGCTCATCCTGGAAGTTACAGGCAGCAAACAAAAAACCCTCCAAGTTAAAGTGCTTGAAGGTGGACTTTTAAAAAGTCGTAAAGGTGTCAACTTTCCAGATTCTCACCTCTCTTTACCTGCATTGACTGAAAAAGATACAAAAGATCTTTTATTTGGCATAGCTCAACGAGTGGATGTTGTTGCATTATCTTTTGTACAGTCGCCTGACGACTTAACAGTGTGTCGAAAGATTATCCAAGCTCTCGGTGCTGATACCCCTATTATTGCGAAGATAGAAAAAATATCCGCAGTTAACGACATTGATAAAATTGCAAAAGTTGCAGACGGTCTTATGGTTGCTCGAGGCGATCTCGGCGTTGAGTGTCAAGTTGAAAAAGTCCCTAGCTTTCAAAGACTCATTGTCAACGCGGCTGCTCAAGAAGCCATTCCTGTCATCATAGCAACTCAAATGCTTGAGTCTATGGTGGAAAACCCTCGAGCAAGCCTTGCTGAGCTCGCAGATGTTGCAAATGGTGTTCTTGAAGGCGCTGATGCCATTATGCTTTCTGCAGAAGTGGCAGCTGGACGTTTCCCTGTCGAATGTGTCAAACGCATGGTTGAGGTTATTGAACAGGTGGAGTCTTGGGCTCATACTCGTACACGTCGTTACAGCAATACCGAAATTGACAGCAAATGGGAAACCCATGAAGCCATCGCCCGCAGTACGTGTGAAGCAGCTGATGAACTCAACGCTCGAGCTATTGTTTGCTTAACCTTAACAGGTTCTATCGCGCGTCAGATTTCAAGATGGCGCCCTCATACGCCAATTATTGCAATCAGCCCTCGAGAAGAAGTTATTCATCGGCTTGAGCTTATCTGGGGGGTCTACGGAATGCGAAATCCTCTGTTCTACAATACAGATGTTCTCCTACAAGATTTGCCTCACCTCTTAAAAAGTTTAGGTATCGTTCAGTCTGGAGATACGATTGTTATCACCGCAGGAATCCCTATCAATAGCATGAATCCGACAAATATGATTAAGATCAACACCATCCCATAACCGGTAGGCAGCAAGCGCAGACTTGAGCGAAGCCTTTCTCAGACCGATGATATTCTAGAGACTCATCTTTAGGAGAAAGCCGCTCTATGCGTGGTCATAAGGATCCATTTAACGAAGATCCATACCTTGAATATTCCTCTCTGCCTCGGCACCGACAACGCCAGGAAAAAACACCTCCACATCAAAAGAATCTGTGGATTTGGAAGGCTTTTGCTGGAACCCTAGGCACAAGCTCTGTTATAGCGGGCTGTGCTCTTTATCTTTGGTTGAATTCCATTGGTGTTTTTGATTACACAAGAAAAGATGTTGATCCTATTCTTTCATGGACACCTCAAGACAACAGCCTTGTTTTCGATCGTAACGGGCAAGTTATCGGTGAATTTTTTACGCGCTATCAAATTTATACACCATACTCAAAAATCCCTAAAAAATTTAAACAAGCTGTTCTGGCTATTGAAGATCGCAGGTTTTTTGACCACCCAGGATTTGATATTTGGGGAATTGCTCGTGCTATATGGGTGCAAGTGAAAGGCGGTGGACGTATACGCCAAGGGGCAAGTACCCTTACTCAACAGGTTGTCAGAAACCTTTTACTCTCACAAGACAAAACACTCATTCGAAAGGTTAAAGAGCTTTTCCTCTCTATTCAGCTTGAACAACACGCTAATAAATCAAAAATATTAGAGATTTATAGCAACGCACTCTTTTTAGGAAATCATTCCTATGGAGCTGGAGCTGCTGCTCAGCGCTATTTTGGCAAAGACCTTAAAGACCTTAAAGTCCATCAACTTGCGCTCATCGCTGGACTTTTTCAATCACCCAGCCGTTACAACCCTGATCGTTACCCTCGGAAAGCTAAAAAAAGACAACTTCAAGTACTACGAGCCATGGAGCACGCAGGATTTTTAAGCAGTAAAGAATCTCAAATGTGGTCTCGACAACCTCTCGATTATCAAAAATACCTCCCTCGCCATGGAAGAACCTCTCCCTATTTTGTAGACCATATAAAAAAACGCGTCCAAGACATTCTTGGTGATCAGTCTTCTGCCCTACAAACACAAGGTTTACGAATTTATACAACTCTCAATAGCAAACTCCAGAACGCTGCAGAAAGTGCAATTAGACGCTCTGAAGATGTCTTTCAAATGGCTTCAGAAAAATCTCATATGATACCAGCTTCAAAAAAACACCCCACCCCGAAAAAACCCACTGTAGAAGGAGCTCTACTTTCTACAAACCCAAAAACTGGAGAAATATTAGCGATGGTTGGGGGAAGAAACTACACCCAATCAAATTTTAATCGCACAACACAAGCCATTCGACAACCTGGGTCTTTATTTAAAGCTGTTGTATATTCTCTCGCTCTTGAAAAAGGCTACAAATGGAGCGATATGATGTTTGTCTCGCCAGTCACAATTGGTGATTACCGGCCAAGAACCCCACAACGAGATTATATGACCGAAACAACAATATTAAGAGCGTTTTATCGATCAATGAACACACCCACTGTTGAGCTTGGTCATAAATTAGGAATTCGACCTATTTTAGAACATGCAAAAAAACTTGGAATTCGCTCCCCCTTGAAAGATGAGTTTGGTTCTACCCTTGGAAGTTCTGGAGTCACGATGTTTGATCTGGCACGAGTCTACAGTGTCTTTTCCACTGGAGGTATTCGCTCTGAGCCACACGCCATTCGTAAAATAACAAATCGCCAAGGCCAAATTTTATTTAACATCAAAGACACTGCAACAAAACGCAAGCGCGTTTTATCAGAAAAAGTTGCTTTTTTAACCATGCAAGGCATGAGAGATGTCTTAAAAAAAGGGACTGCTCGCAAAGCAGCTAAATACGCTCAGATTGCAGGTGGAAAAACTGGGACATCCAACGACTCAAAAGACAATTGGTTTGCTTCTGTATCTGCGAATATCCAAACTCTCGTGTGGGTTGGCACAGATGAACACATTAAAATTGGCGGCAACATGCATGGAGCAACACTTGCTCTTCCTATCTGGAAACTTTATATGGATCAGATTGTGAGCTTCTATCACATCGATCCTTTTATCCGACCAAAAGGTGTTGTCTCTATGCGTGTTCATCCAAACTATGGTCATCTTACACCACAAGGTGCAAAAATGTGGTTTGACTATAACAATGTTCCACAAAAACATGTTTCCGACCTCGAGGTCATTGGCCAAAAAGGGCATTACCGCAACCCATTTGGAGCTCATTGATGACAACAAAAATAATATTCATATTTGTTTCTTTTTGTTGTTTTTCTCTTTTAGAGATTCAAGCTGGGACACGCAAAGTATGCAAAGATGCGATACGTCGATCACAACCTTATTATCATCGATTATCCATGTACCGCCCTCCGATGTCACAAACAACTTCAAAACCTTATCTTTTCTCTAGGCTACAAACAAAACACTGCGCAAAAAAATATCGAAATAAAAGCATGAAAATCATAAGACACGCTTTACGCAAACATCAAAATAAGATAGGGCTTTTACTACCTTTATCTGGACCTTACCGTGAACTGTCTCAAAGTTTACTCGCAGGGCTTAAACAAGCTGTTCAAGATTACAATTTACCTCCTGATCTTTTTGTTGTTCGTAGCACCACCACATCTAAAGGAATTTTAGAGCCTTTATCTCAACTTGTCTTTGATGATGATGTTGCCATTATTATCGGCGGACTTTTACAAAACGAAGCAGAAATCCTAACAAAATGGAGCGATGGACTTGAGCGTCCCACATTAATTCTGAATCAGAATGCTAAATTTATCGAAAACAAAATCTATGCATACCAATTTTTTCCAGATCCAAGTCAATTAGCACATGGACTATTACGTCAAAGCCTCACAAGAAATTTTCATAAAATCGCTGTCCTTAAACCTAGTCATGGTGGTGCAGACAACATCGTTGAAAGGTTTCAAAAGAAAGCAGAAGAGCTGCACATTGAAGTTTCAGAAGTCATTCCTTATGTCCCAGGAGACTTCAATTCCATGAACTATGCTGCAGGAGCAGTCTTCCACACACATTCAAATGATCGTCCCGAAGAGTATCGTGACGCTCTTCGGAAAGCCGCTCTTGCTGCAGACAAAGCAGGATTACCTTTTGATTCTAAAAAAGTTATTTTAAAGCCACAGCCTAAAGCTCAAGCTATTTTTATTCCTGATGACTTCAGAACCGTTCGACATTTCATCAAACTTTTTCGCTATCATGGCGTTGATCAATTCCCACTTCTTGGTCACCATGAATGGCGCTCAAAAGGCTTAACTGACCCCTGGGATCATTTTCTACAAGACTCTTTCTTTGCTGATTTCATCCCTCAATACAGTAAGCTTCCTATCAACATATCGAGTTCCAATCCGTGGTTTTTAAATCCAAATGAAGTGATTGATGCTGATTTTCGCATGCTTGGTTTTCATATTGGACACTTAACTCATGACTCGTTCCGCAAGGATGCCTTACGCACCATTCTCATTCAAAGACTTATACGAGCCCCTTCCCTTTTTGGAAAAAATCAACAAGGATATTTCGCAAAAGATCACACATCATCTTGGCCTCATTGGATTTTAAATCTTCAAGAGCATGGTATGTCCTTAACGGTGCCAGAAAATAATAATCGTCAGCACTCTCGCACTCCTCCTTCTACCGGTGGAGGACATGGGTGAAGACTCCAGGGTTCAAGGTCAATAGAAGATTTTTTCTAAGCTTATGGGGACTTTCTCCTTTAAGTTGTTTGCCGCAGAATAAATCAAATGACCAACCGGAATCTTCTCCTCCACTCTCAGAAACAACAAATACACCAGAAAAAGAAAATAAAGATGAGGGTACAATACAAGAAGAGGTTGAAAACCCTGATTTTGATCCAGCAATCAGTTCAGACACATGCCCTCCTCCTGGCACGATTGATCTTTCTACTCTTCCAAATGTTCCTGAAGCTTTAACGCCTACAGTCAAAGCCTACAGCCCAGAAAAATTTGCACTCGTAGCTGTTGGTTTTCAAAAATATACACACGGTAAATTAAAAACAGTGATTCTATGTCGCAGCAGTGGTCAAACTTTGTTTCGTAAAGAAATCAGCCCTGCGGACATCACTAAAGAAGATTTCATTCACCCTATCCTCTTTGAAGGTGTCGATCTTCAAAAAAATGCGACCGCAGGAAATGCGCTTAGTTTAGTTATTCAGCTTAATAACCCTGGGGGGCAAGAGTTCTATAAGTCTGACTTAGGGAACGTAGAAATCAATAACGTCACACTTGGTAAAATATCGATCAAAACTCTGCAGTCAACAACATTTACAGCAGAGCAATCCTCTCATCACAGACAAGGACGATTTTACCCACAAGATGCAGCCTTACATAATATTACAGAAGGACGCTTTTCTGAGCTAATTAAAGCAGCAGATTTTAGCCAAATTGATGTTTCTGGCATTCCCTATCCTATGGTCGTTGCACGCCAAGGGTCAACTTATCAACCAGCCGTCGAGCTCCAAGGGACAATAATCACCGATCTTTTAGGAAACCCAATTGCAACTCCGGGTTCATTTCGAAATATCATAGAACATCCATTTTTTATTAGTGAAAAAACCGTAGGAAGTGCTGTCTACCGAACTCTTGTAAGGACAAACTAATGGATGTAAGCCGGCGAAACTTACTTCGACTAAATCTCTCTGAAGACAACTGCCCAACGCAAGAAGACGTCTTAGGGCAACTAGCACCTGGAAAAGCAGATGAAGACAAGCTTCTTTATTGGATAGACGGTTTTCATTTAAAGAATGTTGCACAAGATGGTTTTTATACACCACCACAATCTAGAGCAAGCCTTCAAATTCTTATACGTGAGCCTCAAACAGCAAATAGGTGGGTAGACAGAGTTGTGCTTGCCCAATCACAACAAGATGGTGATCAAGTCTCTAATTTAAGGGTTTATCAACAGCATGAAAAAATGCCTATTTCTGGGTTTCCACCATATGCTATTTTTCATAATTTAAATCTCACAGGAAACTGGAAAATTTATTATCGCATTGTAGAAGGAACTAAACAGCACGTCTATAGAACAGGTACGATAAACACCCCTGACATGACACGTATTAATTCTAATATGCTTTTTCTACCAAGTATTTTAAGAAACGATCTAGCTAGCAGTCGTTTTCGAGGACTCTTTTCCTCTGTATACCGTTTGTCGCCAACGGCAATTCAGCAACAAAATCTTATGGAACCTTATCTCAAATCCGTACAACCAAATGGGTACTTTGTTGTTGAAGTCGATCACTCTCCTCTCCCTGAACATCATATCGAAATGATTTTTGTCACAGATCCTGTTGGGCGGCTTTTAGGAGCTCGCCAAGGACCTTTTCCAGGCCCTCGCACACAAATTGCAGCTATGACGCAACAACAAATGGACAGTTTTCGCCTTAATTCACAAGACATTGCCAATATTCATGAATGCCCTCACATACAAGTTTTCGCTTGGAATAAACACAATGATCCAGATAAATCTCAGGAAGGAAGATTGTTCCGTTCGACGATTTGGTTGAGATAATATTTATTTTTCATATAAATAAAACTACATAAAAACACCTTCTCCAAAACTAATGCCAATAGGCACACACCATATCGACAGGCTATTGAAGTCTGTTAAATTCATTCCTTCAGGTAATCTTAAACTCGCCTTTCCTCCTTGAAAAGTGCGACCTAAAATATTCTGACTTATTGTTAAACCGTTATCAAAATCATTATTTTTACCTGCATACACTCGCACATCCACTCCCAGACCATCGTAAAAAAATTGATCAAAGTGCAATGTGCAATCATCAATAATTGTGATTGTTCCACTCACTTCATGAAATCTTTTTCGAAGAGTCATTTTCTTTCCGATATATTGAGATGTTTTTCCACAGTTTTTTTGGCTTTCACTCAAAGATAAATCGACTCGTTCTGTTTGAGGAACTGGAGGCTCAGATGTTTTTCTTTTAAGAGCAGATTGCGATTGTAAGAAAGAAATAATATTTCTCATCTCATCATCAGATAAACGTTCCTGCGACCAAAAGGGCATTTTCCCGCCCTCAAGTTCATTATAAACAGGATCTTCCTCTGGACCTGACAAGCGCAACCGCTTTGCAATAACACTATCTGACAATTGAATACGCTCAAGACCAGGACCCTGCACAGTTCCTACACCATTTCGCCCATGACAAATAAGACAGCTCTTATTAAATAACTCTTGGCCTACTACTTCATTACCACTTGAAACATCATCAGGAGGTTGAATAATATGGTACTCAACGGGTTTTATTTCTTTTTCTATAACAATCGTTTGTTCTTTCAAAAAACCCAATAAATCTTGCCATTTTAAATCATTTTCATCCCATTCAGGAGCATTCATCCAAGAAACTCTACAATTATTGACAGCTTCTCTTAACGTAGAGATATGACCATTTTTATAATTTGGACGAAGAGTCACATTAGTCAATGGGTGCCCAGCTCTTCTCACCACACCTTCGTCAGTTAAACCATGACAAGAGGCGCACGCAAAAGAATTTCCATCATCATGAGCCTCCATGTATAGCTTAGATTTTGTCATCCGCTTTTCAGATTCTGTAATCACAGATTGATCACCGAAATTTTGACATGAAACTAAAAAGAAAAAGTATATAAAAATTTTCCATGGCAACATCATCATTTTCTCCCCATAGGTTCTCATATTATACAACGAAATTTTTTATCGTAGATAAAAACACAAGTACATTTCTCATCAATACTGTTATCTTAAGAGTGTTTTTATCACGGAGTTTTTGAATGATGCACATTTCATCCTCATTGATCACTCGCTTCGCTCCTAGCCCTACAGGTCCCCTACATATTGGTAATCTTGTTTCAGCAATTTATGTCTGGGGAATCGCAAAAAAATATGGGGGGAAAGTCATACTACGTATTGAGGATCATGATCGTCAAAGATCGAAATCTGAATGGGTTCAAATGATTCTAGAGGACCTAAAATGGTTAAAAATGCAGCCTGATGAAATCAGCATTCAAAGCGAACACCTCAATAGATTTGCAAAATCTTCTGACAAACTTATAAAATCCGGAAAAGCCTATTTTTGTCATTGCACCCGCAAAGACATACTCAAAAAGCAACCTGGCCATGCACAAGAATTGTACTACAACGGAAACTGCCGAAATCATCACATCACACCAAACTCTATCGATGGAATTCGATTTATCGTGACACCAGAAAATATTGCATGGAAGGACTCAAACTTAGGTCCTCAAACGGACGCTCCTCACCAACAATGTGGTGATTTTTTAATTAAAGACAGAAAAGGTAACTGGACTTATCAATTTGCTGTCACTGTTGATGATATACATGAGAACGTAAATCTCATTATCAGAGGGGAAGATCTCCGAGACTCTAGCGCACGCCAAATACTTCTTGCTCAAGAGCTCTTACCTCAACAACAAAGGCCAATTTATTTCCATCACCCTCTCATTATAGATAAGGAAAACCAAAAACTTTCCAAAAGAACTCGTAGCACTCACATTCGAGAGTTTTCTAGAAAACCTGAAGAACTTTTAGGCCTTGCCGCTTTTCAGTGTGGATTACTGCCAAAACCAAAACCACTGAGTTCTGAGGAGCTTCCACAATTGTTCCAGCACATCAATCTTCAACATTATTAACTATCAAAACCTTCTAAGAAGCTGTATGGCTGCGTTTTAAGTCTTTTATGAATGATCCCATATTTTTTTTAGGTCAATTATCATATGACCAATAAAGCTCATGGATTCTTGGTGGTGTGTTAGTTTTTCATAACTCCTTACAAGCTTTTTTATCGATTAAGCCAAGCAAAAGTCCTTTCACCCTACTTAAATGCCTGTAATACAAAAAGCCTATTGCTCTTCTTCTCGATTTTCAAGTTCCGACAACACCTTTTCCATACCGCATACCTCTACGATACGAATGTATGCCAGGAGAATGGTAACAACGACTTGAAATCAAACCTATATTTAATGTTTAATTTACGTCATTAGTATGACCATTCCCCATGAATCATCAGTCATATATTAGGAACAGTATATTTACCTCATCTGAAACATGAGGGCCGCTTCACTATATTCCAATAACTTAAATATCAGACAGCTTCTAAAGCGTCTTTTACTTCACTTGCATCACAATATTTTGGCCCTTCACTGTAACCGATCCTCAGATTAATCACTTCAGCGATACGCTCAGGAGTCCACTCTGCACTCTCTTGAGTCAGACTGACACAAATTTTTTGGAATACAAGTTGAGCTTTATCTTCATCAAAAACCTGGTCCTCAGGTGAAAAAGCTCTAGAGTTAACTTTATCTATAAAGTCAGCTCCCCAATCCGATGCTTTTGGAATATGGCCTAAATAAACCTCAATTTGTCTTAACTGTTCAATCGCTTGCTGTGCCCATTCTGGGCATTTTTTATCTAAACCGGACATTTTTTTCACCTAAGTATTTATAAAAAAAAAACTTTTTAAAAAAGTAAGCCACAGGCACTCATAAAAGCGCCGTATAGCTCCGATTGCATAACATAGGTAGCTTATGAAAGTCGATATGAGCCATGATAAGACACATGATGAAGTTTTAAGCCTTGCTGATTCAGTAAAGGATGATAACTCGATATCTAAAAATATTTTTGAGGAAATCGTTTGGAGTTTCCCAGATATTATTCACTCTGTAGACCGTAATGGCCATATTCTTTCTACCAACAAAAAAGCCACTGAATTATTAGGCTATAGTTTAGACGAACTCATTGGTAAAAGCATTTATGAGCTTTATCCCGAGGAAATTCAAGACAAAGTCAAATTAGGTTTCAAGGAGTTAAAAAAAGTTGGACTTATTCAAGGGGTCCAAACTCAAATGCTCACAAAATCTGGTGAGAAAATTTCTATTGAAATTCGTTCGATTTCAATTTACAGAGGCGACGAATTCATAAAAACATTCAGTATTATAAGAGACTTAAGGGAGGTTGCCTCACTTAAGTCCCAACTTCACGAGCAGAGCAAACTCGCTTCAATTGGAGAACTTTCTGCTGGTATTATACACGATATTCGTAACCCCCTTTCGATCATCACCTCGTACAACCACTTCTTAAAAAAAGCGATAGAAAACAATGATGCAAACCTTTTAGAAAAAATCCCTGAAAAAATAGACAAAGCAGCAAAGCACATCGCCCGACTAACAACTCATTTACAACAGTTCATGAGACAAGAAGTGCGGCCCATTGAAGAGGTTGAACTCTCTGAAATGTTAGATAATTGCCTCCTCATTGTTGAAAACCGCATTAAAGCAAGCGGGGCCTTCTTAACAAACAACACACTTGAAAAATCAATTTGTTTTTGGGCTCGGTCAGACAAAATAGAGCAAGTCATTATAAACCTAATCTCCAATGCAGCAGATGCTTTAAAAGACAGTGAAATCCATGAGAAAAAAATCACACTCGACGCTAAAACTGCAGACGATAAAGTTCTCATTCAGGTCATAGATAATGGTCCAGGAATTAAGCAAGAACATTTAGAGCAAATTTTCCAGGCATTTTTTACCACCAAAGACAAAGAACAAGGCACCGGATTAGGTCTTTCGATTTGTAGAGGCATTATAGAAGAAGAGCAAGGATCTCTAGATGTAGAAAGCACTGTGGGAGAAGGAACAACCTTTACTTTAACTCTTCCTTTGTCACAACAATCCTAAAAATTTCAAAACATAAAAAAGAACTGCTTTCGCTCATGAAAGCAGTTCTTTTTTATTTCACTAGCACATCCTACTGAGCCGGTGTCATGTAGAAAAAACGGTTTGTTTCATTCGAACCAGAACGATTACACGAACCAAAATCTACAGGAGATGTTTCTAAAAGATTTGATTCGACCGTAAGGCATGTGCTTGATTCCACTGGAAGAGCAACCATTTGAAACCGTTCCGTCTTACCTGACCAGTCCAGTCGGAAGGCTTGAGCTGATCGTAGTTCAGCTGAAGCTGCGCCAGATAAACAATCTCTTAATTGAGGTTTCCCTGAGATTGCAGTTAAGCATAGTTTACTTTTTTGAAACTGCAGAGAATACAACCCACCACCTTTCGTTGCCCGAGGGTCATACGTCGACGCCTTAAACCTTAAAATTAATTTCAATTGTTGACGCGTTGTTCCATCACAGGTTGCTTGAAACAGGCGGCCATCGGAACTTTCAGTTAAGCACAAATCAGAATGCGCAAACCGAAGCGTTGCATAAGCATCTCCCCCCACACAAGCGCGACCTGTCCATTTATGACCATTCTCCATACAGATTTCAGACTCTGTTTTTTGGACATCAACTTCAACGTCTTGATCAATTCTTTTCTTCTCTAAAATCAGATCTAGGCTTCGATCCTGCGGCTTGAAAGGCTTCGAAGTTCCTTCATAGTAAACGATCGTTTTATCATCTGTACTATAGTAAAACTGAGCTCTAACAACATATGTTTGTGAAATATCAAGATCTCGAGCGTTAATCTGAATGTCTCCACAATTATCGAGCTGAAAATCCTGTTCTGTACGGACGGAATCGCCTGATAAGACTTGCGCAAAGAAATACCAATCTTCTTTTTTTCCAAAACTCGCAGGTGCAAAACATTTAATATCCATGGACTCAACATTTCCAGAAGTATTTCTACCCCATGTTTCATCAGCAAGATTCAAACCATTAAGAATATTTGGCTTTCTGTTACTATTGCTGGGGAAAGCAGAAAATGTTTTCCCATCAGGCAAATCCTTTGGAACAGGAATAATAATCTCACCTGCTGATGAATTATAATTCGCAGCAATCGTACTTGGCCCTGCTGCTTCATTGTTCGCTTTATCTTTTCGAGTGATACATCCTGCGCTGATCAGAGACCATATCCCTATAGCGATCAACCCTCTCGATAAAATCATGCTGTCTCCCTTACACACCACAAGCAAAAAACCCATGACGCAAGTCTAGCAAACTCCTGGGCTCACAGTGCATCGTATCGGAAAATCAATAACATAAAAAAAAAAAAATCTTTGGAAATATAACTTTATTTATAAAACCTTATAGGAAAAGGGCACAAAAAAAGGAGAGATCAAAAAAAATATTCCCTCCTTTATTACTGTGCAATTTTGATTCACAATACCTTTATCGTAAATCTCTCCTTATTTTTCTTCTTGAACAGCGCGGTCTCTCAGAAACTCACGAACTTTCAACTCATAACTTTCCGTGGCTCTATGGTTTTGCTTTACAGCAACATACCGATCAGACAGCACCGCAGCACCCAATAAAGCAAGGCCAATAAGCGCCTTTTGCCCTACTTTATGATTTCGTCGTAAGATCAGCCATTTCTTGTCATCAGCTCTAACAGCAGCCGCAATCAGACCCATCAAAGCTCCAACACCGTGAACCGTGTTTGCAACAGCTCCAACAAGCCCTGTAATACAGACCACATACCATACACCAAGAAATGTGACCGTCCCCTGATCAACACCGTAACGGTCTTCCTGCTCTAAGTAATCACGGCCCGCCATATACCCTAAAAGGCCATAAATGACACCACTCATCCCTCCAAACCAGGGTCCTGACACAACATAGAAAGCAACATTAGAGGGTATCGCAATCAATAAAATCAAAAAACCTGTCCAACGACTTCCTTCTTTCTGTTCTAGCGGTCCACCCAACTGCCATAGCCACAGCATATTCATCAACAAATGTAAAAAACCGCTATGTAAAAAAATAGGAGTCACGAGGCGCCATATTTGACCTTGCATCACTTCCATTAAAAAATGTTCTGAAAACCCAAGACTCATAGAGTACAAGCTAATACGAAAACTATTCAATAAACCATGTCCTCGCGGCAAAAAATAAACACCTACCGAGAGCAAAAGACATGACAAAGTTACTAAAGGAGTTGTCATCGCTTGAGAGTCTTGATAACGGCGTGTTCTGACATCAACTTCTCGATATCGCCGCCTTACCTCAGCAGCTTCAAGGGTTGGTTTTACATTTGTATATTTTTCATCTTGCGGGTTTTTTTCATATCTTTGAAGCTCAAGTCTCGCAGCATGAATCTGATCATCAGATAAAACCCAAATCACACCATCTTCATCATCTGGTTGGTGAACAGTTATGCCCTGAGAATTTAAATAATTTCTAAATATTTTAGCTTGTTCAAAATCTGAAAGTTCAACTATTTTTCTCACCAGTTCTCTCCTTAGTAGAATCCAACGCAGACTCTTCGGCATATTATGCAGCGAATGCTTTTCATGCAAGAGAGGAAAAAACAATAGATCGTTCTCCGGTCGGCAAAATAGCCCTAACCGCAAAAATCAAAAGAGTTGCTATAATCATATATTCACAATGAAGGAGTCTTTTATGTGGAGATGGATCTTCTTTCTTTTCATGCTTACACACTGCGCAGGTGGCAGTATGAGTCGCGTGAGTAGCTCTGAAGCAATTAACGAGCAAGAAGCGGTTGAATATCAAAAGTCATTAATTCGTTGTCATAAGACAGGTGGGTCGCGAGTTGTTAAAATTGCTGGGACCATTCGTTGCTTCTAATGACTTTTATGTGATAGCAGCAGACAAATCACACCCCAGGTGATCAACATCAACAAACGACACCCCTCTAAGGTCAGTTCCTTGGAACGAGGCTCCTTTGAGTTGTGTATGTGAAAAATTTGCACTCCTCAAGCATGCCCCATCAAACTTAGCTCGAGAAAGGTTACAGCCTTCAAAGTTTGCTCCAATGACAGATGCATATCGAAAATCAGCACAGCTTAAGTTACTTCCTTTAAAGTCATATCCATCTAAATTGGTATGTCGAAAAACAGCGCGCCCCTCAGAAGGCCCTTTACCTGACAAAACAGCTTCCATCCAAGCTTTATGACGTGCAATGACAGCTTGGAGTTCTTCAATAGTTTTTATTTCACAAACTTCATTTACAGGAATTGAACTTGGGGGTTCAGGTATCAAAGACCTTCTTTGTTTCGCGATCTCCTCTGTCAACCAATCACGATTATGAAGTTGCCCTTCATCAACAGCTTTCAGAGCCACTTCTCGGAGTTGCTCTTCTGTAAGTTCAGGGGCTTCTTCACTCAAAACGAGAATAATACTTTTCAAATTCTCTTCATCAATGACGACTTGAGTACCTATTTTCTGAGCACCCTCAACACGTTGCATGTATAAATCTCCATTCTTTTGTCGCTTAAAAGATATAACTTAACTTTTCCATAACACAATAAAAAATCCAACTCTTATTCAAAAAACAAATTCCTACCATGCTTTTTTTAAGAAAAATGAGATTTATCATGCTCATCAGATATTTTCTTGAAATAAAACTGAGCAACAACAACACTCAAAAAACCACTCATCAACCCACATATTCCAGCCATATCCACCCAATAGGCCATACAAGCTGTTCCTACAACAGCTGCTAATATTGACAAGCACCAGCACGCCACAACCCAAATCGCCCGCCCCAGCTTTTGCTCTGCTGATTCTTGGATAAAAACTTGGTCGCCCCAACCCGAGGCGACGACAGCAGCAAAATTGACATAGGTTGTTGAAACAGGAAGTCCAAAACTCGAAGCCAGTACAATAACGCTCGCACTAACGGTCAAAATGACACACGCTCTCAAAGGGTCATAGTATGTCTGATGATGTAGTTCAACTTCATATTGTGATAAAAGCACCCCATCTAAAGAAGGCTTTTTAAATTTTTTCACAATTTGTAAGCACCATCCTGGGACATAAAGATCAGGGGATTTTTTCTGTGATGCTGTCATCATTTCTGCTTCTGTGACCCTTTTAGCTCTTTTGGTATTCATACCCAAACTAATCAAAAGACCACACCCTAGCAAAGCCCACCATGGTACAGAAACTTGACCTCCAACGTCCTCAAAAAAAATCATGATAATAGCCAAACCAGGAGAAGCACAATTTGCTAAGTCATTCTGACCAAAAGCAAACGCCATACTAAACATCCCAAAAATTGCTAAGAAATCAAATAAATACCTCGACACATATTCTTGGAAAAAACAAATACAAAGAGAAATAATCATAAAAAACATGATGAAAATACCGATAAAAAAAACATAACCATCCGCTATATTTAATAACGGTTGAGCAAGATTATTAAACCCCTTAAACAACAGAAACCATATTAAAAAACTCAAAGAAAAAGCACCGATCCAACCACCATGCTTCCTAATCACTTGAGGGTCTCTACAGTTTGGCCCAATAAATTTTCTTAAAAATTTCTGCGCAATAAAACCTAACACTCCGCTTAAGAAAATAGAAAAAACCATCGCCATACCCACTTGGATTAAAACATCCCAGTGAACAATGTGAGACGACCACATAACTCCTAAGCTTCCCCCTGCGAGTGAAAACACTAATGTTGCTGTTGTACTCACAGGCAGTCCATAGCATGAACACACAAACAGAATCACTGTATTGATAAAGTAAGATGAAATAAAAATAGAAATCATTTGATAGGAACTCAACAAACCGACATCAAAAATACTTTTTCTCACCGTATCCATGACTTGGCCCGAGCAAAGAGCTCCTAAAACAACAAAAACGCTTGCATAAAAAACAGCTGACGTTCTTTTCAATATAGAAGCTCCAGAAACTGCATTCACTAAATTCGCAGCATCATTACTCCCGACTTCAACACAGGACCAAACCAACATGACAATAGAAATAATTAGAGAAAACCACAAAAAAGCATCATAGTCCGGCATCTTATGGTCCTTATCAAATTTATCGAAATCATAACACAACTCAGGTTCCTTAAAAGTATCATGAATGAAATCAAATATACCCTTCATAAAGCAACCTACACAATGAGATCACGATACTTGATTTAAATTGACTCACAACATAGAAATCATGTACCCCCATATAGCAAACATTCTCAAACAAGGTTATTGATGAAAACAAAGCAGCACACTCTAAGATCTTGGGTCTACGCAATAAAACTCGCAAGTTGGCCTAAAATTATCGTCCCTGCATGGCTAGGGCTTTCTATAGGGTGGAAATATCAAGAGCTACAATGGGAGTCTCTTATCTTTTCCATTTTTCTTGCTGTTTTTTTAGTTATATCTATTGTGCTATGCAATGATTGGGCAGATATCAAAGTTGATACCATTAAAAGGAAACAATTCCCTCATACATGCTCTCCTAAAACGATACCTGATCGAATTCTTTCTATCCGCTCTATAAAATTAGCATCTTTTTTATCGATTTTAGGCTTTCTATCTATAGGGTGTTTTTATCATCAAAAAGACCCTGATTTTATATATCTCCCCTTCTTAGCAATTCTATTTATACAGTCGTACTCTTTTTCTCCTTTAAAACTAAATTATCGCGGTGGTGGCGAATGGATCGAAACCATTGGTGTGGGTCTCCTTTTACCACTTCTTTTTCTACGAGCAACGGGCCTTAAAACTCTACCTGAAGAGTTTCTTATTATTTGTGCAGGTGCCCCATCAGCCATGGCTAGCGCTTTAGCCAGTGGATTAGCTGACGAAGAAAGCGACCGCATAGGTGGTAAAAAAACATACACAACATCTAAGGGTCATCTTTGGGTACGAGATAAAGTCTTACTATGTATAGATTTAACTTCTTTTATGTGGATTTTCATTGCCTATACACACACCTCAATGCATACTTTTTTTGGTGCATCCTACCTAATTTTTTGTAGACATAAACTGCATCAACACGCATCTAAAACACAAACTCATAAATTTAAAGAAATTAAAACCTTCAAAACATCACTACACAATAGTATCTGGGGATCATATTCTCTTATTTCTATTTCTATATTTTTATCTACTTGCCTAAAATTTTGAGGGCCGTGAATAAATAAAAAAACAAACACTCACCAAGATCAACGTCGCACATAGCCTCGCTAATTGTGGAATAGCAAAAACAAACCAAAGCATAAAGAAACTGCATAAGCAAATTAAAATAGACATGATTTTTGCTTGAAACCTAATAACACCGTGATCTAACCAATCTTTTATAGGAGGACCTAGCCATGGATGAGCAAGAAGTTTTTTTTGAAATTTTTCGGATCCTCTTGAATAACAAAAAAAAGTAAGAAGTAAAAAAGGGGTCGTTGGTAATAAAGGTACAAAAGCTCCAACAAATCCTATCATTAAAAAAAAATGCCCTAAAATAACCCATATCATCTTCATATAAATCCTTCTTAAAAAAACTTTAACACCAAAGTAAATCTTTTATATTTTAATATGTTACAAAAACATGCTTTATTCGTTCGATTTTCACTCTTCTTCACCGATACGTTATTCAGGTTCAATGAAGAGGTTTTAAATGAAAAGTTCAGTTATATCCCTTATGTTTTTATCGCTTACAGTGAGTTGCGGCAGTCTTGATACAAATCAAAATCAAATAACAAACACACAGACAAGTATTGCCTTAACAGTACCCTCTCTCAATATTGACTACGACACAACTGTGATGACCATTCATATCAGAGAAGGAGAAAATCTCGATTCAAATAGAGAAATTTATCGAGAAACACAAACAAAAGTTCGTGACGCATCAACATACCAAATTTTAGCAGAGCCTGGTCGCAGTTATATTGCCCATATCACTTATCAGATTGATGGCGAAGACGTTGCAAGCACTCGTTTTTGCGGAGCTCTCACCAATATTATTGCAAATGTCGCAACTGGTATCAATCACTATAACCCCAGGGTCTGCTACCCTAGCGACGCAGTCTCTGCCGACGTTATTCGTTCATCACCAAGCAACCACAACCACAGTGATGAGCAAGAATATAAATATAATGAGGACTATGAAGAAGTTAACGAAAATGATGTCATACGATCTCGTTATGAAGAAACAGAGACCTACCTCTATGAAGATATTTCAACAGGAGAAGAATTTGTTATCTTTCCAGGAGATAGCGAAGAACAAAACAACTAAAAATAAAATATTCATAAAAATGACTATAAAACAACGAATAACGCTTTGTTATGGGATCATATTTACAGATCATGTTCTCATAACATTTATTTAAAAAAACGTTCATCTATTTTTAATGTTTTTTCACATAAAAACGTCTTTGCAATTTTTTCGTATAAGTTGTATCACTTCTTTTTTTTATTTACACTTATAGAAACAAACACCTTATTATAAAAGAGGTTTTTCGTGTCTAATATCTGTAATTACAATGAAATCTTAGAGCATTTTGACAACAGTAAAGATCTCTTTAAAATGATTTTTTCAAAATACAAAGACAACTCACTTGAGTTAATGGAAAAAATAAAAACATCGATTTCTGAACAAGACATCGAGCAATTAAAAATGTTAGCTCACACACTAAAGGGAAGTACATCAAATTTTTTCGCACCTGAACTTATTAGTGAGCTTCAAAATCTTGAAATCCATAGTGATACATTAAGTATTGAGCAGCAAGAAAATTCATTTCAAAAAATATCAAGCATGCTTTCAGAACTCATTAAATTTTGCGAAGATAAAATTGAGGAAGACTCATGACAAATAAGCGAAAAATTCTTCTTGTTGATGACGATCCTATTGGTTCTCAACTTTTATGTGAAAAACTTAAGAACCAGGGTTTTGATATCACCTTAGAGACAGACGAATCTCAAACAAGAGAACACATTCTCTCAGGTGAATACAGCATCATTTTACTTGATGTCATCTTCCCCAATACATCAGGTCTTACAATTTTAAAAGATATCAGAGAAGATTTTGATCCAATCGACTTACCGGTTATTATGATCACTTCAAAAGATAAAAATGAAGATATCATTGAAGCGTTAAACATTGGTGCTAATGATTATCTTACAAAACCTGTAAATTCTTTTGTTGCAGCAGCTCGAATATCGACACAACTAAATATGATTTATTTAAATCAAAAAAACTTAAAGTCTGCAGAACTTTCAGCTGTGCACACAATGGTTGTCACTTATAACCATGAAATCAACAATCCTTTGACAATAGCTCTAGGATCTATTCCAGAAAAGCCTGAAGATCTTCAGTCTCCTAAGTGCGCACGTCTTAAAAAATCTCTATTACGCATCCGCGATATCGTTCGAAAAATTGAGTTAGTGACTTCACAAGGTAAAATCGAAAAACAAAAATACTCTGATGAATCTTTTTTCTATAAAATTCACGATGAATGATTTTCATTTATTTAAAATAAAAATGTTTTATTGAATAAATACAATTATATATACATCACACCATCTAAAATGCCAATCACTCTAAAAGTAGCGATTTTTCCATAATAAAGATAACATTCTCCTACAGAGCAGGATTACAGGAGTTTGCGTTGAACATGATCTACAAAATATATCTCCTGCCTTGGTTACTCATCGCTCCTTTTCTCTTAGAACCTCAGGCAGAAGAATTTTCTAAAAACGCTCACATCCTTGCATTAGCATCTATTATTAGCATTTTATGCTTTGCTTTTAAAAAAATAAATAGGTACATAAATACACTTCCTCTATTTTTAGTTTGGTCATTTATCCTGATGACAACTCACCTATTTCCTTTATCAACAACTCTTTTTTTCCTTGCTTCTATATGCACGCCATATTTTTCTACCTTCCCGCAAGCAAAAAAATCACAGTCTAGTAATTTTATCTTAAATTTAACTTCAGCTATCTCTCTTTTTGTTATACTTATCATTTTATGGTCTTCAACAATTCATTCAAACTATATTAAAAATATAATTTGTCTTTTAACTTTATCCAGCTATATTCATAACTCGAATCATAGCGCTATCAAATACTCTCTACTATCTTTCACTAGTTTTCTAACTTTTTTATTCTCTTATCAGAATAATTTAAACACTTTGATTTATTTAAATATTTTATTTCTCATTTTTATCTATGAAATATGGTTCTATCGTTCGTTATGGAAAAATGATTTTTCATATTTTAAATTTAAAAATCCTTCCGTCATTATCGTTGGATATTTCACAATTTTAGGGTTTCTAGGAGCAGCTGTCCTTCAAATTCCTATTTTTCATACTTCAACTCAGACACATGACTGGACGCACCATCTATTTACATCGATCAGTGCAGTTAGTGTTACAGGACTTAATGTTTTAGATATAAGTGAATCTTACTCTTTTATAGGTCAATTTTTTATTCTTATTTTAATTCAACTGGGTGGACTTGGTGTTATTTCTTTATCGGCGTGGACAGTTCTTATTTTTCAATCACATCGTTTGAGTATTGAGCATGAAAAAACATTAAAACAAATATCCACTTCGCAAGGGAGCGATAGTGTGATCGACATCTTAAAAAAAATAACCCTTTATGTTTTTACAGTAGAGTTGATAGGATTTTTTATTCTTACAGGTCATTATTATTCCCAAAATTTATCAGTAATAGAGTCTTGTTGGAAAGCATTATTTTTAGCTATATCATCTTTTTGCAATGCGGGTTTTACTTTGCAAAATACCAGTATGATGAATTTTCAAGATAACCCACTTGTCCTCAATACCGTTAGTTTTTTAATTATTGCTGGAGGGTGCTCTCCTCTTATTGTTTTAAAAATGCCATCTAAAATAAAAAATAATCGCTTAGACCTCACAGATCGCATGATCTTATACACAACATTTAGCTTATTACTTCTTTCTTTCTTATTCTTTTTCTTCATAGAAAAATTTGGCGCATTATCACATCTTCCACTTCAACAGCAAATTCTCAACGCTTGGTTTCAATCTGTAACACTGCGTACAGCTGGATTTTATAGTATTCCATTTGAAGAAATGTCTTCTTTAAGCCAAGGTCTATCAATTTTTATGATGTTCATAGGAGGAAACCCTGGGGGAACCGCTGGAGGAATTAAAACAACAACATTCGCCGTTCTTTTTTGTGTCGTTCTCAATACTCTCCAGGGTCGAAAACGTGTTATTTTACATGGAAGACTGATTCCTCCAGAGGCCGTTTTAAAAGCGATGACTGTTTTTCTTCTTGGATTGTTCATGGTTGTTTTTTCATTTATTTTAATCATGCTGTCTCAAGAAACAACAGCACAACTCGCTCTATTTGAAGTTGTTTCAGCCCTTAGCACAGTGGGGTTATCACTCGGTCTTTCAGAAAATCTTAATGAGATAGGCCGAGTTATTATCTGTGGATGCATGTTAGCAGGTAGAGTTGGACCTCTTACATTCATGTTATTTTTAGTGCAACATGGGCGCGAAGAACGTTGGCGCTACCCTCGTGAAGAGATCGATATTTCTTAAAGGATTTACACATGGCAATGCAAGTTGTAATTATTGGTTTAGGGCAATTTGGTATGGGACTTATCAGAGCATTAAGTCAAATGGGTGTTGAAATGATAGCTGTCGACTCCGATGACAAGCGTGTACAACTTGCATCTTCCTGGGTTTCAGAAGCCCTTTGCTTAGATGCAACAGATGAAGAAGCTATGGCTGGACTTCAACCCAATAAACGAGACGTTTGCGTTTGTGCAACAGGCGATCAATCCAAAGAGGTTGGTATTATCTGTACTGCCCTCCTCCGTCAAATGGGTGCTAAACGAATTATTTCAAGAGCAAATGATGATCTCCACGCTCGAATTCTTCGCCTTGTTGGTGCTGATGAAATTGTCAATCCAGAATGGGATTTTGGTGAGCGCTATGCTCCACGCATTTTAAGTGAAAACATATTAGGAGAAATGTTACTCGACTCTGATATTGCTATTTCAGAATTTGAAGCTCCCACAATTATGCATAATAAAAAATTAAAAGAGCTTGATATCCAAAGAAAACATAGCATCACACTCGTTGCAGTCCGAGAAGGAGCAACAGGAAAAATCCAAAAACCTGGGCCTGAAGATGAGATCCACCCAGGAGATGTCCTTATCGCAGCAGCACAAAGAGGAGCTGTACAAAAAATGTTACAAGAAATTGATCCAAGCTCATCACCATCATAAAGGAGTCTATGATGAATCTTAGGTTCTATATCAAATATATGATGATTCGAATGTTCTCAGCTCAATTTATACTTTTTATGATTGCAATGTTTTCATTAAAGTATCAGCTTGAACTCATCGATGGACTGGCTCATATCCCAGCAGAGGATATTCAAAATTACATCCTCATTTTTGAAAAAAGATCATGGTCTCTTCAGTGGCTCATTGGTTTTATCTTTACAACAAGTATTTTGCTACAAATGCGAAATTGGAAAAAATCACTTCAAACCTACATTCTTCCTTTAGAAGAAGTTGAAAACGTAATTCAAGAGTATCGAGCTGGTAATAAACTTCGCCGTTACAATATTCATAGAAAAAATGATGATTTTATCACTCTTGGTCGAATGCTAAATCGTATTCTTGATGAAAAGTAATATCAACTCTATTCAATCATTTTATTTATCTAAAAAAATAAATATATAAGAAGTGAAAATCAACGTTCTCCAATATAGTTTGAGTGATAAATTATTTAAATTTTACTTTTTACATCAATTGTATTGAAGGATTTAAAATCACTATAATTTCTTTTAAAAGAAAGCTTGTTCTATCAACAGTCGTTAAGTTGGGAAACTCTGTTCATTCATATCCATAATCAGCACAAAAACAATTAGATTTTTAGTGTTCTGCTGTCAAATCCAAAGGTATGCAACTGCCCACGGCGCGACATATTTTTTATCCTAAATATGGCCATGAACCACAAAATCATAAAAATAGTTCTCACACAGTTGTGATCTAATATCGCTCAAATAAAAAAATCTAACGATTTCGGTCTTCATAAATATAAATTTTTTACAGGATTTTTATAAAAAGATAAGAAATGGCGGGAGAGACGGGACTTGAACCCGCGGCCTCCGGCGTGACAAGCCGGCGTTATAACCAACTTAACTACTCCCCCGCACTGAGATCAGTTCTATATCCTTGGGGTGATGATGTCAACAAAAAAACAAAGGAAATCGTTCGATTCAAAAACAAAATCAAATAATACTTATTTTTGAATCTCGTCACGCCCTTCTTCTTTTTTGCCTTGTGTCACATATGCGATAAGATTCTCGACACTTTCTCGCCCAGCTAACATTGCAAAAACACCTTCATTTTGTTCCCAAACAATCAAATTAATCTGATCTGATGCATATGAGTAAAAATGGAACCCTTCACTTTCTTGAAGCTTTGAGTTCTCCAAAGAAGCGATTCGACTTGGAAACACAAAGTGAAACAAACGCTCATACCCTCGTTTGAACCAGGTCACA
Organism: Oligoflexales bacterium; assembly: GCA_045106415.1. GTDB lineage: Bacteria > Bdellovibrionota_B > Oligoflexia > Oligoflexales > Bog-1112 > JBGCEP01. The sequence continues at coordinate 51,977 of JBGCEP010000026.1, read as the reverse complement.
GCAATCTGAGTGATTTCATAGTCAATGACAGACGCTCCTTCGACTCGCCAGCCTCGAGGAGGATATTGAAAAGGAGTCACTTGGAAGTCAACACTATGATTTGCTGCAAAATAATCGCCAACCTCCGAAGTTCTTGTTGCAGGAAAATCAATATCTTCAGACTCTTCGAGCATAAGAGCTTCGTAAGCCAATGCTTGCACTGCGTCAAACTCAAACTCTTCAACAAACCATTTCTGATATGCACCATAAGCAAGCCCGCAGAGCAATAAAGCTCCAACCAAACGCCCACCCCAGAAAAAGATCTTTTCCTTCAAAGAAATAGAATCAATCGCTTCTGATTCTTGTTCAAGTCTTTTTTCATGCCCTCGTACAAGCTCTTGAATAGAAACTCTCTCATTTTCTTCAAGCATAAAAGGATGAAGGCTCATTTGAAAACGTCCTCGAGCCACTTGATAATCTTCAAGTAACGCCTCTAACTCTTCTGCTGAACCACATTTTTGTTCAGCCTCTGTGCGACCAACGTCTTCATCAAGCAAGCCTTCTAAATCAGCTAAAACATCAATCGCATCATCAGAGTGGTTTTCCCCAGGTTCTTGCTCGTGAATGAGTAAAGCTTTCCGAGCTTGCCCTAACTCTTCAGATATTTCGCCGACAGAGTGGCCTGTAAGCACTCTTAAGTCATCAACAGACAGTCCGAGCAAGTCTGTGCAGATAAGGCTAGCTCGAGACAACTGGGTCAAGCCTTTCATCCATTGGTGTGAAGAAAGGGAATCCTTCGACTTTTCTTTCTTCGCATAGCTCCAGCACACTTTCAATACAGACTTTAAAATTTCTTTATGTTCATGAACAGCTTGAACACTCCCATGCCCGAGCTCATGATATGCTTTTTGAACCACTTGCTGACCTGCTGCCGTATCCAAAAGAAGAAGAGAGGAAAAACGGTAAGCATCATCAAGACAATTACAAAGAGGACCTTCAAAAAACTCATATGGATCTTGTTCTGTCACGATGAATCCTTTCTTTCAAGCAACATGCCACAAACGCACTCTGTATATCATAAATCGATAACCATCTCAGACCTAACAACAAGAATACGTCCAACTCAATATCCTAGCATACAAAACTAAAGATGATTATAATGACGCAATGTTATCTTAGGAGTTTCCATTGTCTAATTGGCTTATTGTGATACCTGCTCGACTTAACTCTCAACGTCTTCCCAGCAAACCTTTAGCCCTTGTTGATGGACAGCCTCTCATTATCCGGGTCTACGAAAACCTTAAACCCCTTCTCTCCAAAGCTCATATTGTAGTTGCAACAGACTCAAGTGATATTAAAGAGTTATGTGAAGCTCATCATGTCACGGTGATGATGACTCGAGCAGACCACCCTAGTGGTACTGACCGCTGCCATGAAGTAGCCATGCAAAGAAATGAGCCTTGGGTGCTCAACGTTCAAGGGGATGAACCTTTTATCAACCCTGAAGATCTGGAATCTCTCATGGAGGCCATGCAGCAAAACCCTAAGAGTGAAATGGGGACTCTTGTTCATGAAACACAAGATGAGAAAAAAATTCAAAGCCCACATGTTGTCAAAGTCGTACGTAATCAAAATGATTTTGCAATGTACTTTTCTAGATCCGTCATCCCTCATCATGCTTCAAGTGCATTAGAGCATATTGGTGTTTACGCTTTCAGAAGAGAAACATTAATGCGCTTTCACAACCTTCCAGTTTCCAAACATGAAAAAATCGAACGACTTGAACAGCTTCGAGCTTTAGATCATGGTATAAGCTTGTTAACAGTAAATGCATCACAACCCAGTATGGGGATTGATACTTATGAAGAGTTGGAACAAGCGACTGAATGGTTTCGTCATCACCGCCCTTATTCTACCAACGATAGCTAAATCTTTACCTATTGGCTTTTATACGAACCAAGGAGCTAGAGAGTATCAACTTCTAGCTAGTAAACATTTTCAATTTTTTCATGACACAGAAAGTTTACCTGAAGCCAAAGCTTTAATGGACGCAACAAACAACCTACGTCCCTACGCAGAACAATGGTTTGGTATGAAAAGGCGTTCTCCGCTCCCTGTTGTAATGTCAGGAGTTTCATCTCACGCCTCATTTGCCAATTTTCTTTTAGATACCATAGAACTTCAAACACTGGGACAAGGGGATAGAGACCTCATGTGGCACGAATACACTCATGCCATGATGTATCTTCACTTTTCAGAGCCTCTTGGACAAGCATGGGCTCTTTGGCATTTACCATGGATGCCAGCTTGGTTTCTAGAAGGCTTAGCAGAAGCCATGAGTCGATCTATTGGTTCTGACGCCACAGCAGCTATAGAAAGATATTCCGCTCTCCATGATGACTGGTTCCATTTAGATGATCTGCATAGTTTATACAGATCAAAAACATCTTACGCTGGATATGCTGCCTCAGGTGCGTTTGTTTCTTGGCTTTTAGAAAAAGGTTTAGCAAAAGATTTTCCTAAATTTATGGAAAAATTTTATAGCAGAACCCTCCCTTGGTATTGGCCTTTAACGCTAATCCCCAGTTTGGATGCACTCCCTATGGACGCCTCTTTAAAGTGGGCTTTAGGAAAAAATGCTCCTCAACTCTACAAAATGTATAAAAAAGAAGCGAAATCTTATTGGTTTCGCCACGATCACGGTCCATTATTAACAACTCAGCCTGGTGCTCGATCTCGATGGTCAGGAGCTCCTCTCACTTTCAGTATTCATGGTCAGCTGTATGGTTTCTTTCGAGATCATGAAAGTATTCGACCTCATTTATTAAATTTCTCAACACAAAATTGGGTTGTGAAAAGTCAGCCTTTGCACACTTCTTTCCCCTTAGGTGAAAACCCTCAAATCGCAACAACAAATCTTCTTATTTCGACAGAAGTCATAAAAGATCAAAATAATCAGAAAAAAAATACAAACATTATTTTAAGAAACAAAGAAGAAGAAAAAATAATCACAGTTCCCGGTTTTGTAACACACGTCACTTCAACAGGGTCTTATATGATCTGGCTTGAAAAAAACATAAACAAAACCTCTCTGTGCTACTCATCTCTCCATCAACCAGAAAAGAAAATTTGTCCAATCGAAGAATCTTATCCCAGGCAAATCGCATGGCTCGGCACCGAGAATAAAGATCGAGTATGGCTAAGACTCACTACAGAAACACCAGCTGGAGATCAACATAAGATACTGGTTTGGGATCAAAACCTCCTTGAATCAGAATTTCTATCCCCACCCACTGATGGTTCCACTCCACTTCAACTTACTCGCACAGGAGATACTCTATGGATGTTAAAAAGTTTTCGCACAGGACGCTATCTTGAAAAAATTTCAACACACGGTCTTTGCCTCGCACAATCCCCTGTCGCAGATCTTGTCTATCACATAGAAGGTATGAAAGAAGGAGATTTGGCTTTAACACTTTATGATGGAGAGTATCAAAGCATCTATAGATACCGTCCCGCAGAAAGGCCATGTCAAAGATATACAGCACATACATCACCATATCTTATTGCAACAAACTCGAACCAATTTCTTTCTTTAGAAAATGCTGTAAGTAAATCAAGCTTATGGCAACCGCCAACTCTCCTCAATAAAGCAAAACAAGCTCCTCCATCAGGAACCCATCTACCACCACACCGACTCACAAAGCCTGCTCCTCACCATGCCCACTCGCCTTTTTTCTTTCCTTGGGTTGGCGGAGATGATCCGCTCGGGGGCTTACAAATAGGACTTGTTGGCGTTCCTTGGATTGACAAACTCCAGAACCACACTTTACGCACCTCTTTACTCGTGGGTACAGTGAGTCAATTTCCTACAGTGGATATTTCTTATACCAACCGCCGGCACCATCCCAGTTGGGTCCTGCAAGGTTTTAACAGACAACTTTTTAACGGCTATATCAACACAAGACCTTCCTATCTTCAAGAGTTTGGCCTTCAATGGAATACAGCTTCTTCATATCACATTAAAAAAATGTCAGGACAATGGAGCTTTGCTGTTAAATCTTCAAAAATTTTAGCTTATGTGGGAGCGTATAATCCTAATCGCACGGGTCTTCTTATAGAGCCATCAGGAGATGTTTCAATAAGCACTAGCTTCGGTAAAGGACGAACTTCTTTTTCCCTTGGGCAAACCATCACCCCTGGCTTTCTCAATAAAAACTTTAACTACAATCAACTTCGTTCATCCCTGAGCGCTTCTTACCCTATGTTCAAATCTTCTCATCTATCCTTGGCTTTCTCAGGGTCAAGAACAAGAGGGTCAAAAAGACGCAATCTTATGGAGCTTTATAGCCCTTTACAAACTTTTATACCTGGGACAGGTGGTGGCTATAATAAAAACAGTTTCCCTGTTCTAGGTTCAGGCAGCCTTTTTTCTTTGCGCTATGGTGATACAAAAGCTCGAGCACAGTTACGCTTTACACAGCCTGTTATTCAAAATTTCAACAAAGTTTTTTGGATTTTATTCGCGGAAAGACTCGACTTTTCAGCATTTCTCAATTACGGAGGAGCATGGTACGGACCAACTCCTTCTTCAGAAACATTTTCCATTGCTCATGGATACAACTTAGATTTCCAGCTTGAAAACAAAGGTGTCCGCTTTAATGTTGGCCTTGGCGCGGGTCAAGTTTTAGGAAACTCTTTTCAGGTTTACCTCACCACAGGATTTGACTCTCTGTTTTAAAACCCGTGGCACAGCGACGTTCACCTTGTCGATAGACCAAGCTCTGAGTAAGATGCCCTCTCGGCCTATGACGTAACAAGGAGAGAACATGTCAAACCTATGGGGTCAATATTTTCGAGTCATGACATTTGGTGAGTCGCATGGTATCGCTGTTGGTTGTACCATCGATGGCTGTCCTCCAGGATATAAAGTTGATCTTCAAAAAATTCAGCTTGAGCTTGATAAACGCAAACCAGGACAAAGCTCTTTAACTTCTCCACGTCAAGAAGAAGACAGAGTTGAATGTTTGAGTGGGCTTGAAAACGGAGTCTCTTTAGGAACTCCATTAAGTTTTTACGTCAAGAACAAAGATGCAAATCCAAAAGAGTATAAACAAACAGCCTTACGCCCTGGTCACGCCGACACTACAACTTTAGAAAAATACGGACTTCTTGCACTCTCCGGTGGGGGCAGAGCAAGTGCGCGTGAAACTTTAGCTCGAGTCATTGCCGGCTCTATTGCTTGCCAAATACTTCAACAACGCTACCCCCAATACCTCGCCACCGCTTATGTACAAACAGTCGGACAAATTGAATGCCAATATCCTTTTGATGCTCAATGGTGCCAAAAGGATGCGAAAAAGATTGAAAACACACCTGTAAGATGCCCTTGTCATAAACACTCGACACTCATGATGGAAGCTATTGAAAAAACAAAAAACGATGGCGACAGCCTCGGTGGAATCATACGCTGTCTTGTTCAAGGTGTTCCAAAAGGAATAGGAGAACCTGTGTTTCATAAACTTCAGGCAGTTATGGCTATGGCGATGATGAGTATTCCTGCAACGAAAGGCTTTGAAATAGGCAGTGGTTTCTCAGGCACACAACTCAAAGGATCGGAACACAACGACCCTTTAGGCCTTGATAAAAATCAGAACATAACCCCTCAAAGTAATAACGCTGGAGGCGTACAAGGCGGCATTAGTAATGGTTTACCTCTTGATATGCGCATTGCTTTTAAGCCCACCTCCACTATTCAAAAACCTCAACAAAGCGTCGATAGAAACGGGCAATCTACAATCTGCCCCCCTCATAAAGGTCGACACGACCCTTGTGTGTTACCTCGAGCTGTCCCTATCGTGGAAGCTATGGCTCATCTCACCATTATAGACTTATGGCTCCAGCAACAGATCGTTATCAATTGCCGCGGCTCTCATAATAATTTTCCACAAGAGTAAGCCTTGCTTACAAAGTTACAAAGCATCATGAACCAAACTTGAATACAAACTCTTACACAGACTTAAGAAATCTGTTCATTCGAAAGAGTTTGAAGTTATGGCATAATCTCGCAGAGATTTTACAAAAAACAACTTACTCAAAAAAATAAACCACTCACTCACAACACCATGCCGATTTATTAAATAACTTTTCAAAAGCACTACAACCAGCAAAGATAAAAAACCATGCCAAATCCAGTCATGATGCAAATTCTTCATAGCTTCGCTTGTCTTTTGTATCACTCCTTTCTTTCTTGCTCCGGCTCCTATCAATCTCACACTCTAAATACCCTAGCTCACAAAAATTTCGATCTCTTATGCAATTCTCACTCCCTGTCAGGCATATTAAAATAAAGAAAACGGTGTTTACACCACCTGTCTCACATTTTTAGATTAGGAGTGTCTTGTGAAACTACAATGCTTGCTTATGTCATTATCTATACTTTTTAGCGGCATATCTTCCGCAAAAAGTCGATATGAATTTACACCTTCCTTAAAATCCCCTGTCCCTCAAACTTTTTTACAAAAAGTTTCAAAGGATACAGAAAAACTTGTTGAGAGCGCAAGACAAGGCCTTGTTTTTGTTTCTGTTTCAAAAACAATATCCTCTCCACAGGCTGTCGACCTTTTCGAATACCTCTTTGGAGATGAAGCGCGACGACAGCATCAACCTCAACAACCAAAAGAAAGAAAACAAGACGGCCAAGGTTCTGGCTTTATTGTCGACCTAGATAAAGGCTACATCCTCACCAATAACCATGTAGTCGATGGCGCTGATGAAATCTCATTAAAGCTCAACAATGAAAAAACCTACAAAGGCAAAATAGTCGGACGAGACCCTGGAACAGATATTGCAGTTGTTCAAATCACTGAAAAATTTGATAAACATGACATTGCAGCCCTCAGGCTTGGAGACTCAGACAACCTCCAAGCAGGAGCCTTTGTTCTTGCTGACGGTGCTCCCTTTGGGCTTCAAGGCAGTGCTTCTTTGGGGATTGTTTCAGCTGTCCACAGAAGAGAACTCCGTATTGTAAAGTATGAAAGATTTATTCAAACCGACTCTACTATTAACCCAGGAAACAGCGGTGGGCCCCTTCTAAACACACACGGTGAAGTTGTCGGCATGAATACTGCTATCTTCTCCAAATCAGGTGCTTCAAATGGCATTGGCTTTGCCATCCCTTCAAATATAGTAAGAGACATTGCCACACGCCTTATTAATGAAGGTTCTATCCAACGAGGATTTTTAGGCGTTCAATTGCAACCTCTCACAGAACAACTCATAGAAGGCTTTGGTTTCCCAAAAGACCTTCAAGGTGCATTGATTGCACAAGTCATGCCAGATGGGCCTTCTGCAGGAAAGCTTCTAGAGGGTGACGTAGTCACATCTGTCATGACCACTGATGGCGAAGAGCATACTGTGAAATCAACAAGTGATCTGCAATACACAATTGGGATGCAACAACCTAAAGAAACAGTAAAGCTTAAGCTTCTGCGTGACGGAAAAAGCAAAGTCATCTCTATGAAGCTTGGCACAGCTCAAAGCTTAGAGCCTCAACGTAATGAGGGTCAGCAAAATATAAAGCACACTTTTGGCATCTTAAGCCAAAAAGTAACAAAAGACCTCAAACAAAAATATCAATTTGAATCAAACGAAGGTGTCGTTATTACTCACGTTGAGAGTAAAAGTCCTGCTGAAAAAGCACATCTGCGTCCAGGAGACGTTGTGCGAAGAATTAACGGAAAAGCTGTTCACTCTGTTGAAAATTTCGAACAAGTTTTAAAATCAAAAAAATCTCACGTCCTACAAGTTGAAAGAGAGCGAGTCTACTACTTCGTCTCCATTAATCAGCCTTAAAATCATAACGATCACGATGAGGCTCAAACCGTCGTGATCGTAACCCCTTTAAATCTAAAAACTTATTAGTGTTTATTATCAGAAATAATTGTGCTATAATGCGCTTCTTCGTATAAACGAACGGGGTTTTTATATGTCATTTTGTGGATACATCGCTTTTCTTGGCCGACCTAACGCAGGAAAAAGCACACTTTTAAACGCTATGATTGGTTGTAAAATTGCAGGCGTCAGCCGTAAAGCACAAACAACACGCAATCGCATCACTGGTATTTTTACTGAAGACGACCGCCAGTTAGTCTTCCTTGATACCCCAGGTCTCCACAAAGCCAAAGGCAAGCCTCGTTTAAATCAGCTGATGAATCAAGAAGCCTGGGGTGTTGTACAAGACGCAGATGTGGTTTGCTATCTGATCGACGGAACCGCAGGCTGGCAGCCTGCAGACCAGGCTCTCATTGAAAAATTAATAGCGCGGACTTCATCACCAATTATGATTTTAGTCACAAAAGAAGATGCTGTTAAAAAAACTATCATTCAGCAAGGTCTAGTCAGTGTTGAAGCAGGTTTGTCTGCTTGTAAAATTCCTGAAGATAAGCCAAAGCCAAAAATCAAATTAATTTCAGCCCGCCGCCGTACAAGCCTTGAGGACCTCCGTTCTTTATGGATGGATATGATTCCTGAAGGACCGATGTTATTTGATGAAGACGAAATGAGCGCTTCTCCTGAAAAGCTCATCCTTTCAGAACTTATTCGTGAGCAACTGTTTAGGCAAACAGGCCAAGAGCTTCCATATGGAGCAAGTGTAAGAGTCGATTCGGTTGAAGAAAAAACAGAACCAAAACTGATGCACGTTGTACATGGCAGCTTAATAGTCAGCCGAGATAGCCATAAAGGTATGGTCATTGGAAAACGAGGCCAAAGGCTTAAGTCTATCGGCCAGGCTGCACGTGAATCGTTAGAATCCTACTTTGAAACACCAGTTTTCCTTGACCTTCACGTCCAAGTCCAGCAAGGTTGGATGGATGAAGCGCGAGCTATTGCCGAATTGCAATTTAACCCTGGCGGAGAGTGATATGGCCCCTTGGAAACGTTGGATCCTTGTTGTAAGTAGTTTATCTATGATGGCCCTCGGGTTATACCTCACCCAACATTATTTCCAAGTCCACTTCCCTACAGCCGATGAACCTCACGGCTTGTGTAATCTTTCCAGTTTTTGGAACTGTGACCAAACAGCTCTTTCCCCTATTGGTGCAATCTTTGGTATCCCTTTAGGGGTTTTTGGCGCTGTTACAGGTCTTCTTTTTCTCATCGCAGCAGCTTTTCCTAGTTTCTTTTTAGCATCCACACGCAGCCTTGCTCTTGTGAATGCTCTCGGGTGCCTTGCCCTCGGGGCTTATTCGATTCTTGCTTTAGGTGGATTATGTCCTGCCTGTTCTTTGTATTATCTAGCTTCTTTTCTAGCTCTTTTTGCAGTCGGATATCAGTCGATGATACTCCCTCCTCTACTCCCTGTCTTTAGCCAGGGGAGTCTCGGCATTGCTGTCATCGCTCTATTTTTTCTATGGACTCCTGCGGGTCAAAATACCCTGACAGAAGTTACGCCAAAAGCAGAAAAACTTTTTGAAAAAGCCCCTCTTGTTGGAGACCCTTCACAAGAGTCAGGATTCTGGCTCCATCAAAGCACAGAAAAATTCAAGGACGCTCCGATTCGGATCAGTATTTTTTCAGATTTCCAATGCCCTGCCTGCAGGGCTCTTCGTGACTTTTTACCTGCAGCTATCAAACCATTTAAACACTTAGTCAATGCGCAATTTTTCTTCTACCCTATGGATGATAGCTGTAACTATCAGATTCCTGTTGGCTACGGCCCTCACCCTCAGGCATGCCAAGCCAGCCGAATCGCAGCTTGTGCTGGAGATCGGTTCGAAGAAATACACAACGAAATATTCGATCATCAAGATCAAATATCTCCAACATACTTAGACAGCCTTGCGTCACAGTACAACATCCAGAACTGTTACCGAAGTAAAGAATCTCGCAGTGCGATTAAAGACCACCTCGCCGTAAGCCAACACTATAACGTTCGAGGCACACCGCTTCTCATTATTAACGGTAAAGAAGTCGGGGGCTTTCTTCCCACTCCTTACCTCGTGGCTATTTTTCACAAAATCAGTGGTCAAGATACCGCGGCACACAAATAAGACAACAACGATTCATAGTGAACTTTATTCCTTCACAAGCGTATCGTCCGGCCGATCTTCAAACAAGGTCAACGAAGCAATCAAAAGGCTGTTATAATTATCAGTCTCTAAAAATGGTAATTGAATCGTTTTTAATAAACTCGCATCATCACTCGTATCTGGGATGGATAAACCAGAGTTTGTGAAATCGACATCGATGACGACATGACCTGTTTGCTTAGTGACTGTATATGTCGAAACATCCGTATTCATACGAAATTCCATCATGACAATTTTCTCAGTCCCATTATTGTCATACCACGGCACCTCTTTAGTCAAAACAAAGCGAGCTGGATTTGCAGGACGAGCTACAGAAGACGGCACCAAAGCCTCAGCATCTTTATCATACCAAGAAAGTATTTCTCCATTTTTTAAAACAATATCTCCCGCCTCAAAAGGTGCCTGCTGCCCCATATAAGCTCTCACCGTCTTTTCAACCCCATCGACAGTAAGATGTAAGTCCATATAAACAAAGTACGATTCAACTTGCGCAACAACAGCCGAATCACAATCTCCTTGGAGCCCCCCACCAATTGACTCCCACGAAACAGGGTCTCCAAGATTAAATTTTTCATAACTTCTGCCTTCTAAGCCTGACTTTGTTGTTTGGCTATCTGCCCCCCACACATTGAAACCACACGCAAGATCTTCTGTAAAGTTAAACCCTAAGGAGTCGGCGAGGCCTGTTATATTTTTTAAAACAACACCATCGGCCAAAGCTAAACTTTGACTTGATAGCTTCGTGCTTTTCAACTCCGCGGTAACAGATCCTATTTCCTCTTTATGTGGATCATCACACCCTATGACCCATAACAAGAAACACACTGAAAAAAATCGCAAAAACATACCATCTCCATCATAATTTTATAAAACAATTATAACAGAGCGTAGGATTCTAAAAGATTTAATTCGATCTCATCCGATGTTGAAATTTTTCGACCGCCTGTTGATAGCTTATGTCAATCAAGGCGCTGTATTTTTGAAAGGTTTTTTGATCTGGTGACAAAAGCATCACCCATGACATCCAAGAATAAATAGGATGAGGCAACAACTTATTTATTTTTGAGAAATCAGCATCTAGGTTCAGGTCATTTTTCTTTTTCCTTTTTGGCACGTCGCCAAAAATTTCCTGATATTTCTTGCGACCAATACACCAAGACAATCGATACACCGAATCACGATAAAGACATGACTGCTTATCATTTGGCCCGTCTTGTTCTTTAATCGTTAAAAAATAGGCACCATGAGGCAAAATCAAGTTTTTATTATAAAAAAAAGTTGTTTCACCATAAGCTTTTTTCACGACAATATCTTGGTATGACTTTGTAATCGATGCCACAACCTCTGCGCTATTCATCATAATTTCCATGGATCATCAAAAAAATAATAGTTTAAAATGCTAACAGCCATAATACAAAGACACGACAAAAAGAAAAATGCTTAATTTTCAATAATTCATAATAAATTCACTGTATAAAACTCAACACAAACACATTATCTGCGCAACACTTTCTTCATAAAATTTCTTTGAAAAATATTTCAAACTATAAACGTAGAAAAAATAAATTCACAGCCGAGATTGAAGATTATAAAAGATTTTACAAAAAGGAAAGTTCGACAAATCATTTTCGTTTAATATGAGAGTGTTTTCAAAAATCTCAAAACTTTCCCACGAATGTTGTTTCACCGACAAAAGGGCATCTCGCCAAAGAGAAAATACATATTTCAAATGAAGAGGTGAAAACATTTCATTTACAGAAGAGCAGCGAAGCTCTGCCATTGATTTCGAAGTTAGCTGGTAATTTTTCGCAATACGAAATAAATAAGTCTTTGCCACCATTGGAATTTTTTGTTGAAGAAACAAAAGACACGCATCAATACTTTGAATCCCACCTCCAGCTTGAGGCGGGGGAATTCTCATTCTATCGACCGGATTCCTCAAATGCATAGGAAACTTCATTTGATCCACCTTGCCCTTTACGCTGTGGATACTTAAACGACTCAAAAATAAGTACGTTGCTAAAAATAAATCACTAGAACTCACAGACATTTCTTTTTGTACAACACGCGTTGCAGATCGCAACATTTTAAAAAAAACATCTTCTCTAAACCCCTGATTTAATTGCAGGCGATGCAAAGAGGGCACCACCATATTTTTGATTTGCAAGCTCAGCGTTTGAAAAGCATAAAGATCCTCTGAATTTAAATATGGAGACAAAAGTCTCTCTTCATAAAGTAAAATATTTGAAGTCTTATCCTTTAACAATTTTATATCATGTGGCTTTTTCTTAATACCTGACAATTCTCTTTTTATGGAGGGAGTCGCCTCCACCGCCTGCAAACAAAAAAACATTGAAAAATTAATAAAAAGCAAAATAAAAATCTTCATAAACACTCCAATAACACAACTCCTTATAGCACACATCGACTTTTGAGACATGGATTTTTATTAACGCGACTAGATAGTAAATCTATATCGGTGTCCTCAGATAAAAGTTGGTTTCTAGCTCCTCGCGAGATCAAGAGAACACACTGATATCATAGCGTTTAATAAATAATCTTTATTTAACCTTAAAAATAGATAGCCAAAAGCCGAAAGAGTTTATGTCTAAGCACGGTGTGTGTGTTAGATCGTCTGATTCGTCCTACAAGGAGAAATGAATGATGCGATGGAAGTCGAGCTTACTTGTGAGTATTGCCGCCACAGGTCTGTTGTGTTTGGAGGCTCACGCGGCCCCTAGAGATACGGCAAAACGTATGTTTTCGAGGATTACCGGCGTTGCAGCGCCTTCAACGGCTATCATTGATCAAATGGAAGCTCACATTGAAGCAAACAAACCTGAGGAAGCCGCAAAAATCGCTGTTGACCATACAGCCTTCCTATCCGTAAGGCTTGTCAACTTATTCCGTCCATTTACAAATGAAGAAGCAAGTGTTGACGGCCCCCTCAACGACACGATCGTTACTCTCATTGGTTGTGTTAACGACTCAACCTGCGATTTCTTTAAAATACTGTCAGATGACATTATTTATACAGGTTCAGACATACAAACTCCATATGCCACAACAAACAATACTCACTATGAAGAAATGACACAGCAACTAGATCCATTAGGAGGCGGGACGGGTTTCAATTTAAAAACTGACCTTATCAAGGGGAAACAATCTACTGTAACAGGTATGCCAGCGGGTGGTGTCTCTGGGGTTTTGAGTACACGAGGCTTTGCACAAACATTCTTTTTTGACGGTACAAACAGAGCTGTTATTAAATTTGCATACCGTTACTTCTTAGAAAAAGAGCTTGAGTCATTTCATGACAATACAGTTGAAGACAGCAGTATCCGCGCTGATGTTGATCGCGCTCCTGGTGGTGACTCTAATCTTTTCATCTCAAAATGTTCTGGCTGCCACTCAGGTATGGATGCTATGGGTGACTTCGCTGCCTATTATGACTTTAAACCTGGCCAAAGTGAGACACCTGAAGACGGTTTCCTTGAATACACTCCTGGTGTTGTTCAGCCTAAGATGAACCGCAACGTTTCTGTATTCCCTGACGCTCGTCGAGTTGTTGACGATAAATGGATCAATAAATGGGTTACAGGAAAAAATGAAATCATTGGCTGGAGAGGAAATATTGTTAACGGCCAAATAGCTGGACAAGGCCTTAGCGCATGGGGTGAAATGCTCGCTAGAACAAATGCTTTTTCAGATGCATTTGCATTCTATGCTGTAAAACATGTTTGTAATGTAACACCACAAACGGCAGCCAACCCTAAAGCAAAAAAGCAAATTGAACTTGCAATCCATCAAATGGGGCAAGATTTCCGAGATAAACACAAAAACTTCAAACAGTTATTCATCGACGCCGCTGTGAAATGTATTAAATAAATTAAAGAGAGGAATAATTATGTTAATGAAAAAAGGGTTCCATATCATTCTACTTGCCTCTCTTGGTTTTTGGGGTTGTGACTCCGCTGACCATAGATCGGGAAGTGGAGCAGGTACAGCCGCACAAAAATCTGGTTCTATTGGCCAAGGTAGTGATTTAGAATACGACTCAAAAACCAAAGGATCTAACAGCTCTAAATCAAACGGAAAAAATGGAAACGGTGATGGAGGCGAAGATACAGCTGACATTCCCAGCGGTCCGTTTGACCCAGATGCCGACTTAGGAGCTGCTGTAGAAGACATACCCTCAGGTATGATGCTTCGCAACTTCCGGGGCATTGAAAGCACTCTTTTAAGTGTTTCTGGATTTACAACATGGCCTGCGCCAACAGCAGCTGTTCTTGCAAGTGTAAATTCTCTGCTCCCAAGAGGTTTTAGCCCAGCTGAGTTTGGTGGAACAGTTCAGCAAGCTGTCATTAAACTCGCACACTCACTTGCAGAACAAATTGTTGCTGACGCAACAATCCGTGCTCGTTTTTTCGGAACAACAGATCTCACCGGGGCAGCAGCTACTGTCTATAGTACAGCCGGAAGATCAACAATCTTCAAAAGCATCCTTAGTGAAGTTGGCCGAGGAACAGTTATCGACCAAGCAGAACAAGAAAAAGCAATGAACGAACTTGTTACAGGTTTACTTGCGGATAACATTTCAACCACAGACATCAGTATTGCTCTTCTGGTTCAGGTGATGTCTTCAACTGACGTACTGTTTGAACAATAAGAACCAACAGCAGAAAGGAGAGTTTATGTCTCGATTTAAAAAAGTAAAATATAATGGTCACATTCTCAAAACAAGACGAGATTTTTTATCACACGGTTTTATAACAGGTGTTGGAGCTGCAGCTTTACCAAGTTTATATGCTCTTTTAAGAACAGAACAACTCTACGGAGCTTGTGCATCTGAAGGAGGAGCAAACCTTGCTGGTGCAGCAGCATACGCTATTGATGCCTCTGGTGGAATTAACCTAGCAGGTAATGATGTCGTTGTTCGCACAACTGCAGGAGAGCTCCTCACAAGTTATTCTGCATTAGGTCTTCCAGATGAACTGCACCCTTCAAACGCGGCGTTTATTGACAGTACTTTTGGTCTAGAGATGCACGTCAACAGCCCTCTTTTACAAGGTTTAAAAGCAGGGATGGGTAACGACCCTCTGCTCATGGCTAAGGTCAACTCAGCTATTGTTTGCACTGTATCCGACGATGACAGCGGCAATAACTTATTAGGTGTTGCTCCAGGTATGGCAATGGTTTCTCAAGGTCGATACACATCTCTTACTGGTGCAAGAAATAAAGCTTCAGGTGGACGCCATAATTCTCCTTTTCAACTTGGCGCTGCTCCAGTTATTGTCAGCTCCGCTAATGACTTAACAGGACTTGTTACACCAGGACCTTTAACAACTCGATTTGGAGCTGCTGGGCGCGATAAACTTTTAAAGGCGATTCAAAATCTCAGTGAAACACAGCTGAAAAAGTTTTTAATGCTAGCACCTGATAAACAACTTGAAGAATTAATTCGGTGTGGTCACGTTGATTCACAAGCACTCTTTTCTGCAGATGCTTCTAGCGTTCAACCAAGCGCTAATGTTGCAACAGCGTTTACCGACGCTACGAGTCAAGATGCTGCTCTTGCTTGGTCTGTTGTTTCAGGAACGGCTGGAGCTGCAGCGTTTGAAATTGGCGGTGGTGATTATCACAATCGAGGCGTGACATCAACCCACGCAAAAAACGTCGAAGTTGGTGAAGCAGTCGGTCGGGCATTAAGATTGGCTCTTCTCGAAAACAGAAAAATTATGGTGACAATCACAACTGACGGTGGTGTTGCAGCAGGAAATAACGCAGAGTCTGACGGTACAGTAAATAAACTAGCTTTCCGAGCTGACTCAGGTCAACGTAGTGCTGCTATGGCGTTTTGCGCAGATCCAGCAGGCCGCCCTAAATTTGCAAGAAACCAAATTGGAGCTTTTAAGTCTGATGGAGGTGGCTCTGTCGATAACGCAGCAAACAAAGTAAGCACAAGCCCTGAAGCTTGCGCATCAGTTCTTGTTGCAAACTTTCAAAAGTTTCATGAAGGGAAAATCGATATCGCTAAATTTTACCCTGATTCCCCAATATCAAATGCTGAATTTAACGCAAACGACTCTGAGTATGTCTTTGTTGATGAGGGTGTAGAAGAAGCTGCTCCCGCTGCTGGATAAAAGCTCTACATCCACCTAAGGAGGAACCCCTTGTAAAACTATGAGTTACAAGGGGTTTTTTGTATGACCTTAGACGCCACCGCTGCGGTGAATTTACTTAATTCTACCTGCGTAGATTTACAATAAAATTTTTGCTTCAACGAAGGTAGTGATTTTTCACTCTTTTTTCTGACACTCCATTTAAGCAATTTTTTCCATCTATATTAAGTTCAATAAAGCTGAATTTTATACCCTAAAAATAAGTGAAGACGCTGTCTTCTATAGAAAATTTCAATCCATTCAAATATTGATAATTGTGTTCTGGCTAGATTCTCAAATTTTCTATGAGACATGCGCTATTTTAATAACTTTCCACTGAGACGTTACTTCAACAATCACCTTCTCCATTCATACTCTATTTCAGCTCATGTTTTTTTAAATTCTACGATAAACAGAGCTTATGCGTATTGATAACAACAGCCAGAATGACGAGCAACCTCATGTGGTTTATGTTAAAAACCACACAGAACTAGCCTAAAGGCTCCTATCATTAGACTTTTCTTCATATGCTTTTTGAGGTCCCAGCCAGCGATTTTTCTAGCATGAGCATCCATAATAAAAGCTAAGTATATCCAGTCAGACTTCGTTGGAATATCTGTGATCCCAGACAAGAAAATTTTTTGGAGCTCCTTGGTCGATTTTTTTGCACAAGATTGGATCATAGAGGTATTTTATGAGGGGGGTCAGTTGTTTTGACAAATCGTCGCCTTTTCTTTGTCCGAAGATTATTTTCTCTCATAACCCTTTCATTTTTTTCTTTCATGATGCATATGCTCATAGCTCGTATTTATTTATAAAAACGAAAATTTTCAAAAACCTTATCAATCATTCTATTTTAGTTCGGTTCAGTTCACCTTGATTAAAACCAAAATTTATCAATGATAACAAACTCTTTTTGAAGCCTTTAGAGTTTTACATACAACTGTATTTATCCATTTTGACAGTAATCAAATATGAAAATACACGTCATTCTTAGACGAGAATGATGTACGCCATATTTTTTTAAGATTTCTCGATCTAATTTAAGCAGCTAGACCTCTGCTTCAAGCTCTTTGAGAAACATGGCTACATTGTACGTAGCTATGTTTGTTTGCGCTTGCTTTCAGCTTTTACCCACTATGTCCTAAAAAACTTATTTCCAACGCAAATATTTTCATCTATTTTTTTGATTGCCTGCCTCCGTCTCAATGACAAGATGGATCGCATCTTTCTTAAATTTTTAGAGAAATATTATGCTCTTTTTCCGTTGGTCTGATTACATTATGACTCACCTCTTAGGGCTATTTCCCGCGCCGGAAACTATGTTGAAAAGGAGTCCGAAAAATTAAGGGTGCTCACATGCTAACAATTTATCATTTTCATATGACGAGCACAGTTTAAAACATATGTTAAATATTACAAAAATATAATTTTGAAAATTACTCTTCTTCCACAGCATCCAAAACCCACGTAATTTCAACCACATCTTTATTCTCAGAAGAAATAATGTTCATAGAGCTCGAACTATCATACACAGAACTATTCTCTAGACAGACTCTTAGGTCACATACTCTTGATGGTAAAAATTTTAATGCCCTTAAAATCATTCATACAGATTTAAGAGAAAAATGTCATAAATTCTGTAGAATTGATTCACCTGATCCTTTAATCGTCAGGGAAAAATAAAAATTCGATCTAGTATTAAAAAATCTATAAACAGTGATAAACACAATCAAATTACCTAAGATTATCAAACTAGTTAGAAATCTCTATAAAGATCACTCTATGGCCATCAGACCTAAATTTTAAAAGCAAGGCTGTAAAAACAGTCTTGCTTTTTTATTTATATAAAAATTTTTTACATGAAGTAAAAAATGATGAATTTCAATCATCATCTAATATTTTTTTACCTTGCAACGTCATAGACCGAATCACTGTTCGCACAGCTTCGTGTATTCCATAGAAAGAACAAACATGAATATAAAGCCCACTTTCTTTTTCTTGATGAACTTCATCCACCTGACACGGTAAAAGTTGTTCTTCTGCTAACTTGTTTTGTATTTTAGGAATCGCTATTTCTAAACGACCTTCTTTCTGAAATGGAAGTGGGCTTTGAAGCTTAAAGCCCACTTCTGATATTTCGATAACAACAAGAGGTATATCCATTGGAAATTTTGGTAAAGCAGCTTTTAAATACGCTTCAACACTTAAAAATTGATCTTCCTGGCTACGGCCTAGTAATTTTTCTATCTTCTGGCGAAGAATGACAATGTCGACAGGTTTAACAACATAATCATGGCCTCCTGCTTGGATAGCACTTGCAACCATTGTCTTATCTTTACTACCTGAAACAAAACATATTTTAATATCAGGGTAGTTTTCTTTAATTTTTTTTGTAACTTGAATACCATTTAAACCCGGCATCCCAATATCTAAAAGGACTAGATCAACATCAGTCTCTTCAGCTTCCAATTGCATTAAAACAGACTGCCCACTCTCTGCTGTAAGCGCCTCATAACCCAACGCTTCAACAATTTGAACTAATAGATCTCGCATTTCTTTGACATCATCAGCAATCAGTATGTGGCCCATCGGATGCCTCCCCTATATTTTTTGTCCCAAGATTTATCGCCACATCTAAAATATAGTCTGCACCATATTTTTTATGTACAAAAGTTTGAATACTTGCAGACCATTCATAATCATTTTTTTGCCACTGACTTTTGCGGCTAATAATCATAGAACGGAGCTGACCTAATGCGTTTGCTATTTGTAACCCATTATAATTTTCTAAATCATAATCAAGTATAGCCAAATCATAATCATCGGATGAAATTTTCTCTGCAAATTCTTCTACATTTAAACAAACATCCAACCAAATACCTCTTTTTCTAGTATGTCTTTCTAAAATGTGGCAGAAAATTGGGTCATCATCCAATAAAATCATTTTAAGAAAACGAGAAGATTCATCAGATTCTTTCTCAATAATGCTATCACAAATAAATTTTTGGTTATCGTTAATCATAAAACACCTCATTCTCTTTATTTTTATACGAACGACATATAACTGTACGGTCATTACTCTTGAGAAATGAGCTTTTTTATAATTGTGACATCGCTAATAAATCGTTTGTTTTTTTAAAACAAGTACTTAACGCGAATCTCTAGATATAAATCTGATGTTTTTATCATTTTTAAATACTGTATATTCTCACATCAAATCACCAATACAAAACCTGAACGTGACCCCCATTTGGCCTAGACACCTCCAATAACTAGGAGAGGTCAAAATGGACCCAGATCAGACAATAATAAAGAGAAGATATTTCTCAAATCGTCAAAAACAAGAACTGAACAAACCATTAAGTAACTTAAAAAATTGAGGTATTTACTAAAATTAACACAAAAATAAATTGTTTCATTTTTATTTTAATTTATTGTGCAGAACTGTCGATATGTGGTCATTGTTAAGGAGGTTTAAATAATGAATCATTTATTCATGCTGCACATCCTATATTTCTTCATTATTTCTTGCGAAGGGTCAGAGAAGCTCTCCGATCGTAGCGCTTTATCTAATGTTGATATAAGTTCTTCAATTTCAAATACAACTCGAGCTGTTGTTGTACCTGAAGAACCTTCAATTATTAAACTAAGTAGTGGATCTATAATAGTCTCCGAAGGATCTTATAAAAAAACAGTCGTCACAGAAGTGACGACTCTAGAATCTGGAGAAGGACTAAATATAAATACTTTATTTATTGCTACAGAGGATAGAGACAAAACACCTGTAGCAGAAAAAGATATTGAAATTTGCATTAATACAGTGAGTGATCCTAACCTCAAAGATATTCAAATCACATCCACATTCAATCAAATCGTGACACAAGAAAAAGGTATTGTAAAAAACTCTGAAGTTTGCACATTAACTCGAATTGTTTCAGGCCAATTTAAAATTGTTGATACCGTGCTTGAATCTAAAAAATTGAACAGCGAAAATTCTGATAAATCAATACAGATAGATTTATCAACTCTCAATAAAAAAACACCATTGGGAACACTAGACATTCAAACCATGAACGACCCAGCGATAAATAAAATAATCTCTGATCATGTCAAGTTTTCAGATAGTCTATCTATTATTGGTGCTATTGAAGTTAATTGGCTTGAAGATATTGATTTATTGTCAAACTTACCCTCACCTATCACAGCTCATATTTGCTTCCATACAGAAAATGATATCCATACCGTTACTCAAGTTTCCACAGATAAAAATGTATCTCATTTAAATGCAACTTTATTAGATAACAAACTATGTTTTACTTCTTCAAATATTTTTGGGAAATTTATACCAGGACCACCTAGACTTAAAAATGTGCAATTAGATACGATCAACACTACTGTATCTTCAGCTCCAAAAATTGATGCCGGTCCCTTACATAAAGACGCTGATTTATCTATTTACTCAAATAAAAATTGCTCAGGAACACCTCTTTCAACACAGCTAACAAAACAAGATGGGAATGTGAAAATTGAATTACAAAATATATCGAATGGATCACACACCTTTTATGCTCAAGTTACATCTAAATATGAATCATTAGGTGAGTGCAGAAGTCTGATAGACCTTACTGTAGATACAGAAGCACCTAATCTTCATTCTGTAGTTATTCATAATGGGGATCACACATCAAACTCAGCACCCAACCTCGTTTTATCCGCATTTGGTGCCACCCATATGTACATCACCAATACTCCTGGATGCATCACAGGTGGATCCTGGGAAAATTACGCAACATCCAAAACCGAATGGTCTTTAGAGCAAACAAATGCAACAGCAACTGTTTACGTGAAATACAAAGACGATTCTGGTAATGAAAGTTCTTGTGTGAACGATACAATTATTCATGATTCAACAGCACCTGTAGGTTCAATTTTAATTACAGGTGGAGATCATACAAATAATCCAACAACAGATTTCACTCTCATTGCAACTGATGCTAGTGAGATGTACATCACCAATACTCCTGGATGCATCACAGGTGGATCCTGGGAAAATTATGCAACATCCAAAACCGCATGGTCTTCAGGGCAAACAAATGCAACAGTGACTATTTATGCGAAATTTAAAGATGAGGCAGGCAATATGTCATCTTGTGTGAACGATACGATTGTTCATGATGATATTGCACCCTCAAGTGAGACAATCACAATTGATGGTGGGACTCATACAGCAGACACAACTCCAGAATTAACTCTCTTTTCTGTAGGCGCAGACGAGATGTATATAACGAATACTCCAGGGTGTTCAACAGGTGGGACTTGGGAAAACTATGGTACATCAAAGGGCAATTGGTCTTTAGGGCAAACTGATGCAACAGCAACAGTATATGTGAAATATAAAGATAACGCAGGTAATGAAAGTTCTTGTGTGAGCGACACAATTATTCATGATTCTACAGCTCCATCAAGTGAATCTATTGCTATTATTGGTCATACTCATACACCCAACACAACAGCAGACCTGACCCTCACAGCAACAGGTGCAGCTGAAATGTATATTACAAATACTTCAGGTTGTAGCGCGGATGGGGTTTGGTCAAATTATTCAACCACGAAAGCAGGTTGGATTTTAGGACAAACAAATGCAACAGCAACGGTATATGTGAAATTTCGTAATGCAGCCGGCACTGAAGGAAATTGTGTTAATGACACGATTATTCATGATGATAACGCGCCAACTTCGACAAGCCTTGTCATTGACGGTGGGACTCATACATCAGATTCAACTCCGGATTTAACTCTTGCTGCAACAGGTGCAAGTGAGATGTACATTACGAATACTTCTGGTTGTAATGCGGATGGGGCATGGGAAAGTTATGCAACTTCAAAAACAAGTTGGAGCCTAGGGCAGTCAGATAGTACGGCAACTGTTTATGTGAAATTTAAAGATGAAGCAGGCAATACGTCAGCTTGCGTAAACGATACGATTATTCATGATGATAACGTGCCAACTTCGACAAGCCTTGTCATTGACGGTGGGACTCATACATCAGATTCAACTCCGGATTTAACTCTTGCTGCAACAGGTGCAAGTGAGATGTATATCACGAACACTTCTGGTTGTAGCGTGGATGGTGTATGGGAAAATTACGCAACTTCAAAAGCAAGTTGGACTTTAGGGCAAACAAATGCAACAGCAACTGTTTATGTGAAATTTAAAGATGAAACTGGAAACATTTCTTCTTGTATAAATGATACCATCACCCATGATAATATAGCCCCAACAAGTCCATCAATTACAATATCAAGTGGTTCAAGCTACACAACAAGCTCTGCAATTACTCTATCACTCAACGCAGGATCAGCAAGTGATATGTATATAACAAATACTTCGGGATGTTCCTCAGGTGGTTCATGGGAGTCCTACGCAACAGCTAAAGCTAGCTGGTCGCTTAGTCAAACAAATTCAACAGCATCAGTTTACGCTAAATTTAAAGACTCCACTGGCAATACAACAAACTGTATAAATGACACTATTATTCACGACAATATTCCTCCTACAACTCCGAGTTCTTTTGTTGATGGCGTGAATTCTAAAGGCCTTACTAAATCAGCAGATATGACATGGGCAGCAAGCACAGACGATGGATCCGGACTTGCGTCATACGAAGTATCTATAGGAACTTCATCTGGGGCAACAGATATAAAAAATTGGACTAATATCAGTAATGTCCTCACAACATCTATCACAAGCCTCACACTGGTAGTAGGGACAACATATTATGCCAATATACGAGCTCTAGACAACGCTGGAAATACAAGCTCTATCGAAAATGGCGATGGTTTTATAGGGTTTATTGACTGTTCAACTCTCAGCGGAGGAACCTGGGTAGGTATACCAGGAGATGCTGATTATGGCACATCAAATTTTTGCATCATGAAATTTGAAGCAAAGAATGTTTCTGGGTCGCCTGAATCCAACGCGGCTGGTAGCCCTTGGGTAAATATTTCTCAAGCCGACTCTATAACAGAATGTGCCTCTATAGGTACTAATTATCGTCTCATTACAAATGATGAATGGATGACTGTGACTTCAAATATGGCAAATGTTGCCGAAAATTGGAGTGGAGGGTCTGTAGGAAGTGGAATGCTAAATCGTGGACATAGTGATAATTCACCGGCTAACAGTTTAGCAGGGAGCACTAACGATAATGATCCTTGTTTTGGGACAGAAGAAACTTGTGACGCATCTACATGGGACTTACAAAGAAGAACTCACAAACTTTCGACGGGAGAAGTTGTGTGGGATATGTCAGGAAATATTTGGGCGTGGACAAGCACATTTGAAAGCAATGGAAAAGCAAATGCAGGAAATGCAATCAGACTATACTCTGATTCATTAAGCGATGGTATAAATTGGCTCGTCACTGACTTGGTGCCTCGAAATTCTCAAAAAAGTTTTTGGAATGACAGCTGGGGTACGTCACAAGGTGTTGGAGATTATTACCCAGGATCAAATGGGTTTGGAGGCGCAATGAAGCGAGGAGGATATTACGGCTATGACTCAAGAGCCGGAATCTTCACTGCAAATATTTATTCATCATCTTCAAATACTGGTTCAGATAGAGGTTTTCGTTGTACTGCTCCTACACCTTAAATTCTCATATTGATTCTTTTTTAGTTGGCATAACATTCACCTTTCTCAATAATCTTAGATATGAAAAACTTTTTCTTCACAGCATGTTAGGGATATTTATGCTGCTTTAATTTAAAGATAATAGCAAGCTGCGTGGTATCAACTTATAGAAAAGACAAAGTTTCATTTTAAACCTATACAGAAATATAGCATTTTAAGTTTATCCTCTGGGCATTCTCTAAATATAAGGTATTGGTTTTAAAATTTTTTTTCGCTAAATATCTGCCTTCACACAATTAAAAAAATTAACGTGCAATGATCATCATGCGTCATGAAATGATAAAAATCACACCTCAACAAGAATACCGACATAAATATAAAAAATCTTATTTTATCTTATATTTAAAAAAAATATTTCTTTCTATTTGAGTAGAACTTCTCCACATCCGATGAGTTAACAATATAACGAGGTGAGTTATGATTAAAAAATCGGAATATATTATTGTCCTTGATGATGACCCTATGACTCACCGGATCATTGAAGACTTCACTGGTGTGAAAACAGTTACATTCATAGACCCACATCAACTTCTTAGAAAAGCTTCTCAATTTCACCCAATTGCAGTTTTTTTAGATATCCACCTCGATTCAAATATCCTAGGCTTAGAACTTATCCAACCTTTACAAAAAATATGGAATCATACTCCTATTTTTATTATGACCAGCCATAATGACAAACCCTATATCAAAGAATCTCTGTCCCTTGGGGCTGATGACTTTATAGAAAAACCTCTTAAAAAAGAGATTATTTGTGCACGACTACTCAAACACGTTTCAGATAAGTCTGAAAGATTTTCGTATGCAGATGTTATATTTGATGATATTCAAAGTAACATTCAATGTAACAAAAAAGTCTCACCTATACCCAAAAAAGAAATGGCTATTCTAAAACTTATGATACGTATTCCAGGTATGATGACAACCCGTGAAGACATTCTAAATAGAATTTGGGGAGGAACTCATCTTTCCCCTAATACTCTAGATAAAAAAATTCAGAATATAAGGCAGATTTTAATTGAAATTGGAAGCCTTATTCAAATTGAAACTATTTATGGTAAAGGTTTTAAAATATCTCACGAAAAACATAAAACTCGACACATTAAAAATCCTAAAAAACCCAAGGTTCTTATTGTAGATGACAACCACCTAAATCTTACTGTCTCTCAAGCTATGTTAGAACCTTTTTGCGATCTATGTGAAATAGCGGATGATGGAGATATAGCAGAAAAAAAACACAATAAATATTTATTTGATCTGATTCTTATGGACTGTCAAATGCCTCGGCAAGACGGGTTTATCACAACTCAAAATATTCTTGCAAAAAAAACTGAGAAAACACCTCTTATTGTTGCATTCATTGGGAAGAATGATAAATTTTTAGACAAAAAATGTAAAAGTTCAGGTATGGGAGGAGTTTTATTTAAACCACTAGATATTGATGATTTTTTAAACCTAATTAAGAAATGGTCTACATCAATTCATGCCATGTCTAAGAAAAAAACCTCCCTATCAATCTCTATTCCTTTAATAGATTTTGATAATTCGACATTGTCACCTCAACGAATACACGATTTACTATCGATCTCACATGAACATTCAAAAAAATTTCTTCTTGAAGTCTTTGAACTTTTTCGTAATCACGGATCAGAGGTTCATAATGAACTTCAAAATGAAAAAGATTTATACAAAATAGGAAGAAAGTCCCATAAACTTCGAGGCATGGCAGCAAATATTGGTGCTCTTAAACTAGAGTCATTACTCAACACAATTGAAGAAGCTTCTGATAACAAATGGAGTTATGAAAAAATTTCTTCTTTAATTAAAGATGAAAAAATTGAGTTTGAAAAAATCAAAAAAGAAATCGATATATTAATCAAACAAAATGAATAAATCAAAACCACATTCGACTTATTCCAAACGATTCTTGATCATAAACTCCATCATGAAGTTCTTCATCATCTAAATGATAAAAATCTATCGTTTCTTGGGATGTGTTTCCAAAACGAAGTTGATCTAAAACTTGACCTGCTCTTAAAAAAACGTCACCACCACATTGAACACTTTTCTCCATAAGTGCTATTCCTTTTTTATGATCTCCATATTTTAAATGACAAATACCAAGATTAAACCATATTTTCGCTTGCTCAGACCTATCTGTTAAAAAAGACATTGCTGCATGATATGTTTTCTCTGCTTCTTTTAATTTTCCTTTTTTAGCAAGAGAAATACCCATAATATTAGCTATACCCGCAAGGTTTTGAGGAATAGATTCTTGGCTATGCGCTTGAAATTCTTCTAATTGATTTGCAAATTCAGTTCCTGTTTTTGCTTTTTCACACTCTGAATCAAGGTCAAGAGCTTTTGCAAAAACTTGTCTTGCTTCTTTAGGCTTACCTGAAGTCATTTCTAGTTCTCCTAGTAAGCACAGTCTATCAATATTTTGCATAGAAATCTGAGAAACCATGCGCAACATTTTTGTCGCGCTATCAATTTGACCTTGAAGGTGTAATATTTTTGCCATTTCTGTCATCGCAGCTAAGGAGTTCTTATCATAATTTAGCGCTTTTTTTGCATATAATGAAGCGTCATGATAATTCTCCATTTTTCTTAAATACCTTGCTACAATCAAGCATATAGCTAAGGGCTTAGGGTTTCCTGCAATAATTTTATCTACTTCTTCTACCATGACAACAGGATTACGTTGATGTTTTTTTAATATTAATGATAACTTTTCTTCACTTTGTACATACCAGTTTGATGTTTTTAAAAGATCTTCTACAGCTTGTTCTGTTTGCAGCTTTGAAAAAGGTTTTTCTAAAAAATCTGTGCAAGGATAATCATCTAAAAGAGAAAAATCTTTTTTTGTAACAAATCCTGAAACAACAAGAATAGGTGTTCTTGCATAATCAACTTTTAACCTTAAACGATTAAAAAGAGTGACTCCACCTAAGCCAGGCAATCTCCAATCTAGAATAATAAGGCGATAGTGATGGTCACAAAGTAGACCCCAAGCATCATCGCCACGGCTTGCTGTATCAATATGATGAGCTCCAATATCTGAGAGCTGCCTTTTCATTAAGTTCTGAATGGCAATATCATCATCAACAACAAGAATTGGCCTATCATCCAAAAGATCACCTGACATTATTCCCTCACACAGCTATAGTTGGACGTCCGTTTTTATTATAACCTTCTTTAAGGAGGAAAAATGCAAAGTTGGGAATATTTAGATAAATCTCATTTCATTTCTCTACAAGATTTACCCAAATTTCATAATATTAGACTGAATTTTTATGGGAAAGGCCACTGCTTTTCACCTAAAAATAAACTCCATCAAGTCCATAGTAATCGACATCTATGTGTCAACGAACAATCCACAGAGCATCTCATGGGAGATGCTTTTTCGACAGAGCAGAATCACTGTGAACTCGCTATAAGAACAGCCGATTGCCTCCCTATACTCATCTGGGATCAACATCGAATTGGCGGGATTCACGCTGGTTGGAAAGGTTTAGCATCTGGGGTCATACAAAATACGCTGTCATCTTTTAAAAAATCACAATTAAAAGTTGTAATAGGTCCATCAATTGGCCCATGCTGCTTCGAAATCGGACCAGAAGTCATAGAAAGCTTTAAGATGCAATTTTCATCAGAAGATTTTTTTCTTGCTTCAACAAAAGGTATAAACGATCGATGGCATCTTGATCTCAATCAATTAGCTCTGTTTATCTTTAAAGAGTACGAAGTACCACCATCATCTATCTATACAATAAGAGAATGCACTCATCACAACAAAAAATGGAATAGCTACAGAAGAAACGGAGCAAATACGCAACATAACTGGAGTACAATCACAAGAACATCTTCTTAACTTACGATAAACGCAAATGCTCTATAAGTCCCCATAAAGCCATACTGTAAGCACTAAATCCACCACCACTCACCACACTCACAGCTCTTGGACTTAGCCAAGAGTGGTGGCGATATGTTTCTCTATCGAAAACATTAGATAAATGCACTTCTATATAAGGAACATGAATTGCCTTAAGTCGATCAGCAATCGCTAAACTCGTATGAGACCATGCTCCTGCATTAATAATCATTGCATCAGACGATGAAGTCATACTGTTAAGAAATTCACTTTCTTGATTCGATTGAAAAAAACTCAATTCCACATGATTTATTGACCATTTTTTTAATAAATCACGAAGAAATTTTTCTAAATCCATTAAATCTTTAGCACCATAAATATGTGGCTCTCTCGTGCCAAGAAGATCTAAATTTACACCATTTAATATTTTAATACCATATGTCTTCATTCTACATCTCTAAAGTTCGAAGCAGCAAATTATAATATTTTTTCTTTATATTATTTTCTTTTTTATTAAAAATCGGCATTCCTATTATTTTTAAAAGATCATCACTTAAATCATCATCATTTGAAAATTCCATACTTTCCTTTATTGATCCTGTCTTCGATCTTTCGAATGCTTTTTTTAAATGACAAGACTGAAACCCAGACCATTTTTTATCATAGGTCGGTTGATTTATAGACCTTTTTATTTCTTTTAGATCATCTAAAGGAATTCTTTGCTCTAGAAGACTCTCTTTTAATGATGATTCCACCTGAGAAAAGAAGCCAGAAACAATAAGTTCGCATTTTTCTTTGATATCTTTATCAAAATTTTTTTTAGATTGTAAATCATAAGAAATATCAAACGCTAGTTTTTCAAATCTTAGGAGAATTGATAATTTCCATTTCAAAATAAGAGCGGTCGGATTTTGATCTAAAATACAAGGAGATTGTTCAAATATTTGCCAGCTATGCCTAAACAAACCTTGATCAAATAGTTCTTTTACTAAATGGACTCTCGCAGCTGTAAAATATGGATGATCTTCAACCCCTTGAATTAAAATTTCTAATGATTGATGATGATACCCATAAGATTTTAAAATATCTGATACTGGGAGAAAACCTAAATATTCAGGATCTTTTTCAAATTTTTTAATTATAATCAATTCTGTTGGTTTTAATGTATTTCTATCAAGACCTAATAACATTGGGTGTGTTTGGTGAGCCATTATTCAACCTCTGTAATAACAGATGCTG
Organism: Oligoflexales bacterium; assembly: GCA_045106415.1. Taxonomy (GTDB): domain Bacteria; phylum Bdellovibrionota_B; class Oligoflexia; order Oligoflexales; family Bog-1112; genus JBGCEP01. The sequence goes on along the minus strand of JBGCEP010000026.1, from coordinate 22,940 downwards.
TTCCAACAACAGATCCTGAATGCAACAATACGTTAACAGTATTTGTATCCCCACTTGCCATACATCTGGGTACAATTTCAACTTTAGCAATACCACAGGCATCAGAGCACCATGAATCAGGTGAGGTAAGAACACCACGATATAATGTGCTTGCATCACTTCCAAAACGACTTATTGCCGGATTTGTTTGAGATTCATCAACTAAACCGTAAACAATTGGTTCAAAACTGACTGCTGACACAGGCACAGGATCAGTTGCCGATTCCAACTCTCTTGTATCATCATTCAGTTCTCGACGAGGTATGGGTGATGTCATACCAAAATACAAAGCTATCGGCCCCCAAAATATTTGGGTAGGATCTATATCCGCAACACCATCTTCATCTGCGTCAATTTGTGCAAGCGCAATGGCATCTGCACAGTTCAAATTTAAGGAATCCTCTTCACCGCCTGATAAAAATTCAAATTGAACAGTATTTTTAAATCTATTTGCTAAATAAGCAGATTCACACTGCAGAGCGCACACACCTGGATCGTCAAGGCTCGCGTCTGGAAGACAGCCTGTAAATATATGTAAAAATACTAAAACAAAAATATTAGATTTTTTCATCATAACTGAATTCTCCACCTAACTTTGCTGAATTTGTTGTTGATTTTGCTGTTGGTACTGTTGATTTTGTTCTTGGTACTGTTGATTTTGCTGTTGATTTTGGTCTTGTTCCTCTTGTTGTGCTTGTTGTTGATTATTTTCATCCAAAGGCGCTACTTCAACATCGGTAGCATCATCAAAACCATCACCAAAATTAGCTGGATTTTCAAAATCATCTTCTTCTGACATCGGGCTGTTTAAATTATTGCCAGATTCCACGACAGAGAACTCTTCATTATTTTCTCCTCCTACAATTTCAGGAGTAATCATAACAACAAGATCCCTTCTATCTTCTGTTTCTTGATTTGAGCGGAATAAGCTACCGATAATAGGAATATTTGAAAAGAACGGAACACCTGCGTACCCTTGAATAGAACTAGAGGTATAAAGACCTCCAATCACTGCTGTTTCACCGCTTCTTTTTAAAAGATGAGTTTCTAATGCTCTCTCATTTCTTGAGTTTTGTTCACCGTCGGCATTACTTGCAGATGGATCTGCCGCTGTGATTTTAACATCTAAAAGAACCGATCCTTCAGCTGTAATCTGCGGAGTCACTTCAAGCTCAACGGTATATGTAATTTCTTCTAAAGCTTCTGCTAACTGAATATAATCTGTTTTGACAGCTGATATTTTAGCTGTTTCAGAATCCATAACAACCACACTGCTATTCTGTATCTGTTTTGTATATCCTTTATTTTCACTTAAACTTAAGCCTAAACGCATTTCCATAGCACTATTAATATTCCCTAACAGTAGGTTAATACGACCATTACCAGTTGTTGTTTGCCCAGCATCAATAGCAAAAGTAGAAGCTAATCGTTTTGGTATTGGAAGATTACCGCCTGCTAGGCCAGGTAAACCATCGTGAGCTAAAGGTGAAGTCCAATTAATCCCCATTGATTTCGATTTATCATTCAACACTTCAATCACACGCGAAGAAATTCTTACTTGAGGAATTTTAAGATCAAGCCTCTCAATCAGAGCTTTTACTTTACTTAGTTCAGAAGGTATTGCTTCTACAATTAAAGAGTTCGTCCTCTTGTCTGATTGAACTCGAACTCTCGTATCACCTGTTCCTGTTAAAATTTGCTGTACCATTTCAACAATATCAGGAGCTTTTGTATAAGAAAGCCTAGCAACTAGTATTTTCGTTGGTATTAAAGCAATATGGTCTCTTTGAGATTCAACTAGCGTTCTTTTTTCTTCAGCTAAATTTTGAATTCTTACAATACGATAAACATTTGGAGCTAATTTCGTAGAAGCAAGACTATAAGTTCTTAAAATCGAATCTAAAGCGTCTTCAAATGTTACATTTTTAAGTCGAATATTCACAGTAATATTTTGAACATCTTGTGCAAATAGAAAGTTCATTTCACTCTCTTCACTTAGTGTTCTGATCACATCTTGTAAATTTGAATTTCTAAAATTTAAATCTACAATTTTTTTCATAGCCACGACAGGCGCTACTTTTATTGTTTCTTCATCTTGGCCTTCAAGATCATCTTGAATATTTCCAACCTGAACATTTTCATCATTTATACTAACGTTATTTCCACCATTGCTATTAAGAACTTCATTTGGAGATTCAGGCCCAATATTATTATCTTCTTCATATGCATCATTATCATACACATTATTATCATCAAACAAATTATCTTGGGCTACTGTCCAAGCGCTGGATGACCAAATAACGTGTGCTTCATCATTTGTATTATCATCATAATCTTCTTGCTGATTATTATAATTATCTTGATCTTTATTATCATACTGCTGCTGAGTTTCATTATTGTACTGTTCTTCATTAGATGACGATTCTTGCTCATCATAGGAAACTTCATTATTAAAATCATTAGGTAACTCAGGAGGCTCATCAAGTTCAACGTCATTAAAATCTTCTTCTTGAATTTTTTCAAAGTTTTGATTTTCAGCATAAAAATTTCTTGGTATTGCTTTAGGAGACTCACTACCTCCTAAAATAACAGGGAAAACATCAGCATCATGTAATAACGGAGCTTTTTCTGATGAAGCAACACCTATAGACTTATTGCCATAATAACGATCTGGTATTGAAAACAAAAACAAAAACTTTCCATTTTCCGTAAATAATTTTGGCTTGACTTCATCTCTTAGAGTCATCACAACATCAGTAAACCCCATAGACTCTCGGACTCGTATCCATGCTACAGGACTTCTAAACTCACTAGCATTAATATCACGTAATAGTTTTTTTCGTGATTTTGTTTGATAAAGACGCAAAACAACTTCAGGTTGTTCTGCCAAATTAATTTCTTGAAAAATATCATATTTCACATCTCCTTTTATCACAACTTCCACTCGCACATGGCCGTCAGGTTCTCTTGAGTCAAACCCTACCCACCAAAGAGTACGTTGTGCGATAATCTTATTGTTTTGATCTTCATAATTTTCATCTTCAAAACTTTGTTTTTCTTGAGATCTTCCATCACGGAAAGTTGATGGTAATGTTTTTTCTTTTTCATCATTATAATCTGAACCATCATTGTTTATCGTTTGGGCATAGTTATTTTGTTCTTCAAATTCTAAATCTTCACCCAATATTTCATTTCCCTCAAGGTTTTCATCAAAATTTTCTTGGTTAGAATTTTTTTGCGATAAATTTTGTTGCCCTGCTTCTTGAGAAGACTCTCCCGACATACAAGACGTTATAAAAAAACAAATAAGATATATATACATGATATTAAATTTTGACATAATAACCTCTTTATTGCGCAGGAATGTCATTAGCACCTAAACCACCTGGCAATTGATTATTTGGTGCATTCTGATTATTTTCTTGCTTTATTTTATCCGCTTGAGATATACGATTCTTCTCTATCTTTTGAAGTTCTTTTCTTTCTAAAATTTCTTTTCTTTCCAAAAATCCTAAGCCATCCATGGATTCTAAGGTTACTTGAGAACTCATTTCTATTTTCGAATCTTTTTCTTCACGAGTAATCCCACCATTCCATACAGAAACATCTTGAAACTGTCTATTTCCTTCATCTGAGAAATAAAACTCTCTGACGATAACTCTATCTTTTTCCATCTCAGTAATCCGCCCTCCTCGACGTCCTACTGCATCACCTATTTTTGCAACAACAGCGACATTATCAGATGCTAAAATTAGAGCTTTTCGTACCCCTTGAGAGTCTTGCCATATTCCTTTTACAGATAAAGCTTGTGTATCATAACGCTGCAATTGATTTGTAATTGGGATTTCTAGTTTTTTTTCTAAAATTGTCGCTTTAGGCTCAACAAAAGGGTCTGCTTGATAAAATGATGCATATCGATATTCCGAAATAGGTTCCCTTGAGTCTCCAAGTCTTACTTTTTGTTCAATTGTTGCGATTTCTTTTGATTCTTCATCACCATAGCTTTCCCAAAAAAGCCCAACTAAAGAATCAGCAGCTCTTCGGTCAAGTTCAGAAGTCTCTTCTTTATTATCTACTTTTTTATCTGTATCCGATTCTGATAAAAAATTAGAGGAACTCGCGGGTTCGTTAAGAGGAACTTGCGCCATAAGAAAAGGTAGAGTTAAAAGAATAAATATTTTCATAATGTTCATTACCCTTTCCTCTCTTCGACTATTCCATTGTTAATTGCTGCTGTTTCCGAGTCTTTCATTGTTCGAAAAATATTAAACTTAACAATACCTTTTAATTTTAAGCTGTTTCCATTTTGATCATTATTTCCTTCTGCTTCTGCTGGTGATAGACTTAAATCGACAGCATGCATTAAGAGTTTAAGATGCAAAACTCTATCTAAAAAATCAGCAATAGCGACGTATTGCCCTTGTAACGAAATCTGAACTCTCTGAGAAACATATCTTAGTTGCTGAAAAGCTTGCTCATTTTCTTCAGGTGAAAAAACTTGTATATCAACACCAGACAGATTCGCATTGTGAGATATCATTGCTAAAATTTCATCAATTTTAAATTCATCAGGAAGTTTATTTCTAGTAATTTCTAAGTTTCTCCTGATTTCAGATAATGAGTTCTCTAGCAGTGGCAGATCGCTTATAGTCTTTAATTCTCTTCGGTACTTTGTTTCTTCTGACGACAGTTTTCTTTCTGATAGCTCAACATCTTCAGTTAAAGAAGGAATATCTTCCAAAGCTTCTAAAACAGGGTAGCTCAAACCAAAAGATAAACTTAAAAGAATTCTTAAAGGAAGTTTAATTCCTTGGTATCTTTCTAAAGCTTCTTCTTTTGTCATAACTCACCCAGGTCACGAATAATTTGTTGACTTCGCCTTTCATCAAAGCGAATTTTCATCGTAAATTTAATGTTTTCTGCAGCAAGATCTCCACCACCTCTCAGCTCAGCTTGGTTTTCAAAATTTCGACCTTCAGCTTCAGCAATCCTTGCGATAGCAGCATTTGCTGCTGCGTCCTGATTATCTCCCTGAACAGCCTCATCAACAGGGTTTGCGTTACCTTTACTTACTTGTTGCAATAACACATGAGAGAAATAAATCTGAGTTCGCATATCACCTGGATAAATTTCTTCTTGAGAAGTAGATTTTAATATATTCATAAATTCAGCAACTAATAAATTATCTAAAGCTCCACCTTGAATAGATAACGCTTTTTGATCAACATCTAGCCTCATATCAATGAGCCACACACCTTTAGGCATTAAAGTTTGAATTTGTTCTAAAATAATCACAGGCCTAAATCTTGTTAATTCAGAAATTGTTAGATTTTTCAAAGCTTGAATCCGCTCTCGGAGCTCATTCATTTCTTTGTTTATTTCTTTATATCTTTTTACTTGAGGCTTAATTTCTTCCATATTCTGTGCGATTGTCGCTCTTTTATTCTCAATTAAATCGATATCATTACGAATCTCTGCCTTCATCCATGTAAAAACAGAATGGCTTAAAAAGAAAGCAAGTAAAACAGCTGCGACATCTGGAACATACCAGTAATTATTTTCAATCTCTTCAGGAGGTGTCAGGTTTATAAAAATCAATTCAACTAAAACCTCCTTTCATAACTTCTTAGCCCAAGGCCAATCACATTTGCGTATAAATGACTATCTTTAAGCTTCGATTCAAAACGATTTGGTAATTCAATATTAAGAAAAGGATTCAGCAAATTAACAGTTGTTCCTAACCCTGAAGATAAAGTGTTTGCCAGCCCAAGAATGCGAGAACTCCCACCTGACAAAAAAATGGATTGCAAAACCTGAACTCCAAAAAACTCGAGAGTCCTTCTCATCTCTTCAAGAAGCTGTTGGTTCACCTCTTGAAGAACAGCCATAGCTTCTGTCGTACCTCCAGAAGAAGAGCTGCATGCAATTTTAATAGCCTCTGCTTCTGACGCTTCAACTCCTAATCGTCCAGCTAAAGTTCTTGAATAATAATGGCCCCCTAAAGGTATCTCCGAAGAGTTTACCCAGAAACCTTCTTCAATTAAATTCAACTGCACCGACGAGGCACCAACATTCATTAGAACAATAGAACCAGGTTGCGCCCCATAATTTGCCTCAAACATATTTGAAATACAAAAGGAGTCACAATCAATCACACCGATTTTTAGATCCAGACGGTGTAACAGTTCAACATAGTCATCAACAACTTCTCGTCTGGCACCGGCAACAATAATAGGATAAGCATAATCATTCTCTTGCCGCTCTTGAAGGTGATAGCTTACATATAATTCTTCCAGAGGATGTTGCAGCTGCTGCTCAGCTTCATAATAAACAGTTGTATCTATATCTCCTTCAGAAACAGCAAGATCTATTTTTTTCATAAGCACAGCTGTTCCCCCAAGGGATAAACCGACTCTTGTCAAAAATCTCTGATATTTTCCAATACCATTACGAGATAAAAGATCATTAAGTGTTTCATACAGAACATCGCCATTCTGCAATATTCCATCAACAACACATTCTTCTGGTAAAACTTCATGATCTATTAAACTAACTCGCTGCCGATCAATGCGCGCAATTTTTACAGAGGAAGAACCTATATCAATCGCAAGAACAGATTGGGTGAAAATCATAAGTTTCTCTATAAAAGGAGCTCAACTTATTTTTTCATTACGTCAATTTAGAGTCAAAGAGGTGTCAAGACTTTGACAAAACACATAAAAACCCCTTGATATCTCATGCTTTTGTAAATTCTTCAGAGTAGGAAAAATTCACTTACCGGGATTTCATAAAATCTTTCAATTGATTTTCTAGGTTCACAGTCTCAGTTTCTTCCACTGTATTCACAAATGATGTTGAGAAGAGAGCAGCTAGATGGGCATGTGTTTTAGAAAAATCTGTACTCTGAATTTCATGATTTCCTATCTTAAACCAACCACAAAAATTCGCTTTTTCTTTATCTGAAATCAAATCTGCTTGACTCTCTGTGCATTGACGAGAGGATTGTTCGTCAAAAAACCGACAGTTATAGCAAGCTCTCATATCTTTATGACACTGAGGACATTCATCTCTTCGTGAGATCGTTTCTTGATGCTGAAATTCGTACTGACAATGATAACAATAACTCACAACAACCTCTACGACTCTGACATAAACATTCTCTCTGCAAATTAGACAGAACAACAAAAAAACTTATTCCAATAAATTACTCTATCAACTCAGGAAATCTCAATAACAAATTAAATCTTCTTAAAACCATATTTCTCAGCTCCAAATCATAGAGAAAGGTCCTTGCTTCACTGATCCCCACAGGATATTATGAGATCTTAAAATCATTGATATAGGTGTTTCATGCATTTTCAAAATATTCTCGAAGCTGTAGGTAAAACTCCACTTGTTCGGCTACAAAATGTCGCTCGCCACTTGGAGTGCAACGTCTTTGCAAAGTGTGAATACCTAAATCCTGGGGGCTCTGTCAAAGACAGAATTGCAGTTCATATGGTTGAAGAAGCAGAAGCTTCTGGAAAAATCCGTCCTGGTGACACTCTTATTGAACCAACTTCTGGCAATACGGGCATTGGCATTGCTCTTGTTGGCGCTGTTAAGGGTTATAATGTCATTATTACAATGCCTGAAAAAATGAGCCGCGAAAAACAAGTTGTTCTAGAAGCTCTTGGAGCTCGCATTATCCGCACCCCCACTGAAGCAGCTTGGGACCACCCAGACAGCCATATCCAAGTGGCTATCCGCCTTCAAAAAGAGCTCCCAAATGCTCATATTTTAGACCAATACGCAAACCCTGCGAACCCTGGTGCTCATACCCATGGCACTGCCGTTGAAATCCTTGAAGATCTCAATCAAAAAGTTGATATGGTTGTTGTTGGAGCAGGTACCGGAGGTACTATTACGGGTATCGCAAAAAAAATCAAAGCAACACGCCCCAACTGCAAAGTCGTAGGTGCAGATCCCATAGGCTCTATCCTTGGGGGTGGGGATCAGGTCAGCAGTTATAAGGTTGAAGGCATTGGCTATGACTTCGTACCCGATGTTCTTGATCGTAGCCTCGTCGACAAATGGGTCAAAACCGACGACAGACAGTCTTTCTTACTTGCAAGACGCCTCATCCACGAAGAAGGACTTCTATGCGGTGGATCATCAGGGTCTGTCCTCTATGCTGCATTACAGGAAGCAAAGACTCTTCAAGCAGGTCAGAACTGTGTCCTTATTTTAGCAGATGGTGTTCGCAATTATATGAGCAAATTTTTAGACGACCAATGGATGGAGAGAAACCACTTTCACTCTCAAGAGCACGCTATTCACGGAACAATCGAAACTCTCTTGCAAAAGCGCTCTGACACTCCTCTCATTTCTCTGGAATCTCAAAGCTCAGCTATTGAAGCGATAGAAATCATGAGAAAAAATGGGTTTTCTCAAATCCCTGTCATTAAAGAACAGAAGCTCATTGGTCTTCTCCGGGAATCTGAATTATTGAATCATATTCTTTCAGGTGAAATGACCGACAGTCAGAACACACCGATTGTTGACATCATGCTTCGCCAAGTCGCCACAGTGAGTCCTCAGAGCCCTATTCGCACTCTTCAAGACGTCCTATCCCGCCACGGATGCGTTGTCGTTGTAGATCAAAATAAAAAACCGCTTCATATTGTCACTCAAATTGATCTTGTTGAGTGGATTGCAAGCTCAACAAAAGATGTTCAATAGGATGCAGATATGGATCTCAACAATGAGTTTCAAGAAGACCTCTCTGAGTTAAAAAAGAAGTTCAGTGACCCAAAATGGGGCGCTGAACAGCTCCGTAAGATTAGTCTTTTTTCCTACGTTTCAAACGATGAGCTTTTGCGTCTTTATTCCTTGGGTGAGGTCCTCAATCTAAAGCCGAAGGCTTATGCCATTATAGAAGGTGAACCGACTCGAGGAGTTTTTCTCCTCCTTCATGGAAAAGTTTCCATTTACAAAAACGACCCAACAACTAATGCAATGCATCGCCTCGCTATGCTAGAAGACGGGGCTATTTTTGGGGAGTTCAGCCTCTTTGACTCAGCCCCTCGCTCTGCAACAGTTGGATGTGAAGCAAATTGTTTCTTATTTTCTCTAGACGCAGAAGTCTTTGAAAATTTCCTAGAAAAAGAAGGCGACAATCTCAAAACACGCTTTTATAAAAAATGTGTTGAAGAACTGGTAGAACGATTTAGAACCACCAATTCTGATTATCTCACATCTCAACAATTACTTTGGAAATATGCTTTACGTCGTGATGGCTTGGATGAAAAAGAGTCTTCACCCGAAGATGAAGACTCTGAAAACACCGTACATAAAGCTTCATAAGAAGCTAAAAAAGCCTCTCTTTTTTACTCAGAAGGCCAAGTACCTTGTTCTTTGCGAAACTTTGAAACATCTAAGAGTTGTTTAACATCTTTATGAGGTTTTACTTTTTTATCACCAGCAACCAAGTAAATACTCATTGATTTAAGATTGTTAAAGTGTTTTTCAAACACCTCTTCGACATTTTTCTTTGTAATCGTTTTAGCAATTTCAGCTATCTGCGCTCGATAACCAAACTGTCCCTTGAGCTCAATGCTCTCAAAAAAGAAACTTTCATGAGCTTCATAAAGATTTTGAGGCTTTTCAAGGAGCGATGAAATCACACCTTGTTTATAAACTTCAAATTGATCTTCTGTTAAATTCTTTAACTCTTCGACAGCTGTTTTCATCCACGCTCGTGCTCTTTCATCAATCTGCATAGAATCATAATCAGAAGATTGCACAAGAAACAAAAGACCTAAAACAGTCGTATGATTGTTCATACCGCTATGAACAATATAGCCTAACTGTTGCTTTGTTCTTAGCTCAGTATAAAAACTACTTTTTAGAATATTTTGACCTATTCGCAAGATTGCACTGAGTTCATCTGTGCGAGCACCAACTTGTGTAGCCATAAGCCAAACATGATTATTCGATTGCGGATTTGATTTTAATAGTCCGTATTCTTGATCTAGTTGATATCGAGAACTACGAGTTTTTGCAATTTCTTCTTTACTTAATGGTTGCGCATTAAGCTTACGATATCCTTTACGACAGGCTTCAGAAATTTCATCATAGTCAAAATTACCAAAAGCAGAGCCTTCGATATAAACATTTTGATACAAACTTCTTAACCACATTTGTAAATCTTCTAACGTCACAGCTGTTAAAAGATCAATTTTCTGGCTAGGGTCATAATACTCTTCTCGATGATTACTTCGATCGTCTAAGATAAACCGAGCCTCATACAATGCTTGCTGATATTCAGCGTCCAAGCGAGAATTTTCAATCGTTCGTTGCAAGTCAGCTTTCACAGTTGCAAATCGTGTTTTATCAATAGCTATATCATTCAATCGACCTAATGTTTCTTCTATCAATAAAGGGAGACGCTCAGAGTAGCCCGCTACATCAAGCAGCACACCCTCATCGCTTCTCACAATATTCACATCAAGGCCTGCCATACTTAAATCATACTTCCACTCATTTAAAGCTTCATGAATAACCATTGTATATAAAACCGACATCATTTTATGCCGTGCATCACCCCCTGTATAAGGAGTCATTAGATGCAGTCTTACATAAGACTTAGGAAGATCGAACTGTTGATCATGTTGAGCCCAGATGACTCCCCATGGCTCGTCTATAATTTTTCTTGGCTTTGCGTCCACTTCTTGCAAACTTAAATGATCTGGAATAAATACATTCTCAGACGGCAGAGTCATATCTTTGTGCGGTACACTAACTTTCCATAGCTCTGACTTTTCTTTTTCGATAGCAGAGACTTGATATTTCGTTTTATAAAATTCTTCAACTTGATCTGTAGGGACATCGTGAGCAATTAAGAATAAATTCAAATTCTCTGGCTGAATCACATTTAAAAAGAGTTTATAATCTTCATCACTATACTCTTCAATAAGTTGATCTCTTTGATCTAAAAGTAGCGCTGGATACCTGTGCATTAGACTTGCATATCGAGAAGCCGCTCCCACTCCTTCTAAGCCATCTGCATATACATAATTAATAGCGGACATCGCTTGCTGTTCATGATGTATATGTTTTGGGTAGCTACTCTTTTTCATTAAATTAATATAACCAAAGAATGCAGCAACAACCTCTTCATATTCTTTTAGACCTTTTTCAGTTAAGTCCACATCAAAATGAAAAACTCCTGCATAGCTTGATGGCTCTAACCACGCACTCAAACCTGTAGCTAAATCTTCATGCTTGAGCCAAGAGAGTAAGGACCCCGCGCCCTCATAGCCTAAAATATGACTAATTGCAGAACCTGGTTTTGTTTTCCAGTAAGACAATGGAGATGGTGCCGCAAACACAAATGAAAGTCTTCTTAAGTCTTTCACAGGTTCAACTGCAACCAAACGAGGTAGCTGTTTTTGATCAAAAATATTCTGATCAACCTTCACGCTCTCTCTATGTTGTTTAGGGACTTCGGAAAATTTTTCTTGAACCATTTTTTCTAAACTATCAAGATCTGTACGATCCATCACAACCAAACGCATTTGATTAGAAGAATAATAAGTTTGATAAAAATTTAACAATTCTTCACGACTCACTCCCCCAAGAGTACTTCGGTCACCTGTTGAAAACTTTTGCCTGGGATGGCCGTCTTTATGCAACAGACGAAGAATAGAGCGCGTTCTCCACAAATCATCTTGAAGGTTTTTTTGATGCTCAGAATGAACAGCATTCAACTCCCTATCAACAAAAGCCTCATCCATACGGGGAGCAATAAAAAATCTTGAAAAACGATCTAACGCTCCTTCAAAACCTTCATGACTCACTTCAAAATGATAATTTGTATTCTCAGCCGCTGTATAAGCATTAGAGTGGCCATCGAAAGTATTCAAATAACGACTGTACTCTTCCACATCAGGGTATCGATCGGTTCCTAAAAAAAGCATATGTTCTAAAAAGTGAGCTAAACCTAAGCGCTCTGGAGGATCCATTAAGCTTCCGACCCCTACATCCAGCGCTGCTGCTGACTTTGAAAAAGTTGGGTCAGAGATCAACAACACCTGTAAACCATTCTCTAAAGTCACTTCTCGATATGAACGATCTGCATCCATTCTTCTTTTTGAAGTATCAATCACACTCTCTCCACCAAACCATTGTCTAAACAAATGTTGCACCTGGGTACAGCTTCCTAAGCCCAGGCATAAAATCAAAGATCCGAATCGGCACCATCGCAACACACCTTCTCCTTCCTTTGAGATATCCAACACCTACAGTAGCATTCTGTCGAACTTCCTGTCACGATAGTCTGCAATAAGATATGAAATCACTAGGAAGTTTCTGATGAACCATCTTTTTATTTTTATCGGCTGTATAAGTTCAGGCCTCAGTGTTGCATTAGGTGCTTTTGCTGCTCACGGGCTCCGTCAGATTATTTCCGCAGCATCACTGCAAACTTTTGAGACGGGTGTTCGTTACCAGATGTACCACAGCCTTGCTCTTCTATTTATTGGTATCTACGCAAATGAAAACTCATCAAAGGCCATAACAATCGCTGGCTGGAGTTTTATTGGAGGTCTTTTGTTATTTTCAGGAAGCTTATACGGATTAGCCTTAGGCGGACCTAGAATTCTCGGACCTATCACACCTATAGGTGGGTTGCTATGGCTGCTCGCGTGGGCTCTAGCAGCCATAGCATGTTGGCAAAAACTAACGCAATGAAGCCCCTGCTTCTTGAGATAGCCATGCCAGAAGACTCTTAAACTCTTTATCAACAAGCTTATCTGTCAAGGTTTTCTCCGTTGACACAAACTCAAGATTCATGGCGAAGCTTTGTTTACCATCTTCAATAGAGTCGCCAGAATAGACGTCAAACAGGCGCCATTTTGATAAAAACTTTTTATCAGGAAAACCTTGAAGCACTCTATCCATGCTGCCCCAAACCATATTTTTATCCACAACAACAGCGAGATCTCTGCGAACCGCTGGGAATGGATTCGGCGCCGCATAACCCTTATGTTCTTGCTTACGCCCTGCCAAATAACTCATTTCAAGATCGACTTCAAAAACCAACGGAGCCTGTTCAAGCTCAATGCCCCAGTTTTGACAAACCTGCGGATGCAGCAAACCAAACCAGCCAATCACCTGACCTCCAACAGCCAAAACAGCTGAGGCATGCGGATGAAGATACGGAAACTGATCTGCATCAATATCCTCGCAGGACACATCCCACTTAAAACCTTTAAACAAGCTCAATAAAAGAGATTTGCCATCAAAAAAGCTCACTTCAGAACTCTTTTGATCCCAAGATTGCTGGCGATACGGTGAACCTAAAAGCCCTGATAAAAGATGTTTCTCAATTGGTCTATTGAGCTCTCGTCCCATAAGTTCAGTTGTGAAACGCGCTCTGGTTTTTAAATGTGACCACTGACCCCATTTCTCCCAGTCCACATGAGTAAAATCAGATTTCCAATAACCTCTTGCAATTTGAAAGGCTTTCACACTTTCAACACCACGGGATGCATTTTGCTTTAAGACTTTAAGCATAGATGGCATCAAAGAGGTTTGTAAAAACCTTGCGTCATGCTGAATCGCATTCTGTAGTTCAATCTCCGGCCACAAAGGATGCTCTTTATGCAACGAACAATTTGAAAAATCTTTTTGATTCGCAAATGGGAATGTCATAACCTCATTTAAGCCCAATTTCGCAATTCCAGCACGTAACGCTTCTACAAAAAGAAGGTAGGGATCTTCAGGACCAGGCTCAATCGACATTTGTGGTGCAATACCTGAAATTTTATTTAAACCATAAAGCCGACCCACTTCTTCAATGAGATCCACTTCTCGATGAATATCATTTCTCCAAGTTGGGATATCATAAACCAAACGGTCATCTTTACCATCAAGACACGCAAAACCCATTGCTTCAAGATTTTTAGAACACTGCGCTGCTGTCAATACAGGAAGGTGCAATAAAGATCGAGCTCTCGATATGCGAAGAGCTATTTTTCTCGAAGCCGTTTGACCAGGCCAGCTATCCACAGTCTCTTTAGCCATCACAGGTTCTGCAAGGCCGAGCTCTGCACACACAGACTGTAGCAATCCACCAAAAGATTCAGCAACGCGAACCAGTGCATGAGCATCAATCCCTCTTTCAAACCGATGTGACGCTTCAGAGTGAAGAGAAAGTCTACGCGCTGTTTTACGGATATCTCCTGGTGTAAAACTTGCAACTTCTAGAACCATACTCTCTGTTTGAGAGTGGACCTCAGAAGACTCCCCACCCATCACCCCAGCGAGACCCAAGGGTTTTTCAGAATCACACACTAAAACATCACCAGGAACTAACTCTGGTGTTTGTCCATCTAGAGTTTTTAATTCATCTGCCTGATGAGCACCACGAATGATCAGCATATGTCCACGTATTGCTGAACGGTCATATGTATGAACAGGTTGATTCGTTTCTAGCATTGTATAATTTGCAACATCAACAACTAAAGAGACAGGGCGCATCCCTGCCCTTGTAAGTCTTTTTTTCATCCATAAAGGAGATTCTGAGTTTTTCGGAAGATTCGAAAAACTCGTTGCTGTAAAACGGCTGCATGGAGCACAAGCATCAACATGAACCTTAACATCTGTCGTTTCGGTTTGAGAGCGTGAGTATTCACGATCTTTAACCTTTAAAGGTCTCTCTAGTTTTGCTGCTAATTCACGGGCAACGCCAATCATACCAAGGCAATCGCCACGATTTGCTGTCAAACTCACGTCTAAAATGGTATCTTCAACATGAATCATATCTTCTAAAGAAGCCCCTATCTTCCAAGAAACCGGTAAAGATAATATTCCGTCAGACTTTTCAGCCAAGCCTAGCTCATCTTCACTGCAAAGCATCCCATGTGAATCAATACCTTTCACTTGAGAGCGTTGAATTCTTAACCCTCCAGGCAGCAAACACCCTGGGGTGGCAACAGCAACAATAAGCCCTGTACAAACATTTGCTGCACCGCACACAATAGGAAGTGGTTCTACCTCTCCCACATCGACTTGACACATGGAAAGCTTTTTTGAACCCTCTACAGGTTCACACGTTAAAACTTTTCCAACTCGAACCCCTTTATCGAGAGGTTTTATTTCTTCTAGAGACTCAACCTCATGCCCTAAGTCTGTGAGCAAGTCTGCAATACGACTTGGATAAAGATCTTTTACATCAACATAATCATTGAGCCAATCTATGGATACCAGCATAACAACCTACTCACTAGTGTGTAACAATTGGAAATTGTTTTTGAAAAGAGACGTCACCCTCAAACATCTGACGTAAATCTGGAAGAGCCCATGCAAGCATAGCGAGCCTATCAATCCCAAACCCGAATGCAAACCCTGTAAGTTCTTCACTGTCATACTGTACTGCCTCAAAGACGTTAGGATGAACCATCCCACAACCGCCGACTTCTAACCAACCAGTTTGTGAACAAACACGACAGCCTTTGCCTTTGCACAACTGACACTGAATATCCATTTCGGCTCCAGGTTCAACGAAAGGAAAGTAACTTGCGCGCAACCTTGTCACAACGTTATTCCCAAAGATCCCCTTCACAAAAGAATCAATCATTCCTCTTAAGTGAGCAAAAGAAATTCCTCGATCAACAACTAGACCCTCTATCTGATGAAACATAGGTGTATGAGTAGCGTCACTATCCACACGGAAAACACGCCCTGCAGACACGATTCTTAGCGGGGGCTGGCGGTTACTCATCGTATGAATTTGAATATTTGATGTTTGTGTGCGCAAAAGATGCTCTGTATTTTTTAGATAAAAAGTATCATTCATATCCCTGGAAGGGTGGTCTGCAGGAATGTTCAACGCAGAAAAATTATAGAAGTCCGTATCAAGTTCAGGCCCATCAACAACACTAAAACCGTGACGACGAAATTGTTCTAATAAACGATTTTGCATTAACGTCACAGGATGCAAAGACCCTTCTAATGATTCAACAGGCCTTGAAATATCTACTCTAAAGTTCTTCAGTTTGTCGGCAACCAGGTAAGCATTTACAACATCTTTTAACTCTTTAAGACGTAACTCAACCCCACTTTTAAGCTCATTCAAAAGCTGACCCGCTTGCGGTCTTTCTTCTTTCGATAAAGACTTCATCTGTGAGTACAGACCTGTCACCTTACCTTTACGCCCTAGCCAATGAACTCGTAGATCTTCCATGCCACGAGCACTGGGATTTTCTTCCAGAGCCTTTGCTTCGCTCTGGAACTCTTTTTTCAAATTTTCAATCATCTGTTGGATCATTTTTCCATCTCTTTTGAATCTTTCACCAGGCTCATAACGCAATCTTTCAAACGATCAAACCCTTTTTGAATCGTCGATCGATCCGTTGCAAAACTAAAACGCAAATACCCTGGAGCCATAAAGGCTTCACCAGGAACGACAGCAACATGATGCTGTTCTAGCAAACGCAGACTCAACGACATAGAAGAATCTAACTCTGTTGCATGAATAAGATCATTACAATCAACAAATAAATAAAAAGTCCCGTGATTTTGAACAGCACGCACATATGGAATGTTTTTCAAGCACTCCGCCGCAAAGATTCTTTTTTCTTTAAGATGTTGCAGCTCTGTTTTCATCAATTCTGCAGGCCCTTGTTCAATAGCGTGAATAGCTGCTTTCTCGACAAAAGGTGGCAAACATGATGAAGAGTGGCTTTGAAGGTTCTTCATATGACTTATAAAATCTTTAGGCCCAATCGCATAGCCAACTCTCCACCCGGTCATAGCAAAAGCTTTTGAGCATCCATTGATTGTCACGGTACGTTCGCTCAAAGAGCTCGACGCTGTCATCACAGAAAGGTGAGGACGATCAAACGACATTGCTTCGTAAATCTCGTCACTAATAACCCACCACTGCGTTTTCTCCAAAAAAGACACAAGGCCATCAAAAGACGATTGAGATAAGGTGTACCCCGCTGGGTTATTCGGACTGCATAAAATAAACGCACGCGTTTTTGGTGTTGCATAGGCTGCAAGCTGTTCAGGCGTGCAAATCACTTCGCCTTGTTCATCAAGTTCTAAAGGGATCATCACAGGAGTCCCTCCTGCCAGTTTAATTTGCTCCATATAGCTCACCCAGGCTGGGGCATGAATCAGAACTTCATCCCCATCATTTAAAAGGGTTTGAAAAGTATGGAATAAAAGCTCTTTAGCACCGACACCTGCAACCACTTGCTGTGGATGAATTTCAATTTTTTGGTCTCGTAGCACTTTTGTACAAACAGCATTTTTAAAATCAAGAGAACCTCCTGCTGGCCCATAACGAGTTTGACCTTGCTGGAGGGCTTCAATACCAATATCCACAACAGCTTTCGGCGTTCCATAGTCTGGTTCACCAACAGCAAAGTTAAGGATATCAAGACCTTGCGATTTCAAATCTCTAGCTCTGGAGTTCAAAGTTAAAGTCGGGGATGGTTGGACTCGCTGAATACGTTCGGAAAATCTCATATTGGTCCTATTTCTATTCGAGCTCAAAGCATGGGAGACAAGTTCAACTGCCTGTGATTTGTATTTACAAAGATCACCTGAACTTAACTTGCATTTCACCACAAATGCATTCATTGTGGTCAGCCTTAAAGGTGTTGCGGGGCAAGAGACGCGGCAGAACCCACCCTAATAGGTGGGTGCCACACTTCCACTTTAGGCTTCCCCAAACCTCGGGGCATGCTCACCATGGTTGATTAGGCTCCCTGTCGAATCGCATCGGTTCTCCGGCTTATGCCACCGCAACAGCGACAGTATAGCACCCACAACAGCAATGGAAAGTGAAACCATGCCAAAAATTCAAGTCATAGCCACTCCTATCGGTCACAAAGATGACTTTTCACCACGAGCACTCCATTGCTTACAAGAAGCTGACATCATTGCAGCAGAAGATACACGCAAGGCTTTAAATCTTTTGAAGCATTTTCAAATCTCAGGAAAAACCCTCATCAGCTATCACGATCACAATGAAAAGCAGAGGTCTCATCAGCTTCTGGGTCGCATCATAGATGAAGATCTGACGCTTGCTTTAATTAGTGATGCCGGGACACCGTGTATTTCAGATCCTGGTTACAGACTCTTACGAGAAGCTCACCTCAGAGATATTTGTGTCGAGCCCATTCCTGGTGCCTGTGCTATGGCTGCTTTAATCAGTGTCAGCGGACTCCCTTCAGACCGCTTTACATTCGTTGGATTTTTTCAAAACATCGCTTCTGACCTCACGACCTGGAAAGGAAGTGTTATTTTTTATGAGTCTACAAAACGCCTAGTAAAAACACTGGAGGCGCTGATGTTTCATCACCCTCATGCTGAGATATGCATTGGAAGAGAGCTTACAAAAACTCACGAAGACATTCTACACGCGAGCCTAAAAGACGCTTTAACATGGGCTAAAGAACATAAAAATTTAAAAGGTGAAGTTTGCGCAATGATTTACTGCCCTGAACAGCAAACCCCTGAAGAAGAGCTTAAAGAAAGACTGAGCTTTGAGGCAAAGCTTCTTTTTTCAAGGGGAGCAACTCACAAAGATCTTACCATTGTCATGGCTGATCGTGGGTTAGAAAAAAAAGAATTGTACCAATTCTTATTAGAAGTTCAGAAACAGAAATAAGCTTAACGGTCTTGCTTTAGAGCATCAGGATCAATCCCTGCTGCTTCCACACCTTGCTCAAACATTCCAGGGTGTGGAGCCACAAAGCGAAGTGTCTCTCCTGCCAGGTCCATTTCTAACGCTCTAGCATGTAAAAGATGATGAACACTTGCTGCTCCTTGGAGATGCTGCGCAATACGCCTCGGATCTCCATAAATCTTATCTCCGAGAATAGGCAGACCAGCAAGAGCTAAATGCACACGAATCTGATGAGTTCTGCCCGTTGTGGGAAAACAACGCACAAAGCTTGTCGCTTGCCCCCGTGCGATACATTCAAAATCTGTTTTCGAAACCTGGCCACCAGCATGAACCACATGAACTTTGCCATCTTGCATCGTTTTTAAGTGACATTCTGTTTCCCAAAATTGTTGGCTAGACTGCCCCACTGTTAAGGCATGATAGATTTTTTTCACTCGACGATGACGGAACTCGTCCATAACTTGATCTGCTAAAGTCTTCGAATCAGCAAGAAGCAAAACACCAGAGGTTTCTTTATCCAGGCGATGGCATAAATAAAGATTTTCTTTAATACGAAAACTGTCTTGAACCAGTTTTAAAATGCCGCCTTTTCCACTCGCAGAGACAACTCTGGGTGGCTTATTAACAACAATTAAGCCATTTTTTCTGTAAAGAAGATCTTTTTTCGACAGTTTTGTCGTCGAAACTTGTAAGCTTTCTGAAGAAAAACGAATCGAGATTCTATCTCCACGGACAACCTTCCAAGCTGCTTTCCACGCTTGAGAGCGATTAATCCGAACTCCTCCTTGGTCGATAAGACGGCGCACCTTTCTTCTTGAAAAGCTAGTTTTATCAAGTAGATATTTTTCTAAAGGTTGCTGACTCTCGTCACCCTGAACAACAAATTCAAGGTTTTGCATGGCAGTTTCTTGCATGACTTTTCTCCAAAGACCAAGGACGTTCGTGTATACCACACCTCATAGCCTGACAACAAAGTAAAATTAATATTTTTTATTATTTAAAAATAAGCGCTTCTGCCAAAAACAAAAACCTAGCAAGAAAAAACCATATAGCACACAAGAATTAAAACCAGAGGGAATAAAGTCTTTACGTTTTTGATTTTATAAGGACTCCTAAGCAAAATCTTCACAAAATAGATCTATCTGAACGACTTTGTTATCAAAAAACTGCTAGAACGCAAAAAAACCACTTTTTCACACTTCAAACAAAACAATTTGTTATCACCAAGATATATAAAACATAAAGACCTTTAATCTCTGTAAATTCACTTTTATTTATTTTATTCAAAAAAAACTTTAATAAAAAACACTTTTTCCGATAGGGGTTTGTACTGCTTTACTGAGGTTTTTATGCCGATTTATAAATTCTACATTATTTTCATACTGTTATCTTCATGCCAAGGTGAGAAGTCAGCAAATTTAAGGTCCTCAGAAGCAACTGACATAAAAACCTTAAAGTCCGATCAAAGCTCATCAGTAATACCCCCTACAGAGGTGTTTAGCACTAAAACTGTCAATGGATCCGTGAACATTCCTGCCAACACATTCGATTCACCGGTCAGCTTTGAATTAAAGGATGTCGATACTGATGCCATCACCATTACTGCATTAAATAGTCAAGCATCCTCTCCAAGTATTCAAAAAGATATTGAAGTTTGTATTAATACCCCAGAAGGCTCTTTAGATGGAGCAAAGATAAGAGCTAGTGATTTAAGTGGCCGTGATGGCAGTGAGATTGAAGGCATCCAATCTTCAACTTCGGTTTGCATTCAAACTCGTATGATTCCTGGACTTTTCGCCCTCGTCCTCAAAGAAGAGTCACAGCTCAGTGAAACCCTAACATTTCAAAAAAACTTTGCAGATGGATCGGTTCAGATGAATTTTGATTCGGCTTCTCTCAAAAAAGATAATATTTACTTTATTGAAAACCCTGAAAAAACAGGCGTTATGGAAGGTGGTATTCTTGATGACTCAGGCCAAGAAGTTTCAGAATGGCTAAGCAAAAGCATTGACATCTGTTGGAACATTGGCTCCAAAAATATTACAACAATGACTTTTTTAGACTGGAATCAAAAGAAGACTGTTTATAAAGGGACAGTAAAAGGTGAGTCAGTTTGCTTTAAACCTGGAAACTTTATCGGTTCTTTCATTCTAGGCGCACAAGAAATATCTACTATTTCCACCGACAAGTCTTCATCATTAAACGCAACTCCAATTGTATCCTTAGAGCCTATATTAAAAGGCGACGTCGTATCTCTGTATACAGACGAAACTTGTGAAGGTGAAGCTCTCGTGTCATCAACAGCCCTGGTCGATGGAGCTTTATCTTTAAGCCCACGACTGAACCAAGTCGGGGTTTATAAGTTTTACGCTCAAGCAGAAAGCCTATACGGCGGCGTCGGATCTTGTTCAAAAACGAATCTAAGCTACACCTTACTCGCGGATTTGAATGCACCTACAGGGCTCAGCTTAATTTCTCCTTCTCAGCCCATCTCTTTTCAAACTCAACCTGTGATTCAAGTCAATGGAGTTGAAGCGGGTGCAACTGTCAGCTTATATAATGACTCCAACTGCCAAAACTCTCTTATCTCAGCTGATGCAATATCAAGCTCAATTGAAATCACTCTCCCTCTACTTACAGAGGGGGATTATGTATTTTATGCAAAAGCTTCAAAAACAGAAACTCCCGGAAAATGCAGCCAAGTTAGCTTAGCTTATAAAGTTGACACAACAACACCTGTGATCAATCAAGCTGTTTTGCACGCAGGAGCTCCAGCGGTTGCTTCACTAGCAACTACTTTCAACTTTGATGTGACCGGCACAAGCAGCATGTACATAACAGAAACTTCTGACTGTAGCGCCGGTGGGACTTGGGAAAGTTATCAGAGTTCGAAGAACATCACTCTACCGAACGCAAACACCTCAAACACTTTCTATGTTCAATTTCAAGATGAAGCACTCAACAAAACAGCATGCGTATCAGACACCATTATCCATGACAATATCGCTCCAACATCTCCATCTTTAACAATCACCGGAGGAATCGCAACTTCTAACCAATCACCAAACCTTATTTTAAATGCAGCTGATGCAAGTGAAATGTACATCACAAATACTGCAGGATGTAGCACAGATGGTGCATGGGAAACTTACGCAACATCAAAATCTTCATGGAATTTAGGTCAGACAAATACAGTTGCGACTGTTTACGTCAAATATCGCGACTCAGTTGGAAATGAATCAAATTGTGTGAGCGACACAATTGTGCATGATAACATTTCCCCTTCAGGTGAAGGCATCACTATTGATGGTGGAACCCACACAGCAGACGCAACTCCTAATCTGACACTCACAGCTCTCGGCGCTCATGAAATGTATATTACAAACACTGCGGGATGCTCTGCAGATGGTGCATGGGAAAGCTATGCAACTTCAAAAACAGATTGGAATCTAGGGCAAACAGATGCAATAGCAACAGTTTACACAAAGTTTAAAGATGAAGCTGGAAACGAATCCGCTTGTATCAACGATACAATCACTCATGATTCAACAACGCCTTCAAACGCAACGCTAGTGATTAACGGGGGAACCCACACAGCAGATGCAAGCCCCGATTTAACTCTCACTGCAAATGATGCAAGTGAAATGTACATCACAAATACTGCAGGATGTAGCACAGATGGTGCATGGGAAACTTACGCAACATCAAAATCTTCTTGGAATTTAGATCAAACAAATGCAGCAGCTACGGTTTACGTTAAGTTTCGTAGCGCTGCTGGTATCGAAGGCAGCTGTGTTAGTGGTTCAATTACCCACGACGACAGCATTCCAACATCCACAAGCCTGGCCATTGATGGTGGCACACATACTTCAGACGCAACTCCAGATCTTACTTTAGCTGCAACCGGCGCAAATGAAATGTACATCACAAATACTGCAGGGTGTAGCGCAGATGGCGCATGGGAAAGTTATGCAACTTCAAAAACAAGCTGGAGCCTAGGACAAACAAACGCAACTGCAACTGTCTACACAAAATTCAAGGATGAAGCTGGAAACGAATCCGCTTGTATTAACGATACAATTATTCATGATAATATCGGACCAACATCGTTATCTTTATCTTTAGATAATGATGCTTCAGTCACAGCTTCTTCAACTGTTAACTTAACAATATCTGCAACAGACGCACAAGATATGTATGTGACAAATACTGCAGG
>JBGCEP010000025.1:0-71238 GCA_045106415.1 Oligoflexales bacterium | reverse complement strand
CAATCTTCAGCCATTTCTTCGGAACTTCTATCAGGTTTTTCTTCTACAAATTTTCTAAATTTTTCCAAGTCTTGAATCTTACCTGGTCCCTGTTTACGTTTCCGTGGTTTCAGAGAACCAGTCTCTGTCAGTTTCTTTTTCCAATTATAGATTGTTTTAAGAGCGGTATTGAAAGTCTCACTGATAGAGCTATCGGTATAGCCAGATTCTGTCGCACCAATCACTTTATTCTTCAGGTCTAATGAGTATAACTTAGGCATGTCAATTCCAAATATTTGTAAAAATAGGAACAACATACTAAATTTATAAGATAAAATCACATCTCTCGAATTCAAGTTTATAAGTGGAATAGACTCAGTCTGAGTGAGTAAATAAAACCAGCCAATGCTATACTAAACTAAACTTAAGCCGACTATCAAGTCAAGGTGAACTATCAAAGATATCTCGACTCTAGGATAGAAGGTGGTCCTCATTTGGCCTAGACACCTCGAATACCTAGGAGAGATATTTTTTAGCTTTTATGAAATCATTAAAAAGACTTTTTGTGCAGTTTTTTTTCATTATAGAGTGGGTTGAGTAAGTAAAGTTATTTGTCTAAAAAAACCATGTAAGTTTAATTTTTTTTCGCAACTATCTGTTTAATTTCGTGATATAGAAAGTGGTGTTTTTTATATAATAAATATATGGACATGTTATTCCCATGTTTGTAGTATGAGCTTGTTTTTGATCAAAACACACCGAAGTTTTTCACAAATTAAAATATAAAAAGGCGATGATGTTTAAGAAGTATTTAGCTTCAGCATACTTAATGATGTCGACAATATCATTAGGTGGAGCAGAGTTTAAAGCGTGTATAAAAACAGTTCATGGAAAATTCGCAACAGCAACTCAGATTGATGAAAATTGGATTATTCGAGGAAGTGCTGATAATCCTGATGTATGGGAAGAGTTCCTTATTACAATTGATGATGAAGGTTATGTAACTCTAAAGTCTTCTCATAATAAATATCTTACAGGGACCCACTATGATGAAGATTTTATCATTAAAGGTGCTGCTGATGGTGCTGAAGCATGGGAGAAATTTCATTTTATTAAAAATGAAGACAACTCATGCTCTTTTAAAACTGTACATAATAAATACATAACAGCTACAGGTAGTGATAATGATTTTATCCTCAGAGGAGGAGCTGAAGAGAAAAATAGCTGGGAGAAGTTTTTCTTAGTTCATGCTTTTAATATGAATTTTATGAAAAATTATTTCAAAGGTTCATCTTTTAATATACCTGTCTGTGACCTGGCGCAGGCAAGTGAAAATGCTTATGCCCATACTGGCTTTACAGCAAAAAAAGGTTTTCTTTCTTACGAATATGCCGCGAAATCTGATTCTAGTAGTATGCAAGCTGTTCTTTTTCTGAGCAAGACAGATAATGTTGCTATTGTAAGTTTTCAAGGAACAGCAAACCATGCGTCTATGATCAATGATTGTAAAATTGGTTGTTTGGGCAAGCAGGGTTTGCGGGAAGTATTTTCTAATTCAAAGAAAAATTTTGACCAATTCTCTGATCAGCTAAAAGGTAAAGATACTTATGTGTGTGGACACTCATTGGGTGGTGTTGCTGCTCAAATGATTGCGGGAGCTTTGAATATAAAAGGATCTGCTTTTAATACAATGGGTGTAAGAGGTTTAGGTTTGTATTTTAACTATCATCCAGAATTTTACGTTCATAATACTCAAGCAGCCATGCACAGCGGTTTAGGAAATGAATATCTCGGGAAAGTTGTGAAGCACAAAGGGACATCTCATCAAATGAGCGACATGATGTCTAAACATTTTAATGGATCTTGTTCTATCGCAAATGATAGATGTCTATCAGATTTCAGACCAAGTTTTATACACCAACTAGCTAATGAAGGTGGGAAAATTCTATTTAAAATTATAAGACAAGAGCATGAAAAAGTGTGTGATGTTTCTGATGAATTAGGGGAAGCAAACAGACAATTCAATAAAGGGCATGAAGATCAGGCTGTCGAACACTCACTGAAAGCAGTTGTTGCTGTTATTCGTTTAATGAGATTGTAATGAGGTTTACTATGAAGTTTTTACATGTTTTTTTAATTTTATTGTCATCATCTTGTGGAGAAAGATCTTCTGAGTTGATGAAGAACAGTAGCAATGAAATGGTTGTAGTTGATGTCTCTGAAATATATCAGTCAAATGATGATTTTGATAATGTAGAGATATTGGATAGGAAAAAAATTGTTGTTGATGGTTCAGAATTAGAGTTTGTGCTTATCCCAGGGGGTGTCAGTAAAGTTAAGAGATTTGACAATGAGTACGGTATTTTAGGATACAAAACTTATTGGGAAAATTTAGACTCATTCTGGATTTCGACAAAACTTGTTGACCAAGGCTTATATCAGAAAGTCATTGGGTCAAACCCTTCTTTGATAGTTGGCGATGAGTATCCGATCCATAATGTTGGATATACAGACGCAGCTTCATTTATTGATAAGATAAATATTGATGCTCAGTTGAATAATCTTGATATTGAATTTTCTCTACCGAACGAATTTGAATGGCTTCATGCTGTTACTGGAGGTCAAGATACTTCTTATTATTGGGGAAATGATTTTCAAGATGGTGCAGATTTTGAGTGGCTTGATTATAACGATGATCGATCTGGAGTTCTCCATCCAGTTGCTACAAAAAAACCAAATCCATACGGAATTTATGATGGTATAGGAAACTGTGTCGAGTTTACTGATCTAGTTAATCCAATTAAGAATACCTCCGGTGATGATATGCATGCAGTGATGGGTGCTTATTACTTGACTAACGAAAGTCTTGCAGAGTCTTTTAAACAAAGATTTTTAGCACCAAAAGATGAAGGAAAATGGTCTGCTGGAAGCTTTCGTTTAGTGCTTAAAGATAAAAAGAGCTAAATTATTGTAATAGGGTGTGTTGACTTTTCATAAGGAAAACCATAAGTATAGGCATGCCACTGCCAACACTTCTTCTAAGTTTTTCTGAAATTTATCAAATTTGGTCGCTATAGATCGAGATTGTGTCAGTCGAGCGAAAATATGATCAACAAGGTGTCGATATTTGTAAAGAGACCAATCAAAATCAAGACTTTTTTCTTTGGATTTTTCTTGATTGGTATAAAGTTATCTGCACCTTGTTTTTCAATAAAATATTTGATTTTGTTGCTATCATAGCCTTCGTATGCGATGACTTCTTCAAAATTTTTTAGATCTGATAATAATTCATTAATAACCTTGCAGGGCGTTGTTGCATGAATCAATTCGAGAATTTGAATTCCATCAATGATGAAGTCACTCAAGCTATTTGCGATTTTGGTAGACTTAAATGGTTCATTCTATTCAGAGTTTGCGCGCCAACCCTAAGTTCCGTACATTGACTGTTAAAATTTCTAGCATGTAGTTTTGGGTCTAGTATCGTTTTGTAACGAAAAAATGTATTTTCAACTAAACTTCGATCGTGATATCCAACTTTTTTTCCGTTTTTTTTCCGAAGTTTCCAGAAATTTCTGACATTGTTATTGCGAAGGATCTGCCCCATATTGAGTTTCTTTGTTAGTGCAGCCCCACTACGAAGAGGAGCGTGAGACCATGCTTTAACCTATGCAATTGCATTATAGGCAACGCTTGTTACCGTAAGTCTTGTCCCCTGTTACAGTCTTAATTTCGCTTGATATGTTCTGGATAAGGTTGTCAGTTTCTAAACTATCATGAACATTAGATTCCGTCATAGTAAGGGCGGTGATTTGTCTCGTATCAACATCAATATGAAATTTCTTCCACTTGTGTCTTTTTGGATTTTCCATGGCTTCTCATATGCCACCCTCCTTCTCCATGAATTTTGACCCGAGTGGCATCAATGCTCAGATGCATAGGTTTTCCTCGATCAATATGTTCTAAAGCCACATCAATATCATTCGCTCGTCTTGAAAAAGTCGAATGATTTGGAACTTGAAGCTCCATATTGAGAAGGTAAAACAAACCTTCTATAAAACCTTGTAGATGGCGAAGCGGTAGGTGGTAAATACTCTTTAAAATCAATCCAAGTTCAATGGTGTGATTACTATATAAAAGTGGCCACCCTCTCTTTG
The DNA here is from genome assembly GCA_045106415.1 of Oligoflexales bacterium. Lineage (GTDB taxonomy): Bacteria > Bdellovibrionota_B > Oligoflexia > Oligoflexales > Bog-1112 > JBGCEP01. Next base: position 67,105 of record JBGCEP010000025.1, on the reverse strand, counting down.
GAGAACACTCGGAAGAAACCCTTTAAGGCAATGGGTTTCTCATCAAACCAGACTGTAATATTTCCCTAGTTGAGCAAAGATTGATGATATTGCTTCCAATTTTTGATACGATAAGGCTGCTTTAAATCAGCCCCTAAAATTTTAGTTTTTTGTCGAACTAAATCCTAGAGGGTTACCTTCCTTATTTTAATAACGATTTATGCAGCGTCTCAAATAATACTTAAGTGTTGAAATTTTTTTCTTTGAGACCTGGTCGGAAACTTCAAAAAGGAACAATATATTTCAAAAGAGTGTGGTTGGAGAGGTGATCTTCAACCACACTCTTTAAGATTAGAGTTTTAATCCTGTGATTTTTTGGAAAATACGTTGAATAAATAGCATTTTTTGCTCTTCATTTTGGATCATGTTGCGTAGTTGATTTGTTTTTCGGTTTAATAGTTTTATAGTCGCTTGGATTTGATTTTTTTGAGCCTCATAATTTTTATGATTTTCTTTACGTTCTTTATCTTTATTGTAATCTTCAACACCTTCATTTTCTTCGGTGTTTAACGTGTTGGTTTCTTCTAAGAGACGATTGATTTCATCAACCTTTTTTAAAGCATTATTTTTAATGGTGTCTAATTTTTTTATGTTTTCCATAATTGATTTTATTTTACTAGCAATTGCATAAGCAATACTATCTTTATTGCGATTTTGAGGGACGACATATTTCACTGATCGAGTTGAACTTGGAAATTGAATAGTTTCTAATTGAGTTCCTCTATAAATTTTATCTTCACCTTTCACTCGGAAATCAATAAGAGACTCAAATTCTTGAGGAGATGAGAAAAATCGGGAAACAGCAAGTGTTGTTGCCCAGTTTTGTATATTTTGTGACTTGCTTGGAAAAATAGCATAGTGTTTTGTATTTTCTGAAGGTTCATAGCTATAGGCATGAACCTGATCTGTTAATTTTTCAGTTGGAAGACTTGTTATCCACTCGCCTCTTATAATCATTGAAAATAAGTGAGATAAAATGCCGTTGAACATGGAGTCAAGGTTCATGAAGCTTTTTCCCATAGGGGTTTTTCTTGTCAGAATTTCTAAAACTTCAATTTTATGACGCTCGGAACCACTATGCAAAATTTGAGTCTCTCCTCGAGGATTTTGCAAAATATCTGGATAAAGAAATCTGGCAGGACCTAGAGGTAAATGGATCTTTGTATCGCTTTCTTTTCCTTGACCTCGAATCCATATTTTATCGTCTTGTAGGTGATAATCTCCTGGTTCAGCTGTATTTAAAACTCTGAACATAAACTTTAAGCTTATGGATATTGCTTGCATAAAATCATTCAAGCTTCCAGATCCATTGTCTTTAAATGCATTTCTATAACCGTGAATATAAAATTGGTTAAGAATCATATGAAGTGTATTGAGAGACCTTGATAAGCTTGGCATAGCTTGTGGAGATTGGCCTTTATGGTAAACCAATTGAATAGCACTTAGCTCATAGTTGTCGACAGCGTTTTGTGCTATCTCATGGTACTGAGTACCTTTTGAGAAAGCTTGACAACGAGGGTCACTGGGTGAAGGCATCATACAGTAGAGATAAGGCGTGATGCCAAGTTCTTGGAGCACAAGTTCAGACGCTGTTTGATAAGATAAGCTGTCCATGTGCTCTTCTTGTTTCTTTTCAATAGAAATAAAGAAATCGTTCTTTGAAATATTTTCTTTATTGCCATTTGCATCTTTTTTTTCTAGAAGGTGATTATATCCGTATTTTAAAGCAGCGACATCATAAGGACCAACGGCAAAATGGAGATTGTCGAATGCTTGGCTATAATCCATAACTGAGGATGAATTGTAAAAACTTTTTGGCTCTTCATTCTTTGGTGTCGAAAAGTTATCAGAATCATAGGTGCCATAAAAGTTATGTGTTAATCCTAAAGTATGACCTATTTCATGAAGAATGAGTTGAGTCACCATTCTAGATTGGTACTCATTAAGAACTTCTTCTTTTGAGTAGTTTTTGAAAAAATCAAAGAATTTTTTCGCACTTGCTGTTGATTGAAAAATGGTCGGTGCATTTTGGTATTTGCATGTATGTTCAGAATGATTACTTTTCTTTTCAGCGATGAAATAATGTTGTGTTTCTTCTGAAATCCAAGGCCATTGAAGATCATCTTTAGAGGTTGAATCCTCTAAAGATGGCCGTGTCGGGTGTGGCTGTGTTTCTTTGAAGAAATTATCTAAATCCATTTTTTCAAAATGGAATGTGTTTTTTGTTTCGTCTTCTAAGATACTTTCTATTGGATGTTCAAAGTAGTTATTGATATTTTTTCCGTGATAAAGATCATATAAGTCACCTGCTCTTTGCCGCGAATTTGCAATGGCCTGTTCCCAAATGTAGGCATGACCGGAAATAATCTCACCTGTCGTATCGACGATACTTGGTCCAAAACCAGCTAGGTTTCCGCCATTTTCTTGCACGAGAGTTAAGCTGGAATATCTTGGGTCACCATGGCTATGTTCTTTGGTCGAAATGTTAAGAACGTTGCTGTTTCTGTGAGGTATAGCTTTTTTAAAAGCTTCATTCCAAGCTTTAAAAGCTTGTTTGACCTCAAAGGAAAATCTTTTCATGAGTTCTTCATCTACGTGGTATGTGATGGAACGCTCGTGTGATAAATCATGCCGGTTGATAAATGTTTTTTTATGAGCCTGTGTGGTGAAAAAACCAAACATGTTCTGGTCGAAAGCTGTGTATTCTTCAGCTTGATATTCTCTATTATCAACTCTTAAAAAAGAATGTTGGACTTGAATACTGACTGGATGGCCTGTTCTATTGTCGATTCTGTTGTTAGCGGTTTGAAAGTGTGGAATGAAAATTTCTTCCATTGTAAAACTTATAAAATCTTCTTCAAGAATAGGTGTGTCAATGACATGGCTTTGCACCAAAGAAACCCAGTTAGCTCGAAGAAATTGACTCATCATTGTGTGGTAAGGAGACCCTAAAAGCTCTGAAGAAAGATCAATGATAATGGAATCATCATGTTCTTCCTTGATCGCATAGCGAAGAGCAGGAGCTCTATGACTAGATGGTTTTGATGTATGTTCATAAATGGATAAAAACTTATTTTCGATTTGAAAAGAAAGTCGGTGATTAACTCCACTGGCTAAAGATGAGTTCGAACCTACTTGATGGAGACCGTTGTGATCTTGTGCTGATATCACGACAGCTGTGTGAATATACTGTTTATGTGATTCTATAAATGTTTTTGGAATATTAAAATGAACTCCATATAACAGCGAGGAATAGAGATATGTAACCATAAAAAGAGCATAGCGATAATAACGCAAATCTCACCTCCAGCGTGGCATAATTCTCTTGTAATATTCATTTCTACATACATATCCATTATTTGAATAAAGGTCAAATAATGTGTAGCTTGCTTAATTTATCTATCTAAGATTTATGATCGTTTGTTTAGTTTTTTATAAAGATCTTTCTTTTTATTTTTTTGAATACAACTTGCAAAAATAATCAGATTTTTTAGACTGTACCAAGCTGCATTTGGTCGCTAAGTTTTTTAAGAAATGATATGGGGAGTCATCTTATGATGTCTGAAGTGGAAAATAATTCTGAGATTGTAGAAGAAAACTCTTTCGTAGCAAGGCGTGTGAAACCAACTAAAATGCGCCTAGAGCTTTATGAGGATGATCAGAGTGGTTTAGGTCGATTTTTATGTGAGTTAAAGCGTCGTCATATTAAAGATGTCGATTTACCAGAGTTGATCTTAGAGGCTCTTGAAGCAGTACCTGAGGAGTGGTGGGCTGAGAAATTGAAGGAAATGACACCTTTGGAGTATAGAGTCCAAACAGCTTTAGAAGACCCAACAATGAGAGAGCGGCTTGAAGCTCTTCTCCAAGAGGGTGAGAAAGCTCGCTCTTCCCATTAAGGTTTATAGAGTTTAGCTTCTCTTCTGAGAAGCACTCTATGGCTTCAAAGGGAGGTGAGCTTGGACTAGAAGTTCTTCATTAGGGACATCGCCAGGCATATTGAGATAAATCTCATACATATTTTGTGAACGTGCTTTTTTTAGCTTTTGAGATCTTTGAGCCCCTATTACTGTACTCCAGAGGTTTCCTAAATGTTTATATTCTCCAATATGTGTTGCACTGAGAGTTTGGTGGCTAGGGTAAGAAATACACTCTAAATCTGCAGGGTGGGATTCCAGCTTATTTGTGTAACCTACTGCTGCAGTATAGTCACAGATTTCTGTTATGAAATCATAGGTATGGTATACAGAGAAAAATGTATCAGGTTTAGGAAGTTCAGAGTTTTGAATTTTCTTTTGAAGATCTTGAAAATCTTGACTCATAAGAGGACCAAGGTCTGAGAAAGAGCACTTTCTTCTGAAACCATAACCTTCAAAACCGTTTTTTAGAGACAGACCATGGAGACTTGTTTTGCTGTGAACTTTTCCGTGTTCAATAAAGTCTTTTAACATAGAGAGCCCTCGACTATAATCGCTTCCAACCCAGGCAGACATCATTTTTTTTAAGAAAAAAAGAAAAATAGGAAGACTCCCTTTCATCGACCAAGTCACTATAGATCCTTCGTTGGTTTCCTCGATGAAAAAATTTGTGAAACTGTGACTTTTCCATGGGGACAGAAAATTGAGGTCGTATTCCAGTGAGGTGTTTTTCTCTATTTGGATAAGAGTCATATTGCCTGAACCAATTCTTTGGCCGTTCCAAGTTTGTGAGTGTCCTAAGCTTCCTGGTTTTCCATGTATTTCTACTGGGCATTCAGGTTCTTGGCAAATCCATGGAGACCAAAAACCCCATGTGGAAAAATCCATTAATGTTTCAAAAATTTTTTGTGGAGTTGCGTGTATGACCACAGATTTTTTAACAGTAAAAGGGAGTTGAAACATAATAAAATCCTTTTTGGTGCAGGTATTCAGAATGTTGTTCGGGGGCAGAGAGAGAGAAATTGAGGTTTTTTATATAAGTAATTGTTAATATTCAGTTTTACCTGAATCAGGAGGTGGTTTCCTAACTTCCACTTTAACTTAAAGAGGGCAATTTAATATTTGTAAGATTTGAGAACCATAGCGATTTGCTCGTGTGGGCCCAATGCCACAGATGTGTTCGAGTTGTTCTGTATTGCGAGGTTTTTTTAAAACGAGTTGTTCCATGCTTTTACGAGTGAGTACCATAAAAATCGGGATGTTTTTTTCATCAGCTTCTTGTTTTGCCCATTTTTTGAGTTTTTCAATCATATCGTCAGTGGAATCAATCTCTTTTGAAGCACCTTTTCTTAGAATGGTTTTCTCTATTGTGGAGGAGCCGTTCTCTTGATCGAGGGAATAGAGACTTTTTAATGACGATCGCGTTGTTTTTTTACCCTTACGAGTGAGTTCAGCTTGTTTGTAGTGAATCTCTCTTTCATCTCGTGTAAATGTTCTGTCGTTTGTTTCAATAAAATTCTGTTTTTTCATTTCATTAATCAGGTCTTCAAAGCGTGAGCGAGATATTTTCGTGAGCAGACTGACGTCTTTATGCAGCCGTCCTGTGGCTTTTGGGCCATCGTCTAAGACGGTTATAATGAGTCTCATGTGATTGATATCTATATCGGTGAATTGAATGTTTTTTGCAGTACTTGTGCTGTGTGGTTGGCAATAATCACAAGTTTTACAGTTTTCTCCAGAGTCTGATGTATCCCCAAAATGATTGACGAGTCCAGACATGCGGCATTGTGATTTTTTAGTCCAGGACCACACTTTTTCGATTTGATCTTGGCGATGGTGTTTTTGGCGAGCATATCCTACTTCCCAATCTTCACCTCTTTGATAGAAGTGGCCATCAAAGACGATTCCTCCAAGGTGTTGGAGTCTTTGGAGGTGTTCACTTTGTTCTGCTGTAACCTCTAAGTCTTCAGCCATAATCCCATCAGCAGGAATATGTTTGAGAGTCTCCTTGAGGTCTTGAATATCAGGGTAATTGCGGTTTAAAAAATATTCGAGGGTTTTACGATCAGAGTAAGAATGAAGCAAAATGGCTCGTGAAGGCTTACCATCTCGTCCAGCGCGACCTATTTCTTGATAATATCCCTCGATGGTTCCTGGCAGAGACATATGGAACACTGTTCGGATGTTTGATTTGTCGATACCCATTCCAAAGGCAATCGTTGCGACAATGATGTCGACTTCGCCAGCAATAAAACGTTCTTGAATATCTTGGCGTTGTGCTGCTGGCATGCCTGCATGGTATGCTTCAGCATTCCAGTTTTTAAGCTGTTTTGCGTATTCTTCTGTGAGTTTGCGAGTTGGTGCATAAAGAATAGCAGGTAAACGTCCTTCTTCCTGTAAACAGTGTTGGACGGTTTGTATGCGTGCCGAAGGAAGAACATCGACAGCTTCAATAGCAATATTCGTGCGGCGAAAACCACAAATGAATCTTTGATCTTTAAGGCCAAGTTGCAGGGCGATGTCGTCTTGCACCTCTGGTGTTGCGGTCGCTGTGAGAGCAATAATCGGGCATGGGCGTAAAGGGAGTAGTCTTTGATGAAGGAGTCGGTAGTCTGGCCTAAAGTCATGACCCCATTGAGAGATACAGTGAGCTTCGTCGACTGCGATCAGTGAGGGTGATCTTTTGAGTAAAAAATCGATAAAACCAGGAACACCGATTCTCTCAGGGGCAATAAATAAAAAGTCGAGTTCACCTTTAAGGTATGCAATACAGACTTGTCGTGATTCTTCTCGAGAGCGACCTGAATGTATTCGTTCTGCTCTGAATTGACGCTGTTTGAGTTGAAGACACTGATCTTCCATTAGTGCAATGAGAGGGCTGATCACAAGTGTTGTGCCCTGGCGCATCAGGCCTGGGAGTTGATAACATAGAGACTTCCCAGCCCCTGTGGGCATGACAACAAGAAGATCGCTGCCATTTGCACCAGCAAGGCAGACTTCCTGTTGATGAGGTCGGAAATCTTTATGCCCAAAGTAACGTTCGAGAGCCTTATTTAACTCAGGCTTAGAGAATGTTTTTGAGGTTGAAGTCTCGGTGAAGAATGGTAGCTCTGTATTTTCGGTGAGATCCAAAGTGTTTTGCCTCATGGTGCCTGAGTGTGAGAGTGTCACAGCCAACCTTTATACGGCATGCGTATGGCTGTTAACTCGGACAATGTAGCGTCGTTATGACAAAGATTCAATCGTTGCTCATTAAAATGGATGCTGGCAATGAATATAAGAGAGACTCTTCTCTGAAAAAAGAGTCAGGATTTGAGTAGACCTTCTTGAATAGCTTGCATAGGATAAGCAGTGTTTAATGAACTTGCTATGGAGATTGAGATGGGCCACTGCCAACTTACTGTTGCGTTTCAAACAAAAATCGAAAATTCAAATGTTTCTGACCAAGAAACAGTTGAAACTTTAGAAATCTCTCCTGAGATTCTTTATCAACTGGTGACAAACCTCAGAAATGACCTTGTGAGTGAGATGGATGATGTGAATGCTGAAGATTTTTCTGAAGCTATGATGAAAGCATCTGAAGTGAATAAAATTGTTGAAAAATTTGAGTCAGTCATGGTTGATCTAGATGAGGACGATGAATGAAAGGTTTCAGGTATTTATTGCTCTTTTTCATGATGGCTGAAGCCCACGCTGATGTGTGGAAAGTTCGTGTGAAAGAGCACTACGATATTCTTGAACTTGAAGAAGGTGGGGTCACTCAACGTTGGAAAGGTTTTTCAAATCGTTTTAACGTATGGAAAGAAAAACCTTATGAAGACTCATATGGTTTTTCTTTAGGCCCATTAGGTGCTTTTTTGAGCCATGAGAACAAAGAAAGAGTGTTGCTTATCACCGCCGGTGGTGAGTGGAAGCATTTTTGGAGTTCTTATGGTTTTTCACGCTTAGGTGCCTACGGTAATAGAATGATTGGTGCGCGTTCAGATTTAGGTTGGAGTGCGCTTATTGGTCTTGGTATTGAAATTCCTGTAGGACCTGCAGGTGTAGCTTTTGAGTATGCGCTACAAAGTGGAGTGTTTCAGAAGCATGGCACATGGAATATGAGAACACCATCTATTGGTGTTCACTTTTATCACTTGTGAGTTTAACTAAAAAAGCTCATAGATTTCTTTGTGCCAATGCTTCTTAGACCAGTACTCTTTTTTTTGAATTGCTGTGAAAGTGGCTGCTTGCAAGTGTGTGAAGTAGCAAAGCAGTCCACTTTCTAATTTTGCCCAGTATGCAGATGCTTCACATGCAACTGTGATTTTAGCAAGGCCTTCTGGAGAAAAAGATGAAGATAAGAAAAGTATGAGTGTAGGCATGATATGATCGATATCTGTTTTTTTTAGAATATGATTTGAAACTTTGTAGATAAAATCAAAGTAATCAAGTGTGAAATTTTCAAAATCTTCTGAAATTTCGATGTTTTGTGCTTGTTTATCAAATTTTGAGAGTGTGTCCGATGTGATTTGTGATGCTATGAAGTTAATGTGATCGAGTTTAATTTTTTTTTGGCTGTGCGGTGGCATATTGTTGTGCCACTCTTTGATATACAAAGAAATCGCTTCATCTCTGAGATTGAGAGGCTCAATGTTTTTAAATATGTCTAGAAATCGTGTTGCAAATGCTTTGATTAGTAATTGATTGAATTGCGACCTGTTGACGATGTCTTCTTGAAGACTCTGGGCTGCGTATATGGCAGCAGGTTTTTCTGAATGCTGTATACAAATGGGCCATCCCGGTTCTTGTTCTTCTCCATTAAGAATACCTAGTATTGTGTCGGCGTCTTGCTGTGAGATAAGGATACTTTTCCAGTAATGAGATGGAGTTGTATTGAAGTGATTCTGGTATCTGAAATCTGCAAGGCTTGAACGAGGCTTTATTAGCATATGTTCTTGTGTCAATGACCAACGTTTTTTGAGTAAAACGATTTCAGATTGAATATTTGATGCAAGAGGTGTGGACAAAATTGAGCAAGAATGAAAGATGCAGATAAAAAAAAGGAAAGATGATATTCTCACAAAAGACTCCTGAAACAAAACCTTGAGAAAATATCATACTGTCCTTTTATTATCTTTATTGAAACATTCTAAGTTGTCGCACTTTTTCGACTTGTAATCGTGTCACCTTCAGGTGTGAAAACTTCTTGAAGAGGCCCAACAATGACCGAAGCTGACGGGTCAAGCCTTTGTACAACATTTTTGATTTCTTGAATTTGAAGTCTTTCAGCAACGAGGTAGAGAATATCTCTTTTTTCACCTGTATATCCACCTCGTCCATGGAGTATTGTGAGTCCTAAGCCTAGGTCGTGCATCAAGGCTTGAGAAATTTGGGTGCTTTCTTTAGATAAAATCTGTAGAGATTTACTTTCGTCAAGGCCTGTAATCACCATATCCATGACCCGAGCGGCAATAAGAAATGTCATCATAGACTGGATAGCAGGGTGCCAGTCGTTAAAGACAAGTCCTGCACAAGCAAAAATAAATGAGTTAATAACAAGAATGACACTGCCGACACTGAATCCTAATTTTTTGTTAATAAGAATGCCTAAGATTTCAGTGCCATCCAGACATCCGCCGCCGCGTATAATGCACCCGACTCCAGCTCCAAGAAGAACGCCGCCAATAACGACAATCTCAAGAAGGTCGCCTTGATAATGCTGAAAGACCTCAGCATCATTGATCCAAGAACCTAAGACACCAAAACTTGCAAGAGATAGAGTCATCCACGCAAGAAGTGATGAACCGATCTGGCGATATGCTAAAGCCATGAAAGGAACACTTAAAATAAAGACTAATGGATATGTGAGAGATGGGCCAAAAAGTTTTCCTAAGAGAATGGAAACCCCAATAATACCGCCGTCAATAATTTGATTAGGGACGAGAAATACTTCAAGTGCGTATGCAACCAGGAATGCGCCTGTGAGAGTGAGAAAAAGAGACCATGCGATCTGCCGTCCACTTCGATGACTGTTGTGATGATTCATAATAAGACCTCTATTTTTTAGACGTCCAGAGTGTAACAAACGAGATCTTTTCTTGCTATATATGTTTGCTGGTCTTTAATTAAAGGCTTGAGTAGAGAGGTTCTATTTTTAAAGTCATTTTTGTTTTTTATCAGTGGATTGTCTTGGTAAAGACATGAGAAATAGGTTTTAAATTCATAATGATTGCATCATTCTGCTGTCAGAGAAAAGTTTTGCTAGAGTAGTGGAGCCCAAATATCTCTTGCTTGATTTAAAATATGCAAAGCAGGGTCAATACCTTGTTGATTTGCTCCAAGTGATTGAATGATGTTGGGCGGTATGTTTTCTTTTAGGTCCGCAACCATCTCTATAGGTTTTATGTTTTTATGTTTCATGTTTTTTGCATAGACTAAAATTTTATGAAAACCTTCGAGTGATTGAAACTGTTCTGGTGTTTCAACTGAGATACGCAAGCCGCCTTCAACTTGAGTTGCTTCAATGGAGCGGATTTCACTAACAGCTTTATTGACAAAGTTAGAAATCTTAAATGAAGAGTCGTAACTTTGGTAGCCTGTGTCGAGTTTTGATGGTTTTGATTTTTTTTTGGTGTCAAATGAAAACTGCTGGTCATCGGGAAGTTCTTTGAAGTTTTTAAAGATTTGAAAAGAGGTGAGAACAGTACCGGTTCGTCCTCCTCCAAAACCACAATGAATGAATAAATTTTCGCCTTTTTTTTCCGAGTCTTGGGCATCTTGAAACGCATGAGCAAGGTTGTTAATGCTTGGAGGGTGGAAATCTTCAACTAAATTTACGGAGTGTCTTGAAGTGCCTACTGCATTTCTAGCTATGACATTGCGGGGGTCGAGGCTATGAATTCGACCATAGTTTTTTTCTAAAAAAGCACCGTTTCGAGGATGAAGAGGTCTCATGCCACCTGTGATTTTTATGTCCCCAAACTTTATGGAGCGTATGTTTCCTAGTCCGGACGATCGAGCTTGAAGGTGTAATGGAGATTTTATAAGAATCACAACTTCGCCTTGATCGGTGAAACGACTGAGATTGTCTATTTTTTGAGAAATATGAGTAAGAGTCGTTAAATTTCTAGAAGGTTCAGAAAGGCCGTTGTAGTGATAAAGCACCTCAAAACCATTTGACTGTAATTCTTTAAGATATTTCTCGAGGTTTCTGGGCCGAGTTTTAAATCCTTGAATATCAGGGTTTTCAAATATTTTTGCAGGGTTGATTGCTCCTTGTTCACTGTCGTATAAATCAATAAATCGAACATCGACTTTTCTTGATTTGAAAAAAGAGGTAACTCGCTCTTTTGATTCAGTTACTTTTTCTCGGTAAGCAAGGGGGTCTTGTGGTGATTTTTTGAAAATAAATTGAGCTGCATTTTTGAAAAAATCTTTAACTTTATGGCTTTGACCTTGACTCTCAATGTTTACTGTTGGGCCTGGAGCTTCAACAGGTGGGAGCTTTTGCACTCGTGTTGATGTTGTGTCTTTATTGCTAGGTTTTAGAGAATCGATTCTTGAGGTTGCAACGAGCTGAAGGTTAGAAAGGTGTAGATCTGCATTGACGAGATCAATGTTCATGAAGAAAATAGCCTTTGGGGTGTCTTTTTCTTGATTTAAAGAGTCACGGTTTTTGGGCTCTTTAAACTCGTCTACTCGACAATTTGTGAGTGAAATTAAGGTTATAAAGTAAAAAACTTTATATAAGGTCATTTTCTACTCCGGTAAGGCTTATCTTAGGTATCGGATTTTATGGGTTTTTCTTTACTAAAAATTCTTTGCCGCAAACCATATTAAATGTGGTATAACTATTGTTATTGTATAGAGGGAATTCTAGATGTTTCGTTTTCGCCAAACAGTGAATATTGTTTTTGTGTGCTTGATCTTGCTCTTAGGCTTTGAGCCTTTTATGATTGCCTCACCGCTGCAAAGCTTATTGAAGGAAAAGGCTTTGAGAAAAACGAACTTTCACTCCATATCTTTAGAGTTATATGGAAAGAGTATAAAAATTTCAGGAATGTCTCATCCAGGTTTGTGGGGGGAGGAATCTTCTGGTGTCTTAAAAGAACAAGAGGTGACACATCTTTTAAGTTTAGAGTCTAAATTTAATAGACAGTTACGTCCACTTTTGCAGGGCATAAAGCATAAAACATTAGATGTCCCAGATATGACTGCACCCAGTCTTAAGCAATTGAAAGATGTTTTGTTGTGGATTGAGAAGTCTTTAGAGCAAAATCCGCATATGCATCTAGGGGTTCATTGTTGGGGTGGGAATGGTCGAACAGGGACTGTTTTAGCTTTTTTAAAACTTTTAGCGAGTCCTGAAACTAGAGCTAAAAGTGCAAATGATAAGCTTCAAGGAGTCAATGTTTATGCATCTGTTAAAAATGCTGTGCAAGTGGTGAGGTCTATCAATAAGCATGCTGTTGAAGTTCCATCGCAGTTACAAATGTTGAACTTAGTGGAGGAAAACAGAGTATTCTTTAACGTTTTTGGGCAGAGATCTTCACAACGCATGATAACAGATGAGCAAATAGATATACTGAGTCGAGCGGCGGTAGCGAGTGCGTTAAGGCATTCAGCTGTTCTTATGAATAGAACCGTTCACACAGAAGGTTTTGTTGCTACGCAATGGTTTCCTCTTAATTTTTCGAATTCTCTATATAAAAAGTCTTTGAAATCTTCAGGAAAAAGGGCGAGTGATTATGCAAGTGCTCTTATAAGATCACACCTTCCAACTGATGTTGCTATCTCAGTGATAGAAGATTTGCCTAATCAAAGCGCTCACAAGGCGATTGACTTTGTACTTGAAAATTATCCAGATATTCCCAACGTAATTGAAAAGGCCTTGAGTGCTGACCCAGGTTCTGTGGAAGAATTGAAGTTATTAGCAAGCTCCTCCAAATTTAAACCGTTTCAAAAAATAAAATCGTTTGTCCCTGGTTTTTTTCGTTAAAATAATGATGTTTTCGATGTTGAACGCATGTCATTTTGACCTATAGTAACCGTGTTTGAAAGTTTTCACTCAGTGGAATGGGTATAGGCCAAAGATTGTTAGTCAATCATGTTTCTAGGTACTTTTTTATACATCTGAAAAACTTGACTCTAGATTTTCAGGTGTATTAAATGTTTATAATAAGCTGCGTATCCAGTTCGGTGTGATAAAAAAATGTGAATGTTATTTTTTTCAGTTTTCTTTCCTGTTGTGATGGTTTTATGTGGTCGTAATTTTTTCTAGAAGTGATGAACTGACTCTCTCCCATGATTTTTTAAATAGATTAATATTGAAATGATTTTTGATGATGTGTTGAGATTCTTTACCCATTTTATGGACAAGGTTTGGATTTTTTGTAAGAAAAGAAAGTTTTTTCTTCATGTCGTCGATATCTTTACATATATAACCGTTGAGGCCATCTTCAATGAAATTATGGGGATGATCGAAAGTGAGAATAGCCATTCCACTTTGCATAGCTTCTAGCATGGCAAGGTTATAAGCATCTTCCCATGGGTGTTTAAGAATAAAAATAAAGATTTGATAATCACGTAGTTTTTCAGTGTATGCTTTTCTTCCGTTTGGAGTATGAGCGTGCTGAACCCCAGGGTTGCAGCCTATAATTTCAACGCCGTGAGAAAGATGAAGCTGTTCAAAAATAGAAAAATCAACTTCTTTTCGTGTATTTAAATGATTGCCTACTGTGACTGCTTTAATGGGTGTGTCAGAGTGTGTAGAAAGGGTTGGAAGGGGAGGGGTGCAGATCGTTTCAACATGCGATAGACCCCATGTCACACTTTTCCATTTTGTTGTCGCAATAACTTTGTGTTTTTTATTTTTGATGAAAAGTTGGACGCATGATTTTTTGATAAAACTTCGTAAAAACCATAGAGGTGAATGTGTGTAGAGAGCAATGTGTAAAATCATAATTTTCGCTGTTGAATAAGAGCGAAAAGCAATGAGATCTTGAACTGTATGAATAATAATCAAGTCAAAGAAGCCATCGTTTAATTGTTGCAGAGCGGCTTCTTCATTCTGACAAAGAGTTATAGATTGAGGGCATTGAGTCAGAGGTGTCTGCCAAGGAAGTTGTTGCCCTTTAAAGTGTGTGAGAATATGAATGTCTTCAAAAGCTTGTGCCAGGGTTATAAGGTAAGGTTCATGTCTTTGAACTGTGAAGCAGCGCATATTATGTTCCTTTGTCACATGATCGTTTATGATCCGCGATCTTGAGGCGAAGTGTCAATGGAAAATGGTCTTTTAAAGTTATTAGAGCTTTCTGTCGATAAGACGTTGAGGTGCTAACAAATGAGAGATTTTTACGGTCATGAACCAAGAGATGAAAAAAATTCTAGTGATCGATACGAAAGAAGACCAGTTTTTTGATGTTCTTAAAGGTTTACTACCAGAGTGTTCTTTTGTGAAAATATTCTCAGCCGAGGAAGCTTGGGAGAAGTTAGAAGATTTAGATCCTCATATTGTTATCGTCAGTGAGTCTCAGCAAGATGCTGATGTTTATGAATTTTGTCAAAAAATGAGTAGCCGAGGTATTGAGCAAAGCTATATTGGAGTGATTGTTGCTTTTGAATCTTTCGATGAGTCTTCAAATCAAGATCTTCTAGATTACGCAGATGACTTCTTAGTGAAGACACGAAGTCATATCGAGTTGAAAGCAAGAATTTTATCTTCATTTCAGATGACAGGGATGGCCTCTGTGCTTAGAGAGCACCACCTTGAAATGCTACATACAAATGAGCGTCTTTCAAAGGTTAGTATTACAGATGAGCTAACCGGTTTGTATAACATGCGTTATTTTCATAAAAGGCTCCGGCAAGAGTTTGTAAGAGCGAAAAGGTATAACAAAGACTTATCTGTATTGATGTTTGATGTTGATAAGTTCAAGAGTGTTAACGACCAAAATGATCATCTATTAGGATCTCACGTGCTGGCTTCTATTGGAGAGATTGTTTCACAAACCATACGCAGCGTTGATATTGCGGCGCGATTTGGTGGTGATGAATATGTGGTACTCTTGCCTGAAACGTCAAAAAATGGAGCGTTTATTTTTGCTGAAAGATTAAGGGAAAAAATTAAAAAGAAATCTTTCCAAGGGACTAATAAAGAAGTGTTTGTCACTGTTTCTATAGGGGTGGGGTCTTTAGAGTGTGATAAGAGTTTCACGGACCCTCAAAATCTTATGAAGCTTGCAGATCATCAGCTTTACAAGGCGAAAGAAAATGGTAGGGATAATGTTCAGGTTTGTTAAGTCTTTTTTCTGATGTGAATTGAAAATCTTGAAAAGGATAAAAAAATGATAAAAAGAGAGGGTTGATATCTCCCTCTCTTTTTTATGTTTAGAGATTATTCACATACGAATAATGATGGCTTTGCTGTCATTGAGAAGCTTTCGAGTGTTCCTTCGTCACGCCTTGCTTGGTCTGTAGTGAGCAGTTTCCACTGACCACGACCAGTCATGCTCTTGTCGCTGAGGTCGAAAGTTCTTTGAATTTTGACAGAGTTTCTAGAACCACCGTTTCCGGAGAATAGAACAAGTTGCTGTCCTTGTGGGCTGACTAATTTAATAGAAAGATCTCTTGGATAGGTGTGATTAATGGAAGCGTTCACCTTAAGAGTTTGCACTGTCGGGTTGCTATCCCATTGCTCGCCCTCAACTGTGATCGGTGTTTCTAAAGTACTCATATCGCGGATTTTTTTAGGAAGGTTTGTAGCGCTCCAGCTTTCAAAAAAACCTTTCTCTTGTCCAACCTGGATATTGAAAGGTTGGAACAATACCCGTATACCACCTTGGAGTTGGATGTTGCCGCTAATCTTAGAGCCACAAACTGCTTGAGAGCTGATTCTGATTTTCGCTTTTTCGTTGGGCTTTTTCTTAGTGTGTGGAGCAACACTTTCCCATACCATTTCATTTTCAACACTTTCAACAGCAGGGGAGCTTGTATGAACGAGTCCAGTGAGGTCTCTTAAGGTGTTGTTTGTGCGGTTTTCAAGAAATGGAGCCAGAGAAACCCATTCCCCAGGTTCAGCAATACCATCATTGTCTCCGCCTTTGTCTTCAACTTGTGGGGAAGAAAGACCCGCGAATTGGCATGTTAAGTCCGCGTCTGCGAGTCCATGTTTTTCGAAGACGGAGTTTAGTAAGCATTGATGAGGAGTTCCGTTTGTGAGATCACTGTCGTTGTCGTCTAAGAAAAGAACGGCATCGTAGACGTCGAGATAAGTGCGCGCACTGTAAATCATTTGGAATGCGTACTTTGCAAGGATCTTCTCTGTTTTTTCAGCGCCGTATAGATTCTCTAGTGATTCAAACAAGTCCCAAAACGTGGAGCCAATAATAAGCCCTTCTGAATGCTCTTCTCCGCGATCGTCAGGATATTTTTTGTCGTCGCGGAGGTCTCTTACAGAACCGTAATCAGGTAGAAGAAAACCAATACCTAGAACGGGCGAATGTGTTCTAATAAGCGAAATAATATCGCCATAACCTTCAGAGAAAGCTCTGTCTTCAATGCCACCGGTGTTGTCGTCAAGCCCATGTCCCCATTCATGAAAGATAACATCTGAGATGAGAGCTGTGTTTGCGCAGTCGTTGTTTCCTGAAAAGAAATTGACACTATCGCCATTCCAGTAAGCATTACAGTAGCTGTTTAAATTGACGTTTGCAGTGAGTGGGCGATTGAACCAATCTTCATTTGGAATCCATTGTTTTGCATATGTCACAATGTCGTCAATGTGATGATAGGCCATGCTTTGTGCGGTAATTGGATCTTTCCAAGGCTGATCTCTAGCTTCATGTTTGAGGTGTAAATCCCACTCTCCTTCAAGAAAAGATGCTGAAACACCGACTTCAGATCCGCTGGAGTTTAAGATTTGTGTGTGAGAACCTTTTAAACCTTGCAGAGAAGGTTCGCTTTCACCAGCTGAGAATTGACCGTTACGATTTGTTGAGACCTGTTGACCGTTAGTAAGTCTGACTTTTCCTGATGAGTACGCTCGACCACCAATGTCGTCTGTGTACCAACGAGGATAAGTGTCGATTTTTGCACTTCCGTTGTGAAATAAACGACTGTCTTGAAATTCAAAGACTTTGCCTGTTTGACTATCAAGTTGAAGGGTGTAGTTGTGGCCGTCTTTTGTTTGACTTTTGTACTCTTCAATAGGAACCATTGTGTAGCCAGCTGATGTAGCAACAACTCGGAGCCGAGGTTGGTTGTTGGCAAGAATGCTAAAGCCGCTCATGATTTTTTGTGCGGTTTCATTTAAGTTGGATTTTCTGTCGAAACTTGGTGTCGTCACTTCCGAAAAAGTATGGTTGATGACTTGAGATAGTTGTGTGCCTCGGAACCTAAACACGACTTCTGCGTCTTGAATGAGGTATTCTCCTCGATAGACGTGATATCGAAACGTCGTGACTTTAGATGTGCTTAGAATAGAGTTTGTATCAAGTTTTAATGATGAAGGGTTTGTACCAAATAAAGATGCGTGGCTCTCTAAGAAAGATTCAGCTGTATTTGTAAAGTCTTTGAGTCTGCGACTTGGAGAAAAAGCGAGAGATTCACCAACCATAACTCTTGGTTGTTGGTTGAGTGAGTCTTCCCTGATGAGGATGCTTGGGTCTTTTTCCCATGGGGTATAAGCACCGGATGTTGAGATTCTCAATACATATTCATTTTGTTCTGGTAGTGAGCTATGCTTACTGGTCAACTTTGATGGGGCTACAAACCCCATTGCGGTTGACGAGATGGCCCATAGCAATCCAAGGCTGGATTTCCTCATGCAGACTCCTCGTTTACGTTCTTGCACGCGTTTATTTGTAAATTGTCATCTTTAATGATAGGGCAAAAAGAGGATGTCGCTGATAGGAAGAATCTGTAGTTTTTACTGAAGGTATGAGTATTTACAGCCAAAAAGATGACTGTAAATTCAAAGATGGGTTCATTAAGTTAGGGCTGCTGCTGATCTTGTGGGCGGAAACCATCAACTTCTTCTTCAACTGTTGGTCGTTGGAAGGTCTCTTTTAAGAATAAGCTCAGTGCAAGGGCAACGGCGAGGCCAGCAGGGATAAGAGCAAGCGCGTATTGGAAATCCTCAAGAGTGTATTGCGACATGCTTGAGATGCTGTTTGATAAGGCCTCTACAGAACTATTGCTTTTCTGACTTCGGTCGAGAAGCCAGCCTGCCAAGGGAAGGCCGATGACACCGCTGAGCATGATGTTTGTATTTACAAAACTGATGGCTGCACCGCTGTCTTTGGGTGAAAAACATTCGCAAATAGAAGGAAAACAAAGAGTTTTTGAGCTAAAACAAAATCCAGCGAAGAAAAACATGAGGTACATCAAACTGGGAGAAATAGGGACCCAGATGATGATGATGAAAATGAGAAGATTACCAGCTGCTCCAAAAACCATAGGCCATTTGCGGCTGCGCATCTTGTCTGAAATTGCTGCAAAGACAGGGCTTCCTATTGAGACTCCTACAAACATACAGCCAATAAATGTAGCAGCAACAATTTCTTGTATGGGATACATTCGCTCAAGGAAAGAAATGCCCCAGAGATCACCAATCACAGGCAGAGGCATATACATAAGCATACCGTAAAGAGCTAGGATCCAGCTTTCTCCACTGCACATAACTCTTTTGAGACCAGCTAAAATAGAAGTGTTTTGTGCCTTAGGGTCAGGGAGGTGGCGGAGGGAAAATAGCAAAAAGCCAGCGAGAATGACTCCGCTGATTCCTATTATCAGCATCGTTTCACGCCACCCCATTAATTGCAGAGTCCATTCTAGGGGGCTGCCACTGAGAACAGCGCCCATGGTCCCTGACAGCATAGTGATAGCAACAACTTTTGTAAGTTGTTCGACAGGAAGAATAACGGTACCAAGCTTTAAAGTTCCTAGGAAAGCTCCAGCTGCTCCTAAGCCCATACAAAACCGTGCTAGGCAAGCTGTCATTAAAGACGTTGAGGCGGTGAATAGCAAGCAGCCGACAGCGCAAAGACCTGCCGCTGCTGGTATCAGCCTTTTTACTCCAAGGCGGTCCATAGCAAGCCCTAGAGGTATCAAGGCTGGAGCATACGCATAATAAAATAAAGATGAAAGAATACCAAGTTGAGTCGCGTCAACATGAAGTTCGAGACTAAGCTCATCTGTCATCACAGCCGGTGCCATGCGGACAATATATTGAAATGCATAAAAAAGTGCAGAACAAAAAATCATGGCCCACGAGTGCCAGGGGGATCTTGGAGTGTAGGATTGGGGCATGGAATCTCCGTGGTAATAAACAGTAGGGACCTAACTAAACAAGGTGCTTTATAAAGCCTCCAGCTTCATTTTTATATACTCAGCACAAAAAAAACCTCGCGCTTCTCTTTGAAGCGAGGTGTGGAGATTGAATGAAGTCTCTCCTCATCGACCTTATTCCAGAATAAGGTATGTTTTGTGGGTGCAAAAACTATCTTGATATCGTCAGTAATGCAAGAAGAATCCACATCGTTAATTATTTCAGTGAGTTGATGATGATAAAAAAAATGATAAAAAAAGATCCCCAGGCATTTTTCGTAACGAAAAGTGTCTGGGTTATAAAAAAAATCGTTGAATAATGTCTATGTCTTGTCGATGTGTTCCCATATAAGGTCCACGTCTTTTGTGCATCGAGACTGACTTTTATTTTTGAGCCATTTGCGCTTGATTTCGCCTGAATATCTTCCGTTATACCAAAAAATAAGTTTTGAACGTTGAGAATTTGGAGTCATGGTGGGAAATTGGAATTGATCGCGGTGTGCTCTGTCATTTAAGAGTGAACGGCACAAGGGGCATTCATGTTGACAATCTTGATGGTCAATAAAAGATTGAGTGCGGTTTGCTTTGAAAAGATATTGTACCAGGTGTTTTTTGGTGTTGTTGCCAATATAGTCTTTTAAACAAGACTTATGAAATGAGTGCTGGCACGAAGTTTGTATTGTTTCTTCAGAGCTTAAAGGGTCAATACAAATTGCGCATAGTTCTTCTTCTGCTTCCAGGTTCGGGTGTGCAAAAATAGGGGGTGTTATAGCAGAGGAAAAAAAGAATAAAAATATGAAAAAATGTATGTAAGAACGAAGCATTGCTTATCCTTAGAGTATGTTAATAAGAGTTGTTCAGATAAATGTACCATGATTCCTCTCGCGGGGTTGTCTTTAATTGTCAAATATTTAAAATATAATTGTTATTCGTGTCTTTTTCGATCTTTACTTGACTGTCTGGTAGGATTTTCTAAGATGAAGCCTCCTCTTTTTATGCTTTAAAGAGGAGCTTCATTCATGAAGGCTTGTTTATGCGCCCAATTTCTTGTCATGTTCGCCACGGTAGTATCTCATTAGAGATGATTGAACTGTGTGTTGTTGATGGTAAAGAACACTATGACTTAAAAGAAGATGCTGATGTTCCTTGCTGCAAAGGGCAAGGTTTTTTAAATCTTGCAGAAGGAATGTGGCGTTGTTCTTTAAAAAGCCGCTTAGCCCGTTTAACAGAACTGAGAAAATCTTACCTTGAAATGTGGGAGAGTGATTTTTCCTTGGAAGTTTCTGACCAATCAAGACAATTTGTTGATCAAAGTCTGCGAGATGGTAAAGGTTATCGTATTGCAGGAGTCACAGGAAAGCCAACGCGTCTTTTATGGGAATCAGCGTGTGTGTTGGTGTGGTATTACGGAATTCCTGCTTATGTAGGGCGGATTGGGGATGGGTTGATTCGTCCTACATCTGAAAACGCCGTGGTTTTTGTTGACGGTTTTTCTGGACAAAAAGTAGGAACTCTGGAAGTGATGGTCGGATGGTGCTATGGTGCCTGCCTTCCTTTGTGGGTTGCTGAGGGTGGAAAAAGTGTTTTGCAGGCTGAAGTGAAATCTGGTCGTTATGCGAAAATGATAGGTCGAAAAACACAAGGTTATCGCGACAAACCTTGGTTTGAAAAGAGTTCAGATATGAGCTTAAAGCGAAAGTTCTTAAGTATATGTCATGAAAAAATTGTGACTGAAGTAAAGGAGAAAAAATGAAGCCATTAAGTCCTCATTGGGCCGATACGACTGCTGTGCGAGTGATTGCACAACGGGGTGATAAAGAAGAATACGTTGTTGCAAGTGGGATCACACCCAGTGGAATGGTTCATATTGGTAATTTTCGTGAAGTGATTACTGTGGATCTTGTTGCGAGAGCTCTTCGAAAACTTGGTAAAAAAGTTCGCTTTATTTATAGTTGGGATAATTTTGATACTTTTCGTAAAGTTCCAGAAAATTTGCCTGATCCTAAAAAGTTTGAGCCTTACTTGCGAAAGCCTATCGCACGAATACCTGATCCTTGGGAAGAAACAGAATCGTACTCATCTGGGCGGATAGCTCTTTTCGAAGAAGAGCTTAAACGTGTTTGGATGGATCCAGAGTATTTATATCAAGAAAGTCTATATAGTCAGGGAACGTATGCGGGTCATATCCGACATGTTTTAGAATCTGTCGATAAAGTACGAGCTGTTTTGAATCAGTCGAGAACAACGCCTTTAAGCGAAGATTGGTTACCGACGTCTTGTTATTGCTCAAAGTGTGAAAAAGATGAAATGCACGAACAGCGTTACGAAGGAGAGTGGAACTACTCCTATCACTGTGCCTCTTGTGACCATAAAGAAACTTTTGATATAAGAACGTCTCGACATATAAAATTAGGTTGGAGATTAGATTGGCCGATGCGTTGGCATCATGAAAAAGTTGACTTTGAGCCAGGTGGTAAAGATCATTCGAGCCAAGGAGGCTCTTATGATACAGGCGCTGAGCTGATAAAAACTCTGTGGGAAGAGGCCGCTCCAGTTTATCAGCAATACGATTTTGTGATGATGAAAGGCGTTGGAGGAAAGATGTCTTCTTCAACAGGGCGTCTGTATACACTGTCGGAAATACTTTCAGTCTATCAGCCACAAATAGTAAGATGGATTTTCGCTCAGCATCGACCGAATCATGATTTTAGCTTGTCGTTTGATGAAGATGTGATCAAAATTTATGATGAGTTTGATCGTTCAGAGAAAAACGCCTGGGAGCAAGATTCAACACAAAAGAAGTGGGCTGTGAACCGCAGGAATTGGGAACTTTCTTTAGACGATAACGCAGAACTTCCTCAGGAAAGAGTTTATAGAGCACCATTCCGTGAATTGATGGATAGGTTGCAAACTTTTGAAGGTGATATCGAACAAACAATTGAGCGTTTCTATAAAAATGAAATTAAAACAGAGGCTGACCGCCAAGAGTTCTACCAACGTTCACAATGTATCTTGCATTGGTTAGAACATTGGGCTGGAGAGCAATTTCGTTTTCAAGTTCGAAAAAATGCAGCAGACCTTGTTGTCGATGATCTTGAAGCACAAGCCCTAAAAGGTCTTGTGAGGATGATTCAAAATCCAGGGTTTCATTTAGAAGATTTTTCTACAAAAGAATTAAATGAACATATCTGGCAAGCTGCAATCCATGATGTAGGGTGTGACGCAAAAAAAGCTTTCAGAGTGATTTACCTTGCGTTGATACAAAGGGAAAAAGGGCCTCGGTTACCGGCTTTTCTTCAACAAATTGGAAAAGATAGATTGTTGGAAATACTCGCTCCTTGGAATGAATAGTTCTTTCTGAAAATTCGAGTTATTCTTTTTAAAGAGAATAACTCGAGAGGTTTTTGTGAAAGATCTGATTTGGAAGATAGCTTTTGTTTTTTATGCCTTAGGGGCTGCAGGTTGCTCTGTCTTGAAACAAGGGATAGAGCAACTTATTGAGCCTCCTGTGGTCACTGTTGTGGATGTTCAACCGCAGGCAGTGAGTCTATCAGGTTTAAAGCTACTTTTTCATGTTTCTATACAAAACCCCAATGCTTTTGAAATTTTTGCATCAAATTTGACGTGCCGCTTGTATGCACAAGGTCACACGTTGGCTGAAAGTCGTCATACGGAGCAGGTGCAAATTTCAAGCAAAGAAACCAAAACTTTTCCTTTCTTAGTTGAGGTTTCTCCGTCGCTTGTTATTAAAGTCTTTAAAGGTTGGATGTTTTCTCAGAAGCATTTGGAACTCACGTGGTCGTTAGAAACTCACATTGAAGCTTTTCTTATGAGTTTACCTATAGAAAGAAGTGGAAAAGTGATTGTACCAGCTGTTTAGGGTGTTTCGATATTTTACCGCTTGTGACTAGACGAGGGAGCGTGTGCCTGCTAGTTTGACCTAAGTGTCATTTGTAGAAAGGCTGCTTTTCATGGGATGGATTGATGTAAAACCGCCAATCACTTTTTTCTCGAATCTAGGTGAAGGTGTGATGACAGGTTTAGGGCCAAATGGTTTGCAGTTGCGGTGGCAGAATCAACCTGAAACAGAAAATATAGAGATTTCAGTAGAAGTGTCAGGGTATTCTTATCAAGGTCTTTATAAAGACGGTATTCTAAAACTTGAAAACCCACCAGAGGGTTTGATGGGATCTTTGAGAAAAGCGCAACACCTTCATATTTGCGAAAAAAAAGATGTAGAAAGTAGTGATCGCTATACAGGGTTTAGTGATTATTCCTTGATGCCGTATGCTCTTAGTGGATTGAGTAAAGACCGGCTTGATATGACACAGATGTTTTTAGGGCGGCGTTTTGCATTGCCGATGCTTATAACGGGTATGACAGGAGGAGTGCAACAAGGGCAAGACATTAATGAGCGTCTTGCAAGTGCTGCTGCTGCTTTTGGAATTCCTATGGGAGTTGGTTCTCAACGTGTTGCTGTGGAAGACCCAAGTCTTTCTGCCGTTTTTCAAGTGAAGCACAGACAGCCTCATATCTTTCTTATTGGAAATATGGGTTTAGCTCAAATTCTCGGAAAAGATGCTCTTGATAAATGCAAGCGGGCTGTCGATATGATTCAAGCTGATGCTTTAGCAATTCATCTTAATGTTATTCAAGAGCTTGTACAAATCGAAGGAGATACTTCTTTTGTTGGTGTTTTAGAAGCGATTGGTCAAATCTGCCATCACTTAGATGTCCCTGTTGTTGTTAAAGAAGTGGGTTGTGGACTTGATCTAAAGTCAGCGCAACAACTTGTTTCTGTAGGGGTCCAGGCTCTCGATGTTGGAGGGCGAGGAGGGACCTCGTGGGGTCATATCGAAGGTTTGAGAGCCCAGAGTCAACATGTTCAACGGCTAGGGCAAACATTTAGAGACTGGGGCATACCAACCGCTCATGGAATCAAAGCTTTGTCGAATCATATAACAGAGCCTTTGATCGCTACAGGAGGTCTTCGTGATGGATTTATGATTGCGAAAGGTGTTGCCTTAGGAGCAGATATGTGTGGCATTGGTTTGCCGCTTATGAAAGCAGCTATGAAATCTGAGGAAGCTGTGCACGAAGAACTTGAATTTTTTAAAGCATCGCTGCAGATTGCAATGATGGCATCAGGCTGTGAAAAACTTGATCACCTAAAAGATCGTTTAATCGAAAATGTTCCGAATTCTTACTCTGATGAGGGGCATTAATGTTTCTTGAAGTGCAAACTCCAGGTAAAGTTATGCTTGTGGGTGAATATGTCGCTCTTAAAGGTGCCCCTGTTTTATCTGTAGCAGTCGGGCCAGGGCTTAAAGTGATCGTAGAGACACAACCCACAAATCATTGGGTTGTGAGTTCTGAACTGTGGAAAAAACCTCGAACCTTAAGTCTTCTTGAAAACTGCCCTGATCATGCTAAAGAACCATTATTAGCGTGTCTCTGGGAGGTGGCTTCTTTAGCTAAACAAAACGGTGGAACCCTTCGAGTCGAATCAAGTATTTGTGTAGAAGATGGCATGGGCTCATCGTCAGCTTTAAGGCTCGCAGTGGCAAGCGCATTTTCTAAACTAGCTGACTTGGAGTTTGATCCCTTGCGTCTTGCCTGGGAGTGGCAACGTAAATCACAAAAACATGCTTCTGGGTATGATGTGATTACTCAGTATCACGGTGGTTGTCTTAAAATGGAAGATTTGCACGATCAACAGTCTTGGCCTGGACTGATCCAGAAATTTGATTTGAAACCATTGATAGATCAATTGCACTTGTGGTGCGGTGGAGTAGGTGCTCCAACTGGACCTGTGATGAAAGATACTATGGCATGGCTTGATACCAAGCCGTCAAGATGGGATAAGTTGCAAGATGCTTCCCGTCGTTTGACAGAGTCTTTAGAAAAGGCGTCAACTCATGGTCTCTGGGAGGATTGTTATGTCGACTGCGGTCGGCATCGACAATGTTTTGAAGGTAGTCCTCATTATCCACAACGCGTAGCTGATCAACTGGACAGCTGTGAAGGTGTTGATAAGAAGTGGAGTTATAAATTTACAGGTGCTGGTGGTGAAGATGCGATTTTAATGATGGGTGATAAAATATCTGTGAAACATCCATCAGCTCTTTTAACTTCATTAGGCTGGAAAAAAACAGATAAAAAATTTTCAGATGACGGAATTCAAGTGAAAGTGAGGAAATCGTGATGGAACCGGTGAAGGTCTTTGCTCCGACAAATATAGCTTTTTTGAAATACTGGGGAAAATCTGACCCAAAACGGCAATGGCCAGCGAATGACTCGTTGTCTATGACGCTAGATTCTCTGGGTTCAACGACTTCTGTGTCGAAGTCTCAAGAAAAAAAACATCGTTTTTGGCTGAATGGTAAAGAATATTTAGCAACGGATCCTCAGGGAAAAAAAGTATTCACTCATTTAAAACTTCTTGCGGGAGTGGTTGGTGGGAATGAATTTCTTGAAGTGAGAAGTGAAAATAATTTCCCCACAGGCAGTGGCATTGCAAGTAGTGCAAGTGGAATGGCAGCTTTAACTTTAAGTGCGTTATCAGCATGGACAGGTTTAAAAGATGTTGAAAGTTTAAGTGAAAAAGTGGGTGGTGCTCATAAATTATCACAGCTTGCTATTTTAGGCTCAGGGAGTGCAGGACGAAGCCTTTTTGGTGGGTATGTTCAATGGTTGCGTGAGAAAAGTCCTGATCATATGTATGTAGAGGTTTATCAACCGCAAAGTGAATGGAACCTGAGAGATTTAGTTGTTTTATTTTCTGAAGATGAGAAAACAGTTTCTTCATCAGAAGCGCACCTTGCAGCAGAAAGGTCTCTTTTATTTGAGCCTCGAATTGCAGGTTGTCAACAGCGGTTAAACCAAATGAAACAAGCATTGTCTCGTAAGGAGATTCATGAGCTTGGGCCTCTTTTAGAAGCGGAGTGTTTGGAAATGCATGCCGTGATGATGACTGCGGATCCTGCTGTCGCATATTTTGGTGCTGAAACTTCGAGGTTTCTAGCTGATCTACGTATCTTGAGAGATCAAACTGGTTGTGGTGCATATTTTACGATTGACGCAGGTGCAAATGTTCATGTGATATGTGTGCCTGAAGCTTTATCTTTGGTAAAAGATTTGATTGGCAATCGACACTATTTAGAAGACGGTGTGGGTTCAGGTCCGAGGTTTTTATGAAAAACATAGCGTCTTTTGAAGAAAAGCTTAAAGAATGGGCCAGTGATTTTTACAGTGCGGAGCCTCTCGGTGAGGCTTTCCGTTATGCGTTGTTAGGTGGAGGCAAGAGAGTTCGGCCTTTACTGACTTTGTTAAGCTATAAAGCTTGTGGAGGAATTTCTCCTGAAAAGGTTTGGAAAACAGCTCTAGCGGTGGAAATGATTCATACTTATAGTTTAATTCATGATGATTTACCTGCGATGGATGATGACGATATGCGACGAGGACGGCCTTCTCTTCATAAGCAATACGATGAAGCAACGGCTATTTTAGTGGGTGACGCTCTTTTAACTGATGCTTTTTTGGTTTTGACACAGATGGACCTTGCTCCTTCTGTGCAAAGTCAGCTTGTAAGGGAGCTTGCAACTGCAGCAGGGAGTTTAGGTATGGTTCGTGGACAAGCTTTAGACATGCATTGGACAAATCGTTCAGGTGGCAGTTGGGAAGATCTTCAAAAAGTTCATAGGGATAAGACTGGGAAATTGATAGCTGCATCTTGCGCTATGGGTGCTTGGTGTGCAACTGAAAACGTTGAAACAGTTGAAAAAATGAGAGATTTTGGTCTGAAGGTTGGATTGGCGTTTCAAGCGGTTGATGACTGGTTAGATACTCAAAGTCATATTGGTAAAACTACCGGAAAAGATAAAGAGCAGGGTAAACTGACTCATTTATCTTGTCATGGAGCAGTAAGTGCTGCGGAGTATGCACAACAGTGCACTCAGAGTGCAAAAGATTGCTTGAGTGGGTTTGATACTCAAACAGTTTTGCCTTTGCAGAACTTTATAGGTGAGCTTGTTGAACGGAGTTATTAGGGTCTGTTGATCATTTCTAGATAAATCATTGAAAATAAAAAGAACACCTTTATAACTGATTTTGAGAAACACAATCAAAAGGGTTCTCTATGCAACGATATATGCATCACGGATGAGCTTTGATTGAAACTGTATTCCATAATGAAGGAACTCAGGATTTATCACAAGCCAAAGCTGAGAAAAACTGCCGAAGGAATTTTCTATAAAATGAGGGTAGGGTGCCCGCGGAGAGATTTTCCAAAGAGTTTTGGACGATGGAACTCCGTGTATAAATGCTTCAATAAATGGTGCAAACTATCAAAGATAAAATTTATCTTTCAAACACTGTCATCAGACTCTGATGTGGAGTGGTTAAAAAGCAGGGCGTAGATCAAGGGATCGGGAAATCTGTTGCAGGAAACTCTACAAAAATACATATGGCCATCGACAGCTTTGGGTTTCCAATTGCATTCAAAATGACTGCAGGTCAAGTTCATGACAGCAAAGTGGCTAATGAATTACTACCAGATCCAAAAAAATTTGAAAAAGTCACTGCAGACAAAGGCTATGATAGCAATGAAATCAGAAATTTCATTGAAAAAAAGGTGCTAACCACCTTATACCAACCAAGAAAAATTCAAAGAGAACAAATCCTAACTTTGATTGGTCTCTTTACAAATATCGACACCTTGTTGAGAATGTTTTTGCTCGATTGAAACAATTCCGATCTATAGCGACCAAATTTGAGAAATTGCAGCAGAATTTTGAAGGAATGTTGACAAGGGCATGTCTGTACTTATGGCTGCCCTTATGAAATGTCAACACACCCTAATCTTCTATCATGATAACCAACTTCTTTTTTTTACCCTTTACGAACCAACATCCAACAGTTTCGAATATTATAGTTACGCGATATCATATCAAGATCTCTTTTTTTTCTAGGCGCTTTCCAACTTCTAGGTAATATTCTCGACCAAGGTTTGGTCTCTACTATGGCTTTATAAGTATGCTTATTATCATAAGATTTGCCTCGCGCCACAGCCTCAATATATCCAGATGTTTCGTATATCAAAGACTGCCTTTCTAAACTGTCATGCATATCCGATGGAGTAAGGGGGAGCCCCTACGGTTATTTCTAATTTTTTTCGGTCAAGGCCAACATAAAGTTTACGCCATGTCCGTCTTTTAAATTTTTTATGCGCTCTCATGCTCCACTCCCCCTCGCCAAAGACTTCCAACCCTGCCACATCAATCAAAAGATAGATAAATTACGGGGTTTTTATATGATTCAAAGAAACATTTAAACGTGAAGATCTATGACAGAGTGCCGAATAATTAGGAAATTTAATATCAATGTCCAGCATATAAAAAAGGCCTTCAAGAAAGCCCTGATCCTACCTTAGCAGGAAGATGATAAAGGGATCATAAAACAAGTGCCGCATCAATTGCACTATCAATATAAACTTGAGGGCGACCCCGTCTTGACGAATTTTCGACAAAATGTCAATTTTTCAACGATTTGTTATCGATCCAAACTGTAATACTACCCCAATATACCAAGGATTGCTTATATTGCTTCTAATTTTTGACACGGCAAGCATTCTTCATCTTAGACACTAACTTCTTCTGTCTTCGCGAATAAAATTCTAGGTGTCCATCTTCTCAAGATTAATAATAATTTATGTAACAACGTCCAAACAAACCCTAATCACTTATGGAATATGGATACATGAAAAGCAGAAATCTGAATCCCCACCACATTATTTTGCAAACAATTCATCTTTCTTATTCTTTGTTAAAGTGCTAGCACGTCGATAAATTTGTTTTGCATTCCTCGGAATGCTTCTTACTTTTTCTGAAATTTTTCGAGCTCCGGTCACAAATGGAGAAAAAACTGTCTTCTTAGATTTTACTTTCAACTTTATTGGAATAAAATCTGACAAAATCGCAGCCGTTTCTGGACCAATATTTGTCCCAATTCTTTCCTTTTCTCGCGGAGATAATTTATCAAAATCCTCTTGAGTAGGGGCTGAATACTTCACCTGATCGGGATCTCGAGTTTTAATAATCCACCAATTTTTCTCACCAGAAGAAAACTTAATAGCAACAGAAGGATCAGTATAAAACGTATCAAAATCCGTGATTTTTTTTTCTTTTAATTTTTGCAAAGTTGCACTATTAGTTAAATCTAAAATCTTTGTCCCAGGTTGCAGAGTAATTTTAACTAACCCTGCATTCTCTCCGTATTCCAGCCCGTACTTCTTAGCGGATCCTTCCGCATATTTCCCTGCGGTTTGAATGGTGTTTAATTCTGAAGCATAAATTCCCCTGCCCGCAATTGAGCCACTTCCAACACCAGGACTTTGATTCTTGAATAAAAAATCCTCATCTGTTTTCGAGAAACTACCTTCAGCAACTTGGGATTTTGCAACATTCTTTTCTGTAAACCGAAATAACTCAAAAGGTTGTTTTAATACCGAGGCAATATCATTTTCCACGACGTTTTTTTTCACAACATCTTTATATCGTAATTGATAATTACTATAATCAGGGTTTTTATTTTTTAATTTTTTCGGTTCATTAGCCCTAGAAAAATATTCTATGGAATCACGACCACTTCCATCTTGAGACTTTATTATATTTCGTTCATTTTGAGCTGTAGAAGCTTTCTTTCGTTTTATAGAATTTTTATTATTTCCCACCAACTGAAGACTAGTATTTTCAACTAGAGATTCTTTTGGAAAAAACTCTATTCCATCAGTTGTTGTCACAATTCGGACAAGGCCATCTTCCGATGCAAGCCCTTGAAACTCAGGATATTTTTGTAGTTCACCCTGACTAAACGTAATGGTAATAAGGTCGGACTTTGTAAGCTCATCCAACCCCTCTAAAGTTGGCTTCTGATCTCCAAGCTCAAACCCCTCTAAGACATCTGGAGAAAAAACCAATTCAAACTGAAGTTTATCTTCTATTTCCAGATCAGAATCGAGTTGACCTTGGGATACTTCATCTTTTTCAGAAGAATTTAATTTAGAAAATGGGCCACATGAAACCAGCCCCACTAATATGAAAAAACACCACAAAAATTTCAATTTTACCCCCACAAGCAGCACTCCTTATCGGACTTTTCAGTCAAAAGGTTTAGAGTTTTTTCAAACTTTTACTTGTTGATATCATTGTTTTTTCACAACCTCATTACTATTCTATTGACGAAAAGGTGGGGTTTCGACATAATCTACTTATGATAAAATCAAAAACGAAATCACAATCATCAAAATTTCTCGGACTATTTCTTAGTCTTGCAGGGCTTGGCCTCTACACGACTTCATCCTACGCATTTCCTGGGGCATGCCAAGGCGCAGAAGGTCGTTTTGTTTACAACTTCGACGCTAAGAGCCAAACCTATATCAAAGGAGGGTTTGTTGCACGGACCGCTTCGGTTCCTCTGAAAAACCGTACCTTAAATGGGCTTAAAATTGAAGTCACAAAACATGTCTTCATCGGCGAAAACACACAAATTTGCGGACAAGCTAAAATCCGCAATCACGCAATTATTAAAGACCAAGCGATTGTCAGAGATCACACTGAAGTTCGCAATTATGCAATCATTGCTGGGTTTGCAAATGTTTCTCATTACGCTGTCATCAAAGATCACGCCAGTGTAACAGAATACGGGCAAGTCAAAGGGCGAGTTATTTTAAAAGATTTTGCAAAAGTAAGAGGCCATGCCATAGCATCTGCTAATAGTGTGATTGAACATTTTGCGGTTCTCGAAGGATACGCCACTCTTTCTGATCAATCTCTAATGCAAAACATGGCATTTTGCTCGGGAAAAGCTAATTTAAATGGGACCACAATACTCCGCGAGTCTGCAGCTATAGTCGGAAAAATTTATACTCAGGGTATTGTCGACATCCATGGACGTTGCACTATTAAAGACAACCGCAGACTTTTGGGAAGAACTGATTTTCACGGATTTAACAAAAGAAGGCTAAGTGACACTCCGCTTGAGGTATATGATGATCCGCAAAACCCTGACTCTACCCTGGAGATACACCCCCGATACTCACCAGACAAAATTACTCAGGAAGTCCAGACCACAATCAACTCAATGACTCAAGAAGAAAAAGAGTCAGATACATTTTGTGTATGCATGCGCGCATCTGCAACAGAAGGTGATGAATCGGGATTGACACAATTGTCTCACCTAAAATGCAACCTCCCTTGTGGACATGAATTTCATAGGGAATGCCTCCTAGAGTGGATAAAACAATCTAAAAACCAAGATATCACCTGCCCCAATTGTCGGACTCCTATAAGCAATTCCCGGCTACCCTGAAAAGCACACTCTTCTCGACGTCCCAGAATATTCTTTCGTAAACTTTTTGTATTAAATCACGTACAATTACCCGGTTTTATATAAAAAATATATTTGGTTAATTCTATGGCAGCTACGGTAAGAAAACACCTTTCATACAAAGGCTTAACAAAATCGATTCGAGAATGTTTTGAAAAGGTCAACCTTGATAAAACACAAGACCCAGGAAAACAAACTAACTTCTCCTTAACAAACTGTTTAATGTCGGGTTTTGCTGTATTTGTATTAAAATACGAGTCACTACTGCAATTTGATGTGAATTGCCGCGGAGAGGAAAAAATATTTAAAAAAAATTTGAAGAATATTTTTCATCTAGATAATATTCCATCTGACACTCAGTTACGTGAGAGGGGGCTAAGACCCAGTTAATTTGGCGTCACGTAATCATGAAATTAAACCCATCACCGGGAATCGCTGCAGCTTTGGGCTTCCCATTGCATTCAAAATTACTGCCGATCCAGTTCATGACAGCAAAGTGGCTAATGAATGACTATCAGATCTAAAAAATTTTGAAAAAATCATTGCAGACAAAAGCTATGATAGTAATCAAATCAGATATTTCATTGAAAAAAAGGTGCTAATCATCTTATACCAACCACGAAAAATTCAAAAAAAACAAATCCTAGCTTTGATTGGTATCTTTACAAATATCGACACCTTATTGAGAATGTTTTCTCTCGATTGAAACAATTTCGATCTATAGCGACCAGATTTGAGAAATTGCAGCAGAACTTCGAAGGAATGCTGGCAATGGCATGTCTGTACTTATGGTTGCCCCTATGAAATATCAACACACCCTAATAAAATATTTTCATTCCATAATTCATCGATAATTTTTCTCTGGATATTTTTATCTCACTAAATAATTGATAGTCTTCCTCTCCCCAGCCTAAAAATATTTTTTGCTCCAGACTTTTTTGAGAATAATGAATAATTTCATATAAAAATTTCCATTTATCAAAATCACTCATAGTTCCAAATTTGATATAAGTGTTTAACATATCTTTCTTCTGAGTTTTTAATTGCACACCGAACAAGCCATAATTTAAAAATTTTCCTAATAGATATGCTCCTCCAATAGACACATCCGGCTGAAGGTAAGAGATAAAATAGGAATCAAAAAAAATATCGAATTTAAAATCCCAACTTATCTTTTGAAAAACTTTTCCGACGGGATATAACGATGTCATTTTAAAAAGTCGCATATTATCCAACCACATTTTTTCAAAATCACTCTGGAAATTTAATGAAAAAAACTCAAGGCTCAAACCTAAAGGATAACCTCGCAATGGATCTAATGCATCATGGTATGCCACTCTATATTCAAGACGCAGAACATCCCGACCTGCTGAGAAAAGTAACCGCTGAACTCCATGAGATAAATGAGGTGATTCAGAATGAGAGTTCTTATTTTCTGCAACATATAAAGGATATTTTGACCTTAGTCTAGCAACACGAACTAATGATTGTTTTGTTTTTTCATAGTTTTCAAGTTCTTTTATATGATGACGATTTTTATATAGGATCCATTTCGCTGCAAAATCAAGCTCTAAAGAAGAAAGACCTTGAAAGGTATCTTTTTTAATAGATTTAAAAACATGATCTATTTGTTTCTGAGATAAATTCCAGGTTATTTTTTGGATTTCTGAAGAAAGAGATTCTTCATTTTTCACACCCGTAATCATATTTTCTTTTTCTAATTTGTGAATAATATCCAAAGGGAAAATTCTTGTCTTAGGATCAAATATAACATCATAATTCCGAGTTGATATTGATATTAATCTCAAAATATTATAGGCACAATTCTGGCTTGAAAAATAATAGCGATTTTTAATTCGCCTAAGTTCCCAGACATGGTCGACTAAACGTTTGATCTCTAAAGGTTTAGTATTAAGAGAAAAAATCCACAATCCTCTGTTTTCCATAGAAGCATATAAATGTTTTTTTCTATAATATGGACCAATAGAGTATCGTCCTGAAAAATAACCCGCAATGCCTTGATAGGCATAACTTAAAAAAGAAGGATCACCTAAAATTTCAGCTGAATAATCAATCACAGGAGATCTGTAATCGGACACATTTCGTTGTTTTAGCCTTAAAAATGCGTGGCCAAACATAGAGGCAGGATGACCTAAATAAGAAGTTGCATATATAAAATCAATAGATTCTGCTTTATTTTTCTCTCTAAAATCCAACAGGTCAGAGCAATATCTAGCCTTTTGCTTATAAATATCCAGTTGAGGTTCATTCTCTAAAATCCATGCCACCCTTGTCGGGAATAGGCACATTAAATCTTCAGCATTTTTGAGTGAAGATGTCCATTTTTTCACAAAAAAATCGAGCTCTTTTTGAGGATCTCTATGCCCATCTGGGTGTAGAAAAAAAGAGTGGTCTTCAATTAAGCTTTCTGCTGAATTTTTTCTATAATGTAGAAGAGCTTTCCAATCTTCATTAATATAAACCGCAAAAACTTTAGAACTATATAAAAAAATCATAAAGACACCTGAAAAAAACAGGTGCCTTTGTTTTTTAAGCTCTACGAGAAAGAACAAGGATTTTCTTAGCAAGTACATGAGACTCAATAGATTGGTCAACAGGAAAAAGCACTTCAATATGATCTTTCACCTTATGATAAAAATCAAATTTATTCTGGACACCTTGCACTCCAGCCAGATTTGCTAGCGCCTCAAGAGATGAACCACGGCCAGTAGCAATCTCTTGGACAAGATGCAATTCATTATCTTGTATGAACTTTGCCATTTCTTGCTCTGGTGATCCTCCATTCTGAATCAACGTATAGAACATATAACCCACAGCTGTTGACGTTGTCGACGTACTCAAAAAAAACACTTCATTCGCTGCCGAAGCAAACTGGCTAAGCATGGTAAAACACGATAATAACAAAAAATTTTTCATAAATACTCCATAATGAACACAAAAACTATAGTCTCATTATATAATGGGTCTACGACTGCACTGAGAACTCTATGCCTAATTGTTTTAAAATCCTTATGATTGCCTTATTATCATCTTTGACTTCATGCTCTACACAAAAAAGTAAACACTTAGAAACGTGGGCATCTTCTGCACTTTCACCCTACCTTATTTGGGTTCATGGAACCCAAAGCAACCCTCATCACTATAAAATATTTGCTCTTTCAAATCCTGATATAAAAACCATTATCTACAACCGATATGATTCCTCTTTACACTGGAAGCACCAAATACAAAAACTGCATCAAGTGGTTTCTAGCATCCCTAAAGGACATAAAATTATTATCGCTGGTCATTCTTATGGGGGAACTTTAACTGTTGCTTATGCTCTCACTTATCCAGAAAAAATATCTGAAATTATTGTAATTGCAGCCCCTCTTCAGCGAATACTCCGTCCATATTGGCACACTCCTTTTATTAAACTCCACCCTTACGTACCAAACAGCCCACTCCATCAAGTTCTTTATGAAAACAAACAACTAGAGTCTTTATGGGGTTATATCGAAGCCTTAAAAAGACCTCTCAGTATTCGAGTTCATGGTTTTTTTGATAATAATGACCTTCGCGTAAACCCAAAAAACATCAATTTTTTAAAAGGTTTAAGCCTAGAGATAAGCCTATTTAAAACGCAAAACCTAGGGCATCTACCTCACTTTAAAAAAACCGCATTACTTAGAGATCTTCTTGGTTTTCCTGCGTTATAACTGTAACTACACAGTCCAACTTTTAGGATAGTTGAGGTCTTCAACATCATATGCCTGCTGTGCAATGCTCAAGGGTTCCCATGTATCAATCATAACAGCCATTTCTTTGGTTGACTCTTGACCAATACTTGCGAAATATTGCCCTGGTTGTGGTCCATGCGCTATACCATATGGGTGATAACTTAAACTTCCTGGCCCCACCCCTTTACGAGACGTGAAATCTCCACTGACATAATAAAGAACTTCATCACAAGCAACATTTGCATGAGGATAAGGGCACGGAATCGCTCCATCCATATAATCGACTTTCCGCGGAACAAAAGAACAAACAACGAATCCTGTTCCTTGAAAAGTCAAATGAAGGTTTGGGGGAAGATGAATTTTACCTGTCTTTGGTTGATAAAGACTCATCTGAAAAGCCACTGGGTAAACACTTCCATCCCAGCCAACAGTGCGGGCTGGAGAATTTTTATAATGATGAAGAGTTAAACCTTCTTGCCTCATAACAACGACTTCTTTTAACAAATCTGCCTCTTCATTTGTCAGAAGCACCTGAGGAGAGCGAAAATCACGATGTGTATAAGGAGATTCTAGTTTTAACTGACCGTGGGGATTTAGAAAATCTTGAGGTATTCCAAGTTCAGGAAAACCTTCTATTAATAAAGCATCTAAATCGGATTCTGTTTGCATTTTCCATATGATACCTCGAGGTATCAAAAGGTAATCGCCTAAAGAAAAAGGCAACTTCCCAAATGGTGTTAAAAGTTCACCATTCCCACTACGAATAAAATAAAGTTCATCAGCTTCTGCATTACAAAAAGCTGGACCATCCATACTACCAACCACAGCACTCAGACGGCAATGCTCACTTTTCATAAGCCCCCGGCGTGAGGTCATCCAAGTTTTACCTGCAGACATGTTCTGGGATTGAAAA
Organism: Oligoflexales bacterium; assembly: GCA_045106415.1. GTDB lineage: Bacteria > Bdellovibrionota_B > Oligoflexia > Oligoflexales > Bog-1112 > JBGCEP01. The sequence goes on along the minus strand of JBGCEP010000025.1, from coordinate 30,806 downwards.
TGTCGACGGCTTAACCCTTTTTCAGGAGAGTAACTCCCAAAAAAGGCCTGAAGATCACATTCAAATGTTTGAGGCATTCCAAGTGTTGTGGGTGCTTCAGGTTGATATAAAAGTGAAAATCCGCCTTGAAAGCCATCTCTGGTGATGACCCATTCCGTATATTTTTTACCCTCATATTCAAAAATGGTGTGAGGTTTTTTAGGAATATGGCCGAGGTATCGTCTTTCCAGCACGGCTTTCTCCTTTAAATCATTTCCAAGGGTAATTTTTCTGCTGTTTTCTTCATTTCAATTTGATCAATCTCAATAGTTTCAAACAGTGCTCTAAAATTTCCACCACCAAAACCTTCATCGCCTTTTCTTTGAATCAATTCATAAAAAAGAGCTCCAGCCTGTGGGTCATTATGAATACGAGAAAGTTCAAGAGAAAAAATTTGAAGGAGATAACCTTTTTCAGAAGCATCAACTAATAATGCTCTTTTCTCTAATTCTTTTAGTGGTTCATCAATCTCACCTTTAAAGCCGCTCTCTTTTAAACGTTCTGGGATATTAGAGTAATAATTTGGAGGGGCTTGTAAAAATGAAGACTTCAGATTAGTCAGTTGATCCATTGTGTTTAAAATATCTTCAACCTCAAAAGCGAGATGCTGTATTCCTGAGCCTTGGTTATCTGCTAGATAAATATCAATTTGGCTATTTCTAAAAAAAGGCGCTAAAGGCTCATTATTTGCAAACTTTACATTTGAATCTTTATGCCAAACAACCTCGGATTTTAAACCACTTCCCACGGGCAAATTTGGATTAACATCATTTGTATGAAAAGCAATATCCCAAAAAGACTCAAAACCCATCACTTCTTTATAAAAACTCATAAGAGGTTGTAGAGTCTTAACATTACAAGTCACATGATCAATAGACTTAAAACCAAACGGAGAAGAATAGCTTCCAACTGGCTGCGTTAATTCAAAACCTGGAGCAAAATCTTTATAATTGCTTGCATCTATAAAACGAAAGCTCACATCGTCCAAAGCCGTAGCAATTGCAAACTGCCCAAACTTACCTGAACCGTCTTCAACCCATTGTGGTTCGTATAAAAACGTCGCACCACGTTCTTCAAGGTAATTGAAAGCTTCTTGTAAAGAAGGGACATAAAAATTTAAAAAAGAAATACCCTCTGGATGTCGCTTCAAATATTGTGCTGCAATTGACCAATCTTGCAGTGGTTTACTCAAAATAAGGTGGATATTCTCACCACCCGCAAGAACAACCCGCTCCATACCGTCGGTTTCAATCTGATTTGCATGCGCTTTACCGATAACCTTATAGCCTAAAGTCTCTGTATAAAACTTTACAGCGCGGTCCATATCTCGAACAAAGTGTTCATAGCTGTGATAACCCGTCATTGGTAAAGACATCACTAACCTCATTTATTGTCAAATTTCATTCTTTTCCATGACAAGCCTACTGAGTTTCACAAAATCTTTCAAGACTTCAGCAAAATACTCTATTTGTCTCTACCTCCAGCTGCAGATAGAATAGATCTAAAGGCTTACGAAAAGGTTACCTATATGCGCTCATACTTCATCACGATTTTTTTCTCTTTCTTTCTGACTCAATGCTTTTTCTCTAAAGTTGTACAAGAAGAATTCTTCGGGGATATCGGAGAAAATCCAGAAACAGAGAATCGCTTTGTGACGGGTTTAGCTCTTTCTCCATTTGTTCTTCTAATTGACGCCGCATCTTCACCGTTTCAACTTTTGTTATTAGCGATATTTGGAGATGATGCTTTCCCGAATATTTTTGCGTACTCTGAAGTCGAGTCTAGCTATAGTATTTGTCTCAATTCAAGAACAAAATATCAACACGGTGCTCAAGCTTTGAAACATATGAAAAAAACGTATAAAAAAATCCCTGTAGAAATCTCTGTTTTCTTAAAAAACAAAGATTTCTATAAGGAAATTATTCCTACTTAAAACAGATATTTAAATCTTATGAAAGTAATAAACATTCTTCCTTATACGAAGATTTTATTCTTTCTTCTCTAAACATTACACCTTTATTTCGGCGCCTTGACATTAAATAATTCATTAGCCAATTTTTTCTCACTTCAGAATTTGAAAGCCTCACAACAACTCCACTACACAGTCAATTCAACAATTAGGCTTGTATAGTACGCTTATCGGACACAACGCTATATAACTTGAGCCTCTGTTATTACCACCTGTAATTACATATTGTTGAGTCCGTCAAAATCTTGCGCAACGCCTGAAACATCTAAAATAATACCGTGCACCAAAATAAATTTAGGTGTTTTCAATCAATACATTGGTATAAAAACCGATAAGTCCTTCGTATAACGGAGGACATATGAGTTCATTGCCAAAAGCAAATCATTCTGTAGAATCTCGGCGTTCGTCAAGCAGAGTTTCTAGAGAAGCACGCCACATCCTAAATCCTCCTCTGCGGGTCCTTGCTAGACCTCTGGGAATGAGAGTCTACGGATTTGAGCTTATCGTGACTGACATTTCAAACTCAGGCATGCTTCTTGTTTCTGCAACGAAAGCACTTATTCCTTTTACAAATGGCGTTAAAATCAATGCGACTATAGACCTCAGTTGTCGACTTTTTAATAGGCCTATTTACGCAAATTTAGAGGTCATGCGCACTTCCTTAAGAGACGATGAAGAAATCTCCCCTGAGCTCGCTCAGCGTCAACTTTTTGGAGTCATTATCAGTAAAATCGAACCAGATCATAAGATCTATTTCGAAGAAGGTCTTCTTTCTTTAAGTAATTCTCGCCAAACTCGATAAAAAAAATTAATTTCCAAAAAATTATATTAACGATTGCATCTCTTATTTAAGGTTATGCGAATGGCCTGTATAGTCTAAAAATTTTCTGGTATCTAACCTCGATATAACAACTGTTTGTGTATTCACTAAAGGATGTGTTTGTAAAAAATCAAAATCTTGTACGGAACTATCAAAATACAATTCAACTTCATGATTCTTATCACAAATTAAAGCTAAAAACCCTACACTACCAGGTTCTAAACCCAGATAACGCTTTAATCTCTCAGGTGAAGCAAAACTTAATTTTTTACATCTTAATTGAACCGCTAGAGCTTTTAAATCTGCGCGTTCTGTATCTTTTTGAACAACAAGAAAATGACGACAACCTTTTTCATCTCTTAAAAAAAGATTTTTTGTACTCAATCCTTTTTCAATGAGACGACCTTTTTGTGCATCTTTCACAGTAAAAAAAGCTTCATGTTCATAAAGATCAACATCAATTTTTAAATCTTTCAAAAGAAAGAGAAGCTGATTAGAGTCCATCTTCTTTACCTTTAGAAAAAGTTTTCATAATTTTAGCAACTGAACCTAAACTTACATCACAAAAATCGGCTATTTTTCGATAACTCCAACCTTGTAATCTAAGATCATGCATTTTCATATGCATCTCATCATCTATTTTCCTAGGAGCACCTAAAATCACACCTCTTTGCTTTGCCGCAGTTAAACCAGCTTTTACACGAGTCACGATAGTTTCTCGTTCAATTTCTGCGATTTCTGCAAAAGCTGCAAGCATTGTCCGGCGAAAAGGGTTTGCATGGCCTAGGTTAAGAACAGGTTGGGTAACGGAAATAAATGCAATTCCTTTTTGATCTAAATCTAAGATCAAACGTATTGCGGCATTTGCATCCCTAGTAAATCGATCCAAGCGATAAACCACTATGGTATCAAATTTTTTCTCTTCGGCATCAGCAAGCATACTTTGAAATTCTGGTCTATTTTGTGTTTTCCCCGAAATACCTTCATCTATGTAACTCTGTACTGATGAGGGCGGCTCCTTTAGATCTTGCAGCCACTGCTCTACAGCAGTTTTTTGACTTTCAATATCTTGTCTATCAGTTGAAACTCTATAATAAACAGCAATATCTTGAATTTTTTTCTGTTCCAAAATAAATCCTATGACCCAGGCTCAAAATAAAGGCGACTACTCAATTCCTCTAATATATCTTCTCTATTTAATAACTGATAGCGATATTGTCCTTTCACAAACATCTGATGCTGATCTCCATAATGCTTATCAAAAGGGACTCCAGACTGCCCAGCTGGTAAAATTCCATAACTTCGAGTGGGATTCCCTAAATCAATAATCCTACGAGTCGAGGGCCCACTCCCCACAGAATAAGCACCAGGAGAAAATGCTGTTGTCATATTATTAATCTCACTACGTGCTCCTGATATCGGGGTCGGTCCAAGGTTTAAAAAGCGTCGGAGCGGCCCTACTCCCATCGGGTGGCTTAATTCCAAAGTATGGACAGCTCCCCATGTCCATTTTTTTGGCTCTGGCCCTAAAGTTGTTTTTAAATAATCAATTGTCTGGTTCCATGACTTTTGCACAACTATTTTTCTGTGTTCTTTATTCATCCACCATACTGACTTCGGATTCAAAATAATTCTCGGGAGGACATTATGAATTAAATTTGTCGACATCAAGTTTTGCACAACTCCTTTAGGTAAATGAGTGCCAAATAATTCTGAAGAAATTCTTTTCAAAAATTCATTATAAATAGGAGCTCCATGATCATCACTTTTATAGCTTCCATCCCAAGAAGCCAACTGTTCTATAGGGCCAGAGACCATATCTTGCTGTTTCACAATAGAAACAAGCGCCTGCAATAAATTATGCTGACTTCCTGAATGATGATCCAATTGAACATCCATATGATGTTGAGGTGAGAGCTTAACTTGAGATCTTTTAAGTAATTTCTCAATTCTTTGCGCTCTAGATGCTGTACTGAAATAACCAGCAACATCTTTTGTCTCTGGCTCTTGATTTGCAGAGACAATATAGCCTTTAGAAGGATTTATAAGATGTGGATTTTTCAAAAAATCTCTTTCTTTTCCGTATCCAATTAAGCTCCCCCTAGGTAGGATAAAAGGAGGAACTTTAGCATCAGGCTGGGGTAATAATGCTGTCGCCCACCAAGCAATACCTTCTGTCCGATGTGCATATAAAATATTTAAACCTGGGGCTAAAATTTTTCTTATCGATTCTTTATAACTCGCGATATCGTTACTATGTGCTAAATCATAAAATCCTCCTAATAAATCATTACGAGGATCATAAAAAGCCCACCACATTGAAACAGGCCCTCGACCCGATAATGTTTTCACAACTGAAGAAACTATAGGTCCACGTGCGGTTGTTTTCAGCGTCAATTGTTGTGGCTCTTGACCTTTTATTATAATTGTCTCAACTCTAGTTTTCACTTTTTCTTCTTGGCCTTTCCATATAACCCAATTTTCACCTCGAGGTGAAAATTTTTCATCGTACAAAATAATGTCATCATTCTGAAACATAGTGACCCCCCATGCCATCTTTCTGTTATGACCTAGAATGGCAACAGGGACCCCTGCAACATGATGCCCATAAATCTCAAAATCAGGAGCATGCAAATGCGCTTCATACCAAACCCCTGGTAATGCAAAATCCATATGTGGATCATTTGCCAGCATAGGGTAACCAGATTTAGATTTAGTTGCGTCGACAACCCACGCATTACTCCCATCGAATTTCCATGGGCTAAGCCCAAGATCAAAATCTGTAGGAGGCATCCACATCATAGGATTTGAAATAGGTTTTGGAGTCGAAGGAAACCATTCTGCTAAAAAAGACTGATCAAGATTTTCATGCATCCACGACAATGATGAATCTGTTTCTAAGCTTTTTGAAAAACTTAGTGCAATATATGCCGATATCCCTAAAATATCTTGAGCTGTAAAGGGTTCTATCTCTACATCGAGAACTTGCATTTCAAGTGGTTTGGATCCACTTAACACTTGTTGATTAACCCCTTCTAAATATGCTTCTAAAACTTTATAAACTGGACGTTTCTTAAACGAATCAAGGATTTCACCTCCATGATAATAAAGGCCAAGAGTCCTATGAAACTTATCAAGATCAACAGTCGACGCCCCAAAAATCTCAGACAACCTGCCTTGACTCACTCGCCTCAATACCTCCATCTGAAATAAACGGTCTTGTGCATGCACCCAACCCAACGTTCTGTAAGCATCAAGTTCAGATCCAGCATAAATATGAGGGACTCCATAACTATCGTATAAAACTTCAACTTCCTCTTGGAGCCCTACAAGATTCACTTTTCCATCACGTAAAGGTTGAGCTTTATCAATCAAAAACCATAAAATAAACATAAATACAAAAAAAATAGTAACCATAAATTTCAGAACATATCTCATAGCATCCCCTGTTATTTTGAGAGCACAGCCACCATCAATAAAAGCATTTTCACCATTCTTCTACTATAATAGTATTAGAAACTGATTCAAATTCATCAATCACAGTTGGAATTCATATTTTTCTATAAAATCAAATATTTATATATGTGCAATCTTATGCCTAAGGAGATAACCGATGACAGTCCAAAAAATGTACTATTGTATAATCATATCATTCTTATGTTTTTTTTCAGGGTGTAAGAAAAAAACATCAAACAATAGAACCGTAGGTGAAGAAGAATCTTACAAAGCTGAAAGTGGTTTAATTTATTATGTTCCAGATACTAGCGTTATTTTATCTGATGATGAACAACTGACATATGGACCTAGTGCACAAGACAGCACATGGCTCCAAAATAAACTTGCATGGATTGTTCTGCCAACTCAGGGATACCCTCAACTCTCAAGATATGCAAATGACGATGGCGAACTCACTTTAGCAATCCATTCTGATGACATCATCGAGTCTGCCCTTTCTTTAACAAAAATTAACCAAACAGGAACAAATTCCACAATCAAATCAAAACAAGAAAACTATCAAAAAATACATCAGTATCGCCACGAATTAATACAAAATCAAAAAAAACTCATTGAAATAAAATCTGAAAAACAAACCAAAGAAAATTTAAAAATCAGAGATGATCTAGAGCAAAAAATAAGCTCACTGGAAAAAACAATTGATAAAGAAACCTCTCAATTTATTAACCCTAACGATCCAGCTAAAAACCTTGAAATATCTGCTAGAGTTGAGGAAACGATGTTTCGCCTCAAATCACAAATATCTGATCTTGAGAAAAAGCAAACTCTTGATGATACTCAGGCACAAAAAAATCAAAAAAACATCGCATTACGATTTTTTGAAAATATAAAACAAAAATATACTGATAGTACTCCAACTCAAAAATTCTTATGGGCTGGTGCTTTTACGGCTGTTACAACAGTAATAACATTAGCTGCTGTTTTAAGTGGTGACGACGATGATAGCATAAACCCTAGCCCTCAAAACCCTGATAACAATGAGAAAAATCCAATCAGAATCACAGAACCAACTCCTGTAGACACAGCCCAAAACCCTCCTAAAGATCCCGATGAAGATGCAGCATCTGATACAAAAACAGACATCCCAACCATCACTCAAAACACATCAAAAAAAGTTACAACCGAAACTCAACAGACGACAAAAAAAGGTGACAAAAAAGAAGAAACATTTGATTCTCCTCGCTCCATCAAAATTTCATTTAAAGATGGAGCCAAAGGTTATTTGACAACCCGAGAACGCGGAAAGAACAAAGGACTTATCGACCTCTCCTTCTCCTTTATTCTTGAAGGAAGCTTTGATGCAACCTATACAGGCTACTCTCTCCAATGCTCAGATTGTTTTCAGGTTAAAACCTCTCCATGAGAACCTTGGTTATGGTTTTCTATTAACTGAATATTATTTAAAACAATCATCACGAGCATGATCTTTAAAATAATTTTATTCTTGTAAAAATTATTTTAAGCGGTATCAAGCATCACTCTCCCTAGATCACACAGTTCTTTATGCCACACTTCTAATGGAAATCTACAAGAGCTTCATATCTCCTGAAAATCATCCGATCAACACAGTATAAGAAATCATTCTTTTTAAGGTTATGGGAAAGTTGTGCTTTTCAAAAAAACAAAAAAAAAATCACTACTTTTTCAAAAAAGAAAGCAACAGTGGAACATTTTTTTATGCTTCATAAGTAGTTTCTGCATCACTTTACCAGCTCAAGCTTTCAAACTCTCCAAATTTCAAGTTTCTCAGAAAGTTTCGATTGCGTGGGCCAACATCAATCCCAAAGTGAATATTTGGCATATTATTAAAATCACGGATAAAACTCAAAAACCATTCTACGCTAGATATTTTCACTTTGAAAACCCAAACCCAACAACAGTTTTAACTCTTGTAAAGGACGGTCTTAATCTAACAAAAGTCTCAGGCCAGAAAAAACATTGTGCTCTATGGTCTCAACAATCGATGCACAACATCACAAAAATGAATTTTTCAAAAAACCCAAACCCTTTCATTAGCCTTTGTAATGGTTGGATTTATCTTCGTTTATATCGCAGTAGTAAGACCCCTTTATCTCTCACAGAGTGGGGCACAGACATTCTAAGGTCAACATCATTTGGAGAAAGCATTATCAGCACTGTTAAACCTACACTGGTTGACATGAAAGCTGAGAAAGTCACACGAATTCATAAAAATTCAAAGAGCAAAAAACAACCTGATTATTTTCCAGAATCACCTCTTATACAAGAAAAAAATACAGTTTTAAACTCTGAAGACCATCAACTTGGAATATCTATTCAAAATGAAGAAAATTCAATAAAAATGGGACAATGGTATGAAAGTTCTATGCATAAAAGCATTTACATTAGCCTATACACTGCTGATTTAGTACCTAAACACCTTTTAAAAACTTATAAAAATCGTGTTAACAACATTCACTCGGAAGAGCTTAGCTCTCTTATCTATGTGACAGCTTATGATCTTAGTAAGTTTTCATTAAAATACTCAGTAGGAACTGAACAACCTCCTATTAAAACTCCCAGAAACCATCAAAAAATGAGATATAACAAATACTTAAAACCTATTGGATCTGTTCCTCCTTACAAACTTAACCAAGCTGTTTCGGTTTTTATAGGTGGATTTAAATCAAGACATAGCACAATTAAAGAAGGGCCTTTTCAAGGAAAAACTTATGGCTATATACAAAATGGTGTTCATCTTGCACATATGTCACATGGTCTTGCCACTCTATCAATAGATAACGCTTCTCACGTCCGACTCCATGCATGGAGTCGGGCTGATTCTCAAAAAAATATCACTGTCGATGCTAGACAAAATGGGGTCATGCTTATCGAAAACTGGGAGCCCAGTAACTTACTTAATAATTATGAGTACGGTAACTGGTCTGCGGACGCTAAAGGTTTAAGAAGAAGCATCCGTTCTGGCGTATGTATTCAAGAGAGTAAAAACAAAAAATATCTTATTTTTATGGCTTTTACACATGCTACTCCCAGCTCTATGGTAAGAGTCATGCAATCTTATTCTTGTAAAAATGCAATGCACCTCGATATGAATGCACTTATGTATGTTCATAACGCGTTATTCAAATTCAATACCAATGAACAAAAACTTCAAATTGAGTATCTTCATCAGGAAATGCTCTATCCACCAACACTGCAAAGGCATCGATATGTTATGGATAATAATCGCCGTGACTTTTTCTATCTCACCAAAAAAAATCAGTGAATTGACTAAATTCAATTATTGAAGATCATCCTACAAGTTTCCCTCTCTATATTATTGTAATAAAAATCAATCTCACTGCTAATTTAAAAAGTTAATTTTGTTAGATTGATTTATCCTCCATAAGTTCCGATGAGAAGGGAGTATAATCAGAATTTTCTTCAAGGAGAATTTCCTTTGAATTTATGTTTATCTAAAAACATTGAAGCTATTTCTCATTTCTCTTGGCCTTTTCTCACACTTATTATGAGCATTCTATTTTATAAGCAATTTCAATTGCTTTTCACTAAAATCATTTCACTTTTAGATCGAGTTTCAACAATAAAGTCTGGTAAAACAGAAGTTATTCTGTCTGACGCAACTCAAAAAGAAATAAAAACCATTAAAAAAGATCTAGATAAAGAATCCGATGATGCTCAGTTTGAACGACAAATTATACAAAGTTTAAGCTATCACTACTTCGATCAGTATTTTTTTCGTAAAGAAGGAAAAATACAAACATCTCATCATCAATCTCATTCTCCAATGATTATTGATGCTATATTTCATAATCAAACAATAATGATTCTCCTTGAGACAGTCAAAGGAAAACAAGAATCTTCTTTTATCACTTCTTGCAACCTTGCACGAGCTGTTAATTTCCTTAAAGGACAGCAAAAGTTAAGTATTTTTGGATTATTAGCCGCCGAGGAAAATGACCATATTGAAGATAATCCTGATTACTTCGTTTTGAGGTATGACAGCAATAAAGAAATAATCAATAGAGAAGATTTTCATAACTGGTTACAGCACAATCATATTGATTTTTCAAAATCCAAAGGATCTACATGAAAAAGTTATATGTTGAGTTCACTCGTCCTCAAGGTTTTTCTTTCATAAGCTCTATGATTATGCTTTTTGAATGTACTTCATATTCTCATGTCCGTTTTCAATGGGAAGAAGAAAGTGAGGGTGCTCTCATCTATGAAGCATCCGGATCTTCAATAAAATTTTTAGGTAAAATGGCTCAAGAGCAGCACCCAGTGCATGTGGTTTCTTCATTTTCACTCCAACTCAATAAGCAGCAGTGGGAGCACTTTAAAACTCTACGCCTACAATACGCAGGGTTGAGGTATGGCGTTTTTCAAATTATAGGGATCATAATATCTCGACTTTTATTTTTAAAAAAAAATCCCTTTGCAAGTGGTCATATTAGTCAGATCTGTAGTGAAGTTGTAGCTCGAATTCTTAGTGAAGTTCTCCAGCTTTCTTTATCAATTGATTTCGATATGGCTGGTCCTAAAAAAATCCATAATGTTCTTGAAAAATACGCTCAGGATAAACATCTCAACATGCTTAAAAAAATAATGTGAAAAACCCCCAAATAACCACAACATATACCACCCCCTTGCGTAAAATATTCAACACCCTTAAAATTAAGAGTTAAATCTACTTTTTACACAAATGATCAAGTTCGTATTATTGTTTTTTATGAAGCCTTAAAGATCGATTCATAGCAGAGAAGCAAACGCTATGATAATATCGCCTGAGATTGCAATTCTAATACATGTTATCACCGCAGATAACATATTGACGATTATAAGGTATCTCTTATGAGTATCACGATTGTTGATTATGGTTCTGGTAACCTGAAATCCGTCTTCAACGCTCTTTATCACCTTGCTCCTCATGAAAACATTTTCATTAGTGACAAAGCAAATGAAATTTTAAATGCCGAAAGACTGATTCTTCCTGGTGTTGGTTACTTCAAAGATGCAATGGAGAACCTTAAAAAGAAAAATCTTATTCAACCACTAAATGAAGCTGTTCTTGAAAGAAAAACTCCTATTCTAGCAATTTGCCTTGGAATGCAACTTTTATTTGAAAAATCCAGTGAAGGTGGAGATCAAAAAGGATTAGGTTGGATAGAAGGACATATCGAAAAAATCTCTGCTAAAGCACCTCACAGAGTGCCTCACATGGGCTGGAATGATGTCCATTTTTCAGGTGATAAAATCTTTGATGGCCTTGGTGATGCAAAGCCTTTTTATTTTGTTCATAGTTATCATGCTTGCTGTCCTAAAAAATACGTAACGGGAACATCATGGCATTCCTATGATTTTCCCGTTTCAGTTCGTAAGGGTCATATCCATGGTATGCAATTTCACCCAGAAAAAAGTCATCATAGTGGGTTGCATGTTCTTAAGAATTTTATCGAACAATCCAAAAGAGGTGCGTCATCTTAAAAACTAGATTGATTCCATGCATTGTAGTTAAAGGCGACATGGTTGTTCAAAGTTTTTTTTTCAAACGATATTTGCCAATTGGGAACTTAAAAACAGCAATTGAGTTTTTTGTTGATTGGGATGTTGATGAAATTATTATGCTTGATATTGACGCTAGCAAAAAAGGTTACAAACCACGCTTTGATCTCATTGAATCTGTTTCTAAAAAATGCTTTGTTCCCCTTACCATAGGTGGAGGAATCAGCACGATAGATGATATTCGTGATGTTTTAAATGCAGGCGCAGATAAAATCAGCATCAACACTGCAGCAATTCAAAACCCTGAATTCATAGAACAAGCTCGTAATAAAATGGGGAGCCAAGGTGTCACTGTTTCAGTAGACGCTAAATGGCAAAAAGAGACAAATCAATATGAAGTCATGATAGGGAGTGGAAAAATCAAAACAGGTCTTAATACTGCAGAATGGTGCCATAAAGCTGAAAAACTCGGAGCTGGTGAAATTTTCATTAATTCTGTTGATCGAGATGGATCTCGTAAAGGATATGATATCGATCTATTGAAAACGGTCTCAAATTCTGTACAAATCCCTGTTATTGCCTGCGGGGGAGTAGGCAGAGTCAATCACCTTAGCGAAGCTATTACTCAGGGAGGGTGCCAAGCAGTCTCTGCTGCAAATATTTTTCAACACACCGAACACAGTACTATTGCGGCAAAAGCACACCTTAAGTACGTTGGGATTGATATTCGAATCAGTACTCAAGTAAAATATGAAAGCTTTCAATTCGATCACCTAGGACGCCCTTTATAAGGATTTTTATGCATTATTGTAACCGATGCCTCTACCCCGAAAATCACCCTTTAGGTTTGTCTTTTGACGATGAGGGCGTTTGTAGCGGTTGTCAAGTTCATGAAGAAAAAGATGAGATTGAATGGGCTGAAAAAGAAGAAGAATTTGGCCAGATCCTAGATAGGTATAGAAACAGGCCAAAAAGTCACTACGATTGCGTCATTCCTGTGACTGGAAGTGGAGACAGTTTTTTTATTGTGGATACAATTAAGAATAAATGGAAATTAAACCCTCTCCTTGTTACTTATAATGTCCAATCAAATACCAAAATCGGCGTTAGAAATCTTGCTAGACTATGCACAGAACTTGACTGTGATCATATGCAGTATACTGTCAGTCCTGATAAAATTAAAAAAATCACTCAAATTACAATGCATGAACTTGGTGATATGTATTGGCATTATCTTGCAGGCAGCCAAACTTTCCCTGTACAAATTGCCACTCGCTTGAATATCCCACTCATTATCTGGGGAGTTCATGGGTGGCTAGATCAAGTCGGCATGTTCTCACATCATGACTCTGTCGAGATGACTCGAAAAGTAAGAAAAGAACATGGCTTGAGAGGTTTTGATGCAGATTCTCTGTTAAATATAGACTCCGATATCACATCAAAAGATCTACAAGCATTTACATATCCATCTGATGCTCAACTCGAGAAGTCACGAGTACGAGGCCTTTATTTAGGAAACTTTATAAGGTGGGATGCTCAAAAGCAAATTGAACAGATGATTGAAAAATACGGATATGAAACAACCCAACAAGAAAGAACTTTTAACAAGTATGAAACCACATTCTGTTGGAATAACGCTGGTGTTCATGACTATATTAAATATTTAAAATTTGGGTATGGCAAAGCAACAGATCACGCTTGCCGTGATATCCGACTCAATAGGCTATCTCGAGAAGAAGGACTCGCCCTTATTAAGAACTACGATCACATCAAACCTGAAAAAAGTTTAAAACTTTTTTTAGAATGGTCAGGAATGAGTGAGCTTGCTTTTCATAACTATGTTGACCAGTTCCGAGACCCTAAAGCTTGGGAAAAATATGGAGATAAGACCTGGGAGAAAACTTCATCAGAAGACATCAATGCTAACAAAGAAAAGATTGAAGCATCACGCCTCGATGTAAATGATGCTCGCCAATATATTCAAACTCCAGAAAAAGAGCCAGCAAACGAAGAAGATCAATATGTTCTTATGGGGCGATCTTATATTGACGATCATAATTTCAAAGCAGTGAAGGGGTAATCAAATGAAATATTGCAATCGATGCGTTATGCCTGATACAAAACCTGGTGTTTCTTTTGATGAAAGAGGACTATGCAACGCATGCCGCTCCCAAGAGCAAAAAAAACATATCGACTGGGACGCAAGAGCAAAAGAACTTGATCTTATCGTCGAAGATATTAAAAAGAAAAAACACCCTTTTTATGATTGCGTTATCCCTGTAAGCGGCGGGAAAAACAGCTGGTATCAAGCTCTCGTCATGGCCAAAAGGTATGATCTCAAATGCCTTTGTGTTTGCTTAGGGGCTCACTTGCCTACAACAGAAGGCATTCACAATTTAAATACAATGATTGAAGACTTGGGTGTAGATCTCATAAAAATCACTTTAAAACCAAGTGTGTATAGAAATATAAGAAAAAAATGTTTTGTTCAGCAAGGAGAACCCAATTGGGGTGAACATTGCTCTATGTTTTCAAGCGTTGTCAACACAGCTCTTATTTATGAAGTCCCACTCATCGTATGGGGTGAAGATATTGCCTTTGAGTACGGAGGTATTCAAAATACTTCCAGTAAGCCTAGCGCACTTGATATTGATAAAAATGATCTCATTAAGCAAAAAACTGTTCACGACTGGTTAGATGATGACATTCATCCTCGTGATGTTTTTTTCTATGAATATCCTGACTATGACCGACTTAAAGAAGCTGGAATTCATAGTATTTATCTGGGTCACTATGAATTTTGGGACGGGCGAAAACAATATGAAATAGTAAAAGAAAGAGGATTTCACCCTCGCGCTGAAGGCCCTCTTCCTGGAAACTATATTGACTATGACAATATTGATGAAAAATTATGTGAGATTAACATTTGGCTAAAATATATAAAATTTGGTTTTTGGAGAGCAACCGATCAAACTTGTTATGATATTTGGACAGAGCGCCTCACTAGGGATGAAGCTGTTGATATTGTCAATGAAATACAAGGTGAATTTCCATCTGAGTATTATCAAGATTTCTTAAGATTTCATAACATCACAGATAAAGAATTCTGGGAAGTTGTCGAAAAATTTAGAAATAAAGACATCTGGGAGAAAAAAGATGGGAAGTGGAGTTTACGCTACCCACTGAAAAAATTAAGCGAGATCAATTCTGAAAATTCAATATGACATGAAGACTCTATAAAATATTTATAGAGTCTTCACTTTAATGACACCAATACTCATTGTATCCATATGCCTTTTAAATATTGTGACTTTGAGCAGTAACTTTTTTTTCATCATTTCTTAAACCATCTAAAAATCTATGAAGTATAGCATTCTCAACTTTCCCCCTTAAATGAAGAGGGACAGCAACTCGCACAATAAGGTCGACTTCTTCCGTGGATACAAACTTTAAATTCACTCTAGGCTCTACAGAAATCGCATGAAGATGTTTTCGAGAAGCCGTTTTATTCATATGATGTTGTGCTTCTTTTGAATATTGATGACACTCCATGCGGCAAGCTTCCAAAAGAATATCTTCATCTCTTTTTAAATCCGAAGTTACTTTTCTCGGTATCGTAAAAGAGTGCAAAACAATACGGCGGAAAAAACACTCATTTTTAACAGGCTCCAATAAAAATAATAGATTAGGTATAACAACAGATCTCCCGGTATATTGATGAGTCAACTCTCCTGGACCCACCTCGAGAACTGTTGTACTTAAGAGACTTTGGTCAATGACATCACCTCGAATCCCGTGAACTTCTATACGATCACCATGAGCAAAAGATTTTGATGTCATTTTTAACATGGTTCCACAAAACCCAAGAATAAACTCTTTTGTTGCAATAGCCATAGCAGCACTCACAGCCGCAATAGATAAGGCAATCGTTTGGAGCTCATTAAACCAAATTAACCCCACTGTACAAGCAACTAAAAAAAGAAGAAAAGTTCTAAGTCTAATGACCCATATCCTTTTTGAATCTAGATCTAAAGATTTAATATTATAAATAATTCTCCCAGCCAAAACACGAAATGCAGCTCCAAACACAAAAGCAAAAAGAGTTCCTACTATTTGCCTTTGCCAAACTTGCCAAAATTCTATAAAAGCTTCCAAAACCCTCTCCTTTTCACCAAAAACGCATTAAATCACATTTGATGCAACAACAACAATAGATTTAGATTCTTTACATTTCAGCTCGTTACACAAAAAGCTAAAGTCTCGTGACTCTCCTTCCGAATGGATATCTTGAACGAATGTAGCCATTGCTCTGGATGGAGATTTTATGACGCAATTTATAGCTATAACTTTATCACTCTTTGCTATTATTTCATGCGGAGAAACTTCATTCGACAGCACATCAAGAGCTGTCTCAGCACAAAAATCTTCAGAAGACGCAGAAAAGACAGATTCTCCACCCAGTATTCAAAACGAAGCCTCGCCAACACTCTCAGCACTACCAAACAAAGACCAAAACAGTGGTAGTGATGATGGCAACGGCGATGGTGATCATAACGACGGCTATGGAAATAGCCACTCTAATGAACAAGTATCTTCATCATCTTCAACAGAACGATCTTTCGAAGTGCCTGAAACATCTAAACATGATTTGAGTATTTCAGCAGGCTACCTCCAAGGAGATATGGTTCCAACTCGCCCTGATATTACTGAAGAATTTTCAACACAATTCAAACAGATTGATCGACCTGCAAAAATGGATTTAATTCAGCAAGGTCAAACAGGACAAGACACCGAAGAAAACTTTCAACAATCAAAACTAGGTTTATTAGATATTTTATTAGTTGTTGACAACTCTGGTTCTATGAAAGATGAACAAGCAAAAATTGCCGCAAAACTTCCAGAACTTTTAAGTCATGTTAAAAATACAGATTGGCAAATTTCAATCGTAAGCACTAGCATTTCAGAGCCCTGCAATAGAGCTCTCATTAAGTCTACAGACTCAAATGCAGAGAGTGTTTTCAGCAGTAAAATTCAAGGACTTGGTATTCGAGGAAGTGGCAATGAGCACGGCATTGCATCCGCATCACGAGCACTCCTATGCCCCGGTTTTAATTGGGTTCGAAATGGTTCCAATCTTGCTGTTTTATTTGTCACAGATGAAGATAATTGCAGTACCGGTTCGAACGGTTGTTCAACAAGAGTCAATCATCGCCCTCAAGATCTCATCAATCTATTAAACAAACCAATTGGTGGTTCCACTCGCCAAGTAGGAGTCGATGCTAAGACATATGGTATCTTCAGCATTCCTGGCGAACCTAGATGTTCCCAGCAGAGCCACCCAGGACAAGAATATCAACAGCTCATCACCCTTACAAGTGGATTAGCAGGATCTATATGCGAAAATGATTACACAAATATCTTGAAAGCAATCTCAAAAGATATTTCTGACGATTTGAAGGACAGTATCGCTCTACAATACACACCCGACGCAGGTTCTCTTAAAGTGCTTGTTAATGGCGCAGAGATCAACGACTTCAGCCTCAATGATAAAACAATAACTTTTGCAACCCTTCCTCCACGTGGCGCAACCATTACAGCTCAATATCGTTATGGTTCTACACCTATTTTAAAAACTTTCAACCTTATTAACAATGCTGTAGATGGTTCAGGGTCCGTCATGATAACACCTCCAGGGGGAGCAGGAATCAGCGTTACAGACTTCAGTATTACTGGCAACCAGATTACTTTCGACACTCAGCCAGCAGAGGGAAGTGAGATCCGTGTCACCTATAAAAACGCTGACATCCCTCTCAAAAAAGATTTTGCAATTGATAAAGACTTAAAAGAAGACAACATTAAGGTTCTTGTCGATAACAGTGAAGCCAATTTCCGATACAATAGTACGACAGGAGTGATTACTCTTGACTCAGCTCCTGATGACTTAAAAGACATTAAAATTGACTTTGAAAAAACTCGCAAAGGTGACCTCATCACACAATTTTCTGTCAACGCCCCTTTTCCTGACGAAGTTCGGGTTTATAAAGGGACTGAGCTTTATAATGACTTCACCTATGATGGAAAAGTTCTTACTCTTCAAAACGCAGAAGAAAATATCCGTTATGTTTTACGCTACCCTCAAGAAGATATCAGTACAATTCAATTGGATCACATCCACATTGAAGGGCACCCAGAAGTGAAAGTTTTAAATATTGAAAATCAAGCCACTCGCTGCCCTATTTCAACACTTAAACTATCTGGTCAAGCTCTCGACATAAGCGACTGCCTTCCTAACGAAGGAAATACGGTACAAATCAGTTATCGCTACAGAGAGGATTTTTCAATCGAAACAAATATAACAAACCCTGAACGTTACCAATGGATGGTGCTATATGAAGAATACCCGATTACTGACTTCAAACGCGAAGGATCAAAAATCACGATTCCAGCATCAAAAGTTCCAATAGCAGGAAAAATCACAATCAAGACAACGATAAAACAAGACTTCTAAAACTTACCTCTGGATACTTTTTCTATCCAGAGGTATTCTTATAACCTGTATCATTAATACGGGTCATTTTTATGCATAAACGCAAATCATTACTTCTTCTCAATCTAGGGACACCGGACTCCACCTCCACAGCAGATGTCCGTCGATACCTCAAAGAATTCTTATCTGACCCTAGAGTGTTAGACATCCCTAAACTTTTACGCTGGTTTTTACTACACTGTATTATTCTCCCCTTTCGTCCTAAAAAATCAGCTGAAGCTTATTCTCAGATTTGGACAGATGAAGGGTCCCCATTACTGGTTTACACAAAAAAACTTGCTGAAAAAATCCAGCCTCATATGAAAGATACTCGTGTCTACTATGCCATGAGATATCAAAACCCCAGTATCAAATCGACTCTACAAAACATCCAGAAAGATGGTTGTGATAGCCTTACTATCTTGCCTCTTTTTCCACAGTACTCTTCTGCTGCTAATGGGTCGGCAATCGAAAAAGTCTTTCAAGAACTTTCAACCCAATGGAATATTCCCGATATCAAAGTTCGCCATGACTTTTATGAACACCCAGGTTTCATCAAAGCATTCGCGGAAATAGGAAGGTCGCATCTTAACTCTTTTAAACCTGATAAAATTATGTTCAGCTTTCATGGACTTCCAGAACGGCACTGTCGAAAAAGTGACGAATCACCCAATAAAGATTATTGTTTTTCAAATACGAACTGCTGTGACACCATAACAAAATCCAATCGAAGATGTTATCGAGCTCAATGCTACGCGACAGCACGTGCTCTTGCAAAAGAACTTAACCTCACTGAAAAAGACTGGGAAGTTTCTTTTCAATCTCGACTCGGCCGTACTCCATGGATCCAACCATATACAGACAACCGCCTCAGTGACCTTCCAAAAGAGAACGTTAAAAAACTTGCTGTCTATTGCCCTTCTTTTGTTGCTGATTGCTTAGAAACCTTAGAAGAAATTGAGATTAGAGCGAAAGCTGATTTCATCAGCCATGGCGGTACTGATTTAATCTTAATACCCTCACTCAACATTAATGATACCTGGATTCAAGCTGTTAAAGAAATCGCTTCCGATATAGAGTAATAAAAATTAACATCTAAACTATAGCGATACCCGCAAAGACTTTCGTCTTTTTTTCAATCTCAAATATATAAAAAAAGACGTATTATGAGACCAGTCTTCAAATACAGTCTGAGTTCTAAAAATAAAACCATAATCTTTTACCTCAACCAGACAATTCACTCCCAAGCATGGAAGCATATTCACCCTGATTCAACGCATCAGAGACTAAATTCCCATCTAAAAAAAGGGCTATTTGTTCAGCGTGAAACAACATAGTATTCATGCGTGTATAAATACCATGCCCAAATAAGGTGGTAACACAATTTATTGAAGAACTCTGATCCTGATAATCCACCAACAGGGTCACTCCTTGCTTAGGGATCTGCCTCTCTTTTTTCAAACGCGATCGCCATAATTTCAAATCTCTCCCAATATCAAAAAGATGATCTAAATCTTTATTAACATTTTCAACTTGTGGTATCGGACTTTTTATATCCGTTCCTGAACTTCCCCAGTGCTGAATATAATCACCAAACTCTGTATTCAAAATACTTCTATAAGGGTTCACAGGTTGCTTAAACTTTCTGTGATTAATGATATGTAGTAAGGATATTTTTTTTGAGAGAAAAAAATCATAGCGAACAGGGGTGCCAAGTGTCACAAGATCAAACCTCATTCCTTGAATGCTGTGGAGAGTCTCACAAATTTCATAAAAAGACTTTGGATATCCTGCTAAACAAGCTTTTTGAATCAAGACTCTCCCTTTTTCCTCATCACAAATCATTTGTGACAAAATTGCAAAAATCTGCCCTGCATGACTATGACCTATTAATAAAAATCGCTTTGACTTTCTATCGACACATAATGCTGCGAGCTCAAACAAAAGATTCAAAGCACCACTTAAACGGGCAAAGTGATGATTACCTGAAGACCATTGAAAATAATGAGCTTTGATTTCATCCCCCATCATCTTTTGAAAAAGATCAACATATTCAATTGAAAACATACCGTTATCTTTTACAATCATTTTTTTAGCTTGTTTTAAATATTTCTGAAGAATTTTTCGAAAAGTTGAATTCAAATAATAAAAAAAATCTAATGGATCTTCGCCTACAAAAGTCCCATGAACAAAAAAAACATGATTCACATGATGCTTATGATATGCCCGTACAAAGGTTCCAAATTTTTCCTCCCACTCTTCAGACTTTACCTTTGGAGCTTGCTTATCCATTTTCTTGATATAAGGGGATTTATGTTCTTTATTCTTTTTTCCAAAAATTTTTTTTTTATAAAAACAAAAAACCAAAAAAGACATCACCACAAAAATAGAAATTACTAATCCCCAATTCATTCTCATTACCTTTCTGGTAAATCATCAGAATACTCTTAAAATAACAAAATAAACAAAAATATTCGTCACACATAGCATGATACGTCTCACCAAAAATAAGTTCCCCGTAGCAATTAAAACATTATCTATGTGTGTGTTAAATATTTTTAAAAAACTAAAGTTCTAAAAGCATTTTTCTTATCCGAAAAGATCAAAAATATACTTAAACGTCATCATATCACCAAAGACGCACCTTTTTTTATAAAAATTTGACTCTTTAGTATTCTATGATACTTTCCTCGCCTCAAGTCATAAGGAGACAACCGTGCAGACTAGAATCATAATACTACTTACTTTATTTATAACATCTTATGGGTCTTCAAACCCAATACGTCCGATATGGAGCATCGGAGATCAATGCGATGAATACGGCGCATTTGTCGAGCTGGACTCTGAAGACTATTTAAATACTCAGCTACACGACTTTTCTTTTCTATCAATTGCAACAGACATTGTACAAACCACAACAAAAGATAGCCGTAAAAAGCGTCTCCTTCATTTAGCTGCATCAACGCAACAAAAAAAACCTAAAAAAACATCTTGTTACGTTGGAAAGTTGCGTAACAGACAGCCCCCACAAGTACTCAGAACAATTTCAAAATCATATAGCACAAGTTATCTTTAGTGTGTTCACGGTTAAGATCAAGCTAATCGCAGTTGCTGTATCATGACCTTGATAGAAAATCATTCAATAAAGCTATGTTTTCAATTCAAAACAAAACTTATGGTTTTACATAAAGCTTCCAATTCTCAATATTGACTTTTGATGTAAAGCGTCCCCCCATAGATTTAGCTATTTTCCACGCTATATCATCATTCCCCATAAATCCTTGAAAAAAAGATGAACAAGGACCCGCAGAAAAAATAGGGACATCAACAGCGGTGTGCATCGCAACTTCTGAGAGGTAGAGGGAAGGTTGTATAAGAAAATGATCACCACTATGACCAGGACCACTTGCAAAACTCACAAAATGCCTTTGATTACTATTTGGAAAAAAAAGATTCTCACCACGAGTTTCTTTTCGTCCTTGATATCCGCTAAGAGCTAACCCACCTGTTTCATGATCTGACGTGACAATAATTAAGGTTTCTGAATGGTCTCTGTCATATTCTTTTCCTATGACTTGATCAAAAATTTGAATTTCATTGAAATGATTTCTTGCATCATTTAAGTGAGCAGCGTGATCAATGCGTCCACTTTCAACAACCAAGAAAAAACCACTAGGATTTTTCTTTAATAAAGTCACAGCCGCATCCACCATATTTTGAAGAGAAGGCTCAGAGCTCGATAGATCTCGATTTGACTCATAAGACATATGGCTTTTTGAAAAAACTCCGAGAACTTTCTTTGTCCCGAATTCATCAAAAAGCTGTGATTTATTTTGAATAAGAACCCATTCATGAGCGTTTAGATTCTTTAAAAAACTTTCTTTATGATCGACCCCTTTTATCCCACCACCGAATAAGAGATCTAGCTGTGAAGTTGCAATTTGCTGTGCAACTATAGCTTCGTTTGATCGATGATTTGTATGCGCATAAAAAGATGCTGGCGTTGCATGAGTCACTCTTGCTGTTGAAATAATTCCTGTGGATTTTCCTAATTTTTTAGCAACATCGATTAATGTTTCAACATCTCGGGAAGAACGAGTTGGATCATACTCAGGATCACTCACTCCAATCGCGCCATTGTAAGTTTTAACTCCACTTGCCAACGTTGTTGCAGCAGCCGCAGAATCCGTCACATAATCCGAAGACGAAAAAGTCTTTACCAAACCGATTGTCGGTAGCTTTTCTATATGAAGCTGACCCGCCGAACCATGAGCCCATATTCGAGAACCAGTCAAAGACGCCAAACCCATGCCGTCGCCAATAAACAAAATGACATTCTTAGCTGGCTTATGAACTAAGCCATGAGCACACCCTTTCAAAGAAGGGTAAGGATAAAGCAACTGCGTCAAGAACACAGACAAAACAAAAACATTTTTTGTCATAACATCACCTACCATAAAATCATTGCTTTCACCTATAACACCTTAACAACAAAACAATCAATAACCGCAACGGACTGTTTTTCAAACAAAAAAAATTAATTAGATGTTAAAAAACAAATTGTTACATAAAGTGGCGATTCGAGTTCACAATAGAAATATCCTCTGTGATAATCTCTTTTTGAGATCCCGTGTTAAGAGGCTTCTATGCTAAGTTTAATAAAAAAAATCCTCATATATAGCTTGATATCAGCATCTGCATCCGCTGTTCCTTTGTCTCTTCACACAGATAAATCCTCCATAGCCCCAAACAAACTTCATGGGCTTATCCAACATGCTCAATATGGTGCAAAAATCGGATTTACACTCGGTGCCTCTCTAGGGCTCATCGATATCCTCAAACCTTTATGGCTAGGACCATTACAGGCTAGGCAGCATATTTACATGCACAATAATATGCTTTTGTGGCACACAGCACTTAGCTGGGTTCCACTCCTTCTCGGTGATCAAATAGGACTTACTGTCGCCACAGGACCTGGATCTGGGCTAATGAGACTTTTTGGGAATGTCAAACCTGGGATTTTAGGACCACAAAGCCTCACAAGTAAAAATCTTTTACACTCCTCTTTTTATATGGCATCACTCGCTATCGACACAGCAATCTTAGGGGGGCTAGTAGGAGGAGTTTGTTGGGGCGGCACACAAACTATAAAAAAAATACAAAAGTATTGGACTCTTAAAAAAAAGAATCACCGAAAATTTTGATCCTTCAGATGGTTCACATAAACCTGCCGCACCATCTGTGCAACCAAATCAATACACTGTTGCTGCTCTAAGCCTGAGTCTTCAGCAAGTAAACCAGCTAAGTCAAAAATACTTTTTTTACCGTCAATACACCCTAAAATTTGAGCGACAAACTTTTGAGACAGACCCACTTCTTCAAAAGCCGACAAACGCTCAATAGGTTTTTGAATATCTTGAAGCCACACAGGGTCTAAAGATTCTTTTGGCTGAGATTTGATTGTTTTTAATTTTCTTGCAGCAAATGAAAATACATTTTCATATCTTTTCTGGCAACTACTCGGCGAATTCATGTACGGTATATCTTTTTCCAGCGTTTTTAAAACCTCAAAACCTGCCTCTTGAATAACTTCAATAACTTCTTGCCTTGAATAACACTTTGCTTTGTCTTCATGAAAAAAAGCCATAGACCCTAAATTCAGCCAAACCCCTCCCTCAGGAAGTAAACGATTTACCATAATAGCAGAATCCAAAAGGTCTTCATGAACAATATCTAAAAACCATGGTGTCAGAACAACTTGGAAACTTTCATCTTTAAAACCAGGCTCAAAAGCATTATGCAAGATAAAGCTTAAGCCTTCACGTGAACGCGCTGGAGCTCGACACTTCCATGACTGTGCAGCATCATCAAGTTTTTTTGGAGATAAAGGAAACTCCTTCAAGGACATGGACTGATAACTTGTCATTTTTTTTGAGACCCAAAGTAAGAATGGATTTAAATCTGTGGCGATAGTCAGGCCTTGCTTTTTTTGATGAAGATCATACGCAAGGCGTCCTGCTCCAGCTCCTAAGACCAACCATTTCTCGGCCATAAACTGGCCATCAATCAAATCTAAAACAAGCCTGGCACTTTGTTCATTCTCTTGCTCTCCCCATGCCCAATCTCTTAATATATTATGGTAATAGCCCATAAGAGGTTGACTTTCAGGTAAAGATGTTGACCCTGCCTGATATACTCCTCGTTGTTTTGCATTTTGCATATCTAAAGGAGAAAGCACTTTCATCAAAGTTTTTCGTTGCTCACCTAAAGCCTGAACATGTCTTCTTAATCTTTTTTGGGTTGAAGTTCGAAGTTGCTTTTTCTCTAACGAGTCATGAATCCCTTGAGCCATCGATTCATAATGAGCCAATGTATATTCATAACGATTTTTCCACTCTCCTCTCACCCTATACGGGTTTGAAAAAAGCCATGGAGTTTCACCCCATGTCTCCAACTGATAATCGCATGATTTACACCGATAAACATGATTGTTTGCCGTAAAGGATTCTTTGCATACAGGACAGCACAGCGTACTAAGAGCATCACTTGACAACATAAAAACACCTTAAATAACTTTCATGCTTTAGATATTATCATGCTCAACAGAACATCGTTTCTTTCAAAGCTCGAACACAGCAGCTTATTTCTTCAGCTGTCATATCGCTCCTTAACGAGAGCCTTAAACCAGCACTTCCTACTGGAACAGTTGGGGGACGTATTGCTGCAAGATGAACCCCTTGGGCGCGTAAAGCATTTGAAAACCTAACTGCATTTTCATCTTCTCCCACTACGATAGGCACAATCCAACTTTGTGTAGGAGCAACAATATCATGCTCTAAAAATAAACTCCGTATCCACTCCATATTCGAATGAAGTTGAACTCTTTTTTTCTCCCATGATCTCATTCTTTCTAAAACAGCATGGAGAGCTTGGACCACCCAAGGCGATGGTGCTGTCGAGTAGATAAAGCTACGCCCTTTATTCACTAAGCAATCCAAAAACCACCTAGGACCAGCGACAAAAGCCCCTTGAGCCCCAAGGGCTTTACCACAAGGGTTTATCGTGATGATGTGATCATGGTCGATCTCGGCACGCGAAAGACTCCCTGCTCCATCTTCCCCCTCACAACCTACGCTATGGGCTTCATCAAGGACAAGAATACAGTGCTGTCTTTTAGCAAGGCGATTTAATTCTTGAAGAGGAGCTCGATCTCCTCCCATACTAAACAACGATTCCGTACAAATGACTTTAAGGTCACTATCATTTGTCCTAATTTTATCCTCAAGGTCTTCCAGGTCATTATGTTGAAAAACAACACAATTCCCGTTTTTAGCAGTTCTTTGTCCATCAATCATGCTCGCGTGGTTTAAACGATCCGAAAACACACATGCTCCCAGTGATCTTAAAACACCGCCTACGGCGAGATTCGCTGCATATCCTGATGAAAAAAACAGTGATGCAGGAGCTTTTTTCCAAAGAGCAAATTGAAGCTCAAGATTCTGATAGTCTCTGTGGTCTGCACCCAACAAACGACTGCCACCACTCGCAAATGGAATATGCAAAACTCGTTCTCGAATATCCCCTTGAAGATCATCATCTGTCCTTGATCCCAGGTAATCGTTCGAACAAAAATCTAGACCATACTGCGGTTTCATGACTGGAGATCTTAATGATTGAGAGCTGTCAAGTGTGCACAACAAATCTTTTGAGCGTTGCTCTAATATTTGCCAACTTAGGTTCCCCTTAGTGCTCATATGCAGAGTTCTCGAGCTTTGACATGCGCATGCCTAAGCGACTTAAAAGCCGCTCATCCTCAGAATCTCCTGGGTTTGGAGTTGTTAAAAGTCTATCACCACCAAAAATAGAATTTGCACCAGCTAAAAAAGCCAAGGCTTGAGCTTCATCACTCATTTGAGTACGACCTGCGGATAGTCTGACTCGACTTTTAGGCATTAAAATTCGAGCCATCGCAATCGTACGAATCATTTCAAAAATATCAAAATCATCTTGATCTGATAAAGGTGTTCCTTCAACTCTTACCAATAAATTAATCGGAACACTCTCTGGGTGAGGGTCCATATGATGCAACTGCAGCAAAAGCTTTAATCGATCTTCTCGTGTCTCACCCATCCCGACAATCCCACCACAGCAAACTTGCATTCCAGAATCTCGAACATGAGACAAAGTGTCTAAACGATCTTGATAAGTACGAGTCGAAACAATTTGGTCATAATATTCAGGAGAAGTATCAAGGTTATGGTTGTATGCGTAAACACCTGCTTCTTGCAAAGCTTGAGCTTGTGTTTCGGATAGCATTCCAAGTGTTGTACAAACTTCCATACCAAGTTGTTTCACTTCTCTAACAATTTCTAAGACACGTCCAAACTGCGGCCCTTTTTCAGGAGGGTTTCTCCAAGCCGCCCCCATACAAAATCGTGTCGCTCCAGCTTGCTTTGCTTTACGAGCAGAAGCAAGAACCGTTTCAACAGAAAGCAACCCATGAGCATCGACTTCACTCTGATGGTGCGCACTTTGAGGGCAATAATGGCAATTCTCCTTACACCCTCCTGTTTTAATAGAAAGCAAAGTTGCCATTTGCACTTCATCATCTCGATGATGATTCTGATGAACCTGCTGAGCAAGCCTCATTAATCTAGGAAAAGGCAAAGCCATCATATGGCTTGCTGTTTCATAATCAGTATCGTGTCTAGGTTGAGCAATATATTTCTCTGATTGTACTGAGAAATTTTCCATATGGCTAAGTCTCCGGTCAAAAACGAACAAGATTCTATTTATCACAACTTCGTATAGATATATCTTCTGTATATCGAATTGATATTGATATCAATAGATTATTGAACCTTTGAAAGAACACACTGTAAGAATTTGTAAAGAAAAAGAAGCTTAAAATAAAAAAAGAGCTTTCGCTCTTTTTTATTCACTCAGAAAAAACTATGAAAACTATGATGTTCTCGATTCTTCACGCCCAATACACTTATAATAAAAACCATGTTCTTTAGCATCTTTTAAACAATACTGATTTCTAAAATCAAATATTTTTTTATGTTTCATTGTTGCTGCAAGATTTGTCCAATCGAGTTGCTTATATAAATTCCATTCCGTCATGAGTACTAAACCATCTGCATTCTGAGTCGCTTCATATGGGGATTTCACATATTCAATACCAGTTGAGGACCCAAGAAGTTTTTTAAAATTTTCCACTCCCTCTGGATCATGAGCTTTAATACGACCACCTGCAGCTAAAATAGTTTTCACCATATGATGTGCTGGAGTTTCTCTGACATCATCAGTTCCTGGTTTAAAAGCCAAACCCCATACTGCAATCGTAAGCCCTGACATGTTGCCTTTATATGTATCCAACACAATATTCGCAACCCATCGTTTTTGAGCATCATTTGCTTCCATTACAGCATCCAGCACAAGCATCGGGGTATCATATGTCTTTGCTGTATTTGCAAGCGCTAGCACATCTTTAGGAAAACAAGATCCGCCATACCCAGGTCCTGCATATAAAAATTTTCGTCCAATCCGAGAATCACTGCCCATGGCGACTCGAATATCATCCATGTCGGCACCAACTTTTGACGCTAAGCGCGAGAGCTCATTCATAAAGCTAATACGAGTTGCCAGCATTGCATTCGAAGCATATTTTGCCATTTCACTTGACTTACGATTAGTTTGAACCAATCGAAATGGATCATCCTTAATCAAAGGCTCATAAATTTCGCGTAGTTTAGGTGCAGCTAATGCATGTTCGTAGCCTACCACAACTCTTTCAGGACGCATAAAATCTTGAATCGCTTGCCCTTCTTTTAAAAATTCTGGATTTGATGCGACTTGAAAAGGTATTGAGACGCCTCTTTCTTTAAGCTCTTGTGACATCAAATCTTCAACTCGATCACATGTCCCTACTGGTACCGTTGATTTAACAATCACGAGAAGTTCTTGCGTCATATGTTTAGCAATATCACGAGCAACAGCTTCTACCGCATGAATATCAGCAGAACCATTTTCTCCAGGAGGTGTCCCCACTGCGATAAACACTGTTTCTGCCGAAACAAGAGCTGACTCCAAAGAAGTTGTAAAATGAAGCCTAGAAGAAAGAATATTGCTTTTAATCATATCTTCTAAGCCTGGCTCATAAATAGGACTTTTCCCATCGATTAAACCCATTACTTTCTCTTCATCTAAATCCACACAGGTAACATGGTGGCCAATCTCTGCAAAGCATGTCCCAGAAACAAGTCCCACGTAACCTGTACCAACAATAGCTAATTTCATAGTAATCCTCTTTTTGTATCTAGGAGCGATTTAAAATAAGGAACTGTTTTTGCTATTCCTTCAACTAATGAGACCTGAGGTGACCAATCAAACCGTCTTTTTGTTTTTGAAAGATCTGGACGCCGTACCTTTGGATCATCAGAGGGCAAAGGCAAAACCTGAAGACTCGATAACGACCCTGTCTGTTTTAAAACTTCCTCAGCAAGCTCACGTATCGAAAACTCCATATCATTCCCCAAATTCCATGGGCCTGTAGCATCTTCTCTATCATCACTCGCTATACGCACAATCCCTTCAACCAGATCTGAAACATAACAAAACGATCGAGTCTGCGAGCCATCACCATAAATCGTTAATGATTTATTCTGCAGGGCTTGAGCAATAAAGTTACTCACCACTCGCCCATCATCCATACACATTTGAGGGCCATACGTATTAAAAATACGAATCAAACGGATATCTGTCTGATACGTTCTTTTATAATCCATAAACAATGTCTCTGCGGCCCGCTTACCTTCGTCATAACAACTGCGAATCCCAATAGGGTTTACATGCCCCCAGTAGCTCTCTGACTGAGGATGCTCTAAAGGGTCTCCATAAACCTCAGATGTTGAAGCTTGAACAATACGAGCTCCACAACGATTTGCTAACTCTAATAAGTGAAGCGCCCCTAGTACACTAGTTTTCATCGTTCGAATAGGATCTGCTTGATAATGAACTGGGCTCGCGGGACAAGCAAAACTCAAAACCAAATCAACTTCTGCAAAATAAGGCTCTGTAATATCATGCCTCACCCATTCAAAATTTGAATGCTTTTGTAATTCATCAATATTCGATTTGCGACCTGTTTGGAGATTATCAAGGCACAATACCTCCCAGCCCATATCTAAATATCTTGCCGATAAATGACTTCCTAAAAAGCCAGCACCACCTGCTATCAAAACTCGTTTCAAGATCACGACTCCTACACACGAAGCTATATCAGACAGGATAACCGACCCGCACCTGAGTGTAAAAGCATATGACAACCAAATTTTGATAAAAATCAAATATTAAAGCGGCATCGCCAACCTACTAAAACAAAAAGGCTTAAAAAAGCCTTTCCTAGCATGATTTTTTCTTAAGGAACATCAAACCGAGAACATAAGCCTACCCTATGACAGGGTACAAGCACTAACCATTTTTGGTCAATTTATGATCAAGCAAAGGAGCCTTTATGCTACAAATACTTTTTTCATTATTCATTCTCGGAGCACAGAGTCCACCACTTCCATATCCGGTACAAACACCAATAAGTCCTACTCTTCATAAAAACTGGAATTCTAAATCCGTCAAATATGCCAACCTCAACCAATCTCATCAATCATTTATACCCCCACAAGCGATCACAGGCCTTTGGTAAAACATTGTCTAACCATAGAGATTCAGACTCATTTTTATAAAGGTCCCACTACACAACCTTGATTAAAGAAGCTAAATGAATGCGATGAAGGCAACCTCTCTAAACATAGAGTCGAAGCATAAATAGAATAGTTATGATGGGGCGCTAAATAAGAAACAACTTGATCCCAACAACGCTCTAATGCATACAACTGCCCTAACAGCTCTTGACGTGTGGGCCGCAGCTGAGTTTTCATCGTCAGCAACGAGACTTGAGGGGGCAAAAGTCCTCTTAAGTCTCGCATCGCCCATTCCTCTAAGGGTCCATCGCCAATAGAAAAGTACGATAATCATCTCCATATTGCCGGCTTTCTATTATTTTCAAAAATTCTGCCAACTTTCCTATTTGTAGCAGATCATCTGCTACAGCAGTAAGAAAATGAATGCGGCGATAAAGATCCATTAAATACTCATGTTTTTTAGGATAAACAGCCCTCCTTTTTACTTTGAAAATATCTCTTTCACTAAGCCTCACAAGATCATCTGACATTTTTTTGATGTCATCCGTACGAACTTTGATCAAACGCTCTTTCCTTTCGGAATCAATGCGCCCTGGCCTGCTTTCAACCTGTTTTGGAAATGAGATTCTGACTTTTGAGATGGCTCAAACTCTTGCCAATGAGCCTCTGTCCACCTTGTGTATCCAAGAACATCTCTTTGTGCAAGACAGCCCACAAAACAATCTAATGCTTCGTTGTATCGGTAGTTTT
>JBGCEP010000024.1:0-2571 GCA_045106415.1 Oligoflexales bacterium | reverse complement strand
TTGAGCAAGTTCTAGGGTTTTGATATATAGAAAAGTCTTCTTTCCTTCAAGTATATCTCCCCCTATTTTCTTCCCAAAGTTTTCACCACCATAGGTGTCCAGGTAATCATCCTGCAATTGAAAGGCAATACCAAGATTTAGTCCAAAATTGTAAATTCCGTCTTGGTCTTCCAAGGGAGCCTCACTAATAATAGCTCCCATTTTTAAGGATGCGCCAACGAGTACTGCCGTTTTATAGCTGATCATCTGAAGATAGATTTCGAGTTCCACTTTGTCCATGGTTTCAAAATCGATATCCAACTGTTGCCCTTCACAAACTTCTAATGCTGTTTTGTTATACAGCGAAATCAGACGCTTAAAAATAGTACCCTCATAATATTCCAGGCGTTGATTAGATTGAATCATCAAAGCATCTCCCGAAAGTATCCCTGTATTAAGGTCCCATTTGGTATGTACTGTTTCTCGTCCTCTTCTAAGATCAGCGCGATCCATGATATCATCATGAATCAATGTGAAATTATGAAACATCTCGACCGATAGGGCAGCCTCCAAAGCTTCCGAAAAGTCTCCGCCAAATAAGTCGCAACTCATCAACACCAGAATGGGTCTCATTCTCTTCCCCCCTAAAGACATGATATAGGCAATCGGTTCATATAAGTTTTTTGGCTCATTCTTTATGAGGCTCTTACGCATAAATGTCAAAAAAGCCTCTCTGTAGTTTTCAATATTCACGTCACTTGTTTTTGGTAAAAATAAATAATCTCCGTGAATAGCAATCCCGGAGAAAGGTAATTTTTTTCACTTTCCATCAGGAATCATTTGTAACATTTTGCATGCTTTTTCGACACATACTAATAAATCGTAAACTTTGGAAACTTTTTTTGTGTTTTAAGTTTCCGTGCTTATATTTGCAGGCTTATGAAAGAAAAAATTTTACAGAAAGCAGCTGATATGTTTTTGAACCTCGGTTTCAAAAGCGTAACCATGGATGACATTGCCAAAGAATTGGGTATGTCAAAAAAAACGATTTATGCTCATTTTTCGACGAAATTAAAATTAGTTCACGCAGCCACTTTTTTTGTTCTCGATCATATTAATGAAACTATTGATTCTGTTTGTTCAGGAAACTATAACCCTATTGAAGAGATATTCACTATCAAATCGATGGTGCATGACCAGCTCAAAAATGAAAAGTCTTCACCTACTTACCAGCTCCAAAAATACTATCCAAAGATTTTCAGAGAAGTAAAGGAGAAGCAGTTTGACTGCGTTAATGTTTGTATTGTCGAAAACTTAAAAAGAGGTATCGAACAGGGTTACTACAGAAAGGACATTGATATAGAATTGGTCTCCAGATTTTATTTTAGCGGCAACATGAGTCTGACGAATTATGAGTTATATCCCCTTGAGGTTTACGCCATATCAGAACTTAAAGATGCCTTTCTAGAGTATCACATACGTGCAATTGCTACTGAAAAAGGAATGAATATTTTACTTAACATACTCAAAAAATGAAAAAAATCATACCCTTAATTATTTTCACCCTAGGTTTTACAGTGATATATGGACAAGAATCCTATTCGTTTGACCTGGACCAGGCCATACAATATGCTCTCGAGAATAATTATACTGTAAGAAATGCTGCATTGGATATTGAAGCGGCTGAAAAACAAAAATGGGAGGCTACATCATTCGGACTACCCCAGATTGATGGTTCTATAGATTATCAAAATTGGTTGAAACAAGCCGTAACTTTTATCCCTGCTGAGATTGTCGGAGGACCTCCAGGTGAATTTGAAGAAGTTGTATTTGGAGCGAAACAAAACATGAATGCTACAGTGACGCTAAATCAGATCCTTTTTGATGGCTCTTATTTAGTTGGTTTACAATCAGCCAAAACTTTTCTTAAAATCTCTAATCTGGCAAAAGAAAAGACCGATCAAAGTATCAGAGAGGCTGTTATCAATGCCTATGGTACTGTGCTAGTATCGGAGGAGACCATTCAAATTCTTATCAAGAACAAAGAGATTCTAGAAAAAAATCTAATGGAAACAAAAGCACTTCTCGACAATGGGTTTGCAGAAGAGCAGGATTTTGAGCAACAACAAATTACGCTAGCAAATATCAATAATGCCCTCAATAGGGCGAGAAGAGAGGAGTTTATTTTTAGACAGATGTTTAATCTCACTTTAGGCATCCCCATTGATCAAAAGGTTGTACTTACTGAAAACCTAGAAAATCTGGCCTTAAGAAGTACTGATCTCAATATGATGTCAAGTGAATTTGATCTGGAGAACCATGTAGATTTTAAAATTGCAGATAACAAGGTTGAATCAGACGCACTTTTAGTTAAGTATGAGAAAACAAAAGGTATGCCTTCCTTAAACGCTTTTATCAATTACTCGCAATTCGCAAATAATAATAATTTCATCTTTTTTGAAAGTCCTGACAACTGGTTTGACTCCTCCTTGATCGGGGTGAGTCTTAAGGTTCCCATTTTTAGTAGTCTTCAGAGGAGCTCAAGAACACAACAAGCCAAGATCAATTTGATGCAATCTGAGATAGATCTCA
>JBGCEP010000023.1:0-31141 GCA_045106415.1 Oligoflexales bacterium | reverse complement strand
TCCGATTTTTATCGCAGCGATTTTTGTATCCAAATGTTTTTTTTATTTGTAAAACCGATAAGCCGCAAGTATCGACGAATACTCCGTGGAGAAATATCCCCCAATCTTGAGCCATTTCTTCGGAGCTTCTATCAGGTTTTTCTTCTACAAATTTTCTAAATTTTTCCAAGTCTTGAATCTTACCTGGTCCCTGTTCACGTTTCCGTGGTTTCAGAGAACCAGTCTCTGTCAGTTTCTTTTTCCAATTATATATTGTTTTACGAGCGATATTGAAAGTCTCACTGATAGAGCTATCGGTATAGCCAGATTCTGTCGCATCAATCACTTTATTCTTCAGGTCTAATGAGTATAACTTAGGCATGTCAATTCCAAATATTTGATAAAACTAGGAACAACATACTAAATTTATAAGATAAAATCACATATCTCGAATTCAATTTTATAAGTGGGATAGACTCAGTCTGGGTGAGTAAATAAAACCAGCCAATGCTATAATAACCGTGACGCTTACCATTCACCTTTGTTAGGCATAGACACCCAAGGTTCAGAAGGAACTAAACGGCCGCCTTTTTGCAAAAGTTCAATTGAAATATTGTCAGGGCTTTTTATGAAAGCCATATAGCCATCACGTGGAGGCCTAAGAATATCGATTCCTTGGTTGATAAGGTGTTGGCAGGTGGTGTAGATGTTTTCAACCTCAAAGGCGATGTGTCCAAAATTTCTTCCACTTACATACTCTTGTTTGCTGCCCCAATTATAGGTGAGTTCGATTTCTGGAGCCCCTGCGACTGTAGCCAGAAAAATCAACGTAAATTCACCTTTTGGATAATCGTGGCGTCGAATTTCTTTCAGCCCAAGTCCTTTACAAAAAAAATCTAAATTTTTATCCACGTCGGTAATGCGAATCATGGTATGAAGAAATTTCATGCTTTTTGCCTCAATTTGTATGTCATTAGGGTGCTACATTAGCATGAGCTCATGTGTTTCTTGCATATTTTTTCAAGAAAGTGGATTTTTTATTCAATGAAGAGAAGTGAATGTGTCTCCATCTTTTACAGGTGCAAAAGATGGAGATTTTGTGATTCTAGGACGCCTTTGAGGGCAGGCCCGGTTGGCCCTGCGTTTAACTGGCACTCACCAGAAAGAGACTCAATAACCTCACACCCTTCCTTAGGATTGCCCCATCGGCCAAGAAAGTTCATCCATTCGAACTCTTGAGGGTAGGCTCCAATATCATATTCTGGAATAAAAATAAGGTTTTCATGGCTGTCCCAAGATTTTCCTTCGTTTGTGCTATCAATAAGTTGAGCGCCATTTGGAAGCTCTAGGTAGATGTGTTCTTCAGCTTTTGAGTACATCCCATGTGAACCAAGAGCAACATAAGCTTCTAGGTGGTTTCCTTTTTTTGCAATATCATCCCATAGAACTGCTTCCCCGTGGCCATGTGCACTAAGAAAAACTTCTTGAGGAGCCTGATTTTCGAGTCGGATAGTGATGTGTTCCCAGTCGCCGATATGATTGCCAAAACGAATTTTGGACCCTAAACATCCTTGAACAGTATCTGTGACTGTATCGACCAGGTCGCCTGCTCCAGAAATAATTTCATCAAAAACACCATCTAAAAATAACCCATCGACGCCAATACAAACTTCTTTTCCTAGGTTGTAAGGATAAAATATGAAATAAATAAGCTCTTTTTCTGTTGGTGATCTTTCTCGAATAAAGCCATAAATTTCTGGCTTGTCTTCAGGCTTCATACCTTTTAAAAAGTCTAGGTTTTGGCAATCAGGGCAATTTAGTTCTTCTTTTGATACATAATGCCCTTCTTCTTCTTTTGTTCTCTCTAGAAAAAATTGCACAGAAGATGGGAGGTATTCTTCATTTTTATGAAAAATTAAACGAGGTGCGTACTCTTTTAAAATGTCACGCTCCTCAAGAATGATTTCTGGAGATATATCATGAGTTGTTGCTTTAGATTGGAACTCTGCGTTTGCGGTTGTGGGGGGGGAAGGGGATGTTGAGTTGGCACCAGAGGGATGGGTATGAGGTTTTGCAATATTTTGTGATTGTTTTTGCTTAGGCTTGTTGTTTGTGTGACCACAGGAGAAAAGAAAGAAAATCAAAAAATAACGGGCCATGAAAACTCCAGGTAGAGGTAGTTAGATCTCACGGCCATCTGATCGGGGAAATTATCATGAAGCTTTAATGAATCTATTTTTTATATGAAATATAAATAGTTACATGGCTTTTTAGGGTGCGGTTAAAAACATTTTTAAATTATTTTGTGAAAAAAAATAATCATCTTGAAAACAAATAGTTATAGAAAGACTGGGTTTTTGCGGTGATTCTTATTTTTATGATCCGAGGCTTAGGCTGCGGGAGAAAGTTTTTATTTCATATGAAAATAGGTATTTTTATTTTTAACAATTTAATTTTATTCGTGAAATCTATATGAAAATTCTTGGTAATGTGAGGATTCTTTCAATGAAGTTTATCACGTTAAAGCAGGCATAGAGTTTACAGGAAAATTGGCACACTAAGTGGTATTGAAGATTCTGATGCCTTCCCCGATAGAAGTGATAAGAGAATCGTGAAATACACAGATGTCGCAGGAGACCCTATGTCAATGGATGAGCAGATGTCGAGAATGGAAAGAACACTTCTTGAGCTGGGAACAGAAGTCTTTCGGTTAGGCAATGAAATGAGCGCATATAGAGAAGCTAGCGAGTCTTTAAGTAAAGCTATGCGTGGACTTCGGCAGATTCTTGATGATAAAGGGATGATTTCTTCTGAGGATTTTGATGAAGCTGTCGGCTCTTTTCCACAAAGTAATATAGCAGCGAGTGGGTATGAAGGGGGGTTTGATGACTCTCTTCTTAGGATGAAGAAAGTCAGCCATTAAGATTATCCTGGCCCGACAGCAAGAGAAGTGCTTGAAAAAGATATCCCAGGATTGCGCTCTTCGTAGTATCTAAGCCTCCACTCGTGGTCGAGAAGAAGTGTTGGGTTTCCATGTGAATCTAAGCATATGTTTTGTTCGTTTTTTCTCTCAAAATCTTTGAGGATTTTCTCATCGCTGCCTTGTACCCAGCGAGCGGCTTGGTATGGTAGAGGGGTCATTCTAACTTTGACTCCGTACTCAGCTTGAATACGATATTGAACAATGTCAATCTGTAGGCTGCCGACAACGCCTAAGTACTGATTATTTGTATGCATAGGACGAAAGACCTGAACAGCGCCCTCTTCAGAGAGCTGATTGAGAGCTTTGTGGAGTTGTTTTGATTTGAGGGGGTCTTCAAGTTCAACTCGTACAAAATGCTCAGGAGCGAAAACAGGTATTCCTGTATATGTAATGGTTTCACCTTCAGAAAGACTATCTCCAATTCGAAAAAGTCCTGGGTCATGAATCCCAACGATATCACCAGCATAGGCCTCATCAACGAGGCTTCTGTCTTGTGCTAAGAAATGAGTCGGGCGGCCGAGTCTCATGGATCGTCCCTCACGGACGTGGTGAGCCTTCATTCCTCGTTCAAATCGACCTGAACAAATTCTTAAAAATGCAACTCGGTCTCGGTGTGATGGATCCATGTTGGCTTGAATTTTAAATATAAAAGCAGTGAATTTGGATTCTGTGGCTTCTACGACTCTTTCCACAGCTGGTCGAGGTCGTGGAGATGGAGCGATGTCAATAAGGCACTGCAAAAGAGATTCAACG
The DNA here is from genome assembly GCA_045106415.1 of Oligoflexales bacterium. GTDB lineage: Bacteria > Bdellovibrionota_B > Oligoflexia > Oligoflexales > Bog-1112 > JBGCEP01. The sequence continues at coordinate 27,426 of JBGCEP010000023.1, read as the reverse complement.
CCAAAGCTATTTAATGCACTCCCAAAAAAAACAGGTGCAAGTTTTCCATCAAGGTAAGCTTGCCGGTTAAAAGCGTCTCCAGCTCCATCTAAAAGTTCCAGCTCTTCAGTCAGTTGTGCAACTTGTTCCTCACCAATCATTTCAATTAGAGCAGGGTCATGCAGTCCGTGTTGGCTGACACCTATTTTTTTTGATTTGTCTGATTTGCTATCGAATAAAAAGAACTCTTGACGTAGGCGATGATAGACACCTCTGAATCGGTCTCCCATACCTACTGGCCAAGTCACTGGAAATGTAGCTATTCCTAGTACTTGTTCTATTTCTTCCATGAGTTCAAAGGGGTCGCGCCCCTCGCGGTCCATTTTATTGATGAATGTCATAATAGGAACTTTGCGCAAAGCACACACTTCAAAAAGTTTCCGAGTTTGTGATTCAACGCCGGCAGCCGCGTCAATAAGCATGAGAGCTGAGTCAACGGCTGTTAGCGTTCGATAAGTATCTTCTGAAAAGTCGGCGTGTCCCGGTGTATCTATTAAATTCATCGCATGATCTTGATAAGGAAAATGCATGACAGAACTTGTGACTGAAATCCCTCTTTGTTTTTCTAGCTCCATCCAGTCAGAGGTTGCAAACTTTTTTGACCGTTTTGCTTTGACTGAACCAGCCATCTGGATTGCCCCACCGTAGAGGAGGAGTTTTTCTGTCATTGTTGTTTTCCCGGAGTCAGGATGGGAAATAATAGCAAAAGTTCGTCGTTTTTGTATTGCTGCAGTATGTTGCGTGACCATGGAGCCTCCTTATCGAGTCCGTATTATGGCGATGAAGCCTGCACTCGTCAAACGAAGATTCGAGTGTAAGAGCTGTTTGGCTCAGTTTTTTATAAGGTTTGTTTTGATCGTCTTCACATTTGAATCAAGGTGATAAACAAAGGTGTGAAGTTGGCATCTTTTGTTATCAGTAAATAATGTTTTAGAAATTATCTGAGAGAGGTGTGGTGCTGTTGATTTGCAAGTTTTTGTGTTTTTGATGTTTTTGCTTTGAACTAGCTTCATATTGATGTCTGATATAGAGTTCATCATCTGAATATTAAAGAAGATTCAGGTGTGACGTGTTGAATAAATCATTGAGAGCTGTGAGTGTTTAAGCTCTCAATATTGAATAGGAGTAACTCATTTTGTATCAGTCAACTCAGCAAGTTTTGGAAGACCTTAAGTCTCAAGGGGAGGTTCTCGAAATTACTGAAGAAGTGGATGCAAACCTTGAAATGGCTGCTATTCATCGGCAGGTTTATGCTCAACAAGGCCCTGCTTTGTGGTTTCGTAATATAAAAGGGAGTCGTTATTCTGCGGTCTCTAACCTATATGGAACAAAAAAACGCTGGCAATATCTATTCCGTCAGAGTCTTGAACAAACAAAGTTGGCTGTGCATCTTAAGGCTGATCCTAAAGATTTTTTCTTGCGTCACGCCTGGAAGCACCCGTTTGAAGCTATGAAGCTTCCTGTGACTGGGCTGTGCTCTTTACCCAAGAAGGTTTCAGCCCGAAAAGCACCTGTGATGGCTCATGAGATACAGATTTCAGATCTTCCTCAAATAAAGTCTTGGCCTTTAGATGGAGGTGCCTTTGTGACTTTGCCACAAGTCATGAGTTTACCGCCAAATACAGCGTCTCCTATGCAGTGCAATGTGGGTATGTATCGTGTCCAACTCTCAGGAAATGACTATGTTCAAGATTCAGAAATTGGCCTGCACTATCAAATTCATCGAGGAATAGGAATTCACCACCAAGAAGCTCTTCGAGCCGGACACTCCTTGAAAGTGACGATAGCTGTCGGTGGTCCACCTGCTCACAGTGTTGCAGCTGTGATGCCAATGCCAGAAGGAATGAGTGAACTCATTTTTGCGGGTATGCTAGCGAATAGAAGGTTTCGATATGTTTTAGATGATGGCTGGATTGTCTCTGCTGATGCAGATTATTGCATCCTTGGTGAAATTCATGGGGACGAACAAAAGCCTGAAGGCCCGTTTGGTGATCACCTTGGCTATTATAGTTTAACTCATGATTTTCCTTTGATAAAAGTTAAAAAAGTTTACGCTCGAGAGAATGCTATTTGGCCTTTTACTGTTGTTGGGCGACCTCCTCAAGAAGACACATCTTTTGGTGAGCTGATTCATGACATTACAAAGCCAATGGTTTCAAAAGAACTGCCTGGGGTGAAAGCCCTTCATGCTGTAGATGCTGCTGGTGTGCATCCTCTTTTGTTTGCACAAGGAAGTGAACGTTATACTCCTTACCGCAAAACAGAAAGGCCCCAAGAGCTTCTTACTCAAGCAAGTGCTGTCTTAGGTTTTAACCAGTGTTCGCTCGCAAAATATTTATGGATTGGTGACGAACAAAATAATGTTGATATTGAAAATTGTGAAGCTTTCATTCAAGACTGTTTGGTGCGTTTAGATTTTAGTCGAGATTTGCATTTTCATACTAAAACAACAATGGATACTTTGGATTATTCAGGTGAAGGTTTAAATTGTGGCTCAAAATTAATCATAGCAAGTAGCGGTACAGTGAAAAGAGAGCTGAGCTCAGAAAAACCGGAGTGGGATTTAGGAGAGGAATTCTCTGAGATCACAGTAGTAAGCGCAGGTATTTTAGCTGTAAAGTCTCCAGATTTTGTGAACTATAATTCTGCTCAAGGTCATGTTGACGAGTTGTGCAAGAAGCTTGCTATGTATCAAGAGAAACTAGAGTCATATCCTTTAATTATTCTTACGGAAGACCCGTGCTTTTTAAGTAGAAATTTTTGCAATTTTTTATGGGTTGCTTTTACTCGCTCCAATCCATCGCATGATGTTTACGGTTTTCAAGCAAAAATGTCTTTTAAGCACTGGGAGTGTCAAGCCCCACTGATGATTGATGCGCGTGTAAAGCCTCACCATGCACCCCTTCTTATTGAAGACGCTAATGTTCTCGATGGGATTCAAAAAAAATTCCCACAACTATTTTCAAAGATGACATGTTAAGCATTTTTTTATGATATTCCAGCTGTGACGTGAAGTGCCTTTAACGTGATCTGTTAGGAAAAAGTCATGCGTTATCATTGTCATAATGAGTATAGTTAATGATGTTTTTTCAGTGTGTCGAACTTTATATTCTGATAATGGAACTTTTAAAGAAATGATACTTTTTAGTTTTTATTTGATCATTGTTGATAAAGATTTGCTGTGAAAAAATCGTTAAGTTTGCTGTGTTGAATAAAAATATCAGCATTTTGTATCTCAGTATCAAGATGGTGATGATAATGAAGGTGAAATAGACGGCTTGAGATAGGATTTAAGAACATCATGCATTTCCCTGTAAAAAATGTTATTTCGGTTGTGTTTTTAAACATAGGTTGGTGAATAAGAAATTGTTTTTTGTAATCGTTAAGAAATCCATCTAAGCAACTTCTATGCTCAATAAAGCTACAGATGTGAAGTGTGTGTAAATCTATTTTTTGTATAAATCCGTATTTTATATAATTTATGATTATTTCGACACAGCTTCCACTATCTGTCCGCCAATCGATTTCGAGAGTGTGCGATTCTGTTATTTGAGAAGAAAGCAGCGCTTTAAAATAATCATACTTTTCAAGTGTATTTTGATCTGCGAAAATATCTCGATCAGAGGTGTGAATGATTATTGTCGAAGGTAGGTTGAAGAAGTAGAAAAAGTACAAGTTATAAATTTAAAAAAACATGTTTCTTCCTTATGATGAATTAGCATAAGGAAGAAACATGTTTTTAGATTGCGAGTCATCTTAATTCGGGTGTGATGGTTTATTATCCTCTAAAAAGGGTGATTAACGTTTTGCTTTTTTTGATTGAGATTCCATAAATTGATTGAATCTGTTCCGTGTGTCTTGATTATCTTTACCTTTTTCGATTCGAGATTTATAGATATCGTTTCGAAGTTTTTGTAGAGAATTTTTTAAGTTTTCTGGACTTTCTGTTGTGAAAGCATTTTTTAAAGATCGAAATCCTGATATTGTCGCAGGACCGATGAGTGTTTTTAAATTATTAACATTTAAAAGACTGTCTGCGCTAACACCAACATTTGCGTGGATGTTGGCAATATTAACAGGCTTCACATTTGTATATCCGTTTTTATCATCACTGATGATCCCATTGATGTTTTGAAGCTCTTTTTCAAGGAAAGAACTCCCTCGAAAGAATTGAAGAAACCCAGAAGGAACTTGTACGTTGCGGGCTCCTACAGCTCTTAAGATTTCTTCTTGGCGAGCTATAGGGGTAAGATTTTTATTGTCCATAGCTGTTTTTATGTCTTGAGTGAGAGCATCGAGGTCTTTATCTGTCATGGGATCTTCAGAGATATTTAAAAGGCCAGAAAGAATAAGGCGTGTGTCGTTGTTTTTTAACCCAAGACCAAATATTTTAGCATGCCCTTGGAGTTCTTGAGAGAGCTTGCCCATTGCGCCGTAATCAATAAGGGTGAGGATGAATTTAGACTTTCCTTCTTTGTCTTTTTCAAGGTCAAAGAAGATATTTCCGGAATGTAGATCAGCGTGAAAATCTCCGCCTTTAAAAAGAGATTCTTTAAGCCAAGTTTCATAGAGTTGAGATACAGCTTGTTTTCGGAGTTCGATGATTTCAGCGCCTTTAAACGTCTCGCCTTTAGAGTTGGTGTATTCACGTCCGTCAAAGGTATTAATTTCAGCTCCGGAAGCTCTAGACATAACAATAAGTGACGAGTTTTGTGCTGGGATTTTATCTACTGCATTTATTTTATCGAAACGGTTTGTTTCTGTGTTGAAAGAGAGGAGGTCTGTGACTTCAAATGTTCCTGAGGATCCTTTATTTTTGTAGATTTTATCAACGACAAGAAAGTTTGTTGATTCATTTTTGAAATCAAGCTCTAATTCAACATCAGTCGTGATTTTACCCATGAATCTTCGAGCTGTTTCAGCAGATGTGTCTGCTGCTGGAAAAGATTTCTCAAAACCTATGAGTTCATTTTTAAAGCTATTGTCAGCACCAGGTCTTTTTATTTTGATAACTGCGCTGTTTCCATCTTTTGTTTTAATACCTGCTGTGCGACCAATAGAGGCTTGACCAATAAGAATAGGGTCACCATCAAAAGCAGAACTGTAAGCTGTAATAGCATTTTTCTGGCTTTCTTCGTCTGCTTCAATTGTTTCATACGTTTGGTTTTGAGTACCTAAAAGGGCTTTCCCTATAAGAACTTTTGTATCGTAGTTTGCGGAACGTTGAGCAACTCTTTTGATTTCTTTTACGGTCCAAGCATCGACTTTGTTTTTTGTGGCCTGTTCGTCACTAATTTTACGGATAAAATCATCTGCGGATTGAGATGAGAGAGCATCGCGAGTTTCTTTTTCTGTATAGCTGGTTTTTCCTGTTGAGGTTGCAAGTCTAACAATCTCTTCAAGGTTGGTATTGTCGATGTGATACATTTTGTCTGATTTCACACGTTCAATGACACCTCTGAGACGTTCAACATCTTTTATTTTTTTATCAATATCTTGTTCGGAAATGCCTTCAGCAATAAGTCGAGATCGTTCTTTTTCTAAATCTTTTGGGATATAGTCACCTATGAATTGGAAAACTTTTTGGAGTGTCGGACCGCTGTTTTTAAGAGCGATTTCCATATAGTCAAATTTGTCATTTAAGCGATCTGCTCGTAAGAAAGAAGAAGCTATGCGGATTTTTTCAGAATCAGGAAGGTATTGAAAGTAGCCAACACTAAATTTTTCAAGTGTGTTTAAAGTGGATTCAGGAATGAGTTTTGCATCAAACATGCCAAATATTTCTTCTTTGACACTTAAGTTTTCTGAAAGATTGTCAATATTACGTATATATTCAAGTTTGTTTTTGAAAGTTGTACGGATTTCTGGAGCTCTTTTTGCAACGCCGTGAAAAATACGGTGATCAATGCGGTCAATTGCAAAGGTGAATCCTATTTTTTGAAAAAAGTTTCTTACAGCAAGGATAAAGTCAGCAATTATGAGTTGGAAACGAGTCATCCCAAGTTTTGGGTTTTTTATAATTTTAGCGATGGAAAGGTCGCCATTTAAGGCTTCTTGAACCGTTTTATTCCCTTTAAGATAAGCAGCTCCCTCATTGAGGCCAAACTCCTTTAACACATCTTGTATGCTGTATGATTTGTCGTTTGGACCGAAAATTTTCCCAATCGTGTTTTCGTGTTTTCGTAAAACTTTTTCAAATGATACTTTAAGTTCGGCATCTTTTTTATCAGAACCGAGTTCTTCAACAACATCTGCTATAAAGTCTTTTGCTGTAAGCTGCAGGCCTAATTGTTGAGTTTCTTCAGACAGCTCTAGGCGGCTTGTTTTGTTTTTTTCTCTAGGGGTACATGAGACCAATAAGAGAAGAGGTAGAAATAGTTTTGATGATAAATGTATCATTCAGGCTCCTGGTCAAGATAACATCGGCTACAGTTTGATTCTACAATGATGTGCTATCATCATGCACAAAGAGTGCCAAAAATAGTGGAGTTTAAATATTCCATATATTCGGTAAGTTGATATGAAACATTCGTCAATATTATAATACTTTTGTCTTTTTTCTTGACGATTTTTCAAAAAATAAAAATGAACCTTGCCTACTTCGTGTTTTAATTTTTAAGGTCAAGTCTTCAAAGATCACTGAGACCTCCTGTGATAATTGAAGTTTTCAGAAACTCTTAAGTCTTAGAGAGCTGAGCCGATAAGTCTATTATCAGAAGATTTTGCCGTATTTCATGTTGTATGTGAGGGATGTTGTGAATGGTTGCTTTGATTGTATTGCAAAATTGTGAAATCGCAGTTTCAGTTTTAGAAGAAGAGATTAGAGGTTTAAAACTCGACCTTTTAAGTGAGCAGAAAAAACATAGAGGAATGGGAATGGATACAGAGGCTTCACAGAATATTCTGAGTAAAATATCTCTTGCTAGTCAAGAATTAAACCGAATACTCACTGATTATTAATATGAATGTGAGTATTGAGCATTAAATATTAATTAACTTTTATCAGTAGGAAGCCACTCTTTAAGTGCGATCAGGCATAGAATGAGGAATATAATGTTTGTTCCAGGTAGAACGAAAAGCTTAAATTGTACCCAGGCATCATTACTTAGATAATTTTTGACCCAGAGGTTACTTAAACCTGTAAGAAAAAAATAAAGCGCTGCTGCAAGGTTGATTTTTCTAAGAAGATTTGTGGGCGCAGCAATGTGTTCTTTTAAGACTCTTTCTATGAGAGAGAGCTTTCCATAAAAATGACTGGCTAAAAGACTTAAAGATAAAGCAAAATTGATAATCGTAATTTTTAATTTGATGAGATTATCATCTTGAAGCATGACTCCTCCTCCACCGAGAACCATAACCGCTACCCATGACCCTTTTTGTAAGTTATTAAGAGAATGTCGCATAATGACCGCGAGAAGAGTGAATAAAGAAAGGTGCGCCATAAGAGCCATTGTGGCGATTTGCAGGTTACCCCAGAAGTATCCTGCAGCAAATGAAATAAAAGAAGTACTTTCTAAAGTTTTTAAAAAGGAAGTTTTATTCATATTGAAGACCCTTTATATTCTGTCTTGTGTACGTGATGAAAAATATCAGATTTAAGGAGTTCGAGCAATGAGTGTTTTATGTAGATAAAACTAGGGTTTTTATATGAATATTGTAAGAATTGTTTTGTGGGAAGAGTGTTTTAAGATTTGAAAGATTTGCTTTTATCTGTCTAAGATTTAGTTATATCAGAGCGAAATTTTTGCAGCCTCGTCTGTCTTATAGCTATGTTTTCGTATGATGTCCTTATCGGATCTCACGATGAAAATCTTAAGTTTTTTTCAAAGATATTAAAACGAAAAATATTTTGCATCTGGATACCAGAATCATGTGAAGAGCATCTGGCCGTATAAGCCGTGCAACCTCGTCTGCTCCTATAGGTAGTGATCTGCTTTAATAAACTTATCGGTTTTGAGGCTTAAATCTAAAGTTTTTTTTCTATATTACTTATATGATAAGTCTTTATGGGTTTTATGGTTGGGTTGCTAAGAAAGTGGAGTGTACTCTTGATGCTGCAGTGCTTTCTCCAAATCGTTGATATAAGTTTCATCGCTGACCTCTATGGCACCAAGTGAAGCAAGGTGTGGAGTAAGGAACTGGCATTCCAAAAGTTTGAAGCGATGAGCAGTAAGTGTTTGTGTTAGGTGATATAAAGCAACTTTAGATGCGTTAGTTTCGTAGTGGAACATTGATTCAGCAAAGAAAGCCCCTCCGATTTGAAGGCCATAGGTTCCTCCAATGAGATGTTCATTGCGCCAAACTTCCAGAGAGTGAGCGTGTCCGAGTTGATACATTTCAGTATAGACCCGGATTATATCATTTTGTATCCAAGTTTCTTCTCTGTCCCCACAAGCTTTCATGACACTCTGAAATGCGGTGTTGATTGTGATTGTATCTTGATGTTTTCGCATATGCTTTTGGAGGGACTTCGAAACATGGAATTTCTCTAGAGGAATTATGGCTCGGGGATCAGGCCGGTACCATAAAATTTCACCATCGTTTTCAGGCATGGGAAAATACCCGTTCGAATACGCGGTCAAAAGAAGATGTGGTGAAAGTTCACTTGCTTGCATGATGATCTCTAAACCATTTTATAAACACCTGATTCAAGAAACACGCTAAAGAGGTCTTTGTCAATCTTTCCTGCTCTGACTTCCATATTTAAAATATCGAGAGCTTTTTCTTTTGGAGCTGCTTTTTTATAAGGCCGGTCTGCTGCTGTGAGAGCATCAAAAATATCAGCAATTGTCATCATCCGTGATTGAATCGGGATATCATTTGCTGAAGAACTATGAGGGTAGCCTGTTCCGTCTAGTTTTTCATGGTGTTTTGCAGCAATTTGAGGAACATTTGCAAGTCGTTCACCCCACGGTATTTTTCTTAAAAATTCATAGGTGTGGGATACGTGGCTTTGAATCTCTCCGAACTCTTCTGCGGTTAAAGACCCTCTCGATATTGATAGAGCTCTTAATTCATCAGATTTAAGGTAAGGATGAGATTTTTTTTCGAGGTCCTCAAAGGTGCGGTTTGCAATTTCTTTTAAAAACTCAAATCCTTCTTGTTCTAGAATCGTTGGCTCATTTGCCTTCATGATGAATGCCATAAACTCGTTGAGTTCTTCTAATTTATCGTCGCGTTGCTGACGTATATAATCATCAGTAAAACCCATAGGAGCCATAGCGTGTGAACGGAAATCAATGACTTGTCTTAGGTATTCAATTTCAATACTAGACGCAATACGTGCAAAGCGTTCCTTAATCATATTTTCTTGCCAACCGTATAGCTTTTTAGCTTTGAGCAAGACATCTTCCCGAACTCCAACTTTTCCGAAGTCATGCAGTAGAGAGGCATACTCAATCTCACGCATTTCATCTTCATCAAATTGTGTGTGCTGGTGAGGGCCACTATCGATGCGGTTTAACGCTTTTGCAAGTGATGTTGTCAGAGTTGCAACTCGGTGAGAGTGACCGCTTGTGGTTGGATCCCGAATTTCAATTGCTGTGACAGAAGCATTTACAAAACTTTTGAAAAGATTTTCAATATCTGTTTGCATTTTTGCATTTTCAAGGGCAATACCAGCTTGCTGGCCCACCATTTTTGCAACTTCAACAGCTTCAGGGGAAAATGATTGGACGTAATCAATAAAATCTTGTGAAGATTGAAGTTTTATATGAGGTATTTTTTTGGAGTTGATAAGCTGAATGACGCCAATGACTTTGTGTGAAATGTCAAACATCGGGACTGTAAGCATGGAATGAGATTCATATCCTGTGCGTTCATCCCATGAACGGTCATGAACGGTATGAAAGGGGTTTTTAGCAGGATCAGGGCTGAGTTTATAAAGATCTTGTATGTTAATAGCTTGTCTGTGAATCACAGCGTTTCCAACAACAGATTTTTCATTAATTGGAAGTTCAAAGTGGCTGAGGCTTAATTCAACAGAGTTGTTTTGTGTAAATCGAAAAGCTATTTTGCCTTTCATTAAATCATTTTCAGGAGCATTGACTGTATAGATGGACCCTGCGTCGGCCTGAGTAATCTCTCTTGCTTTTTTAAGAATGAGGTTGAGAAGCTTGGGGATATTGCGAACACCGTTGAGTTCTCGAGAAATTGATAAAACGTGTCTTAACTCATCTGAATTATGCAAACTGCTATCATTTGTTGATTCGATGGCATCATGATAACGGGCTAAAAGGTTGTGATTATTCTCAGCAAAGGACGCTATGCTCGTTCGCTCACACGGGTAGGGAAGTTGTTGAATCCATCGGTTTAAACAATGCGGTGGGAGGGCTTCGAGTTCGTCTGGGTGGCCAACAGCAATAACGCAGAGGCGATCTTTATTTTCTTCTTTAAGATAATTGGGTGCAAAACGCGGCATATGATGGCAGTCAACATAGATCTGAATGAGTCCATCTCTTTCAACTTCAATGACTGAGCCGTTAACTGTCACCTGAAAACGACTGCTGGCCTCTAAGTCCTCAAGAAGATGATTCATGACATCAGATAGTTTTGTTGCCGCTTCACCCATGCTTTGCCCCACAATTTTCTTAATTTTATTTTAATCATGGAATAAAAATACGGGTGTCGGCGGGATATGCATGATCTTTAACGTGTTGAAATTAAATGTTTTAAAACTTAGAAGGTGCAGTGATAGAGGTAAAAAATGCTTTTAAGGCAAATTTTACCTTAACTTTATATCGACTTATGTATTCTTTTTTTGATCCATATAACAATTGCTACCAATGCCAGAGTGCAAGCCAGAACGGAGTAAAGCCCTACTTGGAGTTGTTGGATCACATCTCTAAGGGCGTCTAGGTTTGAGCCGAAAAATTCGCCAACCCAAATCCAAACGGGGACAGAAATGATAGCTGCTGCACCGTCGAGCATAAAAAACTTGAAAGGGCTCACGCCATAGGTGCCAGCAGTGAGAAAAAGAGGCATTCGAAGCCCTGGGGCAAAGCGTCCAAGAAAAACAACGGCTCCACCGTACTTATTAAACCAATGAGCGACTTTTTTTTCTCTTTCAGGGGTCATTCCGGCTTGAAAAAGACGAGTTTCTTTGATGCGAGGGCCCATAGAGCGACCAATGAAAAAAACAATGCCATCGCCAACAAAGACGCCAAGCATACAGATAAGGACAGTGGTCCAAAAATCGGTAATTCCTTGTGAGGCAAGAATCCCCCCAGAGACTAAGACGATATCTTCGGGCATGGGAAAACCAAATCCGCAAGCGACTAAAACTGCGAATTGGAGTGTGTAAGTGAGGTTCCCGTAGGGCATGAGAAATTCAACAAGTCGGAGTAATAGATCGCTTTCCCCGAAAGATTCTAGTGTTGTGGTTTTTACAAGGGACGGCTCTGAGGTTTGAACTCGAACTTCAAGGTCTTTAGGGAAGTGAGGATCCTTTGTTTCTATCCGAGCATGATACGCACCGTCGTTAGGGCTGAGTGCTGTGATTTGAATAGCAGAATTGGTTGACCAGAGTAGAGGTCCTGTCATGGCCTCAGTAACTTGACTTGGCATGCTTGAGCGAGGTTGAAGTCTGCACCACGCTACTGTTTGGGGCTTTTTCCGGTCTCGTATGCACATGGCCGTCCACTCTTCTTGCTCAGTCATTTCAAAAGCGAAACAGGATGAACCTAGAATCAAATTTGTGAAAATAAGAATAATAGTGAAACGCATGGAGGCTCCTATTTCTTGTGCGTGTGTGTCTTAGCGATCAAGTTGAGCTCGCCTGTTATGCCATACCTAGGCGATTATGGCCTGGGATGCAAGTCTATCGTAATAAAGTTCTCATCTTTTTACTCTTGTAAGAGAAGCTCGAGCAACTCGTGTGTTGAAAAGGCTCCCATCACTGAAAATCTTGTGCTAAGATTAAGTTATTCAAGGTCATTTTATCACTAGATTGGCATCTCTGCAGCGTAGGGAATGTAAGGGGGAGCGATGGTAGTCAGCTTTATGCGTTGGGTTGCTTTATGTGTGTTGTCGAGCCTGTCAACATGGGGCCAAGCCCGACCGTCTGAGCAAGAAATTTCTAGAAAAGTAGAGTTACTTTTAAGTCGGATGACTTTACAAGAGAAAATTGGTCAGATGACTCAACCTAATAAGTTGAGTATGGATCAGCATCCAGAACATGTTGAAATCTATGGAATTGGTTCGATTTTGAGTGGTGGTGGAGAGGCTCCATCACCAAATCAGCCAGAGTCGTGGGCTTCTATGGTTCGGAGCTATCAAAAGAGGGCTCTTTCAAGTCGTTTGAAGATTCCAATGTTTTATGCCATCGACGCTGTTCATGGGCATAATAATGTCGAAGGTGCTGTGATTTTTCCTCACAATATAGGCCTTGGTGCAACAAGAAACCCTGACTTGCTGAAAAAAATAGCAGAAGTTACAGCTCGAGAAGTCGCAGCGACTGGGATTCACTGGAACTTTGCTCCAGCGGTTTCTGTGCCTCAAAATATTCGCTGGGGAAGAACCTATGAAGGTTATAGTGAAAACCCAGAGGTGGTGCGTGAGCTTGCTACTGCCTATTTAAGAGGTTTGCAAACCCCTCTTTCTGGGGAATGGTATCCGACTGTTATGGGAACAGTGAAACACTTTGTTGGTGATGGTGGGACAACTTGGGGAAGTTCTCATAACAAAGATTATATGATTGATCAGGGGGATACTCCTGTTGATGAAGCAACGTTAAGAAGGATCCATCTACGTCCTTATTTTGATGCAATCGAAGCAGGAGCTCAAACTGTCATGGTTTCTTACAGCAGTTGGCAAGGTCTTCATATGCATGCTCACCGTCGTTTGATTCAAGATGTTTTGAAAGGTGAGATGGGATTTGATGGTTTGGTCGTATCAGACTGGTTAGGTGTGTTTATGCAACCTGGGCCGTTTATTGAACAGGTCCGTAAAAGCATCCATGCAGGTATTGATATTGTTATGGCTGTTGATAAGTATGAAGAATTCATGGAAGCCCTCACGACTCTAGTCAGTCGTGGAGATATCAGTATGAGCCGCATTGATGATGCTGTTCGTCGGATCTTAACCGTGAAGTATCGTATGGGGCTTTTTGAGACACCGTATCGGGTTTTTCCAGATGATCGTTTTGGCTCCCAAGAGCATAAAGATATCGCTCGGCAAGCTGTACGTGAATCTGTGGTTTTACTTCAGAACAAACAGAGTGTCCTTCCACTTGTTGGGAAAAGGCGCAGTATTCTTATGACAGGGCGTGGGGCACATAATCTAGGGCTGCAGTCGGGCGGATGGACAATTAAGTGGCAAGGTCAATCCGGTAACGCGATGGAAGGAACAAGCTTATACGAAGCCTTCCAACAGCAGCTGCCTGAAGGCTGGAGCCTTACTCATCGTCCAGATCTTAAATCGGCCCTTCCTGCTGCAGACTATGGCATCGTTGTGATTGCTGAAGATCCTTACGCTGAAGGCCGTGGAGACCGCTATGATTTAAGGTTGAATCATGCTCAGAAAGAAATGATTGCACGAACTGCGGAAGTCTCTCAAAAAACTATTCTAGTTGTTTTGTCAGGGAGGCCTCTTGTTATTACAGATGTCTTAGATCAAGTCGATGCTGTTGTCGCCGCATTTCTTCCGGGAAGTGAAGGATCTGGTATTGCTGATGTTTTTTATGGGAAGCATGGATTTACAGGGCGTTTGTCCTATGCGTGGCCATCAACCATGTCTCATTATCAAGGGGCACCCATTCCAGAGGGGCGTACGTTATTCCCGTTTGGTCATGGCCTTGTGACGCAGCCCTTGAAGAAATCAAAAATTTAAGATTAGGTGATACATTTGATAAAAAAGGAAGCGCTTTTTTGAGTGTTTCTTTTTTTTATTTTTGAATTCGCATAGGAAGTGATATATCAGAGCACTCTGTGCTATATCGAGTTTGGCGCATAAGATCAAAGTTAAAAGAAAGGTTTCGGCGTGGAAACAGAAGACACAAAAGGCCATCATCACTTTATCAAATCTCTGATAGAAGACGATATTAAATCCCAGAAATGGGGCCGTCAAGTGACCACTCGTTTTCCCCCTGAGCCGAATGGTTATCTTCATATTGGCCATGCAAAATCTATATGCCTGAATTTCGAGATGGCAAATAAATACCAAGGCGTTTGCCATATGCGCTTTGATGATACAAACCCGACAAAAGAAAGTGTTGAGTTTGCAGAAGCGATTCTTAATGATGTTAAATGGTTAGGTTATGATTGGGGTGACCTGCTTCATTATTCATCTGATTATTTTCAAGAATTGTATGAGTCTGCTGTGGAGCTTATACGCCGCGGAAAAGCCTTTGTTTGTGAGTTGAGTTTTGAGCAGATGAAAGAGCACCGAGGAACGCTGACTGAAGTCGGTCAGCCAAGCCCATATCGAGATAGATCTATCGAAGAAAATTTACGACTTTTTGAAGAGATGAAGCAAGGGAATATCCCCGAAGGAAAAGCTGTTCTTCGGGCTAAAATTGATATGAGTTCTGGGAATATTAATATGCGAGACCCGGTGATGTATCGGATTTTACATGCTCATCACCACAGAACAGGGAGTCAGTGGTGTATTTATCCAATGTATGACTATACGCATTGTATGTCAGACTCGATTGAAAGAATTACAAACTCTTTATGTACTTTAGAGTTTCAAGATCACAGGCCCTTGTACGATTGGTTTCTTGAAGCTTTAGAGCGACCTATTCATCCACGACAAACAGAGTTTGCGCGTTTGAATATGACTTATACTGTTTTGAGTAAAAGGCATTTACGGCGTCTTGTTGAAGAAAAGCATGTTGACGGTTGGGATGATCCTCGGATGCCAACATTGGTGGGCTTGCGCCGGAGGGGTTATACGCCAGCCTCTATTCGTCGTTTTTGTGAAAGAATTGGAGTTTCGAAAAAAGAAACAACTATTGATACAACAATTCTTGAAGATTGTTTGCGAGACGATCTTAACGAGACGGCGGCGCGTGCAATGGCTGTGCTGCATCCATTGAAGGTGACTCTCACAAATATCCCTGAAGGGGATATACGTTGGGTTGAAGCCCCGAATCACCCTCAGAACCCTGAAATGGGCACACGTTTGATACCTTTGACAAGAGATGTTTATATTGAACAAGATGACTTTTTAGAAGAACCTCCAAAGAAGTTTTTTCGCCTAGGGCCAGGTAAAGAAGTGCGCTTGCGTTACGGCTATGTGATTCGTTGTGATGAAGTCGTTAAAGATGCGGAAGGCAATGTTTTAGAGCTCCTTTGCTCCTGTGATGAAGATACTTTAGGAAAAGCACCGGAAGGTCGTAAAGTTAAAGGGATTATCCACTGGGTCTCAGCAACTGAAGGTAAGTCTTTTGAGGTCCGATTATATGACCGGCTTTTTGAGAATGAGAATCCATCAAAAGGTGAAATTACGGAATCTTTAAATGATTCGAGTTTGGAGATTATTGAAAAAGCTTATGGTGAACCGTCACTACAGAATGTGGCTCCTGGTACAAAATTTCAATTTGAAAGACTTGGTTATTTTTCTCGTGATGAAAAAGAAGATCGTTATAACCGTTGTGTCACTTTAAGGGACACGTGGGCAAAAGTGCAGGATAAAAAGTAAAAAACCGTAATAAAATTGAGGCCTCATCCTTGTTGTAAATGGTGTTTAAAAAGTCTGCGCGCTGTATTCTGAAGCATAGTGTGCAGACTTTTTTTCAAAAATATTTCCGATTTAAAAAATTCAACGCAAAAAAGACAACTCTTATTTTATGAGTAAGTTTTAAAAAATAATAAAGATCATCGCAGGATTTATGGTTTCTAAGTGGCTTTGTTGTATTAAAATATAAGAGGTGAAAGCGTAACTGTTTGAACCTGTATATAAAGACACTCAAAGGCTATTAAGCTAACAGAGAGATTCATACCAATTACGTTAATTAAAGATAGGTTTCAGGCCCATGACCCTGAACACAACTTTTATCGTTATCGCAAAATGAATTCCCAGCGTTTGAACAAGTTTCTACAGCTTCATGTCGGTGTTGATGTTGAGACGAGGCACATCACCGCTCTTACTATGACTGAGTCTAATGTTCATGACAGTTTAGAAACTGACAATCTTATCCAGAACACATCAAGAGAAATTGAGACTGTAACAGGGGACAAGGCTTACGATAACAAGCATGCCTATGATGCAATTGCACAGATTAAAGCCTGGTCTGGCACTCCTCCTCGTAGTGGGGCTGCACTCACAAAAAAAACAATATGGGGCAGATGCTTTGCAATAATAATATCAGAAACGTCTGGAAACTTGGGGGAAAACAATGGAAAAAAGAAGTTGGGTATCATGATCGAAGTTTAGCTGGAAATACATTCTTTCGTTACAAAACGATATTAGGCCGCAAAACTGCGAGCTAGGAATTTTAGCAACCAATGTACTGAACTTAGGGTTGGTGCACAAATTCTGAATCGTATGACCCATTTAGGTATGCCAAAATAGCTTGAATAACCTCATCATTGATGGAATTCAATTCTTGAATTGATTTATGCAGCAATGCCGGTTCTGATATCTAAATATTTGTTATCATTAGAATTAATTCTTGTTATCTAAGAATTCTTGAAGCGTTATTCTGTAAGAGTTAACAGTGTAAATTGTTGGGTTTTACTTTTAAAATAAGAGGAGTGGATATGTTGAGGTCAAATATTTTTGTGGGTTTATTAACTTATTTTATTTAGTTGTAGTGTTTTTGCTACTCAAGATGATGTTGTTTACATTGATTTAGAGACACTGCGGGTTGTTGAAAATGTTACTCATGAAAACAAGCAGGGTGAAGGTGTCGTCGAACAAGAAAAATCTGTTAAATGCATAAAACCTTTATGTTTATTACAGCAGCAGGCTTAGCAGGTACTGCTGTGGGCGCATATATGTTTTCAATGTGTGAAGACACCTCATTTGATATCAATAATTTTGCCACTTTTGATGCTCAAAAATGTGAAGATTCGTTAGGATCTCAATTAAAAGATTTTGGTTTGATTGGTACTGCAATGGCTGTGTTGAATTGGTGTGGTAAAAAGACAGGTCGTCACCGGTCGTACTCAAGAACAACAGATCATGATCTTAACCGTGCTTGTATTATGGCTTCACGTTTTTAGTTAAATTTTGGAGGATGTGGTCACAAAATTCGCGAACAGCTCCAAATCCACCTTTTTGCTTGCACACATAATGTACACTTTTTTGTACTGACGGGTGTGCATCACGAGGGCACGCGCTCCACCCTGCTTTTTGCAAACATTCTAAATCATTATCGTCGTCACCAATATAAGCAATGTCTTGAAATCCGAGACCCATGGCTTGAAGTTTTTCTTCGAGAAAAGGTTTTTTGTTATCAATTCCAGAAAAATAAAGCTCTTGATACCCAAGTTTTTCAACGCGTGCTCTTACTGCTGGACTTTCTTCACCGGTAAGAATCATAACCTTGATACCTGCTTGGCGTAATTGAGAAAGACCTCTCCAGTCACGACTGTAAAAGCTTTTACCCAATTCCCCTTGTCCACTGTATATCATCATTCCATCAGTTAAGGTTCCGTCGACATCGCATACAATTGCTTGGACTTTTGTGTGGTTTTCTTTGTTTTTTTCTTGTCTTTGCAATAAGTTTTCAACAATAAACCAATCTTCGGGTTCATCAATTTCAAAAGCGGTATTTGGGTGCATATAGTGCAGAGAAATCCTCCCACTTATTCGTGTTTGAGATTGTTGAAAGGCTTGAGATGTGGTGAGATAAATTGCACCATTTTCCATAGCATAACCTTGAAAATCTTGGCGGCGAGGCCGATCGTGAGGATTGTAGTTGAGAGGTTTCTGCTCTTGTGTCCAAAGAAACCGCTTGAATTCAGTGACTGTGAGTACGGAGTCTGATTTTTCTTCTTTTAAAGTGCTGTAGCAAGCGTCGATGTCTAGAGAGGTTGTGAGTGGGCTAGTCGCTTGTAACAAGAAAAAATAATCAAACGGGTGAGACTTTGCAAAATCGATCATCACGTTTTCTGTACTTTCCGTGTCGTCCGCTAATTCTATGGGTCTTTTATGAATATAGATTTCAGGGAGCCATTTGTGAACTTCTGCAGCAATTTCATCGCTTTCTGTCGATACCCACACCTCGTCGACATTTCGAGCGTCAAGAGCTGCTTTGCATGTCCAGTAAAAAAGAGGTTTTCCATGGATGGGCTTGATGTTTTTCTTGATAATAGACTTCGAACCCAAACGAAGGGGTATGAGGGCGATGCGCATAAAAAACTCCATGTGTGGAGAGAATAGCCAACTTCAATTGAAGTTGGCTATTGGATTAAGCGTTGATTTCAATACGTTTTTTAAGTTTGTTTCTTTGAACTTCTTCAATCGGAAGAACTTCTGTGTTTTTTCGGCTCAGAGCTTGAGAGACATGCCGAACATCACGGCCGAGTTTCATCATCCCTGTTGGCTCCAGAGATGCTGCGTGATCTGTTCCTTTCCAAGTGCGGTCTAAGGTGTAGTGCCTTTCAATCCACTCCGCGCCAAGAGCAAGGGCTGCAACGTCGGCAGAAATTCCGAGGTGATGCCCAGAAAATCCAATCGCTTTGACTTTATCAGAGAAACGTTCTTGAAGATCTTTGATTTCAAGCAAACAAATATCTTCAAAGGGGACAGGGTAGCCAGAAGTACATGAATAAAGAACAACTCTTTTGGAGGCATTTCTTTCTTTCATAAAATTGACAATCTCGTCTTGTTCTTTGCGAGATGTCATACCCAGAGAAATATGAATGTCCCCACTATAGTGTTCAGCAAGATAAGCTAGTACAGGAAAGTTCAGATTTGTGGCTGAGGGAACCTTAATGAAGTCAGGGTTGAGGCTGATGATGTCTTTTGTGGAGTTGATATCCCACACAGAGCAAGAGTAGCCAATTCCAAATTCGGCACACCATGTTTTGAGCTGCTGGTGTTGTTCTGTATTAAATTCTAAGAACTCTCTATGTTCTCCATATGTATCACCATAGGAGTTACCAGGGTTCGGGTGAGGTGTTATGTATTCGTCTGGAGTCAAAAGAGTTTTGTTGCATCGTTTTTGAAACTTAACATAGTCTACTTTGCAATAAAGAGCAGCAACCTGTATCAGTTCACGTGCAATTTCCATATCACCTTTGTGATTGCAGCCAATTTCAGCAATGATTTTTGTCTCTTCCACAGTAATCCCCTTCAATTGCACTTCCAGAACATGGGCCTGGTCTTGATGTTTTCGAGCTTTGAGAACTTGCAAGAGGATTATAGCACTGAATCGATTGTGTGTTCATGTTTTGAGAGATCTGAGAGGTGATCTTTTTTATAAAATGAAAAATAGAGAGAATAAAAATATTTTATTGAGTTATGATTTTTCAAGAATGATTTCTTAGCTGTTGCTCATAATTTATGTGCGTGAGCATCGCGGTGATGTGCCTCTACTTTATTTAAAAAGATTGATTTTATTTGATTTTTGAGTTCGCCACCAAGTCTCTTGAGAGTTATTGGATTTAATTTGGTCGAATAGAACTGTTTCGCCAATTTTTGGAATGAGAAGAGATACTTTTTCTTTTATTGCCTCTTGAAAAATTCTTTCGGCAGGTTCAAACCAGGAATGAAAAGAAAGAGCAAACATAGACCAATGAATGGGTACGAGATGTCGAGATTTTAAATCTTTATGCACTTGAATACTTTCCTCTGGAAGAAGATGGACTTCAGGCCATGCTTCGCTGTATTGGCCGTTTTCAATAAAAGCGGTATCAAAAGGGCCGTGAATATCACCAATTTTTTTGAAAAGTGGTGTATAGCCGCTATCACCGCTAAAAAATATGCTTCGATTTGTGGTTTTCAAGGTCCAGGAAGCCCAGAGGGTTTGATTTGATTTTAAAGTACGGCCTGAAAAGTGCTGAGCTGGAGTTGCGATGAAGTGAACACTATCAAAGTGTTTACCTTCCCACCAATCAAGTTCGGTGATTTTATCAGAGGGTACACCCCAGCTTTTTAGGTGTGATCCTACTCCAAGAGGAACTAAAAATTGAGTGTCTTTTTCAATAAAATATTGAATAGTTTCCATATCAAGATGATCGTAGTGATCGTGTGAAATTACAATGAAGTCAATATTTGGGAGCTGATCAAGGCTGAGAACTGGTTCTTGAAACCTTTTTACAAAAAAAGGTACAGGGGATGCACAACATGAAAAAATAGGGTCGAATAGGATATTTTTTTGGTTGAGATGCAAAAGGAGAGTCGAGTGACCGAACCAAATGAAGGCATCTTGAGTGGATGAAGCTTCAAATAAAGATAATTCTGATGATGCGTACGGAATTGTATTTCCAGGGTATTTTTCGTTATCTGATTGTGAGAACCATTTTTTGATAAGCTCCCAGCGAAAATTTCTTTCATTCATGATTTTCATCAACTGAGGGGGGGTCGTTTGAAAACTGGACGTCGTTGTTGAAAACTGTGCAGAATCTGTAAATCGCTCTTGTTCTTTTTTACTAGGGTTTTCACCAAGAGAAGAGCATGACACCACAAAAATAAGAATAAGGTAAAGCATAAATTTTCTTTCATACTCTAAAAAGTGCTGAGGCAAAGAATGAGAATTGTTTAATGCGTTTTGGTGTTGTCTTCTAGTTTATAATCTTTTTTGAATTTTCCTCATAACAAAAGTACATCTTGTGATTTTAAAGGCGCTATGTTAGCTAAAACCTATAAAATTGGCCGTCTGGTCAAAAGGAGATAGCAATGACTCACGAGCATAAACAAGAAGAATGGACCCCGCTAGCCATATGCACAGGTATTGTGATTGGGTTAGTCATGACGGCCGCTAATATTTATTTAGGTTTAAAGATTGGTATGACAGTTTCCGCTTCTATACCAGCTGCGGTTATGGCAACAGCGGTTTTTAAGATTTTAAGAGTGAAAGGTCTTCATCAGAGTAATATTGTGCAAACAATGGTGTCTGCAGGAGAATCATTGGCTGCAGGAGTAATTTTTACGATTCCAGCACTTCTTCTTGTTGGAGCTTGGAAAGAGTTTGAATATATCACGACCACGTTGATTGTTATTTGTGGTGGTTTGTTAGGAATTGTTTTTATGATTCCGTTGCGCAAGGCACTGATTGTTGATGGAGGGCCTGAACTTACGTACCCAGAGGGTGTCGCTTGTGCTCGCGTACTAGAGTCAGCAGTGTCTGATGGTGATGAGGCAGAGCAAGGCGTGAAGGCTATGATGTTGGGAGTTCTCGGAGGGGGAGTCCTAAAGGTCTTAGGCATGATGAAGCTTGTGAAGTCTCAGTTGGAAGTGATTTGGACGGGTGTGGGCTACCCCATTTATGGTGGTGTGACAGTGTCCCCAGCTCTTCTTGCTGTGGGTTACATAGTGGGTGTTGAGGTAGCAGTTCAAATCTTTTCTGGTGGTGTGATAGCTTGGTGGATTTTATTGCCGTACTTATCAGAAGGTATGCTGGGGCAAGATCTTTTAGGAGAGTCATGGGCTGTTTGGAGTACGAAAGTTCGCTATGTTGGAGTCGGCGCTATGCTTGTCGGAGGCCTGTGGTCTGTGTTTGCGGTCCGCAAAGGAATTGCAGATGGAGCTCGTGAAGTTCGTAAATCCTGGGGTGGTCAATCTGATGGGCAGGATATGTCGCTTATGAGCATGGGAATTGTTCTTTGCTTTTGCTTACTTTCAGCGACTTTTCTTTTTCAGTCGATGTTGCAAAGTTTAGGGCTAGCTTTAGGGACGGTCATGATGAGCCTATTGATAGGTTTCCCAGCAGTCGCTGTGGGGAGTTATATTTGTGGCCTTGTGGGAAGCTCGAATAATCCTGTGTCTGGTGTGACCATTGCTATCTTAGTGGTTACGGGCGGCTTTTTCTTAGCTTTAGGTCTTGAGGCTGAATCAGGAATTGCTGCGACTTTAGGTGTAGCAGCAGTTGTGTGTTGCGCTGTTTGTACAGCTGCTGATTGCTCTCAAGATTTAAAAACAGGACAACTTATCGGAGCGACTCCAAAGTATCAACAGTGGGCACAAATGGTTGGTGTCGTCATCCCAGCTCTTATTATAGCCCCAACTTTAACGCTTTTGCATGAGCAGTTTGGGCTTGGTGAGGGATTGCTAGCGCCACAGGCAACTTTGTTTGCGAGTGTGGCTTCAGGGCTGTTTGGTGGGTCCTTACAGTGGGATTTATTGGGAATTGGAGCATGTCTTGCTTTGAGCATACTTTTTATTGATCAGTTAATGTTAAAGCGGCGGCAAGGCTTTCGTTTGCACGTTATGCCTGTGGCTGTAGGATTGTACCTCCCCATGATGCTTTCACTCCCTATTCTGATAGGTGGCTTTTTAAGAGAGCTAGCCATTCGAAAAGGACAAAAAAGTGAACATCATCCAGGGGTGCTTTTGGGTTCAGGTTTGATTGCTGGTGAAGCTTTATTTGGTATCGGTGAGGCCGTTTTAATGGGGCTCGGTTTTGATGTGAGCGTCTCTGTGTCTGAAATCATGATGCAAACGCTAACTGTAGGTTCATTCTGTGCAGCTATTAGTATGTTTTTATGGTGCTCAAAAGAATAAATATTACTATATTTTGTTTGATTTTTCTCTTAAAAACCCTGAATCTTACTTAAAGATTCAGGGTTTTTTTTGTAAGACAGAGATTGTCTCAGTCAATAAGACTGTAGTAGAGTGAGCACATGCGTTTTGGGAGAGTTTTATGCGTTCAGTCCTGCACGTTGCTCGCGTTCACTGGCAACACAAAGATCTTGTTCAAAATATGATATGGCGGGAGTTTCGTCTGCGTTACCTTGGTTCAGCGCTAGGCGGGTATTGGAACCTTCTGCACCCGATGGCAATGATTGCTATCTACACTCTTGTTTTCTCTAAAGTGATGTCAGCAAAACTAGGAGGTATGAGTGATGTTCCTTATGCATTTCCTTTCTTTTTATGTGCAGGTCTTCTTCCCTGGAATGCTTTTCTAGAGATTATGAGTCGAGGGACTACAACCTTTTATGATCAAGCAAACCTATTGAAGAAGGTTTCTTTCCCTAGAGAGATTCTTCAAACTATTGTGACGGGTTCAGCAAGTGTTACATTTTTTATTAGCGTCGCTTTACTATTGTGTACAATGATCGTCTTTGATTATGGGGTTGGTTTCTCTTTGGTATATTTTCCTGTGATTGTGGTTTTACATCTTATGTTTGCTTCTTCTTTGGGTGTGATTTTATCGATTCTTAATGTTTTTTTTAGAGATACGGCCCAAGCTGTACAAATTGTTTTACAGGTCTGGTTTTGGTTAACACCTATTGTTTATCGTTTTGATCATATTCCTGAGCATTTTCAATGGCTCATTCGAATCAACCCAATGTATTATAGTATTACAATGTTTCAAGATGTCTTGTTTTGGAAAAAAACTCCACAGTTTGATCATATGCTTATGATGGCAGGAGGGTGCGCTGTTTTAACTCTTCTGGGCTGTGTTATGCTCTCTCGATTTAAGGATGATGTGATTGATGAACTCTAATAATATTCGTTTAGAAGGTTTGTCGAAGTGTTTTCGTGTTTACTCTAAACCGTCTGATCGTTTTAAAGAATGGGTGAGTGGGCATCGTTACCATAAAGAATATTGGGCTTTAAAAGATATTTCTTTAGAAATTCCTAAAGGGGAAACTTTTGGAATTATTGGAATGAACGGAGCTGGAAAGAGTACGCTTTTAAAAGTCTTAACTGGGACCTTAGCGCCGACAGCAGGGTCTTTTCATATTCCTGGGCGTGTTGCAGCTTTATTGGAATTAGGGGCAGGGTTTCATCCTGATTTAAATGGTAGGGATAACCTTTTGTTAAATGGCCAACTGCTTGGCCTAAGTCGTGAAGAAGTGAATGAACGTCTTCCTTCTATGATTGAATTTAGCGAGCTTGGAGATTTTATAGATCAACCTGTTCGAACTTATAGCAGCGGTATGTATGTTAGGCTTGCGTTTTCTATGGTTGCAAACGTAAATCCTGACGTTCTTATTATTGATGAAGCGCTGAGTGTTGGTGATGCTTATTTTTCACAGAAATGCTTAAAAAGAATTCGCCAATTTTGCGATGACGGAACAACTGTATTGTTTGTTTCTCACGATGCTGCCTCTGTGAAGCTCTTGTGCCAGAGAGTGGCTCTACTGCATAAAGGGTCACTTCATGATGTGGGCAAGCCGATAGATTTATTAGAGCATTATAATGCTCTTTTAGCGCAAAAAGATGGCAATGCTAAAGAGTATAAAATAGAACGAGCTACTACCACTAAAGAGGGCGCTTTCTCGAGTGGTAATCAAAAAGCAACGGTAGATCATGTACGTTTGCAAAGAAAAGAACTTCATGGTGAAACTTGGTTAAAAGCCGAAGCCTTAGTTGTGGGACAACCCGCACAGGTGAGTTTGACTATTGATATCCATGAGAATATTGAAAGCCCAACTGTTGGGATTATGATTCGAAATCACCTCGGGATTGACGTGTTTGGAACGAATACCCATGAGATGGGCTTAGACATGGGTGTTTGTAAGGCGCATGAAAAAATCCGTGTGGATTTTGATTTAGTGACAAATATGGGGCCTGGTGAATATACCGTGACCGTGGCTGTTCATTCAGGTCGGACTCATCAGGATGATTGTTATCAGTGGATTGATCGAGTGTTGACTTTTAAGGTTCTTCCGAAAACAGACTGTCATTTTTTAGGTCTTTCTTACCTTGAACCTCATGTCACAATGGAGCGTTTTTATGGATCCAAATATAGAGAAAGTCCAACAACGATTTGAATCGTGGGTTGGAAAGGACGCCCCATGTGTTGACGGCTGGCAACGATGGGATAAAATGTGGTTTTTAGAACAAAGGCCTTGTTCGATTCAGCAGTTCTTAGCTTTGTCTGATGACCAAGCAGTTGTATATGCATATCGCACATTGCTTGGCCGTAATCCCGACCCTGGAGGGTTTGATTCTTATTTTCAACGTCTTCAAACTCAACAAATTCAAAAAGAAGACCTGTTTTTTGAATTGAGATCGTCTCCAGAAGGTGTTGTTTGGAATGCAGAAATTTGTGACGTATGGCCTGATTATATTTCTATGATGTGGCGATGTAAAAAGCTTTGGCGTTGGCTTCCCATTGTTCAAAGAATACGATTTCGTTTTAAGGTGAAAAAAAAGACTCTTTGGGATGTTCGAAAACCAAAAATGGTGAACTAGGAGCAAGCTGTGAAAATAGCGATAGTCATTCCGTGGTTTGGTAAAGATTTGAACGGTGGCGCAGAGCAGGTTGCCTTTCAAATGGCAAAAAAAATGACTCTTCAAGGAATTGAAGTTGAAGTGTTAACAACATGCTGTAGATCTTTTTTTGATCCTTGGGATTTGAATGAACATCCCCCAGGCCTTCGCCAAGAAGATGGAGTTTTTGTCCGAAGGTTTGCTGTTCTTGGTCGGCAAAAAGAGCAATTTGACCGTGTTGTGCGTAGACTTTTATCAATTCGCCCAGATGAGATGGAAATTCGTGGGCCTATTTTAAGAAGTGAAGATGAAGATATCTACTGGGAACAGCAGTTACGTTGTCCTGATTTGTTGGAGTATGTTGAAAAGCATCAAGGTGAATATGATCGATTTCTTATTTTGCCTTATCTTTTTTCGTTAACAACAGATGTGGCTCAAATTGTAGGTGCAAAGTCTGTTGTTCAACCTTGTTTGCATGATGAGTGCTATGCAAGACTTCGTCGTGTTCAAACACTTATACTTGATGCAGGGTGGCTTGTCTTTAACTCAGAAGGAGAGAAGCAACTTGCTAAGCAACGTTTTGGAGAGTGGATTGAAAAAAAGAGTTCAGTCGTTGGTTTAGGGGTTGAGTGGGAAGAAACATCTGTCATGAAACCAGTGGTGGAGGGTCGGTATGTTTTTTACTTAGGGAGGCGTTTGCGTGAAAAAGGAGTTGCTGACTTAGTTTCAGCATTTCAATCTTTCAAAGAATCGACATCCTCTGATTTGCAGCTGGTTCTTGCTGGCCCTGGTGAAATTGATGGTGCTGGGATTGAAGGAGTTTTGAACTTGGGTCAAGTTTCTCATGAGCACAAGATTTCTTTACTTCAAAATTGTGAAGTTCTTGTCAATCCGAGTCCTCAAGAAAGTTTCTCAAGAGTCTTGTATGAAGCTTGGTTTGAAAAGAAGCCAGTGGTTGTGAATAAAGATTGTCTAGCGACCCATTATGCTGTGCTCGGGTCTGAAGGCGGGGGGTGGAGTACTGATGGAAGTGTGTCTGGATTTCAAAAGATTTTTGAGTTCATAAATAGTGTACAGCCGTCAGAGCTTGTTCAGGCAGGTTTACAAGGTGAAAAATGGGCTAAAAAAACGGCTCAATGGGATGGAGTGATAGACAGATTACTTCATGTTTTCCAGACACCTCCACCTTTTCAAAATCAGGTGGTTGCAATTGTGTACCCAGATTGTGATCAGCAGGAAAAAGCTCGTTTTTGGAGAGCTTTACGTGGAACTAAGCATAAAATTTTTGAAACAGGTCATTCTGATTTAGATAAAAATTTTGATGCCAAAATATTCGTCACCAATGAGACAGACTCTAAAAGAGGTTGGGTGCTGCAAAGCCCTCAGGAAATTGTTGGGCATGTTTTTGATCTTTTTGGTGATTCAGCGTTGAAATGCGTTCAGAAAAAAGTTACTGGTGAAAAGACTCCAAGGGTTATGATTGTGAGTGATAACGAAGATTTTTATCATATAGTTTCTAAGTGTTTTATTGATGCGTTCTCAGCTCAAGATTTAAGAAGGCGAGATCCGTTATTTCTGCTGTCTCTGGATTTAGCTGTTGTCGATTGTATGTGCCAAGATGATGTAAGCGATCTTCAAGCAATGGGAGTCCCTATTGTTTTTTCCAGCGAAAATCATGAAGAAGATAGTCAAAGACGTCTGAATAGTTGGGTTGTGAAAACATCTCAAATCCCTCAGGCTGTTAGTTTTATTTTACAAGATAGAGAAAGCCGAGAGCGATTAGTTCAATCAGGGTATAAGAAAGTAGAGATCGCTTCTGCAGGGCATTGGCAGAGTTCTTTATCTGAGATTTAAAGATGTTTAAAAGGCTGGCTATTTTTGAGTCCCATCAAGCCCACTTCTAAAAACTGAGCTTCCCCGCTTAAATCGGACATTTCATGCACTATGTGCCATAGCTACTTCATGAAAGCAAGGTGGTGTTTTGTAGCCAATTGAAGAATGAATTCTTTTTCTGTTATAAAATAGTTCTATCCAATCAAAAAGTTGATGCCTTGCATCGCTCAAGTCTTTGAACTCACAATCAAATACAAATTCACACTTTAAAGAATCGAAAAA
>JBGCEP010000022.1:0-5052 GCA_045106415.1 Oligoflexales bacterium | reverse complement strand
TTTTTTTAAGAGCTGAAGGTCTTCACTCCACTGATTTAGAAAGGTGGAGAATAGAGATCAGCTCATTACTTGAAAGTGCGGATGGAAAGAAAAAGCCAGGACGTCCTCGTAAAGATCCTGAGTTGCTCAAAATTCGTGAAGAAAATAAAAAACTGAAGCGTGATCTTCGACGTAAAGATCAGGCTCTTGCGGAGCAAACAGCGCTCATTATTCTCAAAAAAAAAATGGAAGAACACTGGGGGGACGACGAGGACGACGAATCTCTCTAGAAGAACGCTTCTCAGCTATCAATATGCTCTATGAGGCTTGTGATGCAGGCTGTTGTCGTTCTGAATCTTGTGATGCGCTTGGTGTCCACTCACGGACACTGAGGCGCTGGGAAAGAGATCAAAATGGGGATATGAGGCGTGGTCCACTGAAAGCACCAGGAAACAAACTCTCAAAAGCAGAGCGCGATCAGATCATTCAAGTCGCAGTATCCAAAGAATACCGAGATAAACCAGTTGCGCAGATCGTGCCGTCTTTCGCTGACAAGGGGTTTTATGTAGCCTCAGAATCAAGCTTTCATCGAGTGTTGCGAGCGGCCAGACTCAATGCACATAGAGGGCGATCAAAGAAACCTCAAAAGCATATGAAAGCAGCGCCTTTAGTTGCAATAAAACCAAACCAAATTTACAGCTGGGACATCACATACTTGAAGTCATCTATCAAAGGAAAATTTTTTTATCTGTATTGCTTCATGGATGTTTATAGCAGAAAGATTGTTGGCTACAAAATCCATGAGACCGAGAGTGCGGAGTATGCGTCATTGCTGCTTAGAGAGATTTATAACAAAGAAGAAATACAACAAGATCAGGTCACTCTTCATAGTGATAATGCTTCTCCTATGAAAGGAGCAACAATGCTGGCAACTATGCAAAGTCTGGGCGTCATGCCTTCATTTAGCCGACCTGCGGTCAGCAATGATAATCCGTATTCAGAATCATTATTTAAGACAACAAAATACTGTCCTCTTTATCCAACAAAACCTTTTGAATCTGTTGAACAAGCGATGAAGTGGATGAAAATTTTTGTGAACTGGTACAACGAGGAACATCTACATAGTGGTATCAGCTATGTGACTCCAGGATCAAAGCATCGCGGTGAAGACAAAGTGATTTTAAATAAAAGGCGAGAGGTTTATGCAAAAGCAAAAGAGAATCGACCGGAAAGATGGAGCAACAAAGTGCGAGAATGGTCTTTTATCACAGAGGTTTATTTAAACCCGTTGAAAGACAAGAAGCAATCAGATAAACAAATGGCGGCATAGTTTTATGCGACGTCTAGATGACAACTATCCTGAAATTTTCCGATAGCTTAATCTTGCAACGAGATTAAGCTATGGATCCTAGCATGGTTTTTAGAGAAGATTTTATCTAGATTATTCATGTCCTCACAATTTATGTGGAATTCTGTAGTGGAATGAGTCTTTTTATTTTGGTTGTTTACATCGGTCATCAAGTCGTCATCGTGTGATGAATTTAATCAATTTATTTTTAGAAAACATTAGGTGATTCTTCAAAGAAGACTATGATAGGAAAATGTTCACTTATAGTCTTTTTTAAATTGGAAATTAAAATTAGTTGTTCCCTGTATCTGCATTGCGAACGTCAACACAAAATTGTAATAATCCTATTGGTGCATCGGTTGCGTCAAAAGGGAACAAATCAATATATTGATGATATTTTGCTGTAAAAGCAGTATCTGAAGTATCTTGAAAATTATCACTAACGACCAGTTTCTTGTAACTAGGTGTTAGCCAAAAACTATAAAAAATTTCTCTGCAACTCTTTGAAAAAGGGGTGATTTCAGAGTCGAAGACTTGAATTTCCTCAAGACTTTCTAAGTTGATAAGTGCTCGAAGATTTAAGTCTATTGGTGCAGAAGATATTTTTAGAGTCTTTAGTTTTTTAGCACTATTTATGGGAAAGAGACTCTCCCATTTCTCTTGAATAGTCATTTCCTCAACCTTGTTTAACGCATGAACCGAGTCCGTGCATGAGGCTGTGTTGAAAATTGTTTCTAATTCATTTAGAGCTGTTGTGTCTTGAAATGAAGTGTTTTGACATTGCCATTGGAGGTCTTTTACACGGCATTGCCCATGAGGAATATTTCTAGGGAGATGTTCTTCCCAGTCAAAATAATAATGAGGGCCCCATTCAGCGCAAGCTTGATGTTTTTTTTCAGCGATATCTTGCCAATATGTACTGAACTCACACCCTGAGATAAGTACGGTAAAAATAAAGATAAAACGCATGATTTTTCCTTATGCTGGATGAATAAGACAGAATGATTTACATCTCGATGTCATTCTATGTGAGAAGCTAATTTCCATGTCTTTTTTTAGTGTGTTTGGGTTAATAAAGGAGTATTCTTGATCTGTATTGACAATGAGTATGTGTCCATTCTCGCGAATACCGCAAGCAACAATATAATGCATTATAAATAAATCAAAATCTAATAAGAGCACTACAGCCTCACTTTTATTAATATGGGATTTAATTTTTTTATCAATTTCACACCAAGAGTCTGTGTTTAAGCATTGGGCTTGGCGAGTGGCAACTCTGCTGATAAAAGTAGCCAAGTCCCAAGGTAAGGCACCAACCTGTGCGATGATTTTTGAGGCTTGAAATTTTGTGTAAAGTTTTTTGCAATCATCGAGGCTAGATTTGCATGACATATTTCGAGTTGCTTCAATCATTCTCAGGCCAGAGTACATGCCGCAGCGGAAGGTGTCTTGTTGTTTAGGGACGTTGAATCGAATTTTTTTAAGGTTATTGCAAGCTTTAGTTGATCCTTGATCCCAGAAGACTGTCTTTAGCGTTCCAGCTGTCCCTGTTTGCCAAAGAGGTTTGTGGTCTTTACTATATATAACCACATTTCCATCTTGCTGTATTTGCAGAAAAGCATCTTCGTTAGAATTTGTCTGTGACGACCAGACAGGGTTGAATTGATTATTGTATACAACAAGATTTCCATCTTGTTGTAGTTGGCAACAGCGTGGATCTTCAGTTTTTGCCCCACCTTCCCAGATGAGTCCAAAAACCCGCGTTTTGGCTAGAAGATCGAATAAACGTAATTTTCCATCTTTGCAAAATTCAAATTCAAATCGACCACAACTTGATTTTTGACAATGCCCAGGATTCCAAGCACTTCCAGCAGAGACTCTCTTTTCAGGCAAAGGCTGGCCATAGATATGAGTTGTGTTTATAAAGCATATTAAAAGAATTAAATGAAGATACATGATTCTCTTTTTTGAAAGTTTATTTTTAATGGCATGCGTATTGTAGAACCAAGCATGGATGCGAGACTTTATAATATACCTAGATCTAAATCTGCAAGGAGAATTACTAGGTGTCTCCCACGGATTTTTCTCCACCCACAAATACTCCTGAAAATTAAAATAAAATCTCTACCCTAGATTATGGTAAATTCATGTTTCTCAATTGTTTCAACGGTTTGATCGTAAAAGTCTTGAAAAACATCATGAAAACATGAGTCTATTTCGATACAGATTTAAGTGACTTACTTATTCATTGAGGGTTGTATCAAAAATTCAAAGATCTAGAGAAGTGTTGTTAATTTACTTGCGGTGTACAATAAAACCATGTATAAGGTGATTTGAAATGTGTATTTGGGTTTAAAATGCTGCTATCTTTTAAAAAAATAATTGTTGTTCTTACTTGTCTTTTTTGTTTAAATAATTCGTTATTTGGTGTGCAAGTCCATGAAAAAATTCAGAAGATGGAAGTTGAACAAGTCGTGGTGACTTCAGCTATATGGGCAACTTTATTAAAATTGGTTGCAGATAAGAATACAAGTTGGACGCAAGCAATCGGTGTCGGCTTGTTATTGAGTTTACATCAGTCTTTGGTTAGTGAGACCTCCCAAGAAGTGCCAGAAGAAGATTTGCCATTTGCAAGGCCTGTAGAAAAGTCTTGGAGTATTGAGAATCAAGATGGTCAGTGGTTCTATCAAAAACCAGATGTGTACTAAGAAAATTAGAGAGCAAATAGATAAGTGAGATAGGCAATAGTACTTGGAATATCAAAAATAAAAGATATGCAAATTGTTGCGCAAATCATCCCAATCCAAATTGTGAATATTTTATTGTGACCGGGGAAGAAGCGGTTTTTGATTGATAGATAGAGTATGGGACTCCAAAAAAAAAGGTGTAGAACTGATAGCAAGCCTGATAATGGAGTCACTTGAAATATTCCAACGATAATATTTTTTGAAACAACAACCCCAATAAAACTTAAAACTACATATCTTGCTTCTTTATGGTTTTTGGCGAAATAAATTCCTGAAAGAAAAATTATAGTTAAAAACCCAACCCACCCTTGAATATGTATTGGTGCTTTTCGGATTTCAAAGACTTCGAGTGGACCGTGGCCCACGTTCTGAGAATATAGGTTTGTGCAATGAAGTAACGACCATGCTAATAGAGGCCAAATTGCCATAAAATCAATCCTGTGAAAAATTCCCTCTAACGATTATATCTTGATTCTACTGATTTATAACCTTGAATAGTCTATATTTTTTTGAAAAACAAACAGCACTGTTGAAAATCTTTGTTGCATTTCCGTGCAAAAAGAGAGGTTTCTGTCCTTTATGCTCTCAAAGAAGGTGTTTGGAAGTTGCAAAGCATCTTGTCGATGATGTTCTTCCAGACCACCACTGTACATCAGTGGGTATAGCATTGGCCGTATTTATTTACTCAACATCTTCATAGCCGCACAAACAGCATCATAAATAGAGTCACATCCATCTCTGAGAATTTTTCGTATTTTTGTTTTAACTTGACGCCACTTGTGTTCGATAGGATTGAGATCTGGACTATATGGGGGAAGATATAGAACTTCTGCCCCATACTCTTGAGCTATTTGAACTATATTTGAGGACTTATGAAATGAAGCATTATCAAGCACAATAACTGTATTTCCATCCAAATGTGGGCTTAAAACCTTCTCAAGATACGCATTGAAAACCTCTGCTGTACAACTTCCTTTA
>JBGCEP010000021.1:0-29154 GCA_045106415.1 Oligoflexales bacterium | reverse complement strand
GGTATATGGAAAAACTAAACGTCCGACAATGAAAAGAATTATGCAGATGATGCTGAACATCAATGAAGTTTACATTGAACTTGATGGGCAGATGCAAGTCTTAGTGACAGGTGTTACTGACCTACGAAGAAAAATCATATTAATGATTTCAAATTCTGCATCTGATATTTATTCTCTAAATCAAAATTAGGTGTGATCAATGCCGGGTCTTGTTCTTGGCTGGATGATTCTGATAAAAGCTTTAACATGACGACCTCGTTCTTGTTGGGTTTTGCAGAGCCCTTTGTTGTTGTTTGTTAACAATGAGAATAGGTCGTCATACTTTTTCAATCCACAACTTTCTGGCGTAACTCCGTGGAGTTCGAATTCATACCTAATTATGCCGGCTGGCTCAATATGGCGGAACTGCGATTAACGTTATGCACAATCAATGTCTGATTAGCTGGATTGGTAATCTCGAAGAACTGAGATTGCAGCATGGTTCGAGGAGGCTAATAAAAATGAGTTGAAGGCGAATTGGATTTTCACCAATTCTCAGGCGCGACAGAGAATTAGATGACTTTATCCATCATTTTAAACATGGCGGGGCACTAGAAAGACATTGCTCTTTATTGAATTTAGCGCATAGCTGTAAAGTAAAAGCGCCATGGTGCAGGGTAGCCTTCAACGGTTTTGTCGTTTATAAGGAAGTCTTTTAAGCTTTTGATTGGAGCCCATTCAGTGGCTCTTTGTTCATTAGTTGAGAGAGGTTGCGCATAGACGCATTCAATGTTTCTAAATCCACTTCGCCGTAACCAATTTTCAAGACAGCTTTGTGTAGGGAGAAACCAAACGCCTTTTGTTGTTGCGTAGCGCCCAGAGGGAACCAAGGCTGACGAATGATTCCCAGGAATACCTTGGCAATCTATAAGGATTTGGCTGCCTGGTTTAAGCGAAGTTTTAAGTTGTTTTAGGAGGCCGACGGGGTCTGTGTGGTGGTATAATATTCCAAGACAAAAAATCGTATCAAAAGTTTTTTCAAACCACTTGCAGTGCTCAACTCCTAGTGTTGAAAAGCGTGCGTTTTCAATAGAAGCAATGTGGTTTAGGAATCTAAAAGTATGCCAATGGCGATTCACAGGCTCAAGGCCTGTGATGGATGCTGGTTTATGTTCTGCAATGCGGTACATGTAGTATCCATTGTGACAACCAATGTCGAGGACGTCTTTGTTTTCTAGAGGATGAATATGGGGAAGAAGTCTGTCCCACTTTAGTTCGCTTCTCCACTCAGCATCGATGTCGTGCCCGTCTATTCTGAAGGGCCCTTTTTTCCAAGGGATAATGGATTTTAAAGCTTGCTCAAGCAGATTGCTGTGGTCTGCGCTGAGTTCCTCAGTAAAATCAACGCAAACGGCTCCTTGGGTGTTGATATGCCAATAGCCTTGGGGGAGTTGTAGGGCTTCTATTACAGGAGACATTTCGAGTGGGCAGTTTTGAGAGAAGTGAGTGGCTCTCTGTCTGCAGAGTTGCTCGGCTTGATCAGGAAAAACTAGCATGGTAAACCCTCAGGTTTTTTAGCAATAAAGGTTGTGAATGCGTTCCATTTGAGAGCTATGTCGCAGTTTTTTTCTAAGAAGCCAGCGCAAGTTAACTCCTGGAGGTGTTTTTGAGTGCTCCAAGGGATCAAAACTTTTTCTAAGGCTTCTTTTTTACGCTCGATTTCATTTTTTGAATAACCGTTTTGGTGTTTGAATTTATGGTAAATATCCGTCATCGTATGCTGAATCGTGGCATTTGAAGAGAGGGTTTTTTCGCTGTACAGAAAAATTCCACCAGGTTTGAGTGCTGTGAAAATTCTTTTGAGAAGAAGGGCTCGACGTTCTTCACTTAAAAACTGAAGTGTGTAGTTCATGATGACAGCTGAGCATGGTTCTAGAGGTATTTGTAACAGATCAGCTGCGATCCATTGGATGTTGGGAGTGCCTGATAGTTTTTGTTGCGCTTGTGCAAGCATGTGCTCAGAATTGTCGACACCAATGAGCTCAAGTGGAAAAGAAACTTGATCCACAAGCGCGCGTATTAGAGTCCCTGTGGAACAGCCGAGGTCGTAGATTCTAGCATGGTTCGAGCATGACCTTTGTACCCACTCCACAGTGTTGTGCATGACTTGAGCGTAGAGGGGAATAGAGCGAACAGCCATGTCGTCAAAAACATGAGCAACTTGAGAGTCAAACTCAAATGGAACTGGGTAGTGGTTTGAGTCAAAAAGTTGGTCTTGTTGAGGGTTGAGTTGAAGTGATGGTTGCATAACGTTTCCCTAAAGTCTCACAGCCGTCTCTTATACCTGATATGTGTCGTTTGCAAAAGATGAGTTTTGATATATGTGTAAACATATAATATTTTAAGCGTTTTATGTAAATATTTTTGTTTCCGTTAGTTTTTTTATAGGTAGAACTGCTGTAGGAAGGTGGGGATGTGTAAAAATAGAGGTAAGCTTATATGACTAATTGAGTGAAAAAGGTGGTGAGAAATGTTGAATGAGTCATCTAAAGTTGCTGTGTGCTTGTCTGACCGTAGAATGATTGACTTGGTGACAAAGATTTTGGTCGCACGTAAATTGGTACAGGTGATTCAGTTTCAAAGTGTGGATGAAGCATTTGAAATTTTATCGAGACAACAGGTTGATCTTATTGTTGTTGGCTTAGAGCTTCTTGATCACCCTGGGGTTACCCTGATGCAAAGATTAAGAGAGACAGGGAATTACGGGCTTGAGCCTTTTTTCTTTATTGGCAATGATGTTGACCCTCAAACACTGCGTATTTTTCTTGAATATGATGTTGATTATATTTTAACAGCTCCTATTGATGAAAAATCTCTGGTGGCCAAGGTTGATTTCTTGCTTGAGAATGAAAACTCAGTATCTCCAGAGATTCAGCTTTATAGAGATGCAAAATCTGCTGTTTTGAGCGGGCTTGCTGAAATGGCTGAAAGTTTTGCTGAACAGCTGTTGAATCATGGGAAACTCCATGTAAAAGCATTATTAATTATGGTGGATGTTGCTCTGTTACGTGGTGATTATGATAAAGCAGAGCAATATGTTGATGAGGCGGAAGGGAAAGATCCGTACTCTGTGTCTATTTTAAATAAAAAATCTCATGTTTATAGATGTCAAAAAAAGATGGAAGAAGCCAAAGAGTGTTTGGATATTTTGGCAGCTGAAAATCCAATGCATTTAAAGGTTCTTGAAAGAGCTGGTTTAACGAATTTAGATTTAGGTCATTTTGACCTCGCTCAACAACAGATGAAAAACCTTCAGCTGTTGGATAAAAACAATCAAGCTGCTACAGAAACCTTAGCGCATGTCGATATGGAACAAGGCCACTTTGAAGGTGTAAGTGAGCGTTTGAGAAAGAATCACACTGAAAAAGAAGTTGTTTCTATCTTAAATACGGCGGGTGTTAAGCTGTCTAAACAAAAAGACTTTGAAGGCGCAATCTCTATCTATAAAGACTGTTTAGAAGTGATTACTAAAAAAGAGTTCGTTGGGAAAATACATTATAATATTGCCTTAGGTTATAGAGGGCTTGTAAATTACAAGCTGTGCTTAAGGCATTGTTCGCGGGCTCTTGAGGCTTACCCAGGGTTTGAAAAAGCGAAAAATTTGACTGAAGAAATTAGAAAAAAAATGGAATAGTTTTCTTGAAAGGTATTCTGTGGTGGGTCCACCTGGACTTGAACCAGGGACCTTGGAGTTATGAGCACCCTGCTCTAACCAAC
Organism: Oligoflexales bacterium; assembly: GCA_045106415.1. Taxonomy (GTDB): domain Bacteria; phylum Bdellovibrionota_B; class Oligoflexia; order Oligoflexales; family Bog-1112; genus JBGCEP01. Next base: position 25,398 of record JBGCEP010000021.1, on the reverse strand, counting down.
TGAGCTATGAACCCCCACAGAGAACAGTAAATTACCATTCTTGATAAAAGAAGACAAGAGTTAAGACTCGATAAATGCCCGTAGTTTTTTGCTTCGAGATGGGTGACGAAGCTTGCGTAGCGCTTTTGCTTCGATCTGACGAATTCTTTCTCGTGTGACATCAAAGCTCTGGCCGACTTCTTCGAGGGTGTGATCACTACGCTCGCCGATACCAAACCTCATTCTTAGAACTTTTTCTTCGCGAGGAGTAAGAGTCGCAAGAGCTCTTTGTGTCTGATCTCCAAGAGAGCTCGAAATGACGTTTTCTGAAGGAGAGACAGTGGATCTGTCTTCTAAAAAGTCACCGATGTGATTGTCTTCTTCTTCGCCGATTGGAGTCTCTAGCGAAATAGGCTCGACAGCAATTTTTAAGACTTTGCGGACTTTTTCCACAGACATTTCCATGCGTGCAGCTATTTCTTCAGGTGTCGGTTCTCTGCCCATCTCTTGAATAAGGTATCGAGAAGTGCGGATTAATTTATTTATTGTTTCAATCATATGAACGGGGATTCTGATCGTTCTTGCTTGATCGGCAATAGCGCGAGTAATGGCTTGGCGAATCCACCATGTTGCGTAGGTAGAAAATTTATATCCACGACGGTACTCGAACTTTTCAACAGCTTTCATCAAACCGATGTTGCCCTCTTGAATAAGGTCTAAGAACTGAAGGCCGCGGTTTGTGTATTTTTTGGCGATAGAAACAACAAGCCGAAGGTTAGCTTCAACAAGTTCTCTTTTGGCGGACTCAGTGCGGTCTTGTAGAGCAATGAGGTCCCTGTGAGCGCTTTCTAGATCGGCAAGGTTCATGCCGCTCTCGTCAACACAGCGATCGATGGTTGTTTTGGATGTCATTATGTTTTTTGACAGACGCTCCCATTCTCTGTCAGAAACTCCTGGGAAAGGAGTGCTGGCGCTTTTAGAGACGTGTTCGAGAAGCGTTTCCATATTTGTAGAGCTTCTGCGCGCGTAGTACTCAAGATCAAGTCGAGCTTCTCGGGCGGCAGTTGCGTGTTTTGCGACTCGCTCAACGGCGTCAAAAACAATGCGACGGTTAATGTTGAGGTCTTCAAGAGCTTTAAAAAGCTCTTGCTTGGCATTCGCTAGTTTTTCAAAGTGCTTTGCTGCAGCGCTTTTCTTTTGGAATAAAGTTTTATAAGCATCGAAGAGTTTTAAAAGAGAGGTTGTGCTGACACGGATTTTTTCTTCATGCACATCTTCGTTGTTTGAAGCCTCATCGTCATCAAAACCTTTGATCCAGCTTTTCATACGTGCTGTGCCGTCGATAAAATCTTTTCCAACTTGATGAATCATGTCGATTCCAAGGCGGAAATCAAGAAGGCGCTCTAGAGTTGAGTTTTCAGCGTCTTCAATTTTCTTAGCAATGACAACTTCGCCCTCTCGAGAAAGAAGTGAGACGCTTCCCATCTTTCTTAGATAAATGCGTACAGGATCATTAGAGCGTCCAAGAGACTGCTCAGTTGTTGCCGTTGTTGTTGTGGTCGTGCCTTCCGAGCTCTCTTCGTCATCATCCTCTTCATCATCATCATCGTCTTTGGTCGCAGATGTTTCTTCGTCGTTAGATTCGTCATCATCACCGCCACTACTGACATCGTCGTCACCTGGGGCGTCTTTGATTGCGATATCCATCATGGCGAGTGCGGCAAGAACTTCGTCGAGGATGTGTGAGTTTTTTGGTATTTCTGCACGGATTTCTTCAACAGACAGCGTATTCTCGCTGCCTTCGGCTCTAGCTTGTAGAGTTTTTAAAATTTCATGGAAGCTAGCTTGCTTAGGATTATCACCGTTTTTTGTGCCGGCTGAACTTTTTGTAGCTGTATCTTTAGCGCTTGCCGTAGTTGTTGTTTTCTTAGCAACTTTGGTTGTGGCTGTTTTTTTCTTTGTTGTTTTTTTAGCTGTAGAAGCTTTTGTTGCAACTTTTTTCTTTGTTGTTTTCTTTTTTGTTGCCGTGGCTGCTGGAGCTGCCACTGGGGCTTTTGTGACCTTTTTACGTGTCGGTGTTTTTTTGGGTTTGGCGTCCACAGACGCTTCGCTTGTCGAGTTTGCTTCGGGCTTTTTTGTTTTGTCTTGACTCATGGGCCTCTTCCTCGTGTCTGTGGAACGTTTTCTTATGGAGAGATAATCCCCCCAGGGGCAAGTCCTACTACAAATGTACGGTTGTGGTCAATCACCATAACATTTTTGTCAGTGTAGGCTAGATTTTGATGGATGAAAAGCTATTCTCGAAGTTTTACAATTTCTTCGAGAGCTTTGTCGTGTTCTGTTTGGTGGTGTCGGATCGCATTTGAGAGTTCACGTAGTTGGTGTTCATCTTGTTGAAATTGATGAACTCGAGAGGTGAGCTCTGTGATCGCCTGCTTGTGGTTGTGAGCGTCGTGAAACCAGCTGAGAATTTCTAGTTGATTCCAGTGGTGAGGAGTGTCAAAGGCTGCTTGGTCATGCTCTACCCGATTAAGAATGGTGCTTGGCCATAATGTAGGGTCTATGTTTGCTGGTGTTTGCCCCTGTTTTAAGGCTTGTAAACAAAAAGCAATTGCATTGGCAAGTTCGACAGTGAGTGGGAGTTGTCGTAAGAATTTTAAAACTCTGGTTGATGGTTCTCCAGGCTCAGCAAAAAAGAGGTGGCCAATGCACTCATATGTAACTGAAGAGATAGGCTGTTTTTTTTCTTCCCTTGTTTGTTGAGGTGCTGGCCTGGCTGTTTTGAATGTTGTTGAACTACGTTTTATAGATTGCATGAGAGCGTCACGAGAAAGTCCGGTGGCTTCAGATATATGTTTGAGAAGGTAGTCACGTCGTAGGGGGTCTTGCTGAGCTTGAACCCAAGGAAGCAGCTCTTTTTGGATGATTTCAGGTATGCCTGTGTGTGATGCTGATTGAAGTCGATCTGCAATGCCAAAAGTAATGAGATCTTGCGCATTCTTGAGTAAGGTTTTGAGGTTGTTGTCTTCTCTGAGAAAGCTATCAGGATCAGCGCCTACGGGGAGAGAAAGAACTTGAACATCAAGATTCGGGCACTCTAAGGAGTTCTCTATGCACTTTAGAGCAGCGTTATGGCCAGCTTGGTCACCATCAAACATGAGGTAAACTCGGTTGGTTGCAGATTCTAATTGTTTAAAGTGTTTGGTCGTGAGAGCTGTCCCTTGGCAAGCGACTGTCTCTCCATAACCTTGAATTTGCATTTGAATAGCGTCGAGATAACCTTCGACAACAAAAGCGCGGCCTTTGCTCTTAATGTGTTTTCTTGCTGAATCGAAACCAAATAAAACTTCACCTTTGTCGTAACGACTATTTTTGTATTTTTGAGGGCTTTGGTCTAGAGCACGCCCCCCAAAGGCTATGAGTCGACCTTGGAAGTCTCGAATGGGAATCATGACTCTGTTTCTAAAAAACTCCCATGTTTTCCCGTTTTCGCGTGAGACAAGAGAGCAACGTTCGAGGTCTTCTAATGAGTGACTTTTTAAGTGTCTTATGAGCCCTCCTTGGAGAGGAGCGAAGCCGAATCCGTATTGAGTGATGTGCTCATCAGTAAAACCACGGTCATGAAGGTATTTTTTTGCTTGTTGGCCAAGAGGGCTTTGGAGTTGAGTGATAAAGAACTGCTGAGCTTCAAATAAAACTTGCCCCTGAGCTCGCTTCTGATTGGAGGGTGCTTTTGAGATCAGAGAAGGATCAATACCTACTTTTTGAGCGAGCCACCTTAAAGCATCTAAAAAACCCAAACCCATGTGGTTTTGTATGAAGCTAATAACATCGCCACGAGCTTGGCAGCCAAAGCAATAGTAGTGGCCATCATCAAAAACGTAAAAACTCGGAGACTTTTCATCATGAAATGGGCAGAGTCCGACAAGCCTTCCGCTGCGCCGTTGAAGCGAGATCGACTCTCCGATAATAGTGGCAATATCAGACTTTTGTAGAATAGTTTGCTTGATATCGTCGATGGCACACCTCTGTATGATGGAAAGATCCAAACATAATGAAGATCTTTTGCCATAAAACGAGGTCTCTAGCGAGAGTTTTCTAAAGCTTCTTTGTTGGGACCCAAGGCTTAATGCGTTGGTTGGCGTAAGAGCAAAAGTTCTTCAAATTTAAAATGTGCACAGAATGGACAAATTTATGTTTCACCTTGTTTTTGAAAACCTGAACGAACCAATTGTTTTTATTGGATTTAGCGCAAGGCCGTAGAGGGAGCTTCTCTTTGTCAAACTCATCAATTTTATGTTGAGAGACATAAAACCCATAAGATGTTGGGAAATAAATCATCCCCTTAGGTGTTTGCTTTCTCATTCGGGTTTGTACTTCTTTCATGGTCATGGTTTCAGGGTGGTAGCTTGCACTTCCGAGAAGGGGTGTGATTGTAGATTTTTCTGCAGTAAGGAGATAGCGGATAGAAAGCGTAGCAAAAAGAGAGCCGGGATCATCATTGCGAAAAGAACATGAAGCTGTAGGGAAATAGAGTTGTGAGCGTTTCTTTCGCAGATTTCCTTTTAGTCTTCCAAGGTTTGGAACTTTGACACCGTCACGGCCTGTTATTTTTTGTAGGCCAAGCCGACGTATCTGTTGGCGAAGACTGTGTTTTTCAAACCCATTGAGATCACTAAGAGGAGTGCTGGGTTCAATCCACTCAATTCCATCCCCTGTCTGAATGGCTCTTTGAAGATGGCTGCAATCAAGGTGAAGAGGAGAAAATTGATCAATGTGCTTTGGCGAGGAGAGGCTGGTCCCTGCGAAATAAAAATTATTCTGATAAAAGGAAATTGGAAATGGATTTGAAGCTTGAAAACTTAAAATATTTAAGATGTTTTTGCATGAGTTGAGTTTTTCTTTGGATTTTGATCGGAGAGCTTTTCTTTTGCAGGCAAGGTACTCTTCTGCTCCAGGAAAACGATGAAAACAGGTGTCGAGTCGAGTTTGGAATTTTGCTTTATTGAGGTCGTTGCGATAAAAATTTAAAGCGCTTCGTCGGCACTCCTCATAATCTCGAGGAGGTTTGCTATTTGATGATGCTTGAGCATGAGTTATGTGTATATTGCAAACGAAAAGCAAAAAAAATCGTGTCAAAGAAAAGGTGCTCATGACTCTGCCTTTCTAAATGATCTGTTATGTCTTCTATTTATTTCATAATAATAGAAGAACAAGGATTCTCATAACTCGATAGAGTAGCTTTACTTTTATGGTTTTTTTGAAAATTGTGGACGAAAGGCTGTGGAGCCTGATACTCATGTGTGTTGGTAAGGACTATGTGGGGTTTTTTCTATGCCTTCTTTTGATATTGTTTGTGAGATGGACGCTCAAGAAGTTGATAATGCTGTGAATCAAGCGTCTAAAGAAATTGCGACGAGGTTTGACTTCCGAGGAGGAAAGTCGAGTGTTGATTTTGACAAAGCTGGGCAAAAAATAAAAATTATTGCTGATGATGATATGAAGCTTCGCGCAATTCATCAGATTTTAGAGTCGCGCTTTGCGCGTCGAAATATTGACTGTCGAAGCCTTATGTACGGGGATCCTCAAGAAGCTTCAGGGTGTTTGTTGCGTCAAGAGATTGAACTGAAGTCTGGCTTGACTAAAGAAGACGGTAAAAAAATCACAAAGAGAATTAAAGAAAGTAAGCTTAAAGTACAAGCTCAAATTCAAGACGAGCAGGTGCGTGTGACAGGTAAGAAAATTGATGATTTGCAGGAGGTGATGGCTTTGTTGAAAGATCAAGAAAGTGCTTTGCCTTTGCAATTTACTAATATGAGAAGCTAAAAAGAGGCAAATGTGGGTTTTAAGTGCGGAATTGTTGGGCTCCCTAATGTTGGAAAATCAACAATCTTTAATGCGTTGACGTGTGCAGGTGCGGCGTCGGAAAATTATCCTTTTTGTACGATTGACCCTAATGTTGGGATGGTCGATGTTCCGGATCCACGCATGGATGTCATACTGAAGCATATTATCGCTCAGAAAGTGGTCCCAGCTGGAATGGAGTTTATTGACATTGCTGGACTGGTACGAGGAGCCTCTCGCGGTGAAGGGCTTGGCAATCAGTTTTTAGGCCATATCCGTATGTCAGATGCTATCGCTCATGTTGTTCGTTGTTTTGATGATGATGATATTATCCATGTTGAGGGTGGTGTCGATCCGCTTCGAGATATTGATATTATTCAGTCTGAACTTATTATGTCTGACCACCAAACCCTTGATAAAACAATGACACGCCTTCGTAAACTTGCGAAAAGTGGCTTGAAAAACTCAGTCGCAATTTGTGAGGCTTTTGAAGGGTTAGAGGCTCATATGCAGGCTTTCAAGCCTGCCCGTGCTTATGAGCTCCCTGACGTTGAAGGGGTTGCCGAGGCTTATCGTGATATGCATCTTTTGACAGCACGCAAAGTTCTTTATGTTTGTAATGTAGAAGAAGAGCTAGCGGACGGATCTCAAGATAATGCTTACACAAAAATTGTAAAAGATTTTGCTGCAAAAACAGGCGATGAAGTTGTTGTCCTATCAGGGAAAATTGAAGCTGAGCTTTCAGATCTTGAAGATGATGAGAAGAAAGATATGATTGATGCTCTTGGCTTGGAAGAACCGGGGCTCAATAGATTGATTCGTAAAGGCTATCAACTGCTGGGTCTAGAGACTTATTTTACGGCTGGTGAGAAAGAAGTTCGAGCTTGGACGGTGCGTAAAGGATGCTCGGCTCCTGCTGCTGCGGGGGTCATCCATAGTGATTTTGAAAGAGGGTTTATTTGTGCAGAAGTGTACACAATTGATGCTCTTGATAAAGCAAAGTCAAAAGCCGCATTAAAAGAGCAGGGTCTTTTGCGTATTGAGGGAAAAGACTACACAGTTCAAGACGGCGACGTTATGGAGTTTCGTTTTAACGTTTGAGGGATTCTTGAATGACGTTATTAACCAAGGAGGCACATTGTGCTGTCCTTGGTTTTTTTATATCAAAAGCGTCGCAAGCTTCTTTCGCCGAGCCTCAGGATCACAACTGCCCAACAATTCAGAGATAGTCGGAAAATTGAAGTTTTTCAAATTCTGCTTTTGTGGCAAACTAAAGTCACGTCTGTGGCTGGAGCAAACATGTCTTATCGCGAAAATGTTATTATTATTGGAATGCCAGGGGCTGGTAAAAGTGCGGTGGGCCGGCTTTTAAGTTCTTTTTTAGGTCATGGTTATGTTGATTTAGATACATGGATTTCTCGGAAAGAGAAGCAAAGCCCTAAAGAGCTTATTGAAAAGCGTGGTCTTGAAGCTTGGAGGGATTTGGAGCTCTCTGGGCTTAAAAGGTTAAAGTCGACCCGCAATATGGTGATCTCGGTTGGTGGCGGCGCTGTCCATCAGATGGAAATCGTAGAATTGTTACAACAAATGGGAACAGTTGTTTATCTTGATTGTGAACTCCCAGAGCTGGTAAGACGGCTTTCTTCAGTGGGGGAAGTGAAGAAACGCCCACTTTTAGCCGATGCGTTGGATGAAAGCGGAAATATTCGAAAAGAGAGCTTAGAAACTTTGCTGCGTGGTTTAAAAGTTCAGCGGCGAGAATGGTTTGAGCGAGCGGCAGAAGTGATTTTGCCAACCGATTATGCTTCGATTGATATCTGCGCTGAATGGTTACATCGTATTTTGTGTGATGAAAAGAACAAGGAAGGTAAAGCAAACTTATGGAGCCACTTGAAGGCATCTTACTGAAAATCTTACAGCTTCCTTGGCTGAGGTTTGCCCAGATGGTTGGTGGTGGTTTTTTTGCGAGTTTAGCCACGTCGTCTTTTCTGACATGGTGGTATGTGGGCGGTGTTGCAACGCGTAAAGTTAAAATTGAATCTCAACCTTTAGCTGTACCTGTTTTTGCGGTGAAGGGTGGCGGTATTTTTTCAGAACAAGATGTTCTGAAAGTATTGGAAAGAAATATTTTCAACCATGAAGGTAAGACGGCAGAAGATGAAGAAGTTGGTTCACAGCCTGCAGCTGAAGAAAAAGTAGATGAGAATGGAGACAGCAGTGTCTTGACGTCTTTGCCTCTGAAGTTGATGGGGGTTATTTATGGTGGTGATGCTTTTTCTGGTATTGCCATGATAGAGAATACAGCGCGTCGTTCCATTAGCAGTTTTTTGGTGGGTGATGCAGTTTCAGCTGGCGTTAAGGTGATTGAAATTTATGAGAATCGAGTGATTCTTATGAATAAAGACCAGCGTGAGCACTTGCCTTTAATTGAAGTTAAAAAAGAGAAAAAAGATAGAAGGCGAGGCCGTAAAGGCCCTGCTAGTTCTGAAGATAAAAAAATCCGCCGTATTGCTGTTTCTCCTCCTCCTGAAGCTTATCGAGAAGAGGGCTTTGAGAGAGAGGGGACAAATATCGTAGTGACTGATGGGTTTCGAAGAAAACTTTTGGGGGAAGATTTTTCTCAAGTTTTACAAGATGCTAAAGCTGAGCCGCATTATGAAAATGGAGAGCTTGCTGGGTTTCAAGTGAATAGAATTCGCCAAGATTCTATTTACGAAAAAGCAGGTTTGCGGAATGGAGATATTGTTAAAGAAATTAATGGTATCCCTTTGAGTGATGCAGCTCAGGCTATTCGTCTTCTTCAATCCTTACGGGGTGAAAGCCAAATTGAAGTGAGAGTTCATAGAAGCGGTGAAAGTCTTAATATTAATCTGCAGGTGAAGTAATGGAAGTTGCAGGACTACAAAGTTCAGAGCGCGTGGAAAAGTTTTTTCATTATGCATCATTTGCCGCGATGACGATGTTTTGTGCTTATGTGTTGGCAGCAATAGCGTCTGCATCTTTGGTTTTAATTATGGTGGATCTTTCGCCTGAGTCTAAGAGAAAACAAAAGAAGCTTTCTGATTCAGGCTCGGAAGCGTCAATAAAGTTAGTGTTTCCGAGGTTGCCGAACTACCGCAATGTGAGAGTAGCGGTACTTGAAAGAAATCTTTTTAATTCAGAAGGCGAGCTTCCTGATGAAACTGCTCTCAATGATTTATCCGAAAACAATATAGCCCCACAAGAATTTAATGCCCAAGCCCCTTGTGTTCCAAGTGCTTTACCTTTACAGCTGCACGGTACAATTTATTCCTCACCAGAGGGGAGCTCTCTAGCGATGGTTCAAGAGAAAGATTTTGCGGAAATGGATCTTTATCGTGTGGGAGAAACTTTGATTGGTTATGACACAGCGACAGTTGTAGAAATTTTACCGAGGCAAGTTGTGTTAAATCATGACGGACGCAAAGAGTGTTTGACTGTGAAAGATAGTGAGAACTTTGTTGAGAGTAATCGAAAAGGTTCGAGCCGGCAGGGGGATGGTGAAGAAGATGAAGATGAAGATCAAAACGAAGAAGGATCACAAGGCGGGACTGTTGTTTTAGAGGGGAGTTGGGTCGAGGAGCAGCTTGGTGATGGCTTTGGAAAGATTATCCAATCTGCACGTTTAGTTCCAAATAATTCAGATAATAGAGTTCAAGGATTTAAGATTTATTCTATCAAGTCTGGAACTCTTTTTGATAAAGTTGGTTTGAAAAATGGAGATTTAATTACGAAAGTAAATAGTACTCCGTTAAGTCAAGAAAGTGGTTTTGCTTTATTTCAAGCCTTTCTTGATGAAAGAGATATCTCTATTTATGCGCTGCGTGGAGATCAAGCTATGACCATTAACGTTCAAATAAAGTGAGATTAACGGTGATGAGAGTTGAAAACTTCAGATGGTTATCTGGGAAGAGTTTTGCTCTCTGGTTTTGTTTGTTTTTTTCCGCATCTAGTTTTTCTAAACAATCGAGCGATGGTGATATTTCTTTAAACATCCATGGTGATGTCGAATTAAAAGATTTAGTGGAAATGAGTGCGCGCTGGAAGAAAAAAAATATTCTGATTGATAGTAAGTTAAAGGGTAAGGTTCGCTTATACACCCATAGTCGCATGTCGGAACAAGAAGTCTGGGAAATGGTTCTTGCAACGTTGAGAGTGACTGGTTTTACGGTGCTAGAAACTAGTCGCTTGCTGAAGGTTGTTCCTACGGCAAAAGTGCGTGAGCAACATTCTTTGATGTTAAACCCTCAAGGCTGGACACCTAATAGCGAAACATTAGTAACAAAGCTGGTGCCTTTGCATAGAGGTGATGCTCAACTTTTGCAGAAAACGCTGAAGCCGTTAATGGTTGCAGGAGACTTGCTTGCTTTTGAAAAACAAAATGCATTGTTGGTGATGGGAGCGGGTGTCAAGGTCCGTCAGGTAGAGGATTTGATTAAGCGTTTAGATGCTCCTGCAATGAGTAGAAATGTGCAAATTGTTTATTTGAAATTTTCAGAACCGTCTCAAGTCGCTCAAAAAATAGAGCAAATGGTGCTTAAAAAAAATATTAAAGACTGGCAGTGCTTAGCTTTTAATGAGATTGGCGCTGTGGTGCTATCGGGTCGGCCTCGTGTTTTAAAATTACTAACGAAGTGGGTGCGAAAATTAGATGGTGCCCCTCGAAAAGATGGAAATGGTTCTGCATTTAGGGTTTTCCCTTTGTTTCACACAGATGTTAAAGTTGTTGCCCGCGATATTTCGACCTTATATAAAGATCGACCTCAACATGATCACCCGCAACCAGGTGAAAATCGTAGAACGATGACTTTAACGCCTTGGGAGCCTGGAAACTCTTTGTTGATGACAGGAACTTTTTCTGAGCAAAAAAGTTTAGCAAGGCTGTTGCGTAAGCTCGATAAAGCTAGAACACAGGTTTATCTCGATATTGAAATTGTCGATGTAAGTGACTTTCATGGTTTTCAGTATGAAACAAAAATTCTAGATAGCCTATCTTCATCATCTCTTCATGCTATTACAGGTTGGAATGCTGCTGCGCCATTAGCTGTTGCTGGGGCCTCAAGTGATGATCAAACAGCACAAGGAACAACAGCGAGTGCTTTGGCTGTTTTGGGAAGTCAATTAGTCTTTGGTGTTTTAGGGGCAAAAGGGGTTAGGGTTCCTGGGTTGGGTAGAGTGCAATCGTCGCAGTTTATTGACTTGCTGAAGCAAGATACTCGCAATAGATCTTTATCAAGTATTCAACTTCTTGCTGTTGAGGGACAAGAGTCAAAAATGGCAGCTGGTGAAACTGTGTTTTTAAAAACAGAGCAGCCAGTTGGGTCTGTAGCTGCTGGTGCGAAATATGAAAAAGAAGAAGTCGGTTTAGAGCTTGAGCTCACCCCACATGTGTCTCAAGGAAAAAAAATGACCTTAGAAATGAACTTAGTTCAAACGTCTTTCGTGGCTCCTCAAGATGGAGCGAGAGCTACTATTCGTCAAATGAAAACAAAACAAGTGTTCGCAATGAAGGATAGACAAACCCTTGTTGTGGCGGGTTTAGATGGAGTTAGAGAGTTAGAGGAAGTGTCAAAAATCCCCTTGTTTGGAGACATTCCAATGCTTGGGGCGCTGTTTAGAAGTTCAAAATCAAGGAAGCAGGGGAGTCAAATTATGGTGTTTGTGACACCTCATGTAGTTTATGATGCAAGCCATTTGTCCGATTCGTATGCTGAGGGCCGGAGGCATAAGAGAAGTGCCTCTATGTTATCCTCGGAACGATTGCGAGATGCGGACCCACGGAAGGGGATGTGATGAAGGTGCAACGACAGTTGAAGATTTTTATAATTTTGGCGTTTTCAATGCATGCAGAAGTGTATGCAGTGCAGTCACTGGCGTCACAGCCAGGTATTACTGCTGCTGAGGAAAAAAATCTGCCAAAAGTGGAGGCACGAGCTGCTCAGGATAACGACAGTGCAGTGAAAAACCGAGGAGCGGCACGTATTGCACCTGGACGAGAGCTTGTCAATATGGACTTCCCAGAGTTGACAGACATTCGCGATATTATTGAAGCAGTGTCTTTGTGGACTGGAAAAAATGTGATTGTAGATCGTAACGTTTCAGGCAAAGTGCAGATTATATCACCGCAAAAAGTCACTAAAGAAGAAGCTTATCAAGCGTTTTTATCTGCTCTGAATATGTTGGGTTTAACAACAGTAGAAACTGGTAAAGCTATCAAGATTTTAAAAGTTCGCGAGGCTTATAAATCAAATTTAAAAACGTATCAAGGAACACAATGGGCTCCTAGAACAGATGAGGTTGTGACCCAGGTGATTCCGTTGACATATGTTGATGCGAAACAAGTGCAAACAACTTTATCAAGGATTGTCTCCTCACAATCTATGATTGCCTATGAGCCTACAAATACTCTTATTGTCACTGAAAGTGGTTTTAAAATTCGTCGAATTCTCGATATTCTGCAACTGTTGGACGTTGAAACTCAACAACCAAAATTAGAAATTGTTCCTATTCGACACTCAGACCCTAAGAGTGTAGCGGAAAAAGTAAAACAAATTTTGCAGGGAGCTCGAAAAGGAAGTAAAGGAACGGTCAGTAATTATGGCGACTATAAAATTTTAGCCGATGATAGAACTGGAGCTGTGATTGTTTTTGGTCCTCCTCGTACGATTGATGATGTTAGAGATCTGATTCAAAAGTTTGATATTCCTTTAGATGACCCAGCTGCACAAGATACGATTCATGTAAGACCTTTGGATTATGCTGATGCTTCAAAGCTGGCCTCTACATTGTCAAGCCTTACGGGTGGTAAAAAATCAAGTGGTCGAACACCTCCCACAAGAAGCTCTTTGAAAAGTCGCAGAAAGACTTCTGATAATGGCCAGGTTGCTGTTGCTGATTTAGGCGATGGAGTAAAAATTACTGCTGATCCTTCGTCAAACTCTTTGTTAATTACTGGGAGTCGTTCTGCGTATGAATCTTTAAACTCAATTATTCGAAAGCTTGATCGAAGACGAAGCCAGGTTTATGTCGAAGCAGATATTTTAGATGTGAAAATGGATGGAAGTTTCAATTTTGGAAGTTCTGTGATTATGGGGGTTCCTGGAAGCGGTAAGCAAATCATGGCTTGGGAAGGTAAAAAAATGGGGCCTCTGGTGTTATCTGAAGCAGTTCAAGCAACTTCAAATACAGCCAGTGGAACTAATTTGCAGGCCGTTACGGATACGTTCGCAGAAGATTTAACGATTGGTATGTTATCAGGAAAAAGTTTGGAAATTCCAGGGCTCGGAAAATTTACTCCGGGAGCTCTTATTTCAATGTTAAAGCGTGATCAAAATACTAGAGTGCTTTCTTCGCCACATGTTTTAACTTTAAATAATGAAGATGCGTCTTTAACTTCAGGCCAGAAAATATTTTTTGAAACATCTGACACCAGTGTAGCAACTGGGGTTTCTTCAAAAAAACTTCAAAAAGAAGATGTTGACCTTGTGTTGAACATTAGGCCAAGTATCTCACACTCCAATTACGTTACGATGAAAATTGAGTTGGATCAAAATGAACTTGCTGGTTTGACGAATGGTATTCCTCGTATGACTAAGAGAAAAACTAAGCAAACAGTTACAGTGAAAAGTGGTCAAACTGTTGTGATTTCAGGCTTAATGACAGACAGAGAAGTTGAGGAAGCGAAAAAAATACCTTTGCTAGGTGATCTCCCTGTTTTAGGTTGGCTGTTCAGAAATACTGGGAAAACACATGAAAAAAGTAATCTTCTTATTTTTATTACTTCTTACGCAGTGCATGGACCAGCAGATTTGGCTGCGATTTATGAAGCGAAGTTAAAACGAAGAGATGAATTCATGAAAGCAGTGTATGGAGCAGATGATGTGAGCTCTAGTTTTTATGCGCAGCTCCCACAGTTTGAAGATGGACAGTTTCGTCCTACTGCGCTTGACGAAAAAGAAGCAAAAATTGAGTCTCAACGACGTGAAGAAGAGCTTCGCTCTCTTGGTTTAGGTGATACCTCAGAAGGAAGCGCTTCGGGGAAAGGGTCTTATGATTTTAGAGAAAATGGGGGTCAAAGCGAATCGATAGATGATGGCTTTGATCAGTCAACACCAGTGGAAAATAGTGAAGAACCACCACCTCCATCTGGATCTTCAGAAGCTGAGGAGGCATCATGAGTGGTTTGACGTCATCAGGAAGCAAAGAAGTTCCAGTTGTCGCGTATCGGAAATTGCAGCGACGTAGTCTTGGTGAAATCTTAATCGATACATCATCGATTACAGAAGAGCAGCTGCAAGATGCGTTAGATGCCCAACTTCACGATAAGGGTGAAAGTCTTGAGCCTAAAAAATTAGGTGAAATTCTTATTGAGAAAGAATATCTGACTGAAGAAGATATGTTGAAAGCTTTAGCTTATCAGCTAGATTTACCTTATTACGATAAACTTCCTGTAAATGATATTGACCCGGGTTTGGTTGATAGTATTCCTATTCAGTTTAGTCGAGACAATTTAATTTTACCTGTGGCCCGTGATGATTTTAATTTGACGGTTGCTGTAGCTGATCCGCTAAATATTTATCCACTTGATGATTTACGCTTAATTTTATCTACAAATGTAAATATGATTGTGTCTCCTCCATCTGTAATACAAAACAGTATCAACAGGGTTTATGAACGTTCTAGTGATGCATCACGTAAAGTGATTGATGAGCTTAACGTACCTGAGATTGGTGAGGATGATAATTTAGAAGAAACAAAAGACCTTTTAGAATCGACTGATGATGAAAAACCGATTATTCGTTTGGTAAATGGTTTGTTGTCACAGGCTGTGAAAGAAAAAGCTTCAGATATTCATATTGAACCTTATGAAAATGAAATTATGGTTCGATTTCGAATTGATGGTGCGCTGAATGATACGATGCAAGTACCTAAAAGGCATTTAGGTTCTTTAGTGTCTCGAATTAAAATTTTAGGGAAATTGAATATTGCAGAAAAACGTATTCCGCAAGATGGCCGTATTGGTATTCGTGTGGCAGGGAAAGAAATTGATGTCAGACTTTCAGTTCTTCCTACGGCTCACGGTGAGCGAGTAGTGATGCGTCTTCTTGATAAGTCAGAAGGTGTGAAAAGACTTATCGATATGGGAATGGGGGATGAGATTCATGATAAATGGACAGAACTTCTTAAGAAGAAACATGGAATTGTTCTTGTCACAGGGCCGACAGGATCAGGTAAAACAACATTACTCTATGCTTCGGTGAGTCATATCAATACGACTGATGTGAATATTATGACGGTTGAAGATCCTGTAGAGTATAGGCTTCCGGGTGTTGGGCAGATTAGTGTAAATCATAAGGTGGGTTTATCTTTTGGTGAAGGCTTAAGAGCAATTCTTCGTCAGGACCCTGATGTTATTATGATTGGTGAAATTCGAGATGAAGAAACGGCAGGGATTGCTGTGCAGTCATCGTTAACCGGTCACCTTGTTTTTTCTACTTTGCATACAAATGATGCAGCATCAACGATTATCCGGTTAGGTGATTTTAATATTCCAGCGTTTCAGTTGTCGTCTGCTGTTTTAGGTGTGATGGCTACGCGACTTATTCGTGTTTTATGTACTTCTTGTCGCCAAGCGCATCAGCCAACAGATAGAGAGTTGGCTTTGATGGAGCGGACTCGAGAAGATATAGCAGGTATGAAAATATTTCGCCAAGGAGCTGGGTGTGAGCGCTGTTTTGGTCAAGGTTACAAAGGCCGAACAGGAATATACGAGCTCATGGTGATAGATGATAATATGAAAGAATTAGTCCTGAAAACACAAGATGCGACATCTATTCGTCGTGAAGCAGCAAAAAATGGAATGCGCTCACTACGTGAGTCTGCATTTAGTAAAGTGCTCCAAGGGGTGACCTCTTTGGATGAAGCGATCCAAAAGACACAGTCTGATGAATAGGATATTTGCTCGTGCCGATTTATGTATATAAGGGTTATGACGAAAAAACTGGAAGTGCCCGCAAAGGTAAAATTGAAGCTGATTCAATTAGGTCTGCTCGTCAACAACTGAAAACTCGAGAAAGAATCAACGCCTTTGAGTTGAAAGAAGAGGTTGCCCTTGAAAAAAATAAATCAGAAGGAGCTTTCCAACTTAATAGTGGTAGCAATAATGTGAGTTTGCAAGAGCTATCTGTCATGACGCGACAACTTGCAACTTTGCAACAAGCGCATGTTCCTCTAGAGGACTGTTTAAAAGCGATGACAAGTCATGTAGAACATCGCTACTTAAGAAATACGTTGGCAAATGTTCGAACCCTTGTGTCTGAAGGCAAGTCTTTAGCTGATGCTCTGGGGCAACATAGAAATGTATTTGATCGTTTGTACTGCAATATGGTGCGTGCAGGAGAATCATCAGGGGCATTGGGACTCGTCTTAGAGAGATTGGCTGATTACCAAGAATACCAAGTTGGTGTGCGTGGCAAAGTGATGTCAGCTATGGCTTATCCAGTTATGATGATTGGTGCTTCTTTAGCTGTGATGAGCTACTTATTTATTAGTGTAGTTCCTAAGCTAGAGAAAGTTTTCCAAAGCTTAAAAGTTGCTTTACCTTGGTATACTCGTGGTGTAATTGGAGTTTCTGATTTTTTACAGACGCGTTGGTATGTGCTTATTATTTTAGCTATAGTGGGTACTTTTGGTTTTAAAGTTTGGTACCAGAGTAAAGAAGGGCGTAAAAAATTTGATACATGGATTTTAAGATTTTACGTAATTGGGCCTATTGTGATTAGGTTGAATGTTTCGAAGTTTACGAAAACGCTTTCAACTCTTTTAGGTTCTGGAGTTCCGATTATTGCTGCGTTAGAAATTACTAAAAATATTATTAGTAATACTGTGATTGCTCAGGTCGTCGAGGATGCAAAAATTGCAGTCCAAGAAGGTGAGAGTTTTGGTGGCGCTTTAGAAAAAAGTGATGTGTTTCCCTCTCTTGTGACTCACATGGTACATACTGGAGAGAGAACTGGTGACTTGGAAAGTATGCTCGCTCATGTGGCGAATGCATATGATGCTGAGGTCGAGCGCAAGATTAGTGCTATGATCTCTTTGATTGAGCCGTTGATGATTATCCTAATGGCAGGCATTATTGCCATTGTGGTCATTGCTTTATTGGTCCCTATGTTGTCGATTATGGGCAGTATGCGTTAAATCTGGAGGAAGAAATATGAAGTTTTTAAGAGCAGGACGTCGTGGTGAACGAGGGATGACCCTTTTGGAAATTGTAATGGTTGTTGCGTTGTTAGGGACGCTTATGACGATTCTTATTCGTAGTATTACCGATACTGCGGATAGTGCGATGGAGGATGAGGCTCGTCTTGCAATGGGTAATATTGCTCAAGCGCTACAAATTTATAAGATACACAATAGAAAATACCCAGCGTCTCTTGAAGATTTAGTGGATAATGTAAGTGGGACTAAAGGCTGGAGAGGTCCCTATATTGAGAAGAATAAATTAGCAGATCCGTGGGACAGCGCATTCGAATATGAATCAGATGGATTTAAGTTTGAAATTCGCTCAGCTGGCAAGGACCAGGCACTTGGAACAGATAAAGACATTGTATACCCAGAACCAGAAGATACCGGGGACTCTGAGTCTTAAAGGATCTCGAGGCTTTACGCTTCTTGAGATTGTTCTGGTTCTTGCAATTATGAGTGCTGCTTACAGTCTCTTGGTCCCAAACTTAGGTTTGAACCAAGCGACTGAAATTGCTGTACGCCTTTCTCGTCTTGGAAGTGACTTTCGCTCAGCTTATGATATGTCTGTGCTGAGTGGAAAACCTCATCGTTTGGTTTTTCATTTATACAGTGGAGATTACTGGCTTGAAAGCACTGAGCAGACTCATATCCTTTTAGGTGATGAACTTCAAGATCATGATTTACCTCCAGAAGACGCCCAAGCAGAAGCTGAATATAAAAAAGAAGCTTTTCAAGAATATTTAGATTTAGCAGCAGAAGATGTTGTAGATGAAGAAAGCGGCGAAAGTGTTGCTATCGCAAGTCCTGTTGTGAAAGCAGAGTCCCTCTTGCTTGGAGCGTCGTGGAGAAAAGTCAAGTCAATGGAATGGAGATTTCGTTCCTTAGGTCCTGAGCTTATGATTGCAGATGTGTCTGTTTCCCATTTATCAGAACCTCAGATTGTAGAAGACTTAGAAACAGATGCAGTTGTGTATATCTATATGTTGCCTTCTGGTTATTTAGAAAAAGCAGTCATGCATTTGCGAGAGAGAATTGGAGATGGTTATGATCCTGATCGTCCTCCGTATACTTTAGTCACGTCTCCTTGGACAGGAGAGATTGATATTCGAGATGGGTATGAAGAAGAGAGTGTGCGAGATGAGATCTAAAAACACCCATTCAGAGTCAAGTTTTACACTCCTTGAGACTGTGATCGCTATTGGGGTCATGGTGACCGTGATTTTGGAGGTTGCTGGTGTTCACGGAAGAGCAATTGACTTTGCTGCATACGGTCGACGCAGTGCTGAGGCTATATATCTTGCAAAGGCGAAGATGAGTGAAATTGAATATGCATGGTCGCACCTGCCTTTTTCTGAAATAAAAACAACAACACCTCAAGAGCAAAAATTTGACGAAGTTCTTTGTTCGCCGAACCCGGACTTTGGTTGTGATTATACCTTTGTGGCAACGATTCAGGATTGGAAGCTTCCTCTGTTAGAACTGTTTGCTGGAGATGATGCGAGTGCACAAATGCAAGCGGTGCAAGAGCAAGCAAAAAAGATTTTTGGAGATTCAATTTTAAAGATAGCTAGTGTTGAAGTTTTTTGGGCTGACGGAGGTGCAACGCGAGATAGTGTTGTTTTAACGACGCTTTTAACAAATCAAAAAGCACTCGATGATGTTATCCATACGCTTCCTTCTTATCCACCAAAGAATGGGAACAAGAAGAAGAAATCAGCCACATCTTCAGAAACCCCTCCCCCACCTCAGTCAAGATCTTCTCAAAAAGGAGATGGTGATAGTGACAGCTAAACAACAAACAAGTCAAGATGGGTTCACTCTTGTTGAAGTTCTAGTGAGTATTGGAATTTTAGTCACTATGGTTGTAGCTGTCGCACAGATGATGAGTTCCAGTTTCGATGTTCGTGAAAGTCTATCGTTAGAATACCGTTCATCACACAGTTTTCGAGTTGCCATGAGGCGTGTAACGAATGATTTACAGCATGCTTATATTATTCCTAGTGATGACTTAAGGCATGTGGAAGGAGCTAGAAAAAAAACTGTTTTCCGACTCCAAAAAGGTACTCATGCAGATGAATTAAGACTAACGTATCGAGATCATAAAAGCATTCGCAAGAATGAAAAAGTTTCTGATATCTCTTTTGTTGTTTATCGTGTTGAAGAAAAAGAAGGGCGTAAACATCTTTATAGAGGTACAAGCGGTAGGCTTCCTGAAAGCTTTGAAGAGCTTCCTTCTATGGAGCTTATAGCTCGTGATATAAAAACTTTTCGTGTTGAAACTTTTAATGGTGAAAGTTGGTCTAAAGATAGATGGGATTCACAAGGGCGTGACACAAGAGATAAGTTGCCACCAATGGCTCGGGTTATTCTGGAGGCTTTAGATTACGAAGAAGGAATTCCAACGGAGAGGTTAAGGGCGCGGCGTTTTGCGACAGTTATACGTTTAGCATACTCGCTGGATTCTGAAACTTTAAAAGACCCGATCACAACTCTTAGGCTTTAAGGAGATGGAAGTATGAAAAGCCGCTGGGGTTTTCCTGTGGGAAATAGTGCAGCGCCAGAGTTTAGAAAAGAAGAAGAAAAAGGGGTTTCTCTTCTTATTGCTCTTGCAGCTGTTGCACTTATGATGGGAGTCGTTGGAGATGTGATTATCAATTCAGCCGTGAATTTACAGCTTGCAAGCCAAGAGAAAGATAGAGTTCAAGCAGAAGCTCTCGCGGAGTCAGGGTTTCGCTTGGCTCTTTTGACGTTAAGTGTTGATTGGGCGCGTAATTTATTTTCGTTACAAACAGATCCAACAGGCGGATCTTTGGTGAATGATACAAGTGATTTCGCTCAGCGTCTGAATACAGTCCCTGCGTTTGGAAGGAGAACTGTTGAGCTCTTGCGAGCAGGAAACTCAGGGCAAGATGAAGATGCAGATCCTTTTGGGCTGGGTGGAGTGTTTGGTGAAGACCTTGCTGAAACCATGGCTTTGTTTGAAGATGAGTTTACCGTCAAGATTGAAGATGAGAGTGCTAAAATTAATTTAAATAATTGTGTGTTAGGTCGTTGTGAAGAAACGTTGATGCAATTAACTGCGTTATTTTCCTGTCCTGCAGAAAAATATTTTTTAGAAAATAAGGGTCTAGACCCAGAAACAATAGCTTATCGATTAAGAGATTTTATTGCTCCATCAGCGACACCTGAGAAAGCAGGTTTTGCCTATCGAGATGAACCGTATGAATCGATGGAGCCGGCTTATAAAACTCAGCCGAAAGAGCCTTTTTGGTCTTTAGATCAGCTGAAATTAGTTGATGGATGGGATGAAGACCTGCATGCGATTTTTGCGCCATATTTAACCGTATATCCTTATCATACAAAGGAAAAAGGAACGGCTTCAAAAATTAATTTGCAGAATGTGAGTCAGCCGTTTTTATACTGCTTAGGTCTTGCAGAAAAAGACCAGCAGTGTCGTGAGAAGGCAGTTTTGCACTATCACAATTTAAAGAAACAGGGGCATCCTATTGTAGCAGGAAGTGTTGAAGAAGCGGTTGAGTCACTCACTTGCATGAGCTCTGTTCAAGATGAAGATAAAGGTAAAGCAAGCGATTATAAAACATGGTTCCGAAAATATAGTAATACTTTTCGAATTACAGCAAAAGGGTCCACCGGAGAGCAGGAAAGGACACTTGAGGCTGTTGTTCGTATGAGAAGTTCAGGAGAAGGATTTCGAAAAGCTCCAAAAATTAATAGAGCTTATGAAATTGCTTACTGGAAGTTATTGTGAAAAAGATAAGACTGTCTGAAAGACTTAGAGAGGGTATAGAATGCAAAAAGTGATAGGTCTAGATATCGGGAGCTATTCAGTCAAAGCTGTTGAAATTGTAAACAGCTTTAAGTCTCATGAGATATCGAACTACTATTCGAATGTGATTCCTAATATTGATGAAGTTTCACAAGACATCATTATCCCGACTTGCCTTGAACAACTTTTCTCTGAGAATCAAATTCAAGCTGATCGTATTATGGCAGCTATGCCTGGTCAGTATGTTTCAACAAGAATTTTGCCCTTCTATTTCTCTGATCCGCATAAAATTCAACAATCTTTAATTGCGATGGTCGAAGACCAAGTTCCTTTTCACCTTGATGATATGATCGTCGATCATCAAATTTTAGGGACTAAAGGCAATCAAACAATGGTTTTGGTTGTGATGACTCGGAAAAGTTTTTTAGGATCTTTTTTAGATCATCTTCAAAGAATTAATATTGACCCAAAAATTGTTGATGTTGATTCTCTTGCTTTTTATAACCTTGCTCCATACTTAGATTCTGAACAAGGTCGATGTATCAGCTTGGTTGATGTGGGACATGAAAAAACATCTGTCTGCATTATTGAAGGTGGTGTCCTGAGAATGTTTAGGTCGATTAATTTAGGTGGTCGCTACATCAGTGAATTTTTAAGTAGAGACATGGAAACGTCATTTAATCAAGCTCAACGAATTAAGCACGATGTAAGTCGTGTTCTTTTCTCAGAAGATCGAGGTTCAAGTCTTAGTCAAGAAGAAAGACATATAGCAGAAAGAACGACAATTGCCTGTAATGGTATTATTAAAGAAATTGGACGAACTTTTCATGCATTTAAAAGTTGGAATGAAGTCCCTATTGAGCATATTTATCTTTCAGGTGGAACAAGTCGCCTTGGAATGTTTCCGGAGTTTGTTGGTGAGCATCTGGAAACGAACTCCTCTCGATGCAAATACAGTGATACAAGCCTCCTTTATCAAGATCATATGAATGATGATTTTCCTGAAATGTCCCAAGGGATTTCGATTGGTCTGCGGGCTATAGGTAATGTGAAGCAGCATTCACAAATTAATTTGCGACGCGGAAGTTATGCATATGTACAAGATTATGAATCCGTTTTACAGCGAGCGACCACAATCGCAAAGGTGTTTTCCATAGCGATTATATTATTATGTTTAAGCTATACCGTACAATACGCAATCTATAGCAGTAAAATTGAAGTTGTGCAGAATCAATATCGTAATGAACTTGTTTCAACATTTCCTGATATGAAGAAAAAACATCGACCTCATAATTTTTCCTTTGATAGATTGAAAAAAGATGGTGAAAATCGTTTTAGAGAAAGAATACAATCTAAAAAAGCAGCTGTAGAAGGTTTTTTACAAGATAATTCGGATTCAGGTGCTTTTAGGGTATTGCAAAAAATCAGTGAGAAAATACCAAAAGAGCTCTTGGTTGACGTGACTTTATTTCGATATGAGACCAGACCGGATGGAAGTGGTTTTATTCGTTTAAAAGCTGAAACAGATAGTTATGCCACCCAGGCAGAAATAATTACTGCGCTACAAAGTATTAAACTTTTAGAAGAGGTTGAAGAGAAGTCATCGGGAGCAAAAATAGGATCAAGTGGTAATATTATTGAATTTGTTGTGCAAGGTGTTTACAAAGGCCAAGATCATGATGCTGTGGAGGGTGTCTAACGATGAGTGTGTTAGAAGATATAGTCCGACGTGTGCGTGTTGAGATAGATAGGTTTTTAGAATCTATCGGAAAAAAAGTTTTAGGAGCGAATAACGAGCGCCTTGATTTTGCGATGGATAGTTTTTACAAACTTCCAGACAATGCTCGATTAGGGGTGATGGCTGTCATCGGCGGCGGGCTCGGGGTTGTTGTGCTTTCAGCTTTTTGGCTTTATTTTAGTCAAATACATCACCTTGAACGGGACCTTAATATTGCTTTGCAGGCTCATGCTGATCTTAAAGAGCTTAAAGCAAACGATGCCGCAGAGGATAAAAGATTTTCAGAGCTTAGAAAACTTATTAAAAGAAAAACTAGCTCATTGAGAATCAAACCATTTTTTGAAAAGCTTTCAAGAAGCCAAAGTGTCACAGTGGAAGGTTTAACGGAAGAAACTGTCGATTTCCCTAAATTAAACCCATTATCTGACTTTGTATCAGAATTGCATGCAGATATGAGGATGCCTAAAATATCGATTCCTCGTTTATTACGATTTTTAATTGAAATTGAAAAATCTTCACATCTTTTGAGAGTGCAAACATTAGAAGTTCGAGGCCGCTTTGGGACTCGTCTGTATTTTGATGGTGAAGTAGAAGTTCGTGGTTATCAAGTAAGAGGGGCTTCATGAGACAGCGTTTGAAATTTTTTGGTTTGGTTTTCTTATTCTTATTTAGTTTTGTTTTCTTCTTTTATGTGACATTTCCCACTCCTGTTTTAAAGCAAGCTGCTGTGGGGGCTTTACGAGAGCAGGCAGGGCTTGAGCTTAAAGTTGAAGATATGAGTATTCATTTTCCTTTAGGGGTTTCTGCATATGGAGTTGTTTTAGGATCTAAAGCTGGTGCTGTTGGATTCAAAAAAATTAATTTCTATGTACAGTCATGGCGACTTTTTTTAGGACGTATTGTTCTGCAAGCTGAAATTATTGATGACCGAGGTGGGATTTTAGAAGGTGACGTCCGCATTAAGCTACTTGACTTGATTCAGGGGAATTTTGAGCTTGCCTATCTTGAGTTAAGCGCTGATAAATTTAGCTTACAGGCTCCGACTGCCTATGCTTTAGGGCAGGTGTCGAGTCAATCGCAGTTTGGGTCATTGTTGAGTGAAATGAGTGTACAAGGTTTACTTAATGGCTTTATTCAGATGGATATGGGAGCAGGAGATCCACAGGATTGGCAAGGGGATATGAAGCTGGATATTGCTAAAGGAAAGCTTGTTTTTAAACCAACGGTCGGTTTTCCTGAGCAAGTTTTTAAAACAGCTGGCATTCAAGGTGTGCTTGAAAAAGGGACCTTAAGTTTCATGAAGGGATCAGGTTTTGATGCTTCAGATGTTAAACTGCTTATGTCAGGGCAGATAGGATTTAAGTCACCAATGGAAAGATCGAATATGTCTTTGAATATAGATCTGGAGCTTGATGAGCAATATGCTTGGATTGCAGATGCTGCGGCACAAAGAGCAACTCGAGGAAAACTGTCTATTCAAGCAAAGGGCTCTATGTTTTCGCCTAGAGTTGATTTTTATTAATAGAGCTGATTTAAAAATATTCTAAATCCACAAGCATGTTAGAGGAAGATTATATTTCTGGAAATGAAGTTCATCACAACGCAAATCATTTCATCATTTTTAAATGATTTAGACGCACCGATCCCTAAGAATCTGAAAAATTCGGCCGGAAACTTAAATTTTCATGAGCTGTTGTGAGGCTATGACAAGCCGACCTAAACTCAATGACATCATGAATTTTTTGGTTCCTATTACTCTTAGTTGTCTTCCTCCAAAAGCATCTTTCAAATAACTATTTACACGCTCTGAAGATGAGTGAGCTTTATATATTTTCTTCTCAGGAGGAGGCAGCTTTATTTCCCTTCTTTTCTTGAGCTGTGGTTCACAATCGGCGCTTGACCCTTACTTCTAACGTGATTTTTAATCGCCGTAGAGTCATATGCAGCATCCATCAATGAATAAAAAACTATTTAACTTCAACAATAGACACTCTGGTTGAAAATGATTTTTTATTTACGAAGAAAAGAGTTGTGAATATTGTTTTTTTGATAAATTTCTTTATGTTTTATAGAGTTTTTCTTTGTTTTTTTAAATTGCTTTACCAAAAGATAAAGTTGGAAGTGGTAAAAATCGAAAGTCTTTAGTATCTAAAGATATTTCTTTTTCAAGGTGCATAGCAAAACAAAAATTCATATAATATGAATTACTAAAAGCGTATCGGGTACCGAATTATGGGATAATATAAACCGATTTTTTTGGGCGCTTAGGGAGTAGAATTGTTCCCTTTAGATATAGCATTGGCTGGTTTTATTTATTCACCCAGACTGGATCTATTCCCCTTATAAACTTGAACTCGAGAGATGTGATTTTATCTTATAAATTTAGTGTGTTGTTCCTAATTTATCAAATATTTGGAATTGACATGCCGAAGTTATACTCATTAGACTTGAAGAATAAAGTGATTGATGCAATAGAATCTGGCTATACCGATAGCTCTATCCGTGAGACTTTCAATATCGCTCGTAAAACAATCTATAATTGGAAAAAGAAACTGACGGAGACTGGTTCTCTGAAACCACGGAAACGTGAACAGGGACCAAGTAAGATTCAAGACTTGGAAAAATTTAGAAAATTTGTAGAAGAAAAACCTAATAGAAGTTCCAAAGAAATGGCTCAAGATTGGGGGGTATTTCTCCACGGAGTATTCGTCGATACTTGCGGCTTATCGGTTTTATAAATAAAAAAAACATTTGGATACAAAAATCGCTGCGATAAAAATCGGAGTGA
>JBGCEP010000020.1:0-6047 GCA_045106415.1 Oligoflexales bacterium | reverse complement strand
TGCTTTGGAAGATCTCTCCACGGACATCCGACCCTCATTTTATAGAAAATTCCTTCGACAGTTCTTCTCAGCTTTGGCTTGTGATAAATCCTGACTTCCCTCATTATGGAGTACAGTTTTGACCAAAGCTCATCCGTGAGCATATATCGTTGCATAGAAAACCCTTTTGATTGTGTTTTGCAAAGCCAATTGTCAGTGTTTTCTTTTTATTTTCAATAATTTATCTAGGGATGACCAACAGGCCCTAGAGTTCCATCATCAATTTAATCTTGGTGCTTAGTCTTGCTCTAGAAGAGTGATGCTCAGGACGGGGTTTTCCATAGTGTCGACAGGAGTAGTTCCTGATTCATCTCGACTGACAGTTGATTTCCAGTTGGCGTAAGCCACAAAACTGAGAGATTTTCCTATTTCTACAGGAAAAGATCCATAGCTTAATTGTGTTATTGAAGAATAAGAAGGTTGATCTTCAAGTGGGAACTGTGAAGGCAAGGATAAGCTGTGTTTTTCTTCGTAGAGACTTTGAGCTGCGACTGTTGATTTAAATTGAAGAGTCAAATTTTGCATAGTTAATCCAGTCCATGCTTCTTCAATCGTATATTCAAAAATTTTGAGAGGGCGATTGATAATTGTAAACTCTTTGGCGTCTTGATCGTAGAGGTCGACTTCTGTGCCGTCGGTTTGTGTAAGAATAATTTTTTGAAGCTCGTATGTATGGGAAATTGGTTCAAATCCTCCTGAAGCACCAGCAGGGGACACAAAGTTTCCTTGCATATTCACGGTTAAGAGTAAATCTGTTGATGTATCAACGCCACATTGTGTCAGTAAGAGGCTTGAGAGTAAAAAGAGAAGGTGTTGGAGGCGACTCATCATGTTGAAAACCTAAATCCCAGCATGAGAGTTGAGGTTGCTGACCCAACTTTATTTTTGAGAGCTGCATCGTCGTCTGTAGGGGCAAGCATGCGAATAGCTATTCTTTGACCGAAGCCGATATATACTGCTGATTTTTTATAGTGCTGATAGAGAAATCTTAAGCCAACAGTTTGTGATGAAACATCAATGTATTTATTTTGTTGTTCTAAGACGGTATCTCTTGGGAAATATCCATTCGCTTGAGCACCCCATAACCCAATTTTGAGTTTTGGGAGTACAGAATATAGAACATCTATTGTCGGACCAAAAGAAGTGAGATCTTTTCCTTTTAGAGAGACAGATGCATCAAGGCCTCCGGATATTTCTATGTTTTCTGAATTCCAAAGAACCCACCCAAAAGACAATCGGGTAATGATCTTACTAATGCCTTGCTGCGCAGCGATATCAGTGAAAGCTTGAGCTCTTACACCGTCTTGAAAAAAAGTAGGTGCACTACGAGGGTGAGGATCTGTAGGGTGTTCTTGGTCGTGACTCTCAGCATAGCTTAAGCTGTTGAGAGAAAAAATTGAGACTAGGATAAGTGACCTGCATAATAGTGACGTGGTCATGATGTTACTCCTGTAAAAGCTTCTTGTAGAAGTATCGGTCGAAGATGAAATATATATAGAGACCTGGGTAGGCATTGTTTGTTAAAAGTCTTTTTGTTTATGATATATCAATATTTAAAAATCAATAAAATTTATAAGTTAGCTGTGTTGAGTCATAACTTGCCGGCACGAAGGTTACAAGAGATTCAGTTATGATGAGATGAAGGTTTTTATACCTATTGTTTTTATGGAGTCAAAGTGTCCGATTTAAGCTGGGGTCGCTTGTGGAGAAAAAAAGTAGCCATGCTTTCCCCAATGTGGCGAGATACTCTTGTGCAGGATTTGGAGGCCTGTGAAGGCTATCTACCTCACGGTCTAGGGCGGAGTTATGGAGATGTTGGTTTCAATAGCCACGGAACAACGATCGATATGACGCGTTTGAAGCGTTTACTGCGTTTTGATTTTAAGAAGGGGGTTATTGTTGCAGAAGCTGGCATGAGCCTTGCGGAGCTGATACCTATTGCGACATCTTATGGTTGGTTTCCACCTGTGGTTCCAGGGACAGCTATGGTAACTCTTGGGGGTGCTATAGCAAATGATATTCATGGTAAAAATCATCATGTTCAAGGTAGTTTTGGGCATCATGTGATGCGTTTTGAGCTTATGAGATCAAACTCGAAAGGCTTTGATTTTGTAACCTGTAGTCCTGATGAAAATAGTGATCTTTTTTATGCCACAATTGGTGGGTTAGGGATGACTGGAGTGATCACCACCATTCAGCTTCAATTAATTCCTGGTGGGTCTTTTGTAAAAAGTGAAAAATCATGGTTTCAAAATCAAGATGAATTTCATGCAATACAGAGCAAAATGGATAGAAAATATGATCAAACGGTGTCATGGGTTAATGTTCATGCTTGTTGTGAAGGAGTAGTGATTGCTGGGAGTCTGGCTGGTCATGGTCGTGTTGAGTTTCCTAAGCCTCGAGGAACGATACCTGATGTCTTTCCAACATGGTGTATGAATAGATTAACTATGAAAACTATGAATAATGTATATGGTTATCTTCAAAAAAAGAGCACAGGAAAAAAAAGGCTATCAATTCCTCAGTTCTTTTTTCCACTTGATCGTATAAATCATTGGAATCGAGTTTATGGAAAAAAAGGTTTTTATCAATACCAATTTGTTGTTCCTTTGGAGTCGAAAGAAATTCTTTGGAATATGATAGAGCAGATTTCAACATTTTCTCCCGGGGCAAGCTTAGGAGTGTTGAAAGCTTTTGGTGATAAAAGATCACTGGGTATTATGAGTTTTCCTAGGCAAGGGTGGACACTCGCTGTGGATTTCCCTTATTGTGGGCAGAATCTTTTTAGATTTTTAAATCAATTGGATCAGAAGGTTTTAGATGCGGGAGGTCGAGTGTATTTAGCAAAGGATGCTCGTATTCAACCCAAAACAGCAGAATCTATGTATCCTCAGTTTCAGAAGTGGCAAAGTCTTTGGGACGAAAAATGCAGTTCAGATTTTGTAAGGAGAATGAAATGGGATTAAATTATGTTGTTCTAGGTGGAACTTCAGCTTTAGTTCAGGCAACATTAAAGCAAATTGAAAAGCCTTCTAACTTTGTTCTTATTGGTCGTCATGCTGGGAGATTACGGCAAGTTGCTGACGATCTTCAGGCAAGAGGTCATTCAAGCCAAGTTATTTGTTGCGATGTGAGCTGGGAGAAAGATAAACCAGAACTTATATGGCAAAAAACATTAGAGTACTTAAAAGATATCCATGTCGTGATTGTTGGGCAGGGCTATCTTCCACAAGAGAATTCTGTGAGCTGTGAAGAGTTTAAGAAAACAATGCGGTTTAATTTTATTAGTATTGTCGAATTTTTAATCCCAGTAAAAGAAACACTGAAAAAACAAAAGCAAGGACACATCGTTGTGATGACATCTGTTGCAGGCCTCCGAGGAAGGTCATCTCAGTACGTATATGGTAGTGCAAAAGCCAGTATGATTCATTGGCTAGAAGGTGTAAGAATGGAGCTTCATCCTTATCATGTTTTTGTTACAGATGTGAGACCAGGACCTGTGTGGACTCCGATGACTCAACACTTAGAAAAAGGGTTTTTATTTGCTGAAGATGAAGATGTTGGAGCAGATATTTTACGTGGTATGCAGAAAAAATTAGATGTTATTTATACGCCGAGATGGTGGCGTATAATTTTATTAGTGATTTGTTTGATACCCTCTTGGATTTATAAGAGACTTCGTTTTTAATCAATTCTTTTTGATTGAAGGTAAGCGCAGAAGCAAAGGTACCTATCAGGCCCGACCAGTTTGATGTAGCTTTATAGCCAGGGAGTGGAAGAAGGTCATCGACACCAGATCCAAAAGACCGGAGTGACATTTCTTGCAGAACATGTGTTAATCACTCTTGTGGATTGACTTTGTTGGCTTTCGCAGTTTCGATAAGACTGTACAGGACTGCACTGGCCTGCGCTCCTTTTATCGAAGTAGAAAAAAGCCAATTTTTTCTTCCTCCAACAAAAGGTCTTATGGCGTTTTCACAGACATTATTGTGAATAGGTAGCTGCCCGCTTAGAGTAAAAGCGTTGAGGAACTTCCATTGATTCGACATGTATGTCATTGCTTTTCCAAGCAATGAATCTGGTGGCACAAGGGATTGATGGTTTTGTAATTGTAGCCACAGACGGTCGAGAACAGGAAGAGACTCTTCGAGACGTACCTTCAAAATTTGAGAGGGCTCTTGATCTTGAATCTTCTTTTCAATTTTGAACAGCTTATTGATGTCATTTACAAAATCTTGAGCCAGACCACGACGTAGACCACTTTTGTCGATGACTTTGCAGCATCAAAGAATTTGAGACGGCAATGACTCCAGCATCCACCATGTAGAGCAATCTCACTTGCTTCTTCTACGGCATGATAAACACTGAGTCCATCAGTGACCAAAAGACCATCATATGCACCTATCAAGCCCTTTATGACTTCTGTACTTCGTGAGGGACTATAATGGAAACGGATGATGTTACCTCGTTTTCGATGAAGGGAGACTGCAGCAATCATCCAACTTTTAGCTTCAGATGTTCGACCTGGTTCTTTTAAAACTTGAAACCTGGTCTCATCAATTTGCATGAGAGGACCATCTCTTTGTAGTTCATCATATCGCTCTACGAGTGGTTCAAGAACTTTTGAAATTTTGATCATCCAATATGCAAGTTTTTCACGGTCAACGGTTAAACCGCCACGGCTCAGTAAGTTTGAAACACGATTTAACGGCAGACCGTTTGCGTATTTCATGGTGGCAATTGTTGCAAGACCTTCAATTGTGATACCTACTTTAGGTATAGGATGTGGGGGAAGTGCAGCGATAGCCATGCTCTCACATGAACCACAGCTATAGACAGGCCGGACGGTAACCTCAATTGAGACCTTGGCTGGTGTAATGTGGACTTTTCCCGATATTTTCTTTGAGACCGATCTTAAAGGTTTTTCGGAACCGCAAGCTGTGCAATTTTGATGGTCAACATCAAGAAATGTTTCATGTCTTTCTATATCAGATGGGAGTGGTTTACGGCCCCCACTGGTTTTCCTTGATTTTTTGTTCTGATCATCTTCAATAGTTTTTTCGGGAGTGTCAGCAGAAGGCGGCAATTGATTATCATCAAATAATGACTTTTGAGTCCGTTCGAGCAAATCTCTAAGTTGTCGCTCTGCTTTTGACTCAAATTTACTACGAACTAATGATTCAACGCGTTCTTTTAGAACGTTCAATTTCTTCAGACATATCAATGCAAAGCTCTTTGAGCTTTCCTGAAGATTCGGCTTTGTCGATTTGTTGAAGCACATCCATGTGCTGGAATGTACTAAAGAATTTTCTTAAAATCTAGATCTTTATAGCGTTTTATTTTCCAATAATCGACACCATCTAAAAGCCACCTCAATTGCTCTACGTTCAATGTCACGGTATCGAGATCCAAAGATTTTGGCCATGGAAATGTATCCGCGCTCAAACGCTTGGTCCACATAGCAAATCCATTTTTATCCCAATAAATAGCTTTGATAAGATTGCGACGTCGACTGCGAAAAAGAAAGAGATCACCCGACAAAGGGTCTCCAACCTCAAATTCAGCAACAATCTCCGCTAAACCTGATGACTGACGTCTCATGTCGACATAAGGTCGATAGAGATAAATGTTCTGAAAATCACCGCAATTTTTCATGGCAACGTCCTGATAAAATCGATGTCACAACTTGTGGATGAGATATGACAACTTCTATAGGCATGACGAGCGACAGGCCATCATTTCCATCAATGCGAATTTTTGAAGATTGATTTGTTGGAATCTGAATAGGTATGAAATAAGATTCATTCATGTTCTTCAAATTTTGTTGCTTTTTAAGTGCAGTTGTATGTTTATACATGGACCCAGTGTTAAGACCTCGCCTTCTGCAAAAATCTGCGACACTGAGCCCACTGGCTGCTTGTTCAATCGCAAGCTGTGAATACGATCTCTTATTTCTCATTTTTTCCTCCATTTAGATGTACTTCAAGCGTACGATCATGAAGGAATCA
>JBGCEP010000019.1:0-10689 GCA_045106415.1 Oligoflexales bacterium | reverse complement strand
CTCTCACAGTCGGCGTCGTGCGCAGTTGAAATTGCAAAGATGCCACGCCCGTATTGCGAATATACGCAAAGACTCATTGCATAAACTGACGCACATGTTGACCACGAGATTTCAGACAATTGGCATCGAAGATCTCAATGTCAGTGGAATGTTGAAGAATTCAAAGCTTTCTCGAGCGATTGCTGATATGGGTTTTTATGAGTTTACACGGCAGCTGAATTATAAGGCGCAACAAAGAGGCAACAGTATAGTGAAGATGGATCGATTTTTTCCATCGAGCAAGATGTGTTCAAATCCGAGTTGTTTGCAAAAAAATGATATCAAACTCGCTCAACGCAGTTGGACGTGTTCACACTGCGAGAGCTACCATGACCGTGATATCAATGCTGCCATCAATATAGAACGTCAGGCCGTGAGCTGCACGGTTATCAAAGCTTGTGGAGAGGAAAGCACTGGCTTGTCCCATATGGGAGAAGTGAAACTGTCCTCAATGAAACAAGAAGTTGGCTTTGAACCCTCCTTTGGATAGGTTGGAATAAGTCCATCACAGCGGTCTATAGGCTTGAAAAAAATGATTTAAGCCTATTGAAAAACCTGAGAAACCTTGCCGACTGATAGCATAATCTATGCGTAGCATAAGTCTATGCACTTGTGGGACTGCGATACGTACCCCTAGACCTATGGAGTCTGCGTGATTGAATTCAGTAGCACCTACATCAAAAAAAGTAATGCCTTGCAGCCAAATTCGAGACCATTTATGAATCATGTGCCTCCATTCAAAGTTTCCATATAACGCTTGTTGACCAATGAGTGCGCCATCAGGGATACCACGCACTGAGTCGAGTCCTCCTAATAGGTACCATTCAGATAGGGCGCTACCGGTATTCATACCTAAGAAGATGTGACCTGCAATTGATTGCCGTAAAGAAAGTTTCTTATAATAGAAAGTTTCGATATCGGCTTTTGGGTGCAAAGTGGTATTTTGCATACTTACCCCTAATCGAGCAACGCTGCGAGTGCCTTCGTAAAGAATGCGGTCAATATGGATATTGTCGTAAACAGCTGAGAATAAAAGTTGAAAATTTCGTCCGCCATGAGTTGGTAATGGCGGTATGTTTGTTTCTTGAATGATTTTCATATCCGGTGGACGTTCAAAGATCATGGTCCAGTCAAGCCCAGCATATACTTGGGGGGTGATGTGGTGAAGGATTCTATTTCTAAGTTTTTGTTGTTCAGAACAAATGGTAGCAACCCATTGTTTATGGCTATGTATCCTTTGTTCTCGGTAAGTGCTCCAAAAATCAATGCTGAAATACTGGCCCCATAAATTTGGAACTCTAAGATAGGCAACACCACCTGTGGGGCGAGTTCCATATTTTCGAAACTCTCCTCCAACGGTCCAGCCTTGACCGAACACATGTGTGTCATATCCCCCAAGAATAGTGAGTCCTGTTCCTCCACCAAATTCACCTCTGAAGACAGGGATTGTTGTCCATTTTTCTTTGAGATGAATGTGTAATGTTGTGTCTGATGGAATAAGCTCAACATGCCAAAAAATATTCAGATTTTGGAGATGTTTTTGAATTTCTTCAAAGTTATGTGAATTGCTAAAAAAAGGAGGTTGTATCGGAAGGTTGTTATTCAGCCATGTTTCAGATGTTCGGTTGAGACCGTGAAAAGAGATTGTATGGATCGTGTGCTCTTGCCCATATATTTTGTGAGAAAAGAAAAATAAAAGCCAAAGCATGGATATTTTTTTCATCTGTATCCTCGTATTAAACGAGCTGTTATATCTGCATTTTGAGCAAGATGATCTGGATTTAGTGTTCCACAAACTATACTGTGGATAGGTTGTTGTAAAATGTGTTTTAGAGCAGGTTCAGGGCCTTTTTCTCCCAGATGCCCTTGAAGAAAACCTTTTTTAATAACAACGGCTTTTTTGAGTTCGTATGCTTTTTGTAAAGTTGTTCTGTGTTGTGAATCATTTAAATTATAAGTAATCATAAGACCATCTGTATGGTTTAAAGCATATTGAGCGGCTTGTTGGGTGTAAACAGATGCTCCAAATCCGCGGATAAGACCTTTTTCTTTGAATCGAGCAAGAGTTGGTAAGACGTCTGTGTTATTTAGATTTTCAAGGTCATTGTGGGAACAGTGAACAAAAATAAAGTCCAAGTAATCTGTGTTGAGGTTTTGAAAACTTGCCTCTATAGATGCTGTGGTGGTTTTGCGGTCGAAGTGATGTTGAGATGTCCCTGTTCTTGTGTCGAAGAATTCACCAACTTTTGTTGTGATGATAATATTTTTTCGTATAGAAGGAGAAATGATTTTTCCTAGGGCCTCTTCTGCAGCTCCATAAGCAGGAGCTGTGTCGATAAAATTCACTCCAAGTTCAAGTGCTTTTTCCAGTAGAGTTGTGCATACCGCTGTTGAGGGAAGAGGCTGTCCATCGCCACATGCATTTTTAATATGAAGGTTTCTTCCAAACTTAACAGTGCCTAACCCTAAAGGGGAAATTTGGTAATCAAGAGATCCAAAAGGACGTTTTAAATGATGCAAGGACTCCATTCGCAGGTCTCCCATGGTGGTAGTGCAATTGACGGTTTAGGAAGGATTGGCAGATTTTTTGTTGTTTCAGAAAGATTGTGCTGTTGACAAATCTTGAGTATTTGATCGCCCACGGCTGGAGCAAAGGTCATTTTAGTAGGCCATATGACCACCCAGTTTTTTTCATGAGTGATTTGTGGGCTATCGTGGAGCTGACCTTTATTTGATGCTTCAGCGCGGATTTTTGTTAAAAATCCAACCTGGAGAGGTGATGACCAAGGGTGCCATGGAAATAAATTATTGAGCTCTTTGACAATGATGGGAATTGCTTCTTCTTCATTTTTATCTTTGACTTTTTCTGCAATAAGACCCCCAAGATACCATATGGAATCACCCGAAGAATGCTGATGTGTCGTGATTGTGATGCGAGGGCGAGGGTCTGCGGTGATGCAATGCCCGAAAATAGAAGGAAGATGGCCTCGGATCATAATTTGCTTCAGAGGGCGGCGTTGCGTCATTTGATGGTTAGGTTTGATTTGGTCGCAAATCAGTTCATTGCCAAGCCCTGCGGTAAATAAAAATAAAGAAGATTTTATTTGAACTTTTTCATGACCAATCGAGCAACTTATACTATCAACGGAGCCATCTATTTTTCTTTCAATGTGTTCGCAGTTGCCTTTAATAATGCCTCTTTGATCTCTTGCTAGATCGCGCAACAGAGATGACATATCCAGAACTTTTTCTTGCAAATGATAGAGTTGTCCTTTGAAGGATTGAAATGGAAATGCTGGATGTTCTTGTTGAGTGAGATGAACTCGTGCATTCATAGTTTTTGAAGCAAAAAAACTAGATATGGAACTTAAAAGGCCTGTTGTCCATAAAATCTGATGATCAGACAGCTTGTGTGTCTGGCTAAGGTCGATAGCCTCTGAAGGATCTCCTCTTAAAGAGTGATCCCATCTTTGTGGCATGGTTTTTAAAGCTTCAGATTGAGGAGTCTTTCGGCCTTGAAGCGCATATTTTTGTCCACCGTGAACCATTCCTTGACTGGCTATTGTCTGGCCGTTTCCAAGTTCCTCAGCTTCGATGAGAAGAGCTGGAATCCCAGCGTCTTGGAGGCGACGGTAGGTCCAAAGACCTGCGATGCCACCGCCAACGATAGTTACTGGAGCTTGTAGGATTTGCATAGCGTACTCCTTAATGCGAAAGATATCATTGCTTTAGCGTGATCTTGTTGTTTGTAGACTATACACTTTGGAAGAGCCTCGTGTTTTGTTTATTTACACATGCAGAGGAGTAGGATGACTCGTTTGCCATGTGTTTTTAGAATCAGGATGAGCTCGTAAAATGTGCTTTTCACCAAATAAGAGAACATTTGGGCGATCCCAGCAATCTAGTCCAAAAATATTCTGGTTTTTTATGTTTTGAGCCCACGGGGTGTGGTAGTGCCCGATGACTGCAGTTGAGCAGTTTTGATTTTTGCTGTGCTCTTGAATCACGGATAATATTTTTTGATGAGGAAGTCGTTTTTCTCGATTTTTATTGCGGTGACGTGAAAGGTCAGAAATCCCTAAGCATATTTGACGAACCATGGCTCCAGGAAGAAGTTTGGTCGCGAAGTAAGTGATCGGGTTGCGAAGTATTTTTCTCAGAATTTGATACCCCCTGGAAGGGTTGAGATGATCGCCATGAGCAATATAAATATTTCCATGATTTTCTGATTTATGAATATAGACGTCTTCTAGAGCAGTTTTCATATAGCTTTGGTAAGGAATCTTATTCAAAAAAAATTCATGGTTTCCTTGTAAATAGATGATCTGAGAGCTTTTTGAGAGCTGCTCGAGGCTTTGAAAGAAAGAATAATAGTATTTTTGAAAATAAAAGTTTCCGATAAAAACATCAAAAATATCGCCGTTCAGCAAAACTTTTTTACAACCTTTTTCTTCTAACCAACTAAAAAGAGATGATATTTTTTCTATTTTTGCGTCGTCGCGATCTCGAATATGGACGTCGGAGATCACGGCGAGTTCGAAACTTTCTGTCATGATTTCTACTTTCTTTCAAATGAGTTCGATTGACAGTCGCGACTATTCCGCTAGATTGCTATTCTAGGTCTCTACTACTCGGAGGACAAGCATGTCGAATGTGGAATCTCGTGTCAAAGCGATTATTGTGAATCAGTTGGGTGTTGAAGAAAGCGCTGTTGTACCAAAGGCAAAATTTACAGAGGATCTTGGTGCAGATTCTTTGGATATTGTCGAACTTGTAATGGTGATGGAGGAAACCTTCTCTACAACGATCCCTGATAAGGAAGCTGAGAAGATTAAAACAGTGGGTGATGCTGTGAACTATATTCACCATGTTGAAGCAGCAGCGCAATGATAGAGCAATCTATGATTGCTGTTGCATCAGATCATGCTGGGTTTCATCTAAAGAGGAAAATTCTTGACCATCTGATGAGGTTGGGTTATCCGGTGATGGACCTTGGTGCAGAAAGTGCAACTGTGAAGGTCGACTACCCTGACTGTGTTGCTGCTCTAGGGCGAGGTTTGCAAGAAAGCCGTTGGAGCCGATGTGTCGCAGTTTGTGGTAGTGGTATCGGTGTGTCGATGGCATTAAACCGACTTCACGGAGTTCGTGCTGTGACGGCTTGGAGTATTGAGTCTGCTCAGTTGAGCCGTTTGCATAATGACTCGAACGCTCTGTGTTTGGGGGAACGCTTGCTTGATAGTGAGCAGGCCCTCTCTATATTAGATGCGTGGTTAAAGACAGATTTCGAAGGAGACCGTCATCGACTGCGTGTTAAAAAATTAGATCAAATGTCCGAAATTGTTGCGAAACTCAGATGATAAAGATGGAGTGACTATGAAGCCTTGGCAGTGTCTTGAGAGTGTGGATCCAGATGTTCATCGTATGGTCAATGCAGAGCTTGGGCGTCAGACAGAAGGGCTTGAGCTTATTGCTTCAGAGAACTTTGTGTCATCTGTTGTTTTGCAATCTATGGCTAACGTTTTATGTAATAAGTATGCAGAGGGTCGTCCTGGAAAAAGATACTATGGCGGTTGTGAATATGTTGATGAGCTTGAAAATTTAGCAATTCAAAGGGCTTGTGAAATTTTTGGAGCGAAATTTGCGAATGTGCAGCCTCACTCAGGTGCTCAAGCAAATGCTGCTGCACTACTGGCTTTAGCAAAACCGGGCGATACTATTCTTGGCATGAATTTAAGTCATGGTGGTCATTTAACGCACGGTTCTCCTGTGAATTTTTCTGGTGTTTATTATCAGGCAGAGTTTTATGGTGTGAATGAGCATGGTTATTTAGATTATGATGAAATTGAAAAGCAAGCACTTCAATTAAAACCGAAGGTTTTGATCGCAGGCGCGAGTGCTTACGCTCGCACGATTGATTTTGAGCGTTTTAGAAAAATAGCAGACGCTGCGGGCGCTTATCTTTTTGTTGATATGGCTCATATTGCTGGGCTTGTGGCAACAGGATTGCACCCAACTCCAATTCCTCACGCTCATGTTGTAAGCACAACAACTCACAAAACATTGCGCGGCCCACGTGGTGGTCTCTTGCTTTGGAATGATGAATCTTTAAGCGCTTCGCTTCATAAGGGTGTTTTTCCTGGGACTCAAGGAGGTCCTCTTGAACATATGATTGTTGCGAAAGCTGTTGCGTTTAAAGAGGCTTTGGCTCCTGATTATAAAGTTTACCAAAAGCAAGTTATTGCGAACGCTAAGGCGTTAGCAATAACACTTTCTGAAAACGGTCTCCATCTAGTTTCAGGTGGTACAGATAATCATTTAGTGCTTCTGGACCTTTCAGCAGAAGAGTGTAGCGGAAAAGATATTGAAATCGCTCTTGGTGCTGCTGGAATGACTGTAAATAAAAATACTGTCCCTGGTGATAAAAGAAGTCCGTTTGTGACGAGCGGTATCCGACTTGGAACTCCCGCTCTAACCACCAGAGGGATGGACGAACAAGCGATGCAAAAAATCGGTTTATGGATTGTAGAGGTTATTAAGGTCTGGGATCAGCCAGATGCCCTCCTAAAAATTAGAGAAGAAGTCTTTAAGCTTGCAAAAGCTTATCCATTATATGAGGAGTGGATGGCGTGAAGTGCCGACAGTGCGGTCATTTAGAGACCAGAGTTTTAGAAAGTCGTGTGCAAGGAGATGGGCTAACAACTCGTCGTCGTCGGTCTTGTCGCCGTTGTGATCATCGTTTTACGACATATGAGCGAGAAGATGATTTAACGATGCAGGTCCGAAAACGTGACGGACAATTAGAGCCATACTATCGTACGAAAGCTCTTCAGTCTTTGCAGATAGCCTGTCAAAAGCGTCCAATTCGTTTAGAGGAAATGGAACATCTCATGGGACGTGTTGAGCGAGAAGTTGCAAAATATGGTCAGGTTATTGATAGCCGCGATCTTGGAGAAATGATGTTAAAAGGTCTGTATGATCTTGATCATGTCGCCTATGTAAGGTTTGCGTCTGTCTATAAAGATTTTAAAGATCTTAAAGAATTTCGCTCGATTTTAACTCTTTTACAAGGGCGTTCAGGAGCTTTGCTGGCTTCGTCTTTGGAGGTTTAATGTTTACTGGGCTTGTTGAGAAAACAGTTGTCGTGCGTGAGAATCAAGCGCATAATTTGGTGCTAGAACGGCCAGCGGAATATGACGCATCCACAGGCGACAGCATTGCTGTTAATGGTTGCTGTTTAACAGTTTGTGCTGACTCGGATGAAAACCAACTTGTTTTTGATGTAAGCTCAGAGTCTTTAGCAAAAACCTCTTTAGGAGATGTGAAACTTGGGGGTCTCGTGCATATTGAACGAGCCCTAAAGTTAGGCGATAGACTGGGTGGACATTGGGTCAGTGGCCATGTGGATGATTGCGGGTATA
Source organism: Oligoflexales bacterium (assembly GCA_045106415.1). Lineage (GTDB taxonomy): Bacteria > Bdellovibrionota_B > Oligoflexia > Oligoflexales > Bog-1112 > JBGCEP01. The sequence continues at coordinate 3,232 of JBGCEP010000019.1, read as the reverse complement.
TTACAAACATATGTAATAAAGGCGGATTTTGTGAGCTTGCAGTGTCGTTGCCTGAACACCTTTGTCCTTATGTCATTGAAAAAGGGTCTTTAACTATTGATGGTGTTTCGTTGACCATTAATAAAATCGAAGATGAAAAAGTCTTTTTGATGCTTATTCCCGCAACTCTAGCTGTTACACACTTTGATGTTGCACGTGTTGGTCAAAAAGTGAACCTTGAGGTGGATATTCTTGGTAAGTACGTTGAAAGATTAATGGCAACGCGTTCTGAGCTCTCTTAGTTAGAGTCACAAGTGAACGGGCGAGATAAGCTCGAGAATTAATTTTAATTTTCACATAAGATTTATTGACATCACTTGCGAGTTCGAGGATCATCTCGAGGCTGCGCTGCAGTGATTCTTGCGTTCTTTAATAGCTATAAAAGGAAGTTTGATGTCAAACGACTCTATCGACCGAGTTCAAACGGCTATTGATGAGATTCGCCAAGGGCGAGCTGTCATCATGACGGATGATGAAAATCGAGAAAATGAAGGGGATCTGATTTGTGCAGCCTCAGCGGCAACGCCTGAGATGATCAACTTTATGGCACGTGAAGCATGTGGATTGATTTGTTTAGCTATGTCCCCAGATTTCGTAGATCGTTTACAGCTTCCTATGATGAAAGACCCCAATAAAGATGCTGATGTATTAAGGACTGCATTTACAATGAGTGTTGACGCAGCCCATGGTGTTACAACTGGAATTTCTGCAGCAGACCGAGCGCATACAATTGCTGTTGCGATATCAGAAAATGCCAAACCTTCAGACTTAGTTGTTCCAGGACATATGTTTCCACTTGTTGCGAAACACGGTGGTGTTCAAGAACGCCCAGGACACACTGAGGCTTCTGTTGACCTTGCCAAACTCGCAGGTCTGAAGGCTGCAGGAGTGATTTGTGAGATCATGAACCCTGATGGGACCATGGCTCGTCGCCCTGAGCTTTTAAAATATGCTGAAAAGCATGGTTTGCATATGCTGACAATAGAAGATCTGAAAATTTACTTAGCAGCAAAGCCAATGGCTTCTGATGTGACACGTGATGGTTTGAGTCACTCAACAGCAGCGTATTAAAAAGGGTAATCTTATGAAAAAAATACTGATTATTGTAAGTGAGTTTAACTCTGAGGTGACAAGTTCCCTGCTAGAGGGAGCAAAGAGTGTCTTGGAGAAGGCACAGTGTGCTTTTGAGGTTGAATTTGTTCCTGGTGCCTATGAGTTAGCACAGCTAGCAGCTGTTGGAGTGAAGACACAACGGTACGCTGGCGTGATCGCCCTTGGGTGTGTCATACGTGGGGAGACACCTCATTTTGATTATGTATGTCAACAAGCTGCAGCTGGCTTGATGCAGGTTTCTATAGAGAACCAACTCCCTGTTTCTTTTGGTGTTTTGACCACAGATACAGTTGCTCAAGCAAGGGCGCGGAGTGGTTTAAGCAAAGATCAGAAGCAGCAAGATGGAAAGCAATTAGTCGAAAATAAAGGTGAAGATGCCGCTCAAGTCGTTTTATCAATGATGAAAAGTATGGCACGCCTGCAAGAAGGGGTTCAATTGTGAGTCAGCAAAATCACGAAGCACGTGAATTAGCGCTTAAGTTTTTGTATCAGTGTGAGACTGATCGCATGTTTTATTTTTCACAAGGTCACTTTAGAGACTTTGCACGCTATCTTGATAAAACAGGTGGCGTGGTTGAGCGTGCAGGGGTCCTTTGTGAAATTGTTTTTGCAAGCCAAAACGAAATCGACAAACAGATTGAGAGCGTTGCAGAACACTGGCCTCTTCATCGTATGGCGATTACAGATCGCTTGACGTTGCGTTTAGCAGCGGCAGAGATTTTGGAAGACAAAACACCTGTGAAAGTGATTTTGAATGAAGCTATTGAATTGGCAAAGCGTTATGGAACACAAAATTCAGCACGTTTTGTGAACGGTTTGCTTGATTCGATGGTCAAAGATAAGCTTGAAAATTGACTTCATCTCGCTGATGGAACATCATCTTAGAATGTCGGTATTTTAAGAGTAGGTCTATGACATCTGAGTGTAGAATTCGTCTACTGCTAAATCACGATGCTGAACCAGAGCATGTGAAAGTTTGGCTTACATCTGCTCCTCAGGGTGCAGGTGATCTATCAGATAAGCGTTGGGATCACCCCAGCGAACTGATGATTCAGGTAGCTCATGAGGGTGTGTCTGATGATGTTCGTCCCATGCTTTTAGCTCATAGTTTTGAACAGCAAAAAATTCTTTGTCTACTTCGATATCATGATCTTACAAATCATTTTAAATCTTGGATGAGTGGGTGGGGAACTGACACGTTGGGTTTTTATATTTCCCCTCAGATTGAAGAAACTCCAGAACGCTGGTTGGCTGAACTTCTTGAGGTGAGTCCAGAAACATTATCCGAAATCTATATACTGTGTGGCCAACACGACCCAACAGAATTATTAAACTGGGTGCGAAGAGCAGCGGCTCCGTATGAGAAGGTTTTTATTGAGCATTGACCGTGTGGCATGTCGTTTTTTTTTGATGAGAAATCTTCTTTTTTGATTATATCCGTGATCCAAGCGTTTGACTGTTCTATCACTGAAATGAATGAAATTATAAGATTGCAGTTTTGATGATACTGCATCAGTGTCGGACGAAACGGCTTCAAATATGGCTTTTACCTTTGAAAGTTTACACCATTTGTTGAACTTGTTTACATACCGAATTCCATCGGACTAAAGTGCTTTATGAGGTCTTTCCATGCATTCTATAGAGAATTTCTTCGTAGCTTTGGCTTGTGATGAATTTTAACTTCTGGAGTACGGCTTCGATCAAATCTATTTGTGGGCATATATAGTTACATAGAAAACCCTTTTGATTGCTCTTTGCAAAATAGTCATTAGGTTTTTCTTTTTATTTTCAAATTCTTATCTTTAACTGGTTAACAGACCTTAAAATTGAAAGCTGTAGTTAAAATACGCTCAGCGTAAAGCAAGTATTGTCTCATGTTTTTTATATGTTTTATGAAGTTGAGTGTGATACATGAATCTCACTTGTTTAACACTCATTCATCCGGCATTGATCACACCTAATTTTGATTTAGAGAATAAATATCAGATGCAGAATTTGAAATCATTAATATGATTTTTCTTCGTAGGTCAGTAACACCTGTCACTAAGACTTGCATCTGCCCATCAAGTTCAATGTAAAC
>JBGCEP010000018.1:0-119847 GCA_045106415.1 Oligoflexales bacterium | reverse complement strand
GGCGTGAGTTTAATTGCGTGTTGATTGCGCAAGATAGTCGATGATGATTTGTTGTTCAGCGCTTGTAAAAGTTGACTTTAATGAGCTGTAATCTGGGGGCATGATTTGACTGGTTGTTGTCGTGGTGATGCGTGTTTTAATGGTCGATGAAGCAGCAAGAACATTACTTAGGCTGTCGATGTATTGAGTTTGACTTCCACCAGCAGCATGACAAGATGATCCGCCGCATGATTTTGTGAGGATCGGGTTGATATCAGCTGCAAATGTGTAGCTTGTTGCTGTGGATGTGTCCTCATCAGCCGCGTCGGTTCCGCACCCAACCCATAGAAAACAAAGAAGAGTGATTTCAAAAATTTTTCGCATGCCATTCCTCATGATAGTGATGATGATCATATGTGTTGTTGATATGATATGTATCGGCAGCTTTGATAAGAGCTTAACACGCTCAATCTTGGGTCTGTGCTACGAAAACAGATCTTTTTTTTATATATACTGCTAATTTTTCTGACCTTTTAAACTGAAAGCCACAAAGTACAGCATGAGTGGAAGTTTTCTTGCTAGATCTTATTTTTGTTGCGCTCTGGATCTGCTATAGTTCGCTTCCTGACATGAATGATATATGGGAGTAAACATGTTTGAAGTTGCTTTAGCTGACGCGGCACAAACTGCAGCAGCACAACCTTCTTTTGCAGAAACTATGGTTCCTTTTGCTTTGATTTTTATTGCGATGTATTTTTTAGTGATTCGTCCACAAGGGCAAAAAGCTAAGGCACATCAAGACCTTCTCACAACTCTTAAGTCGGGAGACGAAGTTGTCACATCAGGGGGGATCATTGGTCGAGTGCGTTCTGTGAATGATGAATTTATATCCCTTGACGTTGGCCAGGGTGTTCTGAAGATAATGAAAGAACATGTAACGCGCCTTACAAAGGTCTCAGGTAAAAAAACTGAGAAATAGAGGCGCATGAAAAGGGTGCTGCTATGAAGTTTTTCTTGCTGTGTGTGATCTTTATCCAAGGCGCTTTGGCGTTTGCGAGTTCATTGCCTCCGGCAGAACTAGAAAGTGTTGGTGGATTTGGTTTGGGTTATGGAAACGCAGGAGCAGCAGTCCACCCTGGAGGCTCAAGTGTCGTACGAAGCAATCCGGCACTTATGACTTTGATGCGTCGGTATGATGTTTCTGCTAGCTATCACTGGCCTACAGAGGAACGTGAGTTCTATCAAGTGGGTATCGTAGATTCGGTCAGTTCGCAAATAGCGGCTGGTGTGCAAATGACTGGATTTTTAGACGATCTTCCTCAAGGAGGGTTGTCTAGAAACCCTATTACGAAGCGAGTGCACGGGGCGATGTCAGTACCTTTAGGGCGCATGGCACTTGGAGCTAACGTTCAGAACATTTCATGGCAAGAAGGCTACCGAAAACGTCATGCACAAACATATGGTATTGGATTCGCTGGAACCGATGGAGCTTGGATTTGGGGTGTAAGCGGGGAAAATATTCGGAACGCCGATGCAGCTGTTTTTGCGCCTAAAGTTATACGGGCAGGTGTGACTTGGAACCAAGCGGGTGTTCTTTTAGGGGCTGAAATTAGTCAAAGAGATAGAGTCCCTCAAGAGAGGTCTTCGCGTGTCGTTGACTTAAGAACACCAGGGGGACAGGGTGAGTCCGAGAAGATGGCTACTTTCTATGGTGCCTATCAGATGATGAGCGCTTTAAGCATGACGTGTGCATATAAACGCTCCTCTGACCATATTAGACAAGCTGGGTCGTTGGGCTTTATTTATGATCACCAGCCTGTACAAATGTCTTGGCAAGTGAGTGCCCCTAGTTTTGGGGTTGCTCTACATCACGCTTTGTCTCTAAACCTTCATGTAAAGGTGTAGCACTCTTCTCCCATGGAAACTTAGGAGTTGGTTCTACGATAGAGTTCATAGGTGCTGTTTTTACTCCACAGCTACTTAGCACCATTGCTATGGCTATAAGTAGTGATTTGCTGAGAGCTTCAAAACGAGCTACCAATAGTTTTTTTTCATTTGGATTTTGTTGGTGATCTTTTTTTAAAGATGTAATTCGTGGCAGTGTATCAATATGCAGATCAGGATGGATGTGTTGAATTTCACTATGAATGAGTTGCTCGGGAATGGCAGTGTTTTTATGAAGGTAGTCTGCTAATTGACTTACTGCTTGAGTCGCTTGTTTTGGGGCTAGGCCTTTTTCAATATGTTCCCACGCGACTCGCCTTTGAATAGCGCCAGGGAAATTTTTCTTATCATTTAAAATGTACGAGTCTAGTTGTAAAAGAGCGGTATAGAAGGCTTCGGAAAAATTTTTGAGTTCCACAGCAACGATAGAAAGTGTTTTTTCAATATTTTTACGATACAGGTCCCATTGAGCCAAATGACTATGCGTGGGGATTTTCATAGAGGCAAGACGTGACGTGTGTATGGCAAGTTCTTCTCCGTACATCATTGTGTTTGACCAATGGAGATGATTGCTAGAACCTGTAACCTCTAAATAAAAGCTCTGGGTCCATTGAAGCAAGGTGTCAATGTTATTATGCAAATTTTTTCGAAATTGATTTTCAAGGGACATAGGGAGACGGTTGTTCTCTGGCTCTTGAAGTTGGAGAGATTCAGCAATTTTTTTATCAATTTCAATTTCAATTTCTCCTGCCCCAGCAAGTGTGCAGCCGTGAAGAGTTGATATTTTTTTAGCGTTTTTGTGACTGTTTTTTAAAGTCTCGTTGAGAATTTCTGCGCAATCTCCTAGAAGAGCTGAATAGAGAATCGTCGCATCAAATCCTTCTTGATCACCGACACAAACCACGCGGTTGAAGTTTTTTTTGGCTTGAAGAATCATGTTCTCTTGCCAGCTATGGAGAGTGCTTTGAATTTCTTTGAGGTAAGGTTGAATGCCCAAACGGATAAGGTTGCTACCTATTCCACTTGGCCCGTACCACAATGTCAGCATTTCTAAAAAAGGAGAGTTCTGGTCTAAGAGCCACTCTATCGGAGATGATGTCTCCGGACATCTTTCAAGCGTGTAGTTTAAATCGTCAAACTCACGTGTTGAAAGTTTTCCATTTTGGTGCCAAATTTTAGCAGTGTTTGTGATCCATGTGCGAACAGTTGATGTTGATTGAAACTGCATGAGTGTTCCTACTTGTTTTCATTGGTATCTGGTTTTGGGTCAGTGTACTTAACGTCTGTTGGAGCAATTCCGTATTGAAGCTTATGGAGAAAAACATTTGCTTTATCTTTGAATTCTTGTGCAAGTTCATGTTCTTGTTTTTTTTTATACCAAAAAGATAACCATTGACAACTTAAGGGAAATTCTGCGGTGCAACCTTGAGTGTGAGCAGAGAAAGCTTCTTTAGATTTACCGGCTTTTTCTGCTGCGGTACCGATGCGTGAGCAGGTCCAACCCAGCCCGTTTTGGCACCGGCGTTGGTATTGCTTAAGTGCTCTTTTATAATCTTTGTTCCGATCGCGGCGTAGGTCGTGGAACATGTGCTGCTTTCGGCATCCTTCTTCAGCTCCAAATTGACATCCTAAAGCACTATAATACTCAGCTTTATGCAGTTCATTGTTCAGATTAGATTGCTTTGCGGCCTTTAAACAAGACTCCGAGTCTTGTTCCTCTAAGCAAATTTGGGAGTGATCAATCTGTATCCAAAGTGCTTGGATGTTTTGCCACAAGCTAGCGCTTGTTCCAACTTCAGAAAGAAATAAAGAAAATGAGAGATAAATTATGGCTTGAAACATACAGCCCTCCTTTATCTCTCATTATATCGTATTGAAGCTGATCTAGAAGCGAAACGCTATCGAAGCTTGTGCGAGGCTGTTGTTGATAGGGTCTTGGGTTGGAAGAGTTTTCCAAGCTTTGCCTGTGAATAAATGAGCCGCGGCCGCACTGAGTGTGGCTTCAGGTGTCATGCTGTATGTCCACTGAAGGCTGACCTCTGTACCAAGATCAGGGCCGTAAAGGCCAATCGGACGCTCAAGCTCATTTGAGGTGCTGTCTGCAGTCCAGTATGTTTTTACTTTTTCAGGAACATTTTCATTGAGTTGAGCCCAAGTTACTTTTCCCACAAATTCGCCGTAATCTAAGTGGCTGAAGTCATACCCAGCAGAGAGCATTGTGGTGTTCATCACTTTGTCTGGGTGGTAAATGCCACTGACATGTCGGTCGTCATATGGGTCGCGGGAATTAAAGAGAATAAAAGTAGGACGGAAGTTTTCATGAAATGCGACACCCTTAGCATGATTTTTTCTGTTCGTTGGGCCGATGTTTTCTTCCAGAAGGCCTTTGTCAGCATCGGAAAGATCCGCTGTTTGTTTTGAAGAAAGTGATTGGAAGTATCCTTGGCCATCTCCTGGGACATATGTCGCCTCAAGAAAGATTTTATGTTGTTGAGTAGAACCTGTGCGCCAGGCTCCTGCTGGTGTTTGAATACCGCTTGAGGAAAGGACGTAAGAGAGCTGACTTGTCATTGCAATCGCGTCCATTGTATTGCGTGTGTGTTCAGCGTCGATTTGAATACCGCCAGTGGTGTAAAAGCTTGTCGGGTCTGAAGATTTTCCTGAACGTAAGAGAGCTTCGGATTGAAAACTGAGAGCAGAAGTGTAAAGCCCTAAGTAAACATCCAGCATATAAAGCTCTGTTCTTGGTGCTTTGATGTTTGCAAGGTAGATACCAACATTTTTTGTAGTCCCTGATCCAGCCTTGGGGACCCTGTCGTCATACTCGATTTGTAAGAAAAATTGGTTGATGTCATCTTTGGGATTTGTAGTTCCTGGCTTTGGACCTAAAGTTGTATCTAGGTGATGATCGGTTTCAGAGAGTTTGTCGACACCAAGAGAAAAGCCCAGAGTTTGTGATTTTTGGATGTTGACATGGCAGGTCATGCCATCAAAAAGGCTTTGGGAGACATCGAAAGGGTCAATTCCCTTATTTAAATAGGCTCCTAAACCCCAATGGCGACTTCTGCGGCCTGCTTCTAAAATACAGTACTCTGAAGCGTAGCGAATATAGGCTTGCGTCGCTTGAGGGGCATAGGGTGTATAAGCAGGGTTGAGAGTATCTTGGCTTTTACAGCTGTCTTCTGTGCAAGATTCTGCGGCACTGCTGTCACCTAAAAAAGATTTTTGTGAGGCTGGAGTTAAGCGTAATTCTGAAAAAAAACTTGACCGGTCATTGAGGCGCAGCTCTCCAAAAAAACGAAAATTGTGACGAGTCGCTTGATGGAGCCCAGAGGTTTCATGCATTCCTGGGGCTGTACTCATCTCCCCTCGTAGCGCATAGGAGCCCTGCCCATCAATGAAGAGCCCCCAGCACGGTGAAGAAAAAAAGAACGGGGTTATGATTCTAAGCAGTCTTTTCATCTAAACTCTCCTCGAAACAGATCCATTATCTTGCAAAATCAACATATGTGCTCTCTCGGACAATACACACTCGCACTTGTCCGGGAAAGGTTAGTTCTTGACGAATTTTAGCTGCTACCTCATGCGAGAGGGTGCGAACTTCTGTGTCTTCGAGATGCTCTGAAGTGACAAGAGCTCTGACTTCACGACCAGCCTGCATGACGAAGGCGCTGTCGACTTTTTCAAAGTCATTAACCACAGTTTCCATATCTTCGAGCCGACGGATATAAGTTTCCATAGCTTCTTTTCGAGCCCCAGGTCTTGAGCGAGAAAGGTGATTAGCTGCATTGATGATGACAGTAAGGGGTGAGGCATTTGTGAGGTCATCATTTTGATGCAAACGAACTGCGGTGACAACTTCTTCGTGCTCATTGACCTTTTTGCATAGGTTTGCACCGACCTCAGCATGATGCCCTTCAGTGTCGTGATCGACTGATTTGCCAATATCGTGGAGTAAACCAGCTCTTTTTGCTCGTCGAGAATTGAGTTTCATCTCATCAGCCATGATGCCGCAGATTCTTGCTGTTTCTACAGAGTGAGCTAAAAGAGATTGGTTGCCCGAAGAGCGGAACTTTAATTTTCCTAGACCTTCAATGAGAGTTGGGTGTAAATCTGTAATACCAACATCAAATGCAGCTTGCTCACCAGCTTCTCTAATCGTTGTTTGAAACTCTGTTTCAACCCTTTTTACTGTTTCAGTAATTCTTGCTGGGTGGATACGGCCGTCAGAAATTAAGTTTTCTAGAGTAATTTTAGCAATTTCACGACGGATAGGGTTGAAAGAAGATATAATCACAGCCTCAGGAGTATCGTCGACAATAAGATCAACCCCAGTGGCTTGTTCAATCGCTCGGATATTACGGCCTTCACGGCCAATAATGCGACCCTTCATGTCTTCACTCGGAAGAGAAACGACACTAATTAAAGAATCATTCACATGTTCACTGGCGAGTTTTTGTACGGAAAGGCATAGAATTTCTGTTGCTTTGACTTGAGCTTCTTTTCTTGTTTCTTCTTCAATTCTGGCAAGCTCATCGCGGGACTCTTTACGAACTTCGTCTTCCAGGGATCGTAAAAGCTGTGCGCGAGCTTCTTCGGTGCTCAACTTTGCGACCTTTTTAAGTTCTTTTTGTGTGTTTTCAATAGCAAGCTCGTATTCAGCTCTTAAGCTGAGATGCTTTTGTTCTTGTTTTTGCAGGCGTTGATAAAAATCATCAGCTTTTTGCTCTCGTTCGGCGAGACTTGAGATTTTATTCTCAAGACTTTGTTCTCGACTTTTGAGTTTTTTCTCAAGCTTTGCGACTTCAGTTCTACGCTTTTTAGCTTCTTCTTCAAAGGCTCGGCGTCTTTTTTTCGCTTCTTCCTTTGCGTCTTTCATGGCCGAACGGACGACGCTATCCGCTTCTTTACGGGCGTCTTCAAGGACTTTGCGTGCTTCAGCTTGAGAAATTTCAAACGCAGCAGCAAGGCTTTTTTTATGGAATAGAATGCCGAGGATAAGGAACCCAATAAGAATCCCGATGCCAACGACCAGCACAGTGATGAGAGTATTCACGTTTTTCTCCGCTCATCTTGATAGAGGCTTTGGCGCATATAATAAGCGCAATGCTACAGGCTACCGCAATTTCAATGTTTTTCCAACATATATGCGAATCCTCGAACTGAAACCTAAAAAAGGCCCCAAGCTTGAAGATAACAAGCTTGGGGCCTTTTGATCGCCTACTTAAATTTAGTAGTTTGAAATCACAAATACGGCGCGCCGGTTTTGTGACCAAATTGCCTCTCCATCACCTACAACAGCAGGGCGCTCTTCACCGTAGCTGTTAATTGTGATGCGAGCGTCATTGATACCACGTTGCGTGATGAACCTTTTGACAGAGTTCGCTCGGCTTAAGCCAAGAGCCACGTTGTAGTTACGTGATCCTCGTGAATCGCAATGGCCATCAATTTGAACAGCTGCACTCGGGTTTTCTTGCAAGAAAGAAACAAGTCGCCCTAGTTCTTCTTGTGCACTGTCGGTGATTAAAGACCTGTCGAAAGCAAAATAAATTGGACTAGGTTGGTATTGATTGATTTGACCTTGATCTGCTGCTTGAGAAAGATCAAGAGCCGCCCCTCCTGGTGTGCCGAGGTCATCAACGGCAGCAGGATCTGTGGTTTCAGAGCCTTCGAGGCTAGAATCCATCTCTTCTTGTTCGTCTGTACAGCCCCAAACACCAAGTGTTAAAGCTACTACTGTGGTCGCGATTTTTACTACTCGAAGTTGCATGATGAGTCCCTTTAAACAACTGTCCATGGCTTAGATATTATTGTCTCATATGATGGAAAGCAAGACAAAGAGTTTACTGAGTTTGTCACGCACCCTTTGGCTATGGGTGCGAATCGATGTGTCGTGCGAACTGATGTTGAATCCCTGAAAAGCTTCCGCATGATAGAAAAACGACAGTGTCTCCAGGGGTAGAGTGTTCAACTAGCCATTGATAGAGTTGATTGTTGTCTTGGTATGCGTGTGCGTGTTTCCCAATGTTTTCTGCTAAGGTTTTTGTATTCATTCTTTGTTTTTCGGGGATACGTTTATCTTCCGGGCATTCCCCTATGAGAACTTGATCTGCATTTTGGAAGGCATCCGCATATTGATCAGCAAAGGTATTGCGTCGCGACGTGGCATTTTTAGGTTCAAAGGCAACGATAAGCCGGCGATCAGGGTTATTTGTTCGTAATGTTTCCAGAAGGTATCGAGTGGCTGTTGGGTGATGTGCGAAGTCTTCAAGGACTTGAATGTTATTTTGGTTAGCAAGAGGAAAAAGTCGTCTTTGAACGCCCTGAAAGCTTTGAATAGCACTTGCTAGATCTTTTGCTGTTGGGTTGGGAATATGGCCGGCATCCACAAGGCTTTGGATGGCTCCAAGTGCCTGTAGGAAGTTCATTTGGTTGTGTTGACCCCCACATTTTGTTTGAATTTTGAATGATCCCCACATTTTTGTATTGACTAGACTTGTCCAAATGCCATTTTTGACCTGAACCTCTGTCATTGATATGTCGCCTTGTCCTATAATCGAAGTTTGAATATAGCCGTCACGGTTGTTGATGAATTCAGCCATTTCAGGATGGTCTGTATTCACAATTAAGCGATTGTTTGGAATTTTATGGAGAAGTTTTTTAAACATGACGTGAACGGCATCGATATCTTCAAAAATATCTGCGTGATCATATTCTACGCGGTTTAAAACCACGTGACTTGGTCGATAGTGGAGAAATTTTGATTCCTTGTCGAAGTAGGCAGTGTCGTATTCATCGCCTTCAATAACAAATAAAGATCCTTTACCAACGCTGTAGCTATTTTCAAAATTGAGGGGTTGACCGCCAATAAGATATCCAGGCTCGTGCCCTAAAGAGTGCAAGATCCAAGCAATCATTGAGGTTGTTGTTGTTTTGCCATGTGTTCCAGCTACGACGATAGGAATTTTATTTTTAAGAATTTTTTCTGAAATGATAGCTGGAAAACTTGTGATTGGAATATTTTTGGCAAGTATAGCTTCGAGCTCAGGGTGCCCTTTTGAGATGGTGTTCCCAATAACGGCGCATGAAACATTGGAAGGAATATTTTTAGGATCATACGGAGTCCGAACGATGACGTTTGCTTTTTCTAAAACCTCTTTTGCTGGAGAGAAAATATTTTGATCACTTCCAACAACATTTTCTCCAATTGACTTTAAAAGTCCAGCAGCAGCACTCATTCCAGTTCCTGCAACACCTAAAAAATAAATCATGTGATCCTCCAACGTAGTGTGTTGTGTGCAATTGTAGCTTTGGTCCCAAATCCAATATGGAGATTCTTTTTATGGTGACCAATGAATTCCGTCGTCCATACTGGAATGTCTAAATTCTGTGTGAAATAAGGCTTGAAGTCTATCTCTGTTCCTATGAAATCACCTAAAATGATTCCTTGCACCCCTGTGAAGATTTCACTTTGTGTGATTTGATTCCAATTTCTCATGATCTGTCCTGGATTCTCATTGATATCTTCTAAAAAAAGAAAACTACGATTGAGAGAAGATATCCATGGTGTTCCTATTAAGCAGGATAGAACAGATAAACAACCACCAATGAGTTTGCCGTTAAGTGATTGAAGTGGTGTTTGGTTATAGGAAGCCAGTGGTAATGTGTGTTCTGAGTCGTCTTGCGTGAGAATATTTTGTAGGCATTCCCATGCGCCTTGCGTCCATAATTTTGTGGCTGGCATAGGTCCGTGTAGACTTTCCCAACCAAGTTTTGTATGAAATGCCGCAAGAAGGGCTGTAATATCTGAAAATCCAATGATGATTTTTGGTGGGAGATGAACCCAATCGTCCCAAGGGAGTGTGGGCAGCAGGTCAGAACATCCATAGCCACCTTTTGCACAAAGAATAGCGTCTGTATCGCTTTCTTCTACTGCAGCAATGAGTTCTTGACGGCGATTTGTAATGTTTCCTGAAACCCAAGGTGTTGTTTCGTCGAACGGGTGATCATCAACACGGATGTCGTGACCCTTGTTCCGTAAGGATTCGATGAGTTCGGTCAAGAGAATCTCTTGTCCTTCCCTACCTGAGGGTCTTATGATGCGCAACGTGAGATATTTTTTTTTCATTCTTTTATTATAACGCAGAGGAGTTGGTGTGGGCTACCAAAGAGATTGTTTTTGGTTTTCAGGTTATAAACCTTGTCGTTTTGGTGGGCAGTGTCAGGGGTGTCAAACATATCGAAAGCCAACTCGAAGAATCGCTGTTGTCAGCTTAGAAGCTATGGGGGCTGTCCTGCGATCGACGTGTCTTTTAGGGCCTATCTTGCGTGAGTATCCGGGTGCACACATTACATGGATTACCATGCCGAATGTGAAGTCTCTTTTAGCTGGAAATCCGATGATCCATCGGCTTTTGACAGTTCAAGCGGATATGTCCGCAGTTTGGGATCATTTGCAATTTGATGTTCTCTACGCTGTGGATAAATCTATTGCAGCTGGAGCGCTTGCAGAAAGGATTTCTGCAAAAGAGAAAAAAGGATTTGGCCTTACGCCGGAAGGTGCTATTCGGACAATGACGCCAGATGCTGATGAACTATATCGTTTAGGGCTTGACGATCATTTAAAATTTCATACCAATCAAAAACCAGAGACTCAACTGCTGACAGAAGCGATGGGCTTGCCATGGAAACATGACGGTTATGTACTTCGTTTAGAAAAACATGAGCGTGAAGAAGTTGTGAAAAGAAAAAAACAGCTTCTTGAGGGAACAAAAGCAACACGTGTGATTGGGTTTAACACAGGATGCTCTACGCTTTTTCCTTATAAAAAATTCACAATTGAAAGAGCGTGTGAAGTGATTCGTATGTGGAGGAAATCCTACCCTGATGCTGTGGTCGCTCTGCTTGGAGGGCGTGAGGATACAGAGCGGCAAAAAGCTATGAAGGCGTGTTTCGAAGAGGATTCTTTGGTAGTCAATACTCCTACGACTGAAGGATTACGATCTGGTATTTTGTGGATGGCTTGCAGTGACTTTGTTTTAAGCGGTGATAGCCTAGGTCTTCATATTGCAATTGCACTTGGGAAGCCTGTTTTATCGTGGTTTGGTGTGACGTGTTCTGCTGAAATTGATCTTTTCGATTACGGAGTCAAAATGCAAGCTCGTGTGTCTTGTTCGCCATGTTGGAAAAAATCCTGTGATCAAAAGGTGAAGTGTTATGACCAAGTTCATGTTGAAGACGTTTTTAAAGGAACAGAAACAATCTTTAAACGGTTGGAGCGGCCTCTTTATGCTGTGAATGCATAGATACTATGACCCTTAAGTCATTTATATGATTTAAATAAAGTTGAATGTTTTCATAAACATGATCTTTGTTTTTATTAAGACAGCCCTCTTATGAGCCGATTAAGGTTAAAGGAGGGATGTTTTGTCATCAGATTTGTATCAGGGTTTGAATGTGTTGATTGTGGATGACCACGATCCTATGCGGCAAGCTCTGAAAAAAATTATGACTCGATTAGGTTTTGCACAGGTCCATGTTGCCTTTGATGGATCTGACGCACTTGAAGTCCTCGAGAAAAACAGGATCCATCTTGTAGTGTGTGATCTTTATATGCGTAAGGTTGACGGTTTTCATGTCATTCGTACGATTCGTAATCGAGATATTGGTCACGATATTCCAATTTTAGTTGTCACCGGTGAGGCAGAAAAAGATGACATCATAAAAGCTGTCGACTTGGGAGCTCATGATTATTTGATTAAGCCTTTTCAGGCTGAGGTTGTTGAAGAACGTATTGAGCAAATGATTCAATCTTTTCAGGATCCTAGTCAACTTGTGAAGTTGCTGCACTCAGCAGATACATGTTTTCAAAGTCAAGATTATGAGACAGCTGAAACTCTATACCTGCAGGCAATGCAGTTGGATCCAACGAGTCAGCGAGCTCGGCATGCATTAGCGATTGTTGTTCGACATCGTGGAGATTTTGCGCGTTCGATAGAGCTTCTTGAGGATAATATTCAGATGTCCTCGAGTTATTATAAAAATTATGCGGCTCTTGCTGATATTTATTCTCATCAGCAAATGACATCTAAGGCCATTGAAAATCTTAAAAAAGAACTTAATTTGAATCCAAAACAGCCAATTCGTCAAGCTTATTTAGCTAAAATTTTGCTACAAAATAAAGATGTTCTTGGTGCTATTGAACACTATAGAGCCTCCTTGAAAGAAGATCCTAAGTTTAAAAAAGCTTTATATGGAGCTGGGCACGCCTACGCTAAAAAAGGTGATCTCGAAAAAGCTATTTATTACTTTAAGAGGCTTAGGCGTCAGGCACCAAATGAGACGCGAGCATTAGAGGCTGTTGTAAAGCATTGTTTAGCAGCGCAAGAACCAAGGAAAGCAGAAATTGTTCTTATGAATGAGAAGGGCGATCACCCTGAGCGTTTAGATGCGTATGAATGCCTCGCACGTTTTTATCGTGCTACAGAACGTCCAACTGATGCTTTAAAAGTATTAACACAGCTGTTAATACGGTCGCCGCAAGATCCTGGAGGTTTGCGTATGAAAGCTACTTTAGAGCAAGAAGCTAAAGATTTTACAGCAGCTGCAGAATCGTGGATGGAATTAACTAAAGTTGAACCTTCTCGGGATGCTTTTTTGAATTTAGCAAAAAACTTACTGCAATTAAAACAAGTGCAGCCCAGCCTGAAGGCTTTGCACCGAGTTATTTTTATGGATCCGAAGTGTGGAGAGGCTTTTTATATGTTGGCTGAAGTTTATAGAAGAACTCGGCAGTATGCGAAAGCTTGGCATATGTACCATCTCTCTAGGGTGCATGGTGTGAAGACACAAGAGACACAAAAGTTTCTAAAAAGCTGCGCCGCCTCAATGCATAAGCGTCGAGGCGGCGGCAGTGCGGCTTAAGATGAAGATAAAATCTTACTTCTTATCCCCTTCTTCGAACTCAGCATCTACAACGTCATCTTGACCCTGAGTTTGTCCTTCAGTATTTCCTTCTGGTTGCCCTTGAGACTGTTGGTTTGCAGTCTGTTGGTAGATTAACTCAGAAAGTTTGTGAAGCTTTGCCTCAAAATCAGTACGTGCTGCTTGAAGCGTTTCAGTGTTGTCACAGTCGAGTTTACTACGAGCTTCTTTCATGCCGGCTTCGATGTCAGCTTTAAGTTCTGCTGGTACGTTGTCGTTGTGCTCTTTGAGTAGTTTTTCTGCTTGGTAAATGATGGAGTCAAGTTGGTTGCGTGCTTCCACTTTTTCACGAGCTTCTTTGTCAGAAGCGGCGTGTGCCTCTCCTTCTTTGACCATTTTTTCGATTTCTTCTTCAGTAAGTTTGCTATCAGACTGAATTGTAATTTTTTGCTCTTTTCCTGTTCCGAGATCTTTACCTGAAACAGCGACAATTCCGTCCGCGTCGATATCAAAAGTGACTTCGATTTGAGGAACACCGCGTGGTGCTGGAGGAATATCGATGAGGCTGAATCGCCCAAGCTCTTTGTTATGGCTTGCGAGTTCACGCTCGCCTTGTAGAACACGAACTTCCACAGAGGTTTGGTTGTCAGCAGCAGTTGAAAAGACTTGGCTCTTACGAGTTGGGATTGTTGTGTTGCGCTCAATAAGGTGACTCATGATGCCGCCTTGAGTTTCAATGCCAAGTGATAGTGGGGTCACATCGAGAAGAAGAACGCCTTCAACATCTCCACCAAGAATACCTGCTTGTACACCAGCGCCAATTGCAACAACTTCGTCAGGGTTGACGGTTTTGTTTGGTTCGCGGTTGAACATTTCTTTTACTTTTTGTTGAACAAGTGGAATTCGAGTCGATCCACCAACGAGAAGGACTTCCTGAATCTCAGATGCTTGAAGGCCAGCGTCGGAAAGAACTTGGCGACATGGTGCGAGTGTTTTTTCAACAACGTCGTGAATCATGCGTTCAAATTCAGCACGTGAAATACTTGTATTCAAGTGCTTTGGACCTGTTTGATCAGCAGTTAAAAACGGGAGGTTGATATCTGTTGATGGTGCTGAAGAAAGTTCGATTTTTGCTTTTTCAGCAGCTTCTTTAAGGCGTTGTACAGCCATTGGATCTGCTGAGATGTCGATGCCTGTCTCGGTTTTGAATTGGTCGAGAAGGTTCTGGATAAGAATTTCATCAATATTGTCACCACCAAGGTGAGTGTCACCATTTGTTGCTAGTACTTCAACAACGCTTTCTCCAACCTCTAGAATAGAAACGTCGAAAGTGCCGCCCCCGAAGTCATAAACAGCAATTTTTTCATTTGTTTTTTTATCTAAACCATATGCTAGTGCTGCAGCTGTTGGCTCAGCAACAATTCTTTTCACATCAAGGCCAGCAATTTTGCCTGCATCTTTTGTGGCTTGTCTTTGCGCATCATTGAAGTATGCAGGAACTGTGATGACAGCTTCTGTGACGGGAGAACCAAGAAAGTCTTCAGCTTCTTTTTTAAGCTTCATAAGAACTTTTGCTGAAATCTCAGCAGGGTTTGTTGCTTTGCCGTCAACTTCAATAGAGCACCCACCGTCTTTAGATTCAGTGACTGTGTATGGCATGCGTGTTGCTTCGTGTGAACATTCCTTGAATTTAGATCCAATAAAACGCTTTGCAGAAAAAATAGTTTTCTTTGGGTTTGTTACAGCTTGGCGTCGTGCTGCTGCACCGACTAAGACTTCGCCGTCTTTTGTGTAAGCGACAACGCTAGGTGTTGTTCTTTGACCTTCTGCGTTTTGAATCAATTTTGGTTGTCCGCCTTCAACGACTGTGACAACTGAGTTTGTTGTTCCTAAATCGATACCGATAATTTTGCCCATGATAAGCTCCATGTGTTTTTCTAGGTTGTTAGGCTCGGGTCGACTTCTACCGAAGGTCATAATGCCGCCCCCTTCACATGCAATGTAAATCTGCTTTTTCGGTTGTCAAGCGCTGAGGGTGTAAAATTACATAGAGATTGTTTTGGAGGTCGTTGATGCATGAACTCGCATGTCCCAGCTGCAACGCAGCATCCCAGTATGATTTAAAAGATTATTTGCATATGTGTCCGGTTTGCTCAGTGACTTTCCGTTTGGATATGGAAAGTGGGCAGAAAGAAATTTATTCAGATCACTTTATTGTACCGAACGCTATTGACCCTAGAAAGGTCAAAGATCTTGTGACTGAGTGGATCAAGAGATTGCATCACGCTCCCCATGTTGTGGAACAAGAGTATTTTGTCGTTGATATTTTAGGGTATTCAATTCCGCATTGGATTGTTTCTTTGGAAGCCCATACTGCTTGGAAAGGGCTTGTGCGTCGTCATCATCGGAGTCGCTTGGATACGGGGAGTCATTCGTCTTATTTGACTGAGGACGGTGTGTTTCGTCGTAATTATCGATGGGCGGTTTCTGCTCGGCATAATTTGTGTGAAAACTGGGGTATGACACGTCTTCATGTGTCACGTGAAGGGGCTCCTGTTGATTGGGATGGGTATCCTTTAGATTCAACATTTTCTAGAGGTCGCATTGATGACAGCTTAGGAGTGCGTCGAGCATCAGCACCAGGTCAACCTGAAGAAGATGAATCCGTTTATAATATTCGTGAATTTTTTGAATTTAAATATGCAAACGGATTGCCAATTCTCAATGTTCAGGTGTCTGAAGAAGAAGCTTTGCGACGAGCTAAAGCTCATGTTGATCATTACCACCGCTGGCTAGCAAAGCTGAACACAGATATTCACATTGACGCAAGAACAGAGCTGGAAATTGCAGGTATTCAGCTACTGCACTTACCATTCTGGTATGCAAGATATGTTTACAAACCAAGGAATTTATTGAGATATTTTCATCAGCCCCGTGAGAAGAATGTTGTGATTGATGGTTTTAATGGCGGTATTTTGAACGGTGAGCTTGCTGTGGTTCATAAAGATAAGCTGTGGGTTAATTCAATAGTGTGTGGTGTTGTTGCTCTTATTTTCTTCTTTTTAGGGGCTGTGTGGCATCCAGCAATGTTATTAGCTGCTGGTTTTATGACGATCGTTGGCTTTACGAGTGCTTATTTAGCATCTGTGCGGGCGAAGCAGAAAAAACAGGTAGGAGAGCAGAACGTAGGGGACTCCAATACAGAAATGGATCCTGCCGAATCAAATACAGGAGTTCTGGAGGCTTCTTAAGCTTCCAGCTCCGGTGTTTGTGCTTGTTCTTCAATTTTTTGCTCGACTACGTGAAGAAGTGCAGCTTTAAGGTCAGACGACGTGGCGGGTTTTTGTACAAAGCTTTCGGCGTCGAATTCATCACCAAAGCTATGGTCGCGAATAATATCGCGCGCTAAGCTAGTTACAAATAAAACGGCAACTTGAGGGTGTCGTTTGTGGATTTCTCTTGCACACTCTATGCCGTGCATATGAGGCATAATAAGGTCGAGGCTTATAATGTCTGGCGCGAGAAGTTCGCATTTTTCTAGAGCCTCTAAACCATCAGATGCTTCTCCGACAACTTTCATACCGATCGCAGTATATGCTGCTTTGAGTTCGTTTTTTGCAAACTCAGAGTCGTCGACGATTAGAATATTTTTTTCCATGCACTTCCCTTTCATGGTTGATGGTGTCTGTGTCGATTTTAGCGTTAAAACATTTATTTCACGAGGTAGATTTTTTTATAGGGCTGTTCTTTCTTTTGTGGAAAAAAGGAAATTTTTTATAAAAATTAGAAAAAATAATAGAATTAAAGAACATTGTGCAAGACATGGCAGGGAAGAAAAAGTCACGAGAAGGCTTGGGTAAATTTGAATGGGTTGGCTTACAAAGGAGATCCATTGAAAAAAAAGAAGAATCAATTCTTGTGAGACATTATTTGGAATAATACAGTTTGTGATGGTTGCTAAATATACAAATGGAAAAAAAGGAAGTGCTAAAAAATTCACAATGGGAGCGTGAAGAGGAAACTGATCAATAAAAATAAGGCTCAACAGTGCAAGATATAAGTTTTGTAACAAAAGGTTTTTAAATCTATTTCCTTGTGCTTTGTGGCGAATGATAAGATAGGCTCCCCAGCTTAGAAGATTAGATGGAGAGAGCATATGGTAAGGGAAGAGTAGGCTTTGAAAAGTGGCTGCAATCTGTGGGATTATGAAGTGGTTTTGAGAAAGGTGTCTAAAAACATGTTGAGTGATGCACACAAGAGTGGCTCGTTGTGTTGATGGTGGGAAACCAATAGACAGGCTGTAAAGTGTAATGATAACGAGCCCAATCCAAGGTGCTGAAAGATATATGATCTCAATATATTGAGGTCGCATATTCAGACGGGTTAAAATTTTTAAAGGTTGTCGAATGATGAGTAGAATGAACTGAAAAATCATCTGAATATGAAAACCGCTGACACATAAAAGGTGTATAAGTCCGGATTGTTGAAAGTGCTTTTTAAGTGTGGAGTCGAGAGCTGAAATGTCCCCCTGGAGGAGAGCTGCCTCCCACTGTTTAAGTACGCTTAGGCTTGGCTTCATAGCTAAAGAAGATGAGTAGCTTCTTGGTGCTGCGTAGATTGAGTTGGAATAAAAGATTTTGTTTTTCTTTTCTATGTCCCCTTTTCCAAAAGCTATCACCTGTGCTTGCTTCTGTTGAAAGATGGCAGCCCCCGCTAAATGCGTGATGCATTTGCTTTTTGCAGCTTTGGCCCAAGGGTATGACATAGAGAAACCGTTTAAAAACCCAAGCGTGATAAGGATTTGTTGTTTTTTTTCTCGGAGAGATAAGATGATGACGATAAGTATGAGAAAATGGAAAAAGCAAGGTTGTGAGAGCGTGCTCCATTGTCCATAGAAAAATCCTGATAACCACGCAGCGAACATATTGCTCCCATTTGTTTTTAGCAAACTATATCGGCGGAGAAGAGTCCGCGAGGAATAAAAGGAATGGATATCTATGTGGCTATCTGACTATCCGATATTACAAGAGTGGTTGCATGATCATCGATTAAACCGACAGTTTTCTGTGTCAGAGTCTTTATTGATGGGTGTAGGGTTATCAATATTAGAGGAAGATCATTTTGATGTAGAACCATTACTAAAATCTTTGGATTTTTGTACGCGGCGTTCTGATGATCTTTATGAAGATTATGAAAGAGTTGAAGCAGCGCTAAGGCAAGATGATTTTGATTTCGACCAATACTGGAGCCGTTGTTCTCATATTGTTGTTGTTTCAGAGTATGCGCATTCTTTTTACAAATCTTTTAGTGAATTTACGCAGAAGATGAAAAAGCCTAGTTTGCAATTTTTAACAGCTTGGATGGCATTTAATTTAGATAAACCATCAAGTTGTATTGAAGTCTGTGAAAGTATTCATCCACCTTTTGGTGCTGTTTGGACACTTTGCGGGCAAGCTCAATTGGAATCAGGAGACCCTGATGGTGCAATTGAATCTTTAACACAAGCCACTCAATTGCTTCCTCAGGATTTATTAAGTTGGTTTCAGCTGGCTAAAGCATGTTGGGCAAGTCAAGACTATGAGCTTTGTAGTGAGAGTCTTAAAGTCTGTCGAAAGTTATCCCCGGAACATCCAGAGGTTTTGTATTTTTCTTGTTTGGTTGCCCAGCGAGGATATCCCGACCTTTTAGAAGAAATTTGGTTGACATCTCAGTCGTTAGCAGATCCGACTCTTTTAAATAAAGTGGATTATGTGATCGAGTTTTTACAAATGACGATTGTCCATGCGCATAAAGAGTCTGCGTCATGGTTGATTCATGCCGCAAAGTGGAGTGATGTTTTTCTTCAACAGCAGTTTTTACCAGATGTAGCTGCAGTACTCAAAGGTATGAATGACCTAGGGTGGGATGACTTGTGCTCAAAAGTTCTCGCGGCGGTACGCTCTAATTTATCTTATGATGATGTTGTTCATTTTCATTCATGAGTAGCTTCAGCAGCAAGACTAAAATCGGATGTTGGTTGTGAATGCTGCCGAATGATCTCTCGCAGAAATTCAATGTGCAAGCGGTGCCCTCCTTTATGAATAGAAATCTTTCCGAGAAGAGAAGATCCGAGAAGGTGGAGGTCACCAATGCAGTCTAAGAGTTTGTGTCTTACAAATTCATCACTATACCTAAGTCCTTCGCTATTCAAGACTTTGTGCTCATCGACAACAATAGCGTTGTCAAATGATCCACCTAGGGCTAATCCGGCAGACCTCATAGCTTCAACATCGCTTTGATGACAAAATGTTCGTGCTTCGCATAAGCTCATGAAGCTTCCGGGTTTTGGCACATACCTTAAGATTTGATAGCCAATAGCTTCACTGGGAAAGTCAATGGAGATTCGAAATTCAGTGCTATCACTTGGTTCGATCTTCATATATTGGTCCTTGTGTCGGACTTCTACTTTTTTACTGGCTTGAAAAATAGGTCGTAGCAGATGTTGTTTTTGCACTCCAACTTGAAGAAAACGGTCCATATATGGCGCAGAGCTTCCATCGAGTATTGGAACCTCAGGAGCATTGAGCTGTACGAGAGCGTTGTCGATGCCAGCCCCAGAAAAGGCAGCCATCAGGTGTTCGATAGTAGAAACTTGTTGTGGTCCTTTGCCAATCGTGGTGTTGAGTTCAGTGGAAGAAACAAAATCGATATGAGCAGGTATAGGATCTTGTTGTGTATCTGTGCGTTGAAAATGTATACCATGACCAGCTTTAGCAGGGTGTACAGTCATCTCAATAAGTTTTCCCGTATGAAGCCCAACACCTACAAACTTCTGAATCTGTCCAATTGTGCCCTGATGGTCTTGCATGTGAAATCCATGTTGATTGATATGGATTATCATAAGCAAAAATTATGCCAAATTAAAGCCCCGTTTTCAGGTCGAGTATACCGCGGTTCTTGAAAGATGAGGTTATGACTGACTGTGTTATTTTGAGAAAATTGTTGTATTTATGATACAGGTTTTACTAAGGCCATCGCAATTGTGTTTCCCATAACAATCTTTTTTCTCCACATGTCTCAATATATATATTTTTTTCTTTTTGAGGAATTCCGGTAATTGAACCCCAGTATTGTTCGCAGTCTTGTTTTGTGATCCATTTTTTTGTGATGCATGTTCGTTGTAGCAGCTCACTAAAAAGATAAAGATGTTGAATAAGTTCTGTTTGGTTCCAATGTTTTGATCGTTGTTTGTGAAAGCATGTTTTTTTTATTTGAGACCATCTGTCGAGTCCTTGTATATGATTTTTTGCATTTATGAGACCTATGGTTTTGGTTTTGTGGCCCCAATGCAGAAGTAAATGCTCCCAAGCGTGAGTGTCATTTAGAAAGTGCCAATCGAGGCTTTGTAAAATATTCATGACCAGCTGTATTTCATTTTGAAAAAATCGAGAGCATTCAATGATTTCGTTAATCAGTGCAATTCGAATGAGGTAGATAAGAGGAATTTGAAAATCTGTTTGTGTATAGATAATACCAGGAATTGTCTTAGAAAAAGAGGCTTTATCATGATGTTGGTTGTGAACTTCTAATACAATGTTGTCTAATCTATGGTTCCCAGGGATTCCGACAGCAATATTTAATGTTTCTTCCCCGTGGAGTGCTAGAGTTTGAGTGGCGTTCCATGTGATGTGTGTGACATTTTTAGTTGGTTTTTGCATTCCCCACATGACTCTTGAAAAGAGGGAGGGGTTTTCTAATTTACGAAAAGTCGATTCAAGCCTTTGTTGTAGTAGATTTTGGTCTTTGCAAAATAAAAAAATTTGATGTCCGGAAGTTAATAGAAATTTTAAGATGTCTCGAGGTGGTAAATTATTTTGGACATCTAAAGCAAAAATTTGCGGAGAAATATCTGGTTTTTTAAGGGGAGAAAGAGTTATTTTTTTTATTTTTAATAGACTATATGCGCAAGTATGAAAATATTGGTCTTCATCGCCTTGGGGTATTTTTTTTAATTGTGATGTTGTGATTTCTGGGTCAAGGCTTTGCGGAGTTGTATGTATTCTTTTTGTGTTTATTTTTTTAGGAACAGAATTAACAAAGTCATGCAATAAATGAGGAAGAATGGTCTTATCAACAGATTGATAGAAAAATGGGAAATTATATTTTTTTCTGATTGAGGAATAATTTTGTTGTGAGAGATTTTTTGTTTGTAAAAAAATTTTTTTTACTTGGCAAAAAGGATCGTACGGCCCAAGTCGGCTCCAACCCACTCTTTGTTCTTGAAAAATATATTGGTACTGACAAGCAAGGGAAAACTCCCAGTGTGTATCCAAACACGTGTGAGCAATGATAAATCCCCATGGTTGCGTGCGAGAAAAATTGCAAAAATCACTAAATGTTTTTATTCTTTCTTTGATTTCTGATGCAAAAGCCTCCTGTGGAGGAACCCAAATTTCACTAGATTTTTCATGAATGAAAAGTGTTTTTTGGTCTTTGTATTTTTGAGACACTTCATTCATAAATTGGATGCCTTGTGAAGTTAGCAGTGATGCTGTAGGCACTAAGACTTCAGAGTATGACATAAGTATCCTTTGACTGATGTTTCTTGTGTCCAGTCTATAAAAAGACCTGATGTTTCGATCCAATTTAAAAATGTTGTGCTGGGAGCCCAGCCAAAATTTAAGTCTGGTATTTGAATATTTTCATGAAGTTTATAAAGAAAAGGTTCTGGAGTTGTTATGATGATGTCTTCATGATCTTTCCACCCTAGATGTTTAGCCCATTGCAGGATGTCTTTAAAATTTTGTAGGGCATCTGAATGAGGGAATTCAATGCTGAGTAGTTGAAAAGACCCTGGGTGAATGTTTTTCATAGCGAATGACCAGCAATGAAAAAATTGTTGTTTGTTTTTTTGAGGAACAATGTACTTAAAGTGGCTACCTATTTGAACTAAATAAGGTTGAGGATCTTGTGTGGGCTTCAAGTGGTGATTTGGGTAGAGGATTTGAAGATATTCCCCAGTTACGCTTAATTTTTTGCTTTTTCGTAAATCTTCATACCCATAGCTTATCCAAGTCTGTGGGTGAGATGTGTTTTGATAATGGTTGTAGAGTTGTTCAATCTGTAGAGGTGCTAAACAGACTTGTTGATGAGGTATGAGATTTTTGTTTGTTGTGTCATCTGTAAATAAGACAATGTGCTCATGATGTTTGTGGGTGTGAAAGTATGGACGGAGTATTTTTTGATGATCCATTTTCCGCGCGATTGCAGGCTCAAAACGATGATGAATAGCGTTGTGAGAAATTGGCATAATGTGTTCCTGCGTTTTATAAAACAGCTTTTATAGTTTGTATCCGATGTAGCATTTCGCTGTTGTTTTCTGCTGATTTTTCTAGAAAATCGATCACTTTTATAAGCTCTTCTTTATTCTGTTGTTCAAAACAAAGTCGAATCCATTGTTCTGCAGCTTCAAGAAAATGAGGATAGTTTTGAATTGCTTTTTGGTAACATTCAAATGCGTGCTGCTGCTGCTGAGCTAGCTCTTGAATTTGGGCTTGGCGAAAATATAGGACTGCAATTGCTTTTTGATTGTGAGTTGTTGCTAAGGTTTGATGTAAAAGCTGGAGGCAAAGATCCCATTGTTTAAGATGTTTCCAGGCGTCGAACTTTAGTGTTGTTTGGTCAATTTTTGTATTAGAGCAGTGCTCTTCAAGAACTTGGAGGCATGCTTGTGGTGCATCTAGTTGATATAAAAGTATGGCGGCATATTCTTGTGCGACTCTACCATGTTCAGCGGGGTGGCGCTTGGTGCTTAAGAGTGTCTTGCATATTTCAGCCATGTTTTCCCATTTTTCTTCTTGTCGGAAGAGTGTTTTGAAGAAAAGGAGGGCTTTAATATTATGAGGGTCGAGCTTTAAAAGCAGCTTATGAACATCCTCTAGAGAGTGGCTGTGGCGAAGTTGTTTCTCTAATATGTTTGCTATGGCTTCACAACAAATAATCTTATCTTGATGCTCAGCGAAACTGTCCCAAATGCCGTTAAGAAGATCGAATTGGCGTGTGGGGTTATGAGGAGGTGTGATTTTACCAAGAATATCACTAATGATTTCTGAAGCAGAGACGTGATGATCTTGGATGAGTTGTTTCAGGCTATGAATAGTGGCTTGAATATTTTGTTGCTGAAGGCTTTGAATGCGAGCTAAAGAAATCCAACCGTCGTATGTTCGTTGTGAGTAAACTAAAGAAGTGTAAGCCTCCCAGCATTCATGTTGCTCAAGGGTTTCAAGACACTCTTGCAAATTCATATGTTCTGGAATTTGCCCAACATCTGCTTGTAGAATTTTTTCTAAGCGTTGATCGAGTTCCATGGCAAGTGCTTTCATTTCAAGTTTTTTTGAGAGGTTCAATCGCCCATTCTAGCACGTGTTTTTGTATGCCATTATTAAAACTCTCCGGATCAAATAACCACTGCAGGCTTAAGCCATCTGCTATAGCGATAAG
Organism: Oligoflexales bacterium; assembly: GCA_045106415.1. GTDB lineage: Bacteria > Bdellovibrionota_B > Oligoflexia > Oligoflexales > Bog-1112 > JBGCEP01. The sequence continues at coordinate 96,522 of JBGCEP010000018.1, read as the reverse complement.
ATAGGAGCTGTACTCAAAAGGATCGATGGGAGCAAAAATTTGCTTGTCGATGCCTGATTGAATGACGCGGATACATGTCTCTCTAAATTTTTGATAATGCTTTGCTATGACGGCATGGATTTCCGGTTTCTGATTGATTTGTGTCCAAAAGTCCATGCTGACCTGATAATACTCTTTTGAGCTGCGTGCAATGTCTAGAAGGATGTGCACTAATGCTCGCAGCTGTTCTTCAGGGTCGCTGTGGTTTGTCATGCAAGACTGTAGGACCAGCTCAATGTTTGTGGCCACTTGCTCTAAGACGGCCATCATAAGATCGTCTTTGTTGAGAAAGTAATAGTGAATGATGCCTTTACTTACGCCAGCTGTATTTGCGACATCCTGCATAGAGAAATTGTGATAACCATGACGAGTAATACACTCGACCGTAGCTGTAACAATTTGTTGTTTCCTCTCAGAGGCAACTTCTGATTTACTCATAAGAGTTTCCTCATAGGGTGGTGCTCATCACTTGTGACAGCAAATGCTTGAACATGATAACCAGCTTTCACAAACTTTGAAAGAGGTATAGAGACTTGCGCAGGTGTATTGTGATCTTCTGTGAATAAAATTCAGGTTTTCAAAAAAAAATCACAAAAGCGAACAATAATATCCTCTTGTGTCAGGCCCCTTCGTTTGAAGGTTTAGCAAAAACGTTGAAAGGTTGTCAAAAAAACCGACATGACGTCAAAATAGATATGAAGTCGTGAAATTGTGGACTCGGTTGGAGTGATTTATGTTGCAAGGAAAAGCCTCTATGAGGCGAACTTGTGTAGGGGTCTGTTTGGCTCTTTTAGCAAGTTTCAATGGGTTTGGTAAGTCGTTAACGACGCCGTTATCTTGGACGCATTATGGTTTAAGGCCGCTCGGAATGGGGAATGCGTTTGTTGCTGTTGTGGATGACTATAATGCTTTGTTTTATAACCCAGCCGGTTTGGCGAGGTTAAAAACATGGGACGGAGAGTTTTTCAATGCAGCAGGTTATGCAGCTTTGAATACACAAAGTTTCTTAGGGCAGTTGATCAATACAGTAGGGAAGAACTCTGAATTAGCTGATTTGCTCGAGACGTTTCGAGCGCAAAGCGGGAAGATTCATAGTGCGGGTTTTACAGTTGTACCTCACTTAGTTGGGAAAGGGTGGGGTGTTGGAGCAGGGATCACGACAGAGGTTGGGCTGACGGCGATTAAAGATACAAGTATTGACCTAAGAACCGGGACCACAGTGGTTGCTCCAATGGGTTTTGCTTGGAATTTTTTTGAAGACCGATTGAGTTTGGGCGCTTCAGTGAAAGTAGCGGCTCGAGCAGGGGTTGATGATAATTTAGGCTTACAAACATTAGGAAAGATTTCAGAAGGCAAACTGCAAGACTTGTTTCGTTCAGGCTTTGGCGCAGGTATGGATCTGGGGTTGTTATTGACCCCTGTGAAGCCTTTGTCGCCGACAATTGGTGTGAGTATTATGGACTTTGGTGGAACAGTGCTCCAGGCTTCGACAGAAGAAGCTCCTGAGGCAAGGAAACCAACTGTGAATACAGGATTTAGTTTTAAGCCATACCAAAGCTCTAAGAGTTATCTTCTTGTGGCTGTTGATGGTCATGCCTTGAATCAACCTATCCACTTTTCAAAGAAGTTTAATATGGGGATGGAATTTGGTGTGAGCCGAATCTTGAAGCTACAGACCGGGCTCTCTCAAGGTTATTTAACTGGCGGTGTGCAGTTTGATGTTGGATTTTTGAACTTGCGAGTAGCGAGTTGGGTTGTTGATCACGGTGTCGTCGTTGGGCAGACAGATTCGTTGGCAGAACGCAGATACTCAGTGCAAATGAAAATGTTGATATAGGGAGAAAACATGCGAATATCAATTCTAATGATGGTGTGTTTATCCAATGTGGTTTACGGAACACCAAGTCAAAAAAAGAAAGTGCCAGAGGCGCCAGCGCTACCTGTTGCAAAACAACCTCTGATGAAGCAGCCAGTCAAGACACCTAAGGCTACTCAAGCTGCGAAAAAAGTCGAAGCAGAGCAAAAAGCAAAATCTCCAACGTTTCTGGATAAGTTTTCCTTAGGAACAAGTGTGGGGCTTGCAGGGTTTTCCGGAACAGAGGCAACTGTGGGTGGTGTTGCTGACATTCAGGTTTTGTATGATTTAGATATGAAGGTGATGGGTGCTCTTTTTGGGAGCTATCGCTACCTGCCTATGGCTGTGACACTACAGGAAACCTTGAACGATAGAATGCTTGAATACAGCGGCGTGATTGAAGGTCACCTTTTTGGGTCTCAACTTTACCTTTTAGGTGGAAAAGGGATGCAAATATTTGTGAGTGGCGAGCTTGGTCTTATGAAGCAAGGTCTGTATGACTCCATTACAGGAGTAAGTAAGCTTGATCTAGCAACAATGCTTTTTGCTGGTGGTGGTGCAGAGTGGCCCATTGAAAGAGGATTTAAGGTTGCAAGTCAGTTTCATATTGGGGTTGGAACGTATACCATGTGGCAATTATCTGGTGGTGTTAGTCTTGCCTTCTAAGTCGACTTTAGATACGATTGTGGCTATTTGATGTTTTGAAGCTGACAATATGAAGTATCTGAAAACACTGTGTTTATATATTTATGTAATGATGTCGTGTGGTGCGTGTTTTCACCAGGAGCCTCAGGGGTTTCTTCTGGTGAAAGCGCCAGACTCGGGGAACTCGTATGAGGTTTATCGAGTGGACGGGGATGGTTGGCAGCATTACTCCACGGAAAAGGTCGGGTTTTTTAATGTACCCTTATCTTTAGCTGCGGGTCGCTATCTTGTTCTTGCGGACTGCTCGAGCCAAGATGTGATTATCTACCAAAATGTGACCTCAGAAGTTGAGAGCTATCAGCTTGAATTTAAGCTTCCTCAGCCTTTAGACAAAAATGATCAACTGCTAGTACAGTGTGTTCGTCATGATCAAACAGGGGCTCACCAGACACTTAAAAATCAAACGATTTTGCATGTTCTGGGAGACAGAGAGCTTCTTGTTGGCATGCGATCAGTGAAGGTGCGTGACAATACACATGACCACCGAGTGCAGGTTCATCTCGGAGGGTTGCGGGTGATGGGTCGAGAAAAATCTCTGCCTTATTTTGTTTCTCCAGTTGACCCTCTATTCTCAACAACGATGCATCAAGGTGTGGGTTCGTGGTTGTACCTTATTCCCGGTGAGTATCAACTGATGATTAACGGGACGCGTGATGTTGTGTCAGTGGATGCGAGCCAACTGCTGACGCGTGAGCTCGCAAGTGTTCGTTTTCAACCGCCTTCTGGTATTGAACTAAGTGACTATGTCAAAGTAAAAGGGAGCTTGGCTCACATTGAAGTCAATGGTCAGCATGACTTTGAATTTGGGGAAGCTTATTCAGTGTTGCCAGGACCTTTAAAAGCGAAGATTGGTGGGCATCGTGAACACACGTTGCTTAACTTGAAGGCAGGTGAGGAGACTGTTTTAAAGCTCCGAAGTGTAAAAGTGAACCTGGAGTGCTCTCCTTGGGACTGGAGTTGTCTGGGGCAACAAGAAGTCTTACTTTATAGGCGCGGTGAAGATTACCCGTTCTGTACAGGGCAGTCGGATATGCCTATTTTGTTTGCCGGGCATGATGTTTTTGTGGGGTTAGGTGGATCTCGTAATATTCGTTATCGTTTAAAAAGCTCAGACGTGATTGATCTTGATGCTGGAAAATTGCAGTTGATACCAATACCCACATATAGAGCTGGTCAGTTAACAGAGTTGGCGCGTCTTGCTGGGTCTTCTGATTTATATGATGGTTATAGCCATGATGTTCAACCGAATCGAGCTGTAACGATGACTTTGATTGCAGGTCGTTATGATTTATCCCGTTTTATTTGCTCGGGTAGCTGCTATGGAAGTGGAGATGGCGAGCGTTGGGAGCAAAAACGCTCTGTTCTTGTTCCGCCAAGGTCGAGCGTGACGTATGAATTTCAGTATTATGTGCGTGAACACAAATACACACAAGCTCGAGATAAATACAAACACTTTCAAGAAAAACAAGCCAAAAAGTCGCACCAAAACGTCCCTTATGTGTTTTGACCAAAATTTGCTTCGATGAGTTTTTCTGCGTTTTTTAAACTTTCTGGTGTGGTTTTTGAGCCTGAAAGAAAACGAGCTATTTCCTCGGTTCTCTCCTGGTGAGAGAGAGCTCGTATTTGCGATTGTGTTGTGTGTTGTTGAAATGTTTTTTCAACCCGAAAATGAGTATTGGCCCATGATGCAATCTGTGGTGAGTGTGATATGCATACAATCTGTACTTTTTTAGACATTTTCGCAATTAATTGACCCATTTGGTGAGCTACAGCGCCGGACACACCAGTGTCAATTTCATCAAAAACAAAAGTATTTTGTGGGCCGTGACTTGCTAAAATGGATTTAATGGCCAAAAGTACGCGAGAGCTCTCACCGCCAGATGCAACTTGGCTCATTTTTTGTAAAGGTTGCCCTGGATTACTCGAGATGTGGAAATGAAAATGATGCGATCCTAGCGGGTGCTTTTCTAAAATTTTCGCTTGAAGATCATCGAACTCATGTAAGTTATTTGGTGAGGGGTCGAGTTTTGGTGTGATGAACTTGTGAGCTCTTGGAGAAAGCTGTTCTGCGATTGTTTTAAATTCAGCTTTTGGCATGCCTAGAGTTTTGATCGTGGTGATTACTTTTTTGTCTATTTTTTGTGCAGTGTGCTGCCGTGCGGTGAACATGTCGTGATCGAGAGTATTGAGCTTTGTATAGTTATGATGCAAATTGTCGATCATCTCTTCTAGTCTATGATGCGCGCTCGACATTTTTTCGAATGTTTTAGAAAGTGTGCTTTGCTTTGTGAGAAGTTCCTCGACGTCTGCGCATTGATGTTTTCGAATCATTTTCTGGTAGAAAGCAATTCTTGATTGAAGCTGCTCGCTATTGTCACTTAACGAGTTCATGTTCGCGAGTTTTGTCGAAATAGAATATGACAAATCATCATATAATGACGCTAATTGTTTAGCGTCTGCCGATAGGTCTTGAAATGAATCGATTTCGCTTAATGTATAAGTTATTTGATGAATCTCTGCGCTTGCCTGAAGCTGAGTTTGAGCTTTGTATAGTGTATCCTTCTGGCGATCTCGATCCATGGTTTCTTTGAGGTTGTCTTTAAGGGTTTTGTAGTCCTCAGTAGAAGGAGAAAGCTGTTTTAATTCTTCAATTTTTTGTCTGTATTGTTCGCATTCTTGTTGCCAGACAAAAGCCTGATTCATGACTTCTCGGATGTGTTGAAGTTGCTCTGTGACGTTTTTGTATAAAGATTTATATGCTACTAAAAGTTCAGGGTTGATCTGTTGATCTAAAACATCTGTGTGATGTTGCTGTTTCAGCTCAAATGATGAGTGTTGTCCGGTAAAATCTATGAGGCTTTGTGCCGTTTTAACCAGGGTTTCTGTACGTACAGGTGTGTCGTTGATGTACGAGGTATGCTTTCCTTGGGTGGAAATTTTTCGGCGAATATGGACTGTGTTGTCTTCGTAGCAGAGGCCGTAATCTTCGAGGATCTGCAGTGTTTTGTGGTGCGCAGGAAGTACCCAAGTCCCGCTCAGAAGTGCGTGACTGGCGCCGTCGCGTATCATTTCTTTAGAGGCCCGGTTTAATCCGCATAAAATACGCAGTGCTTTGATGATAATTGATTTACCAGCACCTGTTTCACCTGTGATTAAATTAAATGAGGATGTGAATTCAATATGGCTTTGTTGAACAATTGCCAAGTTTTGGACTAAAAGTTCTGCAAGCATACACAGCTCCTCTATTTATTTTTAAGATCTTTCAGAGTCAATTCTTCTCATTAAGTTGAGGGTTGTTGTACTCCAAAGGTAAAGTTCTTCAGCTGCAGACCAAGATCCTGGCTTTGGTTTATGGTGAGTGTAAGCATCAAGCTCATGGAGATCGCCAAAGCTTTCTTCAATTAAGCGCAGAGCAGCCTTAGATTCTGTTGAGCCTAATGGGTGCTCTTGAAGAGTGCGTTTAGCGATTCTGATGTCCGCAGATGCATCGTCTTCTTTCTGGCCATCCAAGTGATAAGCAAATTGCTCTAAAGCATTTACTAGGTCGGCGAGGGTGGATTGTTTTGTTTTCTTTCGAGTCACGACCATAGCGATGGGCCTTTAATAAGCAAACAGAGCCGGATTCTACTTGAAACTCGACGAGTCGTCTACAGGCAAGTGTCTTTTATCACCCCCTTTGTAAAGGGGGTTTGAAAAAAAATGAAATTTTTTCAAAGATAACTCTTGACACTTTTAGCTCCTAGCTTTACAACTGTCCTCGCTTTGGTTGAGGGCTCATAGCTCAGCTGGTAGAGCAGCACACTTTTAATGTGCGGGTCCCTGGTTCGAATCCAGGTGGGCTCACCAAACGCATGTCCCTATCGTCTAGCCTGGCCCAGGACTCCGCCTTTTCACGGCGGCAACGGGGGTTCAAATCCCCCTGGGGACGCCACTCTTCAAAGAGTGGACACAAAAAAGCCACCTTTCTAAGGTGGCTTTTTTGTGTCCATATTGATTTTTATTTCATAATTCCACCATCTCATACTATAATCAAAAGGTTAGCCAAAAAATCAGAGAGTGGGCAGTTGTCCCAGCACGGAGGAATCCTATGGTCAAAGAGGTATCCGTAGAAGAGCTTGCTAAGCTAGTCTCAGAAGGTGTTCAGGTCGTAGATGTTCGTGAAACTGAAGAGTTAAAAGACGGCGTGATTGAAGGCGGTGTTCATTGGCCGTTGTCGAGCCTAGGTCTTCACAAAAAAGAAATTGCTTCACGTCGAGCTGTGCTATTTTACTGCCGATCGGGCTTAAGAAGTATGAAAGCTGCTGAAATAGCAGAAGAATGGACGGGGGAAACCATCTATTCTTTAAACGGTGGCTTTATGGGATATAAGAACTTTCAAGGGCAAGATGATGCGAAGGCTGAAGAAAATCTTGTCTAGTATTGGCGAAATTTATATCAGTCTGTTATGCTCCATATGGAGCGACACTGTTTTCTAATAGTTTCGCATGGTTGTCAAAGGCTTATGGCTTTTGGATAGCCTCATGGGGTGGTTAGATCCAGGTTGGTCTAACTAATCAACTGAGCTGATGTCCAGCTCAGATAATCAAAGAATTCAAGTGCAGTACATCGATGCAGGAAATTACAGAAGAAGAAGCGAAGGAGTATGAAACTCCTTCCATAAAAGAGCGCTATGTTCTCGCAGCTGGTAGAGAAGTTCCTCTAGATTACTTTTTATACTGTTGTTTAGAGGAAGAACGCACCCGTAAAGACCTGGAATCTTCAGGTGATGGTTGGGAGCGTCTCCAAGGGCTGTCGAAGGATCATACGCCAAAAGAAGTCTTGAAGGGCAGCCTTGCAGACCAAGTGCGCGAATGTGCTAAGTGGTATGCGACAAACGCCCCTCAACTCACAGATCATGAGCCATTAGATTATGAGCGTCATGCTGCTGTGGTCCCTAGGTTTGTAGCGATGATTGAAGATCTTGATCTTCTGATACGCGCACGTGGCAATGGCCATGTCCCATGTCGGCCGCTGTTGGGCAATAAGCCCGATCAGATGTGGTTGATGGTTGATGAAGTGATTGATACAACCTTTCCAGGTTACAGTCATTTGATGCTGGAGTTTCTCCAGTGGGCATTTGGTGAAGAGTCTCGAGTTGAGTATGACCCAGGATCTCTGCCTCCAGTTGGCCGTTACGCTGCGATGTTACGAGCTCGTAATAAAAAACGAGTGCCGCGCAATCATAAGAAGCCATCTCCACAGCAATCGGGTGGCAGACGCCATCAGGGCAGCGCAAGTGGAGTTCCAAGGCGACGTGATGAGCAAAGCCCAAATCGCAACAGCAATCCTAAGCGTTCAAATCAGAGTCACGAAAATCGTGCTCCTCGCCCTCAACAGCAGAGCGAGAACCTTGATGCTCCGACTATGAAGGAGCTTGAACGTGGTATGGATGTGTTGAAGCAGGATACGGGCCTTGAGCATTACACGTTAAAGCCTCAAAACTCTTTCGTGCGCCGTTTGCAGCATAAAAAGATTGTGAGCGCTGGTTTTGGTTCGGCTTCTGTTGGTACTGGGCAGACTCGTTCTGTTCGGATCGTTAGGAAAAAGCTTCGTGGTCAGAATAAAAATACTGACACGAAGCCAAAAGAGACTTCAGAGTAGCTTTTTATCTTTTCCTATTTTTTCATAATCTGTGGTTGCCTTGATGAGTTCAAAAACTCCATCAAGATCCACAGGTTTTGTTAAAATTTTATGGACTTTCATTTCAACGCACGCTTTTACGGTGTCTGGAGTGAGATGTCCTGAAATCACAATGATTGTTGCATCTTTTAAAAAATTTTGTTTTCTAAAAGTAGTGAGTAATGCAACCCCGTCAGGTGGTGGAATTTTAATATCTAACAAAACAACATCAGTATCAGGGTGTTCTGTGACAGCTGTGATGGCTTCATGCCCGTTTTCGCAAGGAACTGTCATACAGCGCTTGCTTGTGAGATATGTTTGATATAAATCCCGAGCTGACTCGTCATCTTCAATGACCATAACTTTCAAGATAAATGCGTCTTTTTTTGGAGCTTCACTTGGCTCCTTACCAAGACCTAGGGAGTCAAGAAGTCTGATGGCATCGTCGTTTCTCATGGACTCGACGAGAGAGTCTTCCGTGAAAGCATCTTTTTTTGTTGATTTTTTGACCATGGTAGACTCAATTCCTTCGAGGTTGGTAGGAAGTCACTTGTTGTTGGATGCTGCCAAATAAATTACGGCCTGTTGTGTCGATCATTTCAATTTTTACTGTGTCGCCACAACTCATGAATGGTGTTTTTGCTTCTCCTGTTTCAATTTTTTCAATCATACGTTTTTCTGCTAAACATGATGACCCTGTTGAAATATCAAAGTTGGAGATGGTGCCGCTACCGATAATAGTTCCTGCTGTTAAATTTCTAGTTTTTGCGACATGAGCGATAATTTCATGAAAAGAAAAATGCATTTCGGGCCCAGCGTTTGGTGTGCCAAACAAAGTGTCGTTGTAATAAGTTTTAAGAGGAAGGTGCAGTCTTCCATCTTTCCAAGCGTCGCCGAGTTCTTCTTTTGTAAGGGTAAATGGCGCAAAGCTTGTTGAAGGTTTTGATGTGACAAAGCCGAAACCTTTAGCGAGTTCTTCTGGGATTAACCCACGTAAAGAGACATCGTTTGCAATCATGATAAGTTGGATGTGTTGTTCCATATCCGCTGCAGGAGTTCCCATAGGGACATCGTCGACGATGACACAGACTTCTGATTCAAAATCAAGGCCCCACTGAGGATGATCAAGAGGAATCGAGTCGCAGGGTCCTGAAAATCGCCCTGATCCACCTTGATATACAAGAGGGTCTGTTTCAAGGGTTTTGGGTGGTTCTGCTCCTCGAGCTTTGCGAACGAGTCGAACGTGGTTGATAAATGCGGAGCCGTCAATCCATTCGTAAGCACGTGGTAATGGCGCTTCGAAGGTGATGCCTGTTAATGAGTCTTTAGGGTGAGATTTGAGGGTTTCTGCAAGGCTCTGAAGTTCAAGGACGGCTTTATCCCAAGAGTCTAATGCGCTTTGTAGTGTCGGGTACTGTTTGGATGTTGTGTGTGTTTTGTAGTCTGAGGAGACAACGATGAGCTGTCCGTCTCGCTCACCGTTTCGTATTGTAGCTAGAATCATGCAACACCTATGAGCCATTTAATTCAAGTTTCAATATACTTGAATTGACTCTAAAGTGCATATCTAGCTTTTTTTAGTTGGCCTTTTTTTTGTTTTTGCTTCTTGCTGTGGGTGTTTGAGTTTGCGAATTTGCTCAGGAGTCATCGCTCTTATTTTTCCAGGTGCTAAGTCTGTGGGTAGATTAATTTCACCGAACGCATCACGTATGAGTCGAATAACTTTTCGGTCACAACTTTCAATGACACGACGTACGAGGCGATTACGGCCTTCATGTACAGTGACGCGGTACCATTTTCCGGTTGTTGCTCCCATGTTTTGACCACCTAGGAAATCGATTTTGCATTTGACGGGTGGTTTGCCTGCGTCGAGCTCAAATCCGTGGCGAATCTTTTTCAAGTCCTCAGGAGTTAGCTTTTTATTGACCAGCACTTGGTAGTGTCTTGGGATGTGAAAAGAAGGGTGGCTGAGATTGTGTGCGAGTTGACCGTCGTTTGTTAAAATCAACAGTCCTTCTGTACGGTAGTCGAGACGGCCGACAGACCAAACTCGGAATGGAAGTTTTGCGATCGCTGGTAGTGTCGCAAGTGTGGGGCGCTCTTCTTCTTTTGCAAATGTAGAAAGAAGCTGGTCTGGTTTATTTAATACCCAATACACCATGGATGGGCTTTCTTGGCGAATCATATCGCCGTCAAGCCATACTGCGTCGTCTTCACTAACGCGGTCTCCAAGCTTAGCAGTTGTTTGGTTAAGTTTGACGCGCCCTTCTTGAATGGCTTGTTCTGCTGCTCGTCTTGATAAGTCTGTGCGTTCTGCCATCCATTTTTGGAGAACAGGATTTTGAGGTGTTGTCATATTTCTGGCCTTTGTTCATTGCTGCCGCGATCTTGTACGAAGTCTTCGGCGTCTGTTTTTTGATCTTTGTTATCGAGAGCTTCTGATGCTTGCATCATGGCTTTGGCTTCTGGTTGAAATGCGGAAAGAGGAGGGAGTTCATCGATGTGGCCAAGACCATAGACCTTTAGGAACTCTCTTGTTGTTCCAAAAAGCATCGGGCGACCGGTGTCTTCTTTACGGCCGACGCATTCGACCAGATCTCTTTCAAGTAAGTTTTTTAAAATACTACCTGCGTCAACACCGCGGATGAACTCAATATCTGCACGGGTGACAGGTTGGCGATATGCGATAATAGCAAGAGTTTCTTGAGCTGCACGTGATAAAGGTCGTGGCCTTTTTGAAAACATCTGTTCCATGAGTTCAGCTGTTTCCGGGTGAGTTTGAAATTGATAACCATCTTGGTCGAGATCTTCTAAACGGAATCCACCATTCCTGTTTTGATAGAAAGCGTGAAGCCGATCAATGACCTCTTGAATGCTTTTTGTTGTTACAGAGTCTTCGCCTAAGATACTTTCTATTTGAGAAGGTTTAATAGGAGTTGGAGATGCAAAAATTAATGCTTCAATTTGTTTTTCTAGCTCAGTGCATTCAAGTTCTGCAAAAGGGAGTGTGGCTTCAAGTGTCATGACGCTGTTTCCTCTTGTGGTAGAGAATGAGAGGGTTCTAAGCCTGGAATTGTATGAATAGGTGTCTCGAGCCCATAAATCCAAAGAGGCCCCATCATTTCTTCTTGATGGATATTGAGCTCTTGATCGCGTACGAGTTGTAAAAAACTAAGAATAAGAGCGATGAATTCATAGCGATTTTTGAGATTGCCATAGAGATTTTGTAAGAGAACAAAGCTTGCTTCGATGAGCTGCTGTTTGAGCTGAGAGCCCATGGTTTCAACGGTGATATTTTCAGTTACGGCTGAAACTGTAGCACTTTTGCGCTCGGGTAAGGATGCTAACATTTGCTCGTAGAGAACAACAAGAACGGCTGGTTTACCGATAAGAGGACTTTCCGAATCGATATACATTGCAAAAAGACGTTCTCCTTCATGGTTGCAAAAACGTCTTTCCCCATAGGGGTTGCCCTCACTTGCTAACCAATCTCCAGCCCTTCTAAACATTTCGTAGTCTTGGAGTCTTTTTTGGAGGCTGCTGAGTGTGTCATCTTCATTTTCCCCTTCTTCCCCATTTTTTTCATCTGCGTTAGGTAAGAGTTCTCGAGTTTTCATCATGACCAGCGTAGATGCCATATCAATAAAAGCTGCGGCGTCTGTAAGGTCACGAAACTTGAGGAGACGTAAATAATCGAGATATTGTGTTGTAAGCTTTAACAAATCAATATCGAAGATATTGAGCTGATTTACCCGGATAAGATGAAGGAGAAGGTCCATGGGACCTTCGAACTGTTCTAATTTGATGAAGCAACTAGAAGACATGACCTGCTCATAATGATGAGTGAGAGCCTGTAACGGCCCCGATTCCTCGGTATTGTACAGCGTGTTGAGGTTTGGTGCGAGAAAAATTCTTCAAAGTTGCAGCAAATGCTCACGATCTTCGATATGATGTCTTACACAGGGGATAAAGTGACGTACAAAAGAAACTTTGCCGATAGAGATCAAGTCTCGATATACTATGTTGCGGAGTTAGCCGATGATGAGCTAGCTGTTTTTTGAATATTTCTATGGTTTGAATGTCTGATGCAGAATTTTGTAAATGATTTTTTAAGAAATCTTGTGGGTGTGTGGGTATGCCTTTATCTATTTCAGCCAGCGGTCATATTGGCTGAAGTGTTTGAAGACCCTTCATTAATGAGCGATGGTTTTGCTCCTATTTCTCATGTGGGAGTGCATAATTTTCAAACATATGTGCTGCCTAAAGATCAAGAACAGCAAAAAATAGAAGTGTTCTGTCAGAAGCTGTCTTTGAGATATAAAGATTTTGGTTGGAAAGAAAACCCTTGTTTAGGGGTGGAGTGGCGTGCTGATTTTATTTCTAGTGATGGCCATCCCTTGCTGTATGCTGTTTTTGGTGAGGGAGAAGATGTGACTCTTTTTTTAGGAGGGGTACATCCAGATGAGCTAACACCAATGCATATGGCTTTTCAAATGGGACAACATCTTGCTACGCAAAAAGATTTTTTAGAAAACAAGAAAGTTCGAGTCGTTGTTGCTCCATTGGTGAGTCCTGATGGGTTTTTACGGTCTAAACTGACGCGTACAAATGGTTTTGTCGATGTGAACCGAAATTTTTTAACTCTGGATTGGTATGATCGTGCGCATCAAGCATGGCTAGGTAAGAAATGGCAAAAACGGGCTCGGTATTTCCCAGGATTTTTCCCTAACACAGAAATTGAGACACTTTTTCAAGTTCATTTGATTGAAGAGTATCACCCAGATAAGCTGATCAATATTCATGCGCCATTAGGGTTTTTAGACTATGACGGTCCAGGTGATCGTCGTTCTCGTTCTATGAGAACAGGGGAAAAGCGTGCTTTAGAGCTTGTACATGTGATTGCTAAAGAATCACGTAATTATAGAGTGGTGGATTATTCTATTTATCCTGGTTCTTTGGGGAATTATGCGGGTCATGAACGAGGCCTTCCAACAGTGACTTTGGAACTGGAAAGTACTGACCCTCGATTTGTTGAAAAATATTGGAAGAAATTTTCTCCAGGCTTAATGCAATCTATTCAATTTCCTTTTAAAAGTCGTAAAAAAGAAGATCGATTGAACCGAAATTTAGAGGCCAAGGGTTCTTATCTTCATCAATGGATGAAAACTCTGGATCAAAAACCAGTCTTTGAGCTTGTGCCAAGCGATCATTCTTCTCAATGAGGTTTTTATTTCATAGTTATTGCACCGTTTGTAGATAGGTTGTTTATTTGTGTAAAGAAAATAGATGTAAGATCTGAGCTGGCGGTAGCACACTAAAAATCTAATTATTTTTGTTGTTAGCAAGGCTGGATCAGCGAATAGTATCGACGACTTTTTTCACAAATTTTGTAGAGCTCTATACGCCTCTTCAACAATTGAATTGTATCCTTCTCTTAAAATTTTTCTGATTTTTTTTTAATACTATGTTTTTCATGTTCTATCGGATGATAGTCTGGGCTATATGAATGAAGATGAACAACTTTAAATCCTTTTTGTTTTGCTATTTTGATAATATTTGATGTGCGATGAAATGATGCATTATCCAGTGTTATGATAACATTTCCATTTAAATAAAGGCTTAAAACAAAGTTAATATAAGCGTTGAAGACATCGTCGTCATAGGTTTCTTAAAAAATGAAAGGTAAATTTTCATTTTGAATTTAAGGACCCAGCGATATTCATAGCCATGAGACTGTGAACCTTTTTTATGCCATATATCATTATGGTGGTTTTATTTACGTATTAAGAATTTCAAAAAGCTGATCAATCCTCACTTTGAAGTAATATTTGGTGCCTATGAGTGTGTCAGTAAAAATCTGTCTTTCTATTCAGCTTTTATGCATTCAACTATATTGGCATGTTTCATGATGTTTAACGCTACATTTATCAGGGTAAATAATTTATCCTCAGATTTGTCATTGATTTTGTTATAAAGAACATCTCGTTTTATTTCACAGTAATTTTTGTATCCAAATGTTTTTTATATGTGAAATTTTTACTGCGTAAACACTACCATATGGTAGAAGAAAGTGATGTCACCCCAGACTCTGGCTTTTTTTTCTGAACTTTGATCTGGTTTTTTTTCTACAAATTTTTAAAAGCATCAAGATCTTGTGTTTTTTTCGATATTCTTTTGGCCCCATTTTTATTAGGATTCATAGATCCTGTTGTCCTCAAATTGAGTTGTTAGTTGTTAGTTGTTAGTTGTTAATTATCTTATGAGATATATATGTCGCTGACAGCAACAGAGCTGTAGCTTTTTTCTAGAGTGGTGATAATATTTTCTTTAAGATCTGATGAATATAATTTAGGCATATTGATCTCCAATTTTTTGGGATCACAACACATTAAAATTTACGATTAAAAATACTCCGTATGTTTTTCTGGCTGCTGATATATACGATGCAACAAGAGATTGAAGATTAAAAGTGAATCTTTTCAAGGGTCTTTGTGTAAATTTATTTTTTAAGTCGAAAACTTAATAATGGAAGTAGGTTTATCGGGGCATAGTGCCTGTTTATTGAGCTGAATCCAAAAGTTCCAAGTATGCCTTCCTTTTAATATTTGTGAAGCTTCAAAATATACACCTGTTCGAGGTGTTTCTTTATAGTCAGGAAAATGTTGCCCCCAATTTTGTAAATTTGGTACAAAGGTAGGGTAAAAACCTCCCTCAACCAGATACTTTGGGAGATGGAAATGCATGACAAACTGCTTATTTTTAAAAGAACCTGTGAGTGAAAAAATACAAAGATTGTTTTTACAAGATTCTTTGACAACCTGTTGGATTTGCTCTTTTTTAGGAAAGAGTTGTTCTTGAATTTTTGGCATACTGTAAGACCAATTGAGATCTTGGTGAGCGTTTTCCCATGAATATAAAAGCCCACTTCCTGGATGAACATAGTTCTTTGCATGTGCGGGTAACATGAGAACCATGGGGATATGACCTGAGTCTGGATAGAAAAAAAGATCACTTGAAAGAGCGAGTTCAATTTTAAAAAAGAGTATTTTTAAAAAGAAATTAATTTGTGTAGCAAGCCCAGAAAACCAAGATTGTTGCTGATGTATATTGGATTGTATGTGTTCTCTGCGGAAATGAAATGTAAAGAATTTTTTGAAATCAGCGCGGATCATGAGATCTGCATTTTTAACAATAGATTCGCCACCGATAGCTATGTCTTGAAAAAGCATCTGATTTAAAGGATCAAACTGGTATGTGTAGTGCGGGGTCTGGATAAAAGATCGTTCGGTATTGTAGCTTACGGCTCCAAAGTCAGAGAGTTTGTCTGAAGTCTGGCACCTTATAATGTAAGTTGTTCCTTGGTCGACTGAATGAATTTGGACCCCAGACCCTTTACAAGGCGGGTTTTTGTAAGTTGTTTGACCATAGATGTGATGATTTGGGATGACAATTGTATCTGGGGGGGTGAGCTGGGGGTTCTTAATATCAAATAAAAGGCGGTTGGATTGATCTTTTAGATGGACTTGCAGAGGAATTTTATGCCATTTCCCTTTGTGGTAGCGGTATGCATGAAGATGCTTTGTTCGTGTTTGTAGTATGTCTGAGGGAAGCTCCTTTGCTGATATCTGAAGAGGGCATGCAGAACTCGGTTTGCTGATATATGCCAAGATGATGATAAGGGTACAAAATATTTTCATGCTATGTCTCTTTTTCATAAAATCTTTTCTTCTATTATGCTGGTTCTTTTACATTTTTACTTCTTCATATTGCTGCTTTTCTTCATATCTTATATAGACGAGTGCTGTGATCTTATAGGCAGCTCTTTCATATGGAGTCAGGACAATGACAACACCTTGGCGTACAGATCAGTTTGATTATACAGTTCCCGAAGAAGCAGTGGCTCAGGCACCTTTAGAAAAAAGAGAAGAAGCAACTTTGTTTGTCAAAGAACTAGGCAAAGAGTCTTCTTCTTATAAAATCAAAGATTTGCCGAAGATCCTCCCAGAAGGAGCACTGTTAATATTTAATGATTCCCAAGTGTTACCTGCTCGCCTTGAGGGAAAGCTTACAAATGGTCGTAAGATTGAAGTGTTCTTGCTACATCGTCCAGAAGCGGGGCAAGAGGTAAGAACTTTTGCGAGGCCAGGAAAGAAGCTTAAGGTCGGTGATCGTATTGACTTTGATGAGAATGTGGCAGGGGTTGTGGTTGCAAAAGATGGAGTTGTGACGATTCGTTTTGAAGGGTGTGAGGATCCTGCTGAATGGGTGAAGCAAGTCGGGCATATTCCTCTTCCGCCATATATTCGTCGTCAAGATACTCTTGAAGACCAAAAGCGTTATCAAACGGTCTATGCTAACGCTCAGCATGAAGGGTCTGTTGCAGCGCCGACAGCTGGTTTACATTTTTCTGAAAATCTTTTGATAGAGCTGCGTCAGCAGAATATTGAGATGGCAACAGTAACGTTGCATGTTGGAGCAGGAACTTTTATGCCTGTGCGTGCAGATTATCTCGATGAGCATGTGATGCATGAAGAAATGTACTGTGTGCCAAGTGAGACTCTTGAGAAAATAAAAAAAGCTCAAGAAGCACAAAATCCTGTCATTGTTGTGGGAACAACATCTTTAAGAGCTTTAGAATCTCTCGATAAGAAATCAAGAGACTCAGGGAAATCACGTGAGTATTTTGCAGACCAGTGGTGGTCGACAAATCTTTTTTTATACCCTTCTAGTGATGGTGAGCTTTATCAGCCGTGGTGTCTTGATGCTTTAATGACAAATTTTCATCAACCTCAATCGACTTTGTTTATGCTGGTGAGTGCTATTTGGGGGCTAGAGGCTATGAAAGGCTTTTATCAAGATTGCTTGAATTCAGGGTGTCGACTTTTTAGTTATGGAGATAGCTCCCTTCTGTGGAAGAGATCTGTTGATTTACAAAAGTGATGAAATTTTGACATGTAGAGCAAATTTTCCATAGGCAGAGATAGCTACCTATGCAATTCATGCCTTCATTTTTCGAGAAATGACGAAAAATGAAGGCTTTTATTTTTTATAAATTATGGGTGTTGTGTCACTGTTTTGACAGAGAGGCAATCTTTTAAATATGCGTGCTAGACTCAACGAATATTTTGTTAGGGAGGGTTTATGTCAGATCAATGGTTATCCATTGTGGAGTACGCAAGAACATATAATGTATCTGATATGACTGTGCGTAGGCGTATTAAAACCGGAAAGCTACAGGCTGTTCTACGCGAAGGAAAGTATTATATTCCTGTTCATGCAGAAACTCCTTGGAGAACTCAAAATCAAACATCCTGGGATATGGACGTGAGAACGCCTGAACCTCATCTTTCTCACCCTCTAAATCCGTCACAGCGTGTGCCACAAAATACTCTAAACACCAATGAAAAAAGGCTCTCTTCTTCTGAATATAGTAGAATTGAAGAGCCGACACCCCCAAGAGTGCAAGTGCATCATATAGGTCCAGACCGATCATCGTCACACTTACCTGAAAAACTTCATTCTGACTATCAATCGCGTTCAGTGAATCTTTCTGGTGATCATCTTTTAAAATTTTGTGATGGTACTTTAGAAGGTATGAAAGAAGCTTTAAAAGAACTTGAAAATTATAAAAAGAGTTTGCAGTCTTTGCATGATACACATGAAAAAAATGTTAAAGAAAAAGAAAACAGATTAAAAATTGAAATTCAATTAAAAGATAAAGAAATAGATCATCTCAAACGACAAGTTGAAGATTTAGAGATGCTTGTCAAAGTGATGGATGAAAAGCTGTTAAAGCAGAGTGCTTAAAATTATTCAGATGGAGGGCCTTCCAACATACTTACAGTAATGTCTCCTTCTTTCGCGTCTACGCTTACGTTTTTCCCTTTTTTTCCTTGATACTCAATTAATAAAGAAGCAATCTTATTATCAACGAGCTGTTCTAATCGACGTTTAAGTGGACGTGCGCCGTAGTTTTGTGTGTTTGACCCTTCAAGAATAAGTTTTTTGGCGCTCTCTGTTATGTGGAGTGTGAGATGCAGATCTTTGAGTCTTTTTTCAAGATCTTTGATTTGATATTCTAAAATTTGCTCAAGTTGGTTTTCTAGTAATGGGTGAAAGATAATGACATCATCTAAACGATTAATAAATTCTGGCCTTAGAAATTTTTGAACTTCCTCAAGGATTTGTTCATTTTGTGTGTGGGAATGATCTGTGTCTTGAGCGCCAATTCCAACAGGTTTTTTGCGATCAAACATGAGATGGGAACCGAGGTTTGATGTGCCGATAATAATGCAATTTTGGAAGTTTATTTTTTGACCTTCAGCGTCAGTGAGAAACCCTTCATCTAATACAGGTAGTAGGATATTGTAGACATCTGGATGAGCTTTTTCAAACTCATCGAGTAAGATGACGGAGTAAGGGTTGTGTTTAACTTGCTCTGTGAGTTGACCCCCTTCTCCGTATCCGACATATCCAGGGGGAGAACCAATAAGTCGAGAGACATTGTGTTTTTCCATGTATTCAGACATGTCGAGACGAATAATACGTGTTTCATCGTCGAGTATTTGTTCCGCAAGAGCTTTAGCAAGCTCTGTCTTCCCAACGCCTGTGGGCCCTAAGAATAAAAAGGAAGCAATGGGTGAGTTGCCCCTGCGAATTCCAGAGCGGTTTCTACGAATCGCTTGCGACACCGCTTGTACGGCTTCGTGCTGACCGATGACTCGCTGACCGATAACATCTTCCATTTTAAGAAGTTTTTCTGACTCTGCGGCAATCATTCTTTTGAGTGGGATGCCAGTTTGTTGGCTTACGATTGCAGCGATGTCTTCTTCTGAAACGAGCCTTTCATGATCTTCTCCTCCCATGCCTTTTCGGATTGTGCCTAGCTCTTCTTCTAATTTTGTAAGCTGCATTTGATGAAGAGCCATGGTTTCAAAATCTCGATCGTTAAACGCTTGGATTTTTTTATGCTCAATATCTGCTCGCTCTGTTTCTTTATCACGCATTTCAGGGGGGGTGTAAATCACTTGAATGCGTTTTGCTGCGCCAGCCTCGTCGAGAAGGTCGATAGCCTTGTCAGGAAGGCAGCGTTGTTGAATATAACGATCTGCAAGTCTGACAGTGGCTGATACAGCTTCTTCGGAATATTCAATTTGGTGATGGTTTTCGTATTTTGTTTTTACACCATGGAGAATCTGAATTGCCTGCTCTGGTGAAGGCTCTCCAACTATGACTGGTTGGAAACGTCTTTCCAGAGCTTTGTCGCTTTCAATATATTGTTTATATTCCCTGCGAGTGGTTGCGCCCATGCACTGAAGTAAGCCTCGAGCGAGTGCGGGTTTTAGCATATTTGAAGCATCGAGGGCTCCACCACCACGCCCTGCGCCAACAACAGTGTGAATTTCGTCTATAAATAAGATAATATCACCCGCGGAGGCGACAACTTCATCTTGGATGGATTTTAATCTTTCTTCAAATTCTCCTTGAATCTTTGCCCCAGCAATCAAAGCGCCTATTTCAAGGGATAGAATACGAGTCTTTAAAAGATACTCAGGAACATCCGCGCTTACGATTTGAATGGCTAGGCCTTCTGCTATGACGGTTTTTCCAACGCCAGGCTCTCCGATAAGAATAGGGTTATTCTTTTTTCTTCGAGAAAGAATTTCTATAACTCGTCTGATCTCTACATCTCGACCTATGACGGGATCCAGAGTTCCTCTACGAGCAAGAGCTGTTAAATCAGTTGTGTATTTGTCTAAGATAGAAGCTCTTGACTCACCGTCTTTTTGTGTAACGCGTGTATTACCGCGGATAATTTCCAAGGATTTTTGAGTAAGATCTCTGTCGAGGCCGATATCTATAAGCATTTTTTTAACAGATGCAAGTCTGGGGTCGTAAAAAGCCAATAAGACTGCAGAGGTGGAAGTGTAGGTGTCACCAAGTTTTTTGCGTTCAGCGTCAGCGGCCTCAAAGAGGGTTTGAACATCACCAGAAACTCGAATGGAAGCAGACTGGCCATCTGAGTTGAGTTTAGGAAGAGTGGTGCTGTGCTCTAGAATGCGATCAACGATCATGCGACGGGTTTTTTCAACATCTTGACCGGTTTCATCGATAACTTTTAGAAGTATTGAGTCCTCCTGCTCAATAAGAGCGAGGAGGATAAGCTCAGGGGTCACAACGCTGCGGCGCATATTAGCAAGCTCAGTAATAGCTTTTTGTATAAGTTCCGCAACTTTAACTGTTGAGTTTCGAAGAAACCTTTGTGGCATTGACGACTCCTTGCTCCGATTCACGTTTTGGTTCGAGCAGTAGCATATCTACTAACATGCAGCCGACCCCCAAAGTGATGCAAGAGTCCGCTATATTGAAATTCGGGAAGTTATACGCCCAGGATGAGCTAAAAAGATCAAACCTCCATCTCACATCTATGAAATCAATGACATAGCCGAGTCTTATTCGATCAAGGCAATTTCCTAATGCGCCAGACAGGATCATAGATAGTCCGTATCTGGCAATTCTATGATGTGGAGGAGTCTGACGTAGATAATTCGAAATAAAGAAAATAGCAATGAGTGTGACGATGTAAAAAAAAGGAATTCGAATCGAATCCTCAACCGAGGAGAGCATGCCCCAAGCTGCCCCTTGATTACGTACATAGTTCATATTGAGCCCAATGTAGGACGACTCAGGATTTCCCAGTGAGCCTAAAGGATAGCGCTTTCCTTGGTACTGTCTTAAGTCTGTGTCATGGCTCCAAACCATGAGGTTGTTTTCTGCTTTTATCTTTGTTGCTTGATCAACCACTAAGCTGCTGAGAACAGCAAGGCTAAGGGCGATGATGGATCTTCGGATTTGCTGAGCTGAGAATGTCATGTGCATAGTTATCCTTTGTGTAATGATCGTTGAAGAATCTGATTTTTTTTCCAGCGTTTGATAGCCGCTGTAAAAATGATGTCCAGGACGGTTGATCCGCTTTTTCCTTCATATTGCCATAATCTAGGAAAAAGGGAATATTCTGTAAGCCCTGGAATTGTATTAATTTCATTGAAGACTACGCTTGAGTCATTTTCAGTGACAAAAAAATCAATGCGCGCAAATCCTTCAACTCCAAGAGCTTTTGCGGCTTTTAAGCCCTGTTCTTGTAGGTGATTCAAGGTGTCTTGCGGGAGGTCAGCTGGAACTTGAACTCGGGTTGCTTTTTTATCGAGATATTTTGCTTCGTAGCTGTAAAAAGAGTGCTCGGTGATGACTTCTCCTGGTATGCTGACAACCAAAGCTTGATCTTCTAGAATAGCGCATTCCACCTCTCGACCTACGATCTCAGCCTCAATAAGGACTTTGCTGTCAAAAGTGAGGGCGTGTGAGACTGCATGTGTGAGCTCCTGCTCGGAGTTGACGCGAGACACCCCAACAGAGCTGCCGAGATTTGCAGGCTTAACGAAGACCGGGTACGTCATATGCTTTGGAAGAGAATTGAGTGTTTTGTGAACACAAATCCCGTCAGCAACAAGAATGCCTGCGTTTTTTACTATAGTTTTTGCAAAATCTTTATCCATAGAAAGAGAGGAAGTGACAGTGTTGCAACCTGTGAAAATAGCGTTGGCAAAAGTAAGAGCGCCTTGAAGGTTGCCGTCTTCACCTCCTGTGCCGTGTATAGCGATGAAATAGACAGTGTCTTCATTTGTTCCAAACGTTTCCAAACAATCTAAAAAATTGTGAAATGGTTTGCCATTTTTAAGCTCAGTGTCAGATGAAAGTACGTGAGGCGTATGCCACCATTGAGATTGTCTATCGACAAGAATAGGCTCGCACTGATACCCAGAAGGGACGTTGTTATATACCCATTGAGCACTGAGGCATGAAATATCATGTTCGACGGAAGCACCGCCGTAAATTAAGATAAGTTTTTTATGAGACATAAGTGATGGCTCCAGTATGAAACAGCCATCACTTATACCATGAATTTTTATGTGTTTACAGCAAGCCTAATTCTTTTAAACGCTCGGTCAAGTAACTTCCTGCTGTATAGCGTTCAGAAAGTCGTACGTCACTTCGAGGGTGTAAGAAAAATGGAATGGAATACCGAGATGTATGTGCCGATTGGTCTTGTGGGTTCATAACCCGGTGTGTGGTGGCTTTATAGTGATTTTGACTCGACTCTTGAAGCATATCTCCACAGTTAATAATAATTTGATTTGGTTTGCTTTCAATGTTGTGCCAACGTCCATGAACATCTTGTACTTGGAGGCCTGAGGCTGTTGCAGCTGGTATGAGAGTGATGAGGTTGATGTCTTCATGAGCGGCTGCTCTCATTGCGCCTTCAGGGTGCTCAGAAAGAGGTGGATAGTGAAGAATGCGAAGCAGACTCTGTTGCTCTGTGTCGATCATATCGACGAGAGGCATAGACAAATCTTGCCTTGTGTTTTCTGGGAGGCCTTTTTCCAACCAAGTGAGGATATCTCGGGAGATATTAATGAGCTGAGTTCTTAGTTCTGCTGTGGCGTCTGACATCCCTTCTGGGGTGCGGCCGCATGGGTAGTAGTGGTAGAACTCTTTTAAGTCTTTTATCTGACTTCCTTTTGCTGTCTCAGAGGTTGAAGATGGGAAGAACCCGTCTTGAACAATTTTAAAATCTCTTTGGAATTTATATTTAAGCTTTTGATCTTCTGGTTGTTTGAAGAATTGTTGCCACTCTTCATACGATTTCGCAATGAGATCTATGGGAATGTCGTGATTGTCTAATACGACAAATCCTGTTTTTTGCATAGACTCAATCACCTGCGCAGCGGCGTCAGGGGCATGATAGTCGACAGTCATAACGTACATGGTGTTCTCCGTATTTTGTTTACGGCAAACAACCATATCTTTAAGAGAAAACCAAGTTATGTTTGTTTTTTTAAATGTTTTTAGTGTGTTCAGATCTTTATGATCTTTCGCTTAGTTTTCACCTCACGAATGCCGATACGCTAACCTGGAGGTCTTATATGAAGTTTTTGTATCTCACTTTTTGGGTTTTGAACTCAGCGAGCACAGCTTTAGCTCAAAGCGATGTCAATAGATCTGATAGGGTTTTGTCTCAGGTTCAATCAGCTTGCCAAAAATTAGTTGAGATGTATCAAGTGTGCCCTCTTTTTCATAGAGTTAGTGGTGTTGATGGCCCTGTCGCGTCATGCGCTGAGCGTCTTGGTGCTCCGAGCTATCTAGAAAGCTCTGTGTCTATTGGCGGCGGTGAGGGTCTGCGTTTGGCGCTTCAGGGGCCAGGATCTCAAGTGTTGTATTCACAAAAATTATCGAACGGGAGTCAAACCGTTGTGTGGCATGATGAAAATGGTCGAGTGCAACCCTTAAGCTTTCCATGGCTTCTGACTCGTATGATTTGGCTTGAGGGGGAGTCTGTGAGTCAAGCGAAGAACATCGTTATGAGGGTTGGAGAGCGTTTTGTAATAGATCAATGGGTTGTTGAGGGTGATCGTCTTTATTCTATTTTAGCTGAGATGAAAAACTTAAGAGAGTCGAGCGTTTGTCGCGTCGAAGATGACGTGATTGAAGAGGTGTTGGAGCGTGGTTTTTAAGTTGGTGAGGTGGTCGAGTTTTGTGTGGCTTGTAGCATAATTTGTGCTGCTTTTTGCTGATGATTTAGCCTTCTTGCCTGCATCCAGTGCCTTGCTGCTTTATGATGGCTCCCGTTTTGATGATAAACAAGCCCTAACATAGTGAGAGCTTCGTCATGATCAGGTTGTATGGCGATAACTTTCTCTAGCTCTTGCTGTGCGGTGCTGTAGTCTTTTTGATCCATAGATGTTTTTGATAATTCAACGCGTGCCTGCACATCTTTCGGGTTAATTTGCAGAGCTTTTCGAAGCTCTTGGTTTGCTAGGCTCACTTTTTTTTCATGCTTATAAAGTTTTGCGAGAGCTTTGTGGTGGTTTGCTATTTGATGAGCAGCTGTGTACGTGTGGGCTTGTTGTTGATTGAAGTGTAGATAGCGTCTATGAGCATCTTCATATTCATTGAGATCAATGAGGACGACGATAATGGAGAGGTTTGCTTCAGGGTGTGAAGGGTCTTGCTGAAGGATGGCCTCATAGGTTTGTACAGCCTCTGCAAATTGACCATTTTTATGAAATAGGCATCCTAATTGAAGTTTGAGTTCGATATTGTGTGGCTTTCCAAGGCACTCGAGCTCAAGGCTTTGAATTTCTGTTTTTGAGATGATATGAGTCATGCTGACCCCCAATAGAGTTTTTTCTATTCTATCATCACCGTTTTTTAAGCCACAGCGACCGACTCAAATGTTCGTGTTACGACAACGCGTATTTGACCAGGGTAGGCGACATTTTCTTCGATCTTGTCAGCCAGGCGTCTTGGGAGAGATTGAACCTCTCGCTCTTTTGTATTGCTGTGTACCTGGACGTGAACCTCTCGACCACCATTCATAATGGCAAGGTTTGAGACCTCAGAAAAAGAATGAGCGGCTTCTGAGATTGCGTCGAGTCGAATCTGGTAGCCTTCTTCTAAGTTTACGCGAGCTCCTGGTCGAGCGCCTGACATGGTGTCGGCAGCACGTAAAAGCCATGCCAGAGGCGACTCCACAATCAGGTCGTCGTGATGAGACATGACTGCATCACAGATAAATCTAGATTCTCCGTAACGGTCAGCGTAATCACCACTAATAACAGCGTGACTTCCTTCAATATTGTAGTCCAGGGCCTTTCCTATGTCGTGCAAGAGTCCGCAGCGCTTTGCGTGTTCGGGGTCGACGCCAACTTCGCTTGCGAGAAGTCCGGCGAGAGTGGCCACTTCAACGGTATGGTGCCATTGATTTTGGCGATATGAAGTACGCCAATTCAGAGCGCCGACGAGCCTTTGGAGCTCTGTGTGGATATTGGGAAGCTGAAGTTGATGAATGGCTTTTTCCCCTAGATCTGAAGCCTCTGCCATCAAGCGCTGTCTTTGGTTTTGATACAGATCAGGGAGTTGTCTCCACTTTGGTGATTGCCCTTGAAGTGCTGTTTCGAGGGCAAGTCGTGCAGACTCACGGTCGATGCCGAAGCCCCCAGAAAGTCGGATCATGGGGATAGAAGTTTCTGTGGCTGGTTGAATTTGACAGCCTGAAAGTTCTGATAGTTCCTCTAGAGTTGTGTCACCCTCCTTTTGAAGGGTGTCGATGATTTTTTGTTCTGCTTCCACGGTATTAGAGTGTTTCGGCCAATAAAAAGTTGGGGCATATCGAGCGTTTGCTTTTTCCAATATTCTTTTTGCATTTCGTGATGCTTCAGATGAGAAATTGTCTTCTAGGGCTTTGAGAAACCTTTGGCACTCAACTGTTCTAGCATCGAGAATTTGCTGCTGAAGTTGCTGGCGTGTGTGATCAATTTGAAGGTCTGTTTGTGAAGTGAGAGTTGTAATGAGGTTTTCTTGCTCTGTTTTGAGGTCTTCTTGTTTTTTTACAGTTTCTTGTTGAATGATCTGAATCGCGCCCTCACGCTTGGTCACTTTGTTCTCAGCGTTCTCTGTTTGCTTTTGCACGCTTTTGAGGTAACGATCTTGATCGTCGAGCTCAGTTTTCAGGTCTTCAAGGGCTTCTTGTTCCTGTTCAATTTCATCTTTAAGTTCTTCTTCCATGATTTCAATAGCTTCATCTTCTTGTGTGCGGGCGTTTTTAAGAATGCTTTCCGCTTGGCGCTTTGCTTCGCTAATCACTTCTTTTCGTTGATCGTAATGAGCAGAGCTCAAACGCCTTGGTAATGCGAAAAGGAGTCCTCGGAAAAGAATAAAACCTGCAATTGTTGAGATGACGCCAAGTCCAATATATGTTTCAAGCATACGCTGCCTTTCTCTGTGAGTATTTGCGGCTCTTCTACATGAGCACTCTATGACTATATCGGATAGGCTCGTCGCGTAAACAAGAATCCTTCTTCACGAGTGCATTACTTCTATTAAAATTCCTGATACAATTTCAGAAAATCACGCCCTGAGGTTTATATGCGCATCATACAATTATACTCATTTGTCTTCATGTTCGTAGCTTTCACAACAGGTGTGTACGCAGAAAAGGTTGTTGAACACCAAGGAACGCTTGAAATTGACTGGAGTGTGGCAAAAATTCGACAGTCGAGCCGTGTTGCCTCCTCTAAGTCAGACTTTTCCTGGCAAGATCTGGATCTTGACGCTAGAAGGCAGGGGCTGACTTACTTGAAAAATAGGGTTATTGAATTAAATCGAACAATATCAACTCAGGCAGGGATGGTCGAGATGACAGCGCTTGAGCAAGCAAAAAAAGCAGGTAATCTAGTAGAAACAACGACTTGGCTTAAAAACACCGAATACCACTCAGGTGGCAGTTTGACTCATCATTTTGAAAATCGACTCTCTAGAGCTATCTTACGTGAAGGCTTAAATTTTTTAGATGAAAAGACACAAGCGAAAGAAAGTCCATTCACAGGTTTAGTTTTTCGTTTGAAGAACCAAGGGTCTCCGACGGGGTTTTACAAAATTATTGATGAAAACTCTCGTGTTCTCATGGATTTAAGTCATATCCATCGCTCTGCTTTTGATGAAAGATTAATGGGGAGGTGGTATAGAGAGCCGTCCCGCCAAGAAGTGTCTCGTTCAGTGGGCCGTCGCCCACTATCGGTAGAGGTGGAGTTTGTCTCTGCCGGAGTGCTTAGAATGCCTGCTGGCCGTTGGCGTGATGCAATTGCAAATCATGAGCGTCTTGTGCAAGAAGCTAGGATTATGATTGCTTTGCCAGCTGCTTAGCCTCATTTAAGGGACTTGCACTGCAAAATTTCACATAAAAAAATAAAAAACACCGAAGTTTGTTGCTTTGGTGAAATCTGTATGATATCCAGTGCTCTCAGACTTCTGTGGTAGAAGTTTGGGACGTGATTCATGTCCAAAAACAGTTAGGACAAAGATATGCCAAAACTGAAAACCAAAAAAGCGGCTGCGAAAAGATTTCGCATCAAGGCTTCAGGCAAGATCAAGAGAGCTAAGGCCAACTGTGAACACATTCTCACAAAAAAGCCTAGTGATCGTAAAAACCGTTTGAAAAAAGGTAGTTATGTAAGTAACGCCGATCGCGGTCTAGTCTTGGCTTGTTTGCCAAACGGCTAATTTTGA
Source organism: Oligoflexales bacterium (assembly GCA_045106415.1). Lineage (GTDB taxonomy): Bacteria > Bdellovibrionota_B > Oligoflexia > Oligoflexales > Bog-1112 > JBGCEP01. Next base: position 69,140 of record JBGCEP010000018.1, on the reverse strand, counting down.
TTTAGAGAGGAACGAACGTGGCACGAGTAAAACGAGGATTCAAAGCGAGGCGTCGTAGAAAAGGCGTACTTGAGCGGGCAAAAGGCTTCCGTGGATCTCGTAGCACCAGGTACCGCACAGCGGCACATGTTGTTAAAAAGGCCTTGAGTTATGCTTACAGAGACCGTAAGGTAAAGAAGCGTGATTTTCGACGACTTTGGATTATCCGTATTTCAGCTGCAGTACGCACTGAAGGAATGAAGTACTCTTCATTTATCCATGGTTTGAATCAAGCTGGTATTGAGCTAGACCGTAGTGTCCTCGCGGATATGTGTATTCGTGATAAAGACGGTTTCTCACAAATTGTTGAGAAAGCTCGCCAAGCTTTAAGTGCCTAGTAAATACGTGATTCAAGACGGCCGGTGAAAACCGGTCACTGGGGACGTGGTGAAATTGGTAGACACGCCAGATTTAGGTTCTGGTGCCGCAAGGTGTGGGAGTTCAAGTCTCCCCGTCCCCACCATTCTTTTTCTAATTTTCCTAAAAATATAGATCTTTTATTTATCAATATTAAATTGATATAACTTTTTCATACTAAATTTATTTTCGTGACTTTTAAAATTTATGTCTGCGACAACAAGTGTTCTCTTGTCATCTTGATGCGTTCCCTGAGATTTTGTCTTTATAAAATAATGTGTTGTCTGTGCGATATGTAGCGCGGTCGGTGTCAGTTTGTGGAGAAAAAAATCCCATATACGCAAAGTGAAACTATCTCCATTGAATAAAAGATTTGATTTTTCATCTGTGTAGGCAGGTTAAAGTAAACTCAAAACAGTGGATCGTAAAATTTGGGTGGTGGCTATTTTATCTTCGTGCTGTCTTTTTGTATCATAAAGAAATCAAAACGTGTTTCTTGTCGTCAATGACCGAGGTCTTTGTGTCATTTAGTTTAGAATAATGAACGGCTTTAAACTTGGTGTGTTGTTAATTTTTTTTTGAAGATTTTTGTTTTTTTCTTATATAGGCTTTGATTTCACATCCTCCAACACGAATATTGTCTTCGGGTGTAATCAAATGAATTCCGCTGATACGCTCTCCATTTAAGTATGAGCCGTTTGTGGACCCTTGATCTTCAATAAACACATCTCCGCTGTCGTTGACTTTGATGGCTAGGTGGTTTCTTGAAATTTCGGTGTCTTCATCGAATTTCCCAAAGCTACTCGCTCTGCCAATGAGGAGAATGTTTTGATGAAAAACAAGGTGCTCTGTCGACGCGTCTGGGTATTGAATTGCAAGCTCAAGTTGCCAGGCTGCAGCGGAGGCGAGCTCTTGTTCGATGAGGCTGTTGACGACGCTTGTTTTTTCACTTTCTTCCATTTTTTTTGAAAAAACATTGCCAATCAATTTGGCCTTTTGTTGTTCTTCTAAATGAAATTCAAGATGAGTGTTGCCAACGCGAATTTTATCGCCGGATCGTAGTTTTGCGCGGACAACTCGCTCTGAGTTAAGCCATGTTCCATTTGTGCTGTTCATGTCGAAGAGATGGTAGGTCCCGCTAATTTTGTGGATTTGACAATGTGTGGCTGAGACTTGGTCGTCATCAATAATGATGTCTGCTTTTTCTCTTCCTAAAATTGTATTGTCTTGTCGAAGGCGAACGGCATCGATGCTTTGTTCGTCTTTGAAGAAGTGGATCACGCCTTGTTTTTCATCGGGTTTTGTCATGTGCCTATCATAGCATAGGAGGGCAGTTGATGCTGGCTGCATGAATTGCTAACCTAGCTTTTTGAAGTTTATTTAGTATCGTGCTTTTTTAAAGACTTGTGAGTTCGTGATTTGTGGTGTTTTTGTACTGAGGTGTTTGATGGCTCAAAATGAACAAAGAGATGAAATCTCTTTTAGTGCACTGATCTTAGGTTTCTCTTCTGCTGCTTTGCAGCATCTTGGTTCAAAGGACCTTAAAGCAAGAGCGCAAAACTTACATTTAGCAAGGCAAAATATTGATATTATTGAAATGTTGTCCTGTAAGACCAAAGGGAATCTTGAAGGAGAAGAACAGTCTCTGCTGAAGGATCTTCTAGAAGACCTGAAGTTGAAGTTTATTGAGGCCTCAAAGAAACCAATCTAATTCGAAGTGTGGGCAGGTTGTTCCTTTATTTTTTGAAAAAAAGACCGATCCTGTTTATATGGATATGTCTCGCTACGATTTTGTGTGTCAAAAAGCTCTGCAGCATGGGTTGCGTTATGCCCGCAGTTATGGGCACGCTATATTAGAGGTCGAGCATGTCGCTTTGGCTTTTGCTAAGGCACAGCGAAAAACTCGTTTCGTTGAAATTCTGCAAAAAGGTTTGCGACAGGCGCCGCGTGTTGCTACCCGTAAAGGTGTCGCTTTTGGTAAGCGTCTCGATCAAGCCCTTGATGCCTGTGAAAAAAAAGCTGGAAGCTCTTTGGTTCATGAAAAGATCATGTGGGAAGAACTTGTTCAAGCATCAGAGGTTTTAAAAGGTATAGCTGAGGTAAAAGGCTCCAAAGCCTCTGCTTCAAAAGAAGTTGCAGGCTCTGAAGAGAAAGATTCTGTAAGCTCAAGCTCTGATGATGATGCTCATGAAGAAGTTTTGAAGAAGTACACCGTTGACTTAACGGCTATGGCTGCAGAGGGTGGTTTAGATCCTGTTGTAGGACGCGATTTTGAGATTCGCCAAGTCCTTCAGGTTTTAGGGCGGAAAAAGAAAAATAATCCAGTTGTTGTCGGTCCTCCTGGTGTAGGAAAAAGTGCTATTGCAGAAGCTATAGCTTTAAGAATTACAGAGGGTAAGGTGCCTGAATCGCTTCAAGGTCAAAGGCTTTTGTCTTTAGATCTTGGGGCCGTAGTTGCTGGGACAAGGTTTCGTGGTGAGTTCGAAGAGAGAATGAAGCAAATTCTTGATGCCATGGAAAAATGTGGCAAAGAAATCATTCTTTTCATTGATGAGATTCATATGCTGGTGGGTGCTGGGGGTTCTGATGGTGCGATGGATGCAGCAAATCTTATGAAACCAGCTCTGGCACGAGGAGATTTGCGCTGTTTGGGTGCGACAACGATAGAGGAATATCGACTTCATGTGGAGAAAGATCCGGCGTTATCTCGGCGTTTTCAACAAATTCAGGTTCATGAACCAACCTCAGCTGTGACGTTATCGATATTGAGAGGCTTGAAAGGCCGTTATGAAGTCCATCATGGGGTGCAAATTGACAATGAAGCCTTGCAGGGGGCTGTCTCTTTGAGTGTGAGGTATATGCCGGAGCGACGATTGCCAGACAAGGCATTGGATGTTCTGGATGATGCCTGTAGTCGTATGAGGCTTCAAATCGATAGCATGCCTGCAGTTGTGGAGGCTTTAAAGTCACGTCTTGAACAGTGTGAGCTGGAAAAGCAAGTCTTGTTGCCATCTGAGACGTTCTCATTGGGAAGGCTGGAAGCTGAAATTTTGGAAATTAGAGAGAGTTTAGATGTTAAAGAATCTCGTTGGAGACAGCATCAAAAGTTAGTGGGGGAGCTCAATGGTATTGAGCAAGAAAGGCAAGAGATACAAGAGATGCTTGAAGAAGCTCAGAGAAACGAGCAATGGGAGTATGCTGGAGAACTGAGCCGTAAAATAGGAAGATTGACAGGAGAGTCTCAAGGCCTGTGTGTTGATCTAGAAGATTTGCAGGTTGAAGACCCATGGTTAAGACAAAAAGTAGGTGCGGTTGAAGTTGCAGAGGTTGTGGCTTCAATGACGGGAATACCTATCCACAATGATGATGATGAACGTCTTCAAAAACTGCAGGGACTTGGCGAAAGGCTGTCAAAGCAGGTTTTTGGCCAGCCTCATGCTGTGAAAACCGTGGAGAAAGCACTAAGAAGGAGTTTGGCTGGTATAGCAGATCCTGACCGGCCTCAAGGTGTTTTTTTATTCGTGGGGCCAACTGGTGTTGGTAAGACGCAGCTGGCGAAAGCTCTTGCTAAGGAATTTTATGATGATCCTCGGCGTATGATTCGTTTGGATATGTCGGAGTATATGGAGCTTCATGCTGTCTCTCGGTTGACAGGAGCCCCCCCGGGGTATGTTGGGTATGATCAAGGAGGTGAGCTCACGGATCCAGTGAGAGTCCAGCCTTGGACTTTGCTCTTGCTTGATGAAATTGAAAAAGCGAATCCTAAAGTTTTAGATCTTATGCTGCAAATTTTTGATGAAGGACGTTTAACTGATTCTACGCGGCGTAGCATTGATTTTCGTCATACTATGATTGTTATGACTTCAAATTTAAGTGTTGAGTCAGGCGAGGAAGATAGCATTCGTTCTCAGTTGAGTGAGATGATGCGGCCAGAGCTTGTAGAAAGAATTGATGAAATCGTTTTGTTTGAGGGGCTGTCAAAAAGTTCTTGGTCACAATTGTGTGCTCAAGAGCTGCAAGAGTTGAATCGTCGGCTGCGATCGCGTAACTTTAAAATTGTACTTGGTGAAAAAATTCAAACTGAGATTTTGGCACATAGCCATCGAGGTGGGCGTGCAGTTAGGCGAATGTTCCGCTCTCTTGTGTCGGATGCGGTTGCGCGCAGGTTGATGGATCACCCGGAACAGTGTCGTGGAAGTTGGTTGGTAGATATGGATTCAGAAGGCGGAACAGTATGGTCTCGACAGCAAGCAGTTGGGGCGTTGCTTCCTTCTTCAGAAGAAGAGTTATAAAAAAAACAGGATTCTCTCTTGACCACCTGCGGCATACGTAGTAAACAGTTCTCTAGTTCAGAGAGCTATATTCTCTTGGGGCGTAGTCAAGCGGTTAAGACACTAGATTTTGATTCTAGCACGCGCAGGTTCGAATCCTGCCGCCCCAGCCATCCTTCTTCTCGAGGTTACGACCTTGGATAAAAACTATATTATATTTAGTGGTAGTGGTAATCCGGATCTTGCAGTTGAAATTGCGAAAGAAACGGGTGGGCGTTTAGGTCAGGCCTTGGTGTCATCGTTTGCGGATGGTGAAACTCGTGTTGAACTTAAAGAGAATGTTCGAGGGCGAGATGTTTATATTGTCCAGCCAACCTCAGCTCCTGCAAATCATTTAATCATGGAAGCTTTGATCATGGTTGATGCCTGCTCGAGGGCTTCTGCTTCTTCCATTACTTTGGTTATGCCGTATTTTGGTTACTCTCGACAAGAGAGAAAGAATGCTCCAAGAACTCCAATTACTGCAAAGTTAGTCGCAGATTTGTATGAGGCAGCAGGTGTGTCCCGTGTTTTAGCTTTGGAGCTCCACACCTCTGCCATTCAAGGTTTTTTTAGCGTCCCTGTTGATCATTTGTTCGCAAACTCTGTTTTTTTTGATTGGCTGGAAAAGTGCCGAGAACAAAAAGACTGGATGGTGGTGTCCCCTGATGCTGGTGGGGTAGAGCGTGCACGAGCGATGGCAAAGCGGCTGAACTGTGGTTTAGGTATTATTGATAAACGACGTGACAAACCAAATGAATCTATGGTGATGCATATCATTGGAGACGTGAAAGGCAAAGACTGCCTGATTGTCGATGATATTGTGGACACAGCCGGAAGCCTTGTCCGAGGGGCTCAAGCTTTACATAGCGCAGGTGCAAAAAGTGTTCAAGCCGCCGTAGCACACGCTGTATTAAGCGGTGATGCCGTTGCGAAAATAATAGACTCACCTATTCAGAAATTGGTGGTCACAAACTCAATTCCCTTGAGTGCTGCTGCACAAGTCTGTGAAAAGATAGAACAGGTCAGTGTTGGTGAGCTTTTAGGGCAAGCTGTGATTCGTCTGCAAAAGCACGAATCGATCAGCGCTCTTTTCCATGAAAAATAACTCTTTTCCAAAAATATCTTTGAGTTTACTCTGAATCTCCTTGTCTTGTGATTAGGACTTGAATAACATGGCTGACTCCGGTATACAGAACATCTGGCGTCCGGGCTATGCCTAGGATAGACGCAAGTCGTGTCTTGTATGCCAAAAGACCAGAGCTCTTAAAAGAGCCAAGTGGAGATATCAATGTCTGATCTTGTAAAAATTGAAGGCCGTTTGCGCGAGACACATGGAAAAGGTCCTGCTCGTAGACTTCGTGCTACAGGGTGGATTCCTGGAATCATTCAAAGCAAAAGTGGCAATACCTGTATCGAACTTGACCCGAAGTGGTTGTCAAAAGCGTGGCAGAGCGAAAGTCGAGAGTTCAATCTTGACTTGAGTGGCGATGTCAAAAAAGTTCGAATCCATGAACTGCAAATTAATGCTGTAAAGCGAAGTGCTTTACATGTTGATTTGATGTTTGTTTAAGAACATGGAATGTTGCCTTGAAATTACTCGTCGCTTTAGGAAATCCTGGTTCTCAATATGAAGACACCCGCCATAATATTGGTTGGAAGTTTTTAGATCTTTTAGTTGAGAAGCATGGTGGAACTTGGGGTGGCAAAAAATTTCAGGGTGAATTTGGCAACGGCCAGATTTATGGTGAAAGCTGCTTATTTTTAAAGCCGCAAACTTGGATGAATAAAAGTGGTGAGTCTGTAGCTCCTGCTATTTCTTTTTACAAGTTAAAAGCCGAAGATGTTGTTTTAATTTACGATGACATTGATCTGAGTGCAGGAGTTGTCAAAGCTCGTAAGGGTGGAGGGCACGGAGGCCATAATGGCGTCCGCAGTATCCTACAGCTTACGGGGAACGACGGTTTTGGCCGTATCAAATTAGGTGTTGGGCGGCCCGCACAGGGTGATGTGTCGTCTTGGGTTTTGGGACGTATGAGCCCGGATGAATTAAGAGACTTGGAAGAGTTGATGCTACCTTCGGGTGAGCAGCGTCTTGAAGCCATGTTTCGTGAAGCTAGAAGTTAGTCCCGATGGGAGGGAAGTCATGTTAAGAGAGTATGAACTCACGATTATTGGTAGTACACAGTTGCCAGAAGAAGAGCGTTTGGCCCTGTTTTCCCGTTACGAGAGCATTGTTACTGCCGATGGCGGTGAAGTGATTCGCAAAAGTGACTGGGGTTCTAGGAAGCTTGCTTTTTCTATGGAAAAGCAATTCCGTGGACATTACGTACATTATGATTTAACAGCAAAGCCAGAAAATTTGGCAGAAGCTGAACGTCTTATGCGTATTGACGATTACATCTTGCGCTACATGTCTGTACGTGTTGGTGAAAACGTTGATGTTGAAGTCCGTAAAGCTGAAATTGCAAAGCAAGAAGCGCTAGCAGCAGCAAGCAAAGACGTTCGTGAAAAAAGTGATCGTGGTGATCGTGGTGATCGTGGTGATCGTGGTGATCGTGGTGATCGTGGTGATCGTGGCGAACGTCGTAAACCAGCTATGAAAGCTTAATAGAAAGGGATTCGTTATGAGTCAGATGCGTTTGATTTTAACTTCCGATGTTCCTTCTTTAGGTGCTATGGGTGAAGTTGTGACTGTTCGTGGCGGCTATGCTCGTAATTTTTTAATTCCACGAGCAAAAGCTGTTGTTGCAAACTTAAGCAACGAGCGTGAGCTTCAGCACCAGCGTCGTGTTCTTGATAAGAAACGCCAAACTCTTCTTGAGACTTATCGTGCTCAAGCGAAAAAGTTGGCATCTGTTTCTTTGAATGTCACAAAACAAGTTGGTGAAGATGATCGTATTTTCGGATCTGTAACAACTGCTGAACTTCAGCAAATGCTACAAGCCGAAGGTTATGAATTATCAAAACGTCAGATTGTTGTTCCTGAAATTAAGACAATCGGTTCTTATGACGTCAAGATCGAACTTGATCGTGATGTCGACGCTCAAATTAAGGTTTGGGTTGTCGCTGGTTGATTGATAGTGAGTGAAAGTAGCGCCTGTGTCAGCAAGTTCTTTACAGCTTCCTCATGCACTTGAGGCAGAATGTGCTGTCCTAGGCGCTGTTCTTCGCAGCCCGAATCAGCTAGATATTCTTACAAGTCGAACTCGGCTTCGTCCAGAGCACTTCTTCTCAGATGTTCATAGGAAGATTTTTCAGGCATTTTTAGAGCTTGATCTTCATAATGAGCCCGTTGATCCCATTACAATTTCACAAAAGCTTCGAAAAGATGTCACGTATACTTTTCTACTTGAGCTATCGGAAAAAGCACCGCTGACGCAAAACGTTGAGCATTTCGGTAAACTTATTAGAGAGAAATATTTTGCTCGCCGAGTGATTTTAAGGTGTCAGGAAACGGCGCAACAAGCTGCAGATGTAGATGGTGATGTTCAGCAATTTATGGCGAATGTTGAGCAAGAGTTTCTCGACATCAGTCGCGAAAGAGACCTTTCTATTGGTCTTACTTCTGCACCCGAGGTGTTGGAAGCAACGATCGCAGATCTTGAGCGCCGCATTGAAGGTGGTGGTGGTGTTACTGGTGTCTCTACTGGTTTTACAGACCTTGATCACACAACGAGTGGGTGGCAAGGATCTGATTTAATTATTTTAGCGGCTCGCCCAGGTATGGGTAAAACAGCGCTGGCCTTGAACTGGGCTATGAATGCTTTGAAGTCGAAAAAAGAATCTCATGTTGCAATCTTTACTCTGGAGATGTCTCGAGAGCAGCTTATGCAGAGGGTTTTGTCGGCAGAAGGACGGATTGATTCTACAAAGTTAAGGCGAGGTGATCTTGGGGTTGAAGAGCAAGATGATTTAGCAGCGGCGGCTCGGCGCATGCATGATTTAGGCTACCGTTTGATGATTGATGAAACTCCGGCAATCTCTGTGAGTGAAGTACGGTCACGGTGTCGCCGTTATAAAAAAGAGCACGGCTTATCCATGGTGGTGATTGACTATCTTCAGCTCATGACAGCAAGTGATACAGCGCGAAAACAAGGTCGAGAAAGAGAGATTAGTGAAATTTCTACAAACTTGAAAGCAATGGCTAAAGAACTTAACGTTCCTGTTATTGCTTTGGCACAGTTGAATAGAGGTCCTGATGCTCGTCCTGATAAACGCCCGAGAATTTCTGATTTGAGAGAATCAGGCTCTATGGAGCAAGATGCTGATTTAATTTTATTTGTGTATCGAGATGAATACTATAATACAGACTCAGAACTAGCTGGTCAGTCAGAAGTTATTCTTGCGAAAAACCGTCACGGTGAAACAGGAACAGTGACTTTAGCTTGGTTGCCAAATTTTGTATCATTCCATAATCTCATCAAAGACGATGTGTCGAGTTTGTGATTTTTTTACCCAGTCTTTCTATTTTTTATTTTAAAATATCAAATAAAGCTTCTGCTGTCGGATGAAGTGAAATCGCATCGATTTGGTGATTTAAACTTTGTTTTTGATCTTCTGATAGAGGTTTAAGGGTTGTGCATAGAAACGGGTTTGCATATTTCTTGTGTTCAGCGTTTTCTATCATGCGAGTTGTGAGTTCATAAAAACTGTCTAATGCATGATGAAAAAACTGTGATTTCGACTTCTTCTTTAAAGAATCGAGTATTTCTCGTGTGCGGATGGCGAGGTGAGCTTGGTTGAAAAATTTTGGTGTGATGAATAAAGATGCAAAAGCTTTAAGCCATTTTTTTTCTTGGTTTGAATAAAGGTGCTCTTGATTTCCATTGTAACGGTATATTTTTTTAGGCCATAAAGAGATTTTTGACTTAATAAGGAGCTGATTCATTTTGTCTTTTTCTAGAGCTTCTCGCTTATATTCTTTTGCAACGCCAAGTTTATGAAAAAAATTATTTTGACTTGTTTGTACAATGACGTGTGCTAGGTCCCCATATGCAATAATGTCCAAATCCTGAGATTCCTGTGCTGCTGATTGCTCAGTGAAAAACTTGTTTAAAAATGCTTTGCACTCGGAATAGCCGACATAACGATCTTCTTCAATCAAGCCGTGAAGCCTCAACGCTGTGTTGTAGCAGTTAGGGCCATCGACAGGAAAACTTTCCGCCATGGGTGCTGCAGAAGCGTGTGTAGATAAAATTGTGATGAGCAATAAGAAAACGTGGGTCATGAGCATCCCTAACGATAGTGAATTCATAAGCCTTATAAGTCTTTTTTAATCTTTGTTCAAATAATTTTATCCGCCATGAAGATTGTTTGAGTCAATCTTCATGTTTAGGTAGTAAGGATTTATTGGCTTTATGACAGTTTATGAAATTGCATTTTTTTTCGCAGAGTGTTGCGATTGATCCCTAGAATTTTTGCGGCTTGGACCTGGTTTCCACCCGTTCGTGTGAGAACTTGATCAATTAAGGGTCGTTCTGCTTGGCGCATGAACTCAGTGTGGAGGTTTTCAGGGTAAAACTCACCAATTTGATCTAGAAAGCGTTGAACCTTGAGGCCGACAACATCCTCTAAGGAGAGGTGGTCAAGCTCGGAGTGAGCCGATTTTTGAGCTTGTACGTGTTCTCGTTCGTCATGGTGCATGTTTTTCTCCAGCCTTTTGATCAATTTCTTTCAAAAACACAGCCAAATTAGCACAAAGTTTTATTCATCGCAGTAGCTGTTTATGTTTTTTGATTTTGGTTACAGCGCGTTAAATTCGTTTAAAATTGCTGAGACAGAAGCGTACTAGGGCCCGTGAATTGAGTGACGTATAAACGCGCGGTTGAATCTATAAAGTTTGAAAACTTAAGTCAATAATTATGGGTCGCTCTCTTAAAAAAATGACTATTTTAGCAAGGTGTAGACGGTTTTCTCTAAAAGGAAAGAAAGTGCAAGTTTAATATTTTTAATATGTATTTTAGGTGGTTAAAAGCTACGTCAATCTTGCCGAGTATGAGGCCGTCGGGAGGCGATATCATAATAGAGGGTAGGAATTGATGATATCTAGGCTTGCCATTCGCTCTCACATCCGCTACGAAGATGTTCTAGTGTAGTGTGTTTTTGAGGAGAATGTTGTGCTGGAACAAGATCAATCTGCTGCCCATGAGCCAGAGAATATTTCAACAGCGGCGACCACAGGTTCTGAACCATGTGATTCGACTTTGTCCCAGGAGCCTTCTGTGACAGACCAGACAGAGGAAAGATTGACGAGTTTGGAAAAAGAACTCGAAGATAACAAAGCCGAATCGAAGAAGTATCACAACGATTATCTTCGTGTGAGAGCTGAAATGGACAACCTTCGCAAAAGAACTCTTAAAGAAAAAGAGGATCTTGCGCGTTACGGACAAGAAGGTTTTTTTAAAGACCTTCTTCCGGTCATGGATAGTCTTCAGCAAGCAGGACTGAGTTCTGCTTCAGCAGAAGAAATCGTGGAAGGTATGAAGCTTGTCCAAAAACAAATGTGGGACGTTTTTGAGAAACATGGACTTCAAGCGATTGAAGCAGAAGGCAAAGCTTTTGATCCAGAGCTGCACCAAGCGATTGCTCGAGAAGAGAGTGATGACGTGACAGAAGAGCTGGTACAAATGGAATTTGCTAGAGGTTATCAATTGCACGATCGCTTATTAAGAGCGTCAATGGTCCGAGTTGTGGTTCCTAAGTCAGAATAGTATATCGCTGTGGTCGAATACTCCTTTGACTTGGTCTCTGGGCACGAGGGTTTTCTTAACTTTTGGAGAATTTCTAGGCACTTCTTTCATTAAGATGTTGTGTGGAATGCCGACAAGAGTCTTTAGATAAACAACGCTATGTCGTGACCTTAGGGTCAGTGAGGAGGCTGATGACGACCGCAGCAGATGGACGCCCAGGATGTGTTGAGAGCGAATTGCCGCTTTTGCCCCTAAAAGATATTATTGTCTTCCCGCACATGATTGTGCCCGTTTTCATCAGTGAAGATCTTTGTATTCAAGCTGTGGAAAAAGCACTTGAAGGTGAACGAAAGATTTTTCTTTCTGCTTTTCAGGCAACAGAGCCTCACCTACAAGATGAAAGTCTTGTGTGCACTTTAGCAGCACCTTTTGATGTTTATGATGTTGGAACAGTGTGTTCCATCATGAGAACAAGACGACTTCCAGATGGCCGGATGAAGGTGTTGGTGCAGGGTGTAGAGAAAGCAACTATTTCTCAGCTTGTATCGACAGAAACATTCCCATTAGTCAGTATTCAAGCTTTGCCGGAACCCGACCTTGCGCATACTCAACCTGAAGTTGAAGCGATGATTCGTGCTGTACGAGAAAATCTTGAAAAGGTTGTCAGTTTAGGTAAAGTTTTATCGCCTGATATTTTGATGATCTTAGAAGATGTTAAAGAGCCAGGTCGTCTTGCAGATTTGGTTGCTGCTAATTTGGGTTTGAAGGTTGTGGAAGGCCAAAGAATTCTTGTGGTTGGCGATCCTGTGGAAAGACTGTCTAGGGTTCATGCTTACTTATGCCGTGAGATCGAAGTTTTTCAAATGCAGGTTCGGATTCAATCGCAAGCAAAAGAAGAAATCGGGAAAGTGCAGCGCGAGCATTATCTGAGAGAGCAAATTCGAGCTCTTCGTTCTGAGCTTGGTGATGCTGACATGAGAGATGAAGCTGAGGCGCTATGGAAACAGCTTGATGAGGTCGAAGTGTCAGAGGAGGCTCGTGAAGAGCTTATTCGTCAAATGAAGCGACTCGAGCGTATGCATCAAGATACAAGTGAAGCAGCTCTTACACGGACTCATATTGAAACCTTGTTGTCTTTGCCTTGGGATATTCGAACAGAAGATAATCTTGATATGAAAAGAGCTCAAGAGACTCTTGATAAAGATCACTATGGTCTGACGCAGGTTAAAGATCGTGTACTTGAATATCTTGCTGTAAAGAAATTAAACTCAAGTGCCAAAAGTCCTATTTTATGTTTTGTAGGCCCTCCCGGTGTCGGTAAAACAAGTTTAGGACGTTCTGTTGCTGAGTGTATGGGCCGCCCTTTTTCAAGGATTTCCCTTGGAGGGGTGCGTGATGAAGCTGATATTCGAGGTCATAGAAAGACATATGTTGGTGCGTTTCCTGGGCGTATTATTAGTGCTCTCAAAGCAACAGGTGCTATGAACCCAGTGATTATGCTTGATGAGATTGATAAGTTAGGCTCAGATCACCGAGGAGATCCTTCATCAGCGTTGCTAGAAGTTCTGGATCCAGAGCAAAATCATAAATTTGTGGATCACTACCTTGGTGTTTCATTTGATCTCAGTGAAGTTATGTTCATTGCAAATGCGAATCATCTCGAATCGATTCCACACGCGCTGAGAGACCGCCTTGAAATTATCGATGTGTCAGGTTATTCCGAAGATGAAAAAGCGGATATTGCAAAGCGATTTTTGCTTCCAAAGCAGATTGTGGAAACAGGTCTGACAACAGAACGAGTGAAAGTCTCTTCACCCGCTCTAAAAGCGCTCATCCGAGGTTACACCCGAGAAAGTGGCCTGCGTGGGCTTGAAAAGCAAGTAGCCATGATGTGTCGTAAGCTTGCCCGTCAGGTTGCTGAAGAAGATAAAAATCAAAATTTCCGCGTGACTCCTACCATTATTGAAAAGCTTTTAGGAGCTGCTCCTTACGGAGAAGATTTCTTCCATACAGAGTCAACACCGGGTGTTTCATTAGGTATGGCTTACACTCAGTATGGTGGTGAGATTCTTGCTATTGAGACCAATCTTTATCCTGGTAAAGGACAGCTTGTTTTAACTGGTCAGTTGGGTGATGTGATGAAAGAATCAGCTCATGCAGCGTTGAGCTATATTCGGTCACGTTATGAAGATTTTCATGTGTCACTGGATGCTCTTGAAAAACAGGATATTCATGTCCATGTTCCAGCGGGAGCTGTGCCTAAGGATGGGCCGAGCGCAGGTGTGGCGATGGCTACGTCTATTCTCTCGGGATTGTTAGGAGTTTCCCCAAAGTCGGCGACATGTATGACCGGAGAGATCACTTCTCATGGTAAAGTTTTGCCGATTGGTGGTTTGAAAGAAAAGCTGTTGGCTGCTCAAAGGGAAGGGATGAAGCATGTTTTATTACCAAGCCGAAACCGTTCTCTTTATCTTTCTCTTCCACAAAAAATGAGGAAAAATCTAGAGGTTATCTTTGTGAGTGAATACCAAGAGGCTTTTGAATTCTTGTTTTCGGAGGTGCGTGTTCATACAACTCCTGTGACAAATCATCCTGTTGGCCTTGCAAGCTGATGTGTTTACCTGTAGCCCAAGCTACACTGAGTATATGATCGAGTTGATTGTAAAGGTGTAGATATGGTTTCTTCAGCGATTTCTTGGATAATACGAACAGCAGCTCAGGGGTGTTTCTGGGCCGTTGTTTTTTCTATTAAAGTAGATGGTTATGCTGTCTATGATCATTTGCGAGATCGTTTTCTTACAGATGAAGTTGTTAGCATTTTAGAGGAATCTTTGACGGATGTGTGGGAAGAGTGGGGAGGCAAAGAAGCGCTTGAGTCACAAACACAGATCTCTTTCGAGAAATATCGTGCGCAAAAAGTCGAATACTGAGTCTTTTAAAAGTCTTCACCGTTGTGGTAGGCTCCGCGTGGCAAGGTCTTTGGAGGAATAAAACGGTGTCGATCTTAAAAGTTGTAAAATGGCCAGAACAAGTCCTAGAAACAAAAGCAGAAGAAGTGCTTGTTTTTGATGAAGATTTTCAGGGCTTTGTGAAAGATATGCAAGAGACAATGAAAGCAGCTCACGGTATCGGGTTAGCAGCGAATCAAGTGGGTGTTCTAAAAAGAGTTCTCACAATTGAAATTCCTGCTCCAGAAGATGACGAAGAAGAAGCAGAAGAAACAGCATGGTGGCATGATAAAGAATTTGTATTCGTGAACCCTGTTATTATAAGCCGCAAAGGTAAAATTCAATATACGGAAGGGTGCCTGAGCTTTCCCGAGGTATATGAAAATATTGAGCGCTATGCAGAAATTGTTGTAACCGCGAAAAATGCACTAGGAGAATCTTTTGAAGTGACTGCTGATGGCTTGTTTTCGATTTGTCTGCAGCATGAAATAGATCATTTAGATGGGATCGTATTCACTCAAAGAATGAGTCGCCTGAAAGCCAGTATGGTGAAAAAACGATTATTAAAACGCGCTAGGTTTGAGGAGAAATCTTGATCGTTGCGGCATCTATTCTTTCTGCTGATTTTGCATGTCTTCGTCAAGAGATTGAAGATGTGGAAGCAGCAGGAGCAGACTGGCATCACGTGGATGTCATGGATGGCCATTTTGTCCCGCCTCTGACATTTGGCTTGCCGATTATTCAATCTTTAAAGTCTTATGCAAGACGCCCTCTAGATGTCCATATTATGGTGAAAAACCCACTCGAAGTCGCTGAACAATATGTTCAAGCTGGAGCGTCGCGAGTGACTTTTCATATTGAGGCTGCTCAACATCCAGCTCAAGTCATTCAAAAGATTCGAAGCGCGGGAGCTGGGGTGGGTCTTGCTCTTAACCCAAAAACACCCATATGCATGGTCAAACCATACCTTAAAGAGGTTGACCATGTTTTGGTTATGAGTGTTGAGCCGGGGTATGCAGGGCAGGATTTTTTATCTGAAGTGCGAGAAAAAATCAGGGTGCTTTCCCGTGAGGTGTTTGTTGTTGTTGATGGTGGTATTAAACCAGATACAGCATCTTTAGTGAAAGAAGATGGAGCAAGCGGTGTTGTTGCGGGCTCTTGGGTCTATCGCGCAGAAAATCGTGCTAAGGCGATTCTAGCTTTAAAGCAGTCATAAAATGATGCTGTTGTGCGTATGCCGTATGAACCAAAAAATACGTAAGCAAACACAGTTTGAAAATCTTAACTCTTGATAATAATGAGTAAAATTTTAATGCCAATGACATACATGATTTATGTGGTGGAGCCATGAATTGTTCATTAAATTTTTATTCTCATTTTATTTTAATTTTGTCTGTATAACGCCTGTTTTGTTTTATGCCAAATCGTGACGTTTGAGTGCCTGTCGTGTATATAGTGTCTATCTAGATAATATTGAGGTGAACATGACGACACGGGTAGACCTTGAAAAAGAAGTGGTCTCAAAAAGATCTTGGAATCATCATGATGCTGAGAGCTTTACCTTAGGGGCAAGGCTTACAACTCATCAACTTGTGTCTTTAGTGAAGTCTGCAAACCCTCGAGTGGTTGTTGATAATTGGACTTTGGTGGAAGAAAGCAGGGCTCGTGTCGAGCATGCTGTTCAAGATGGTTTGAGTCATTATGGGATTAATACAGGTTTTGGTTTTTTAGCACGTGTACGCGTTGAAAACGATAAACTTGAACAGCTCCAGGTGAACTTGATTCGATCGCATGCCTGTGGTGTGGGTCGTGATTTAGAAGAAGAGATTGTGAGAGGGCTTTTGCTTTTAAGGGCTCATAGTTTTTTACATGGGTATAGTGGTGTCCGTACGGATCTTGTTAAAACTTTATTGAGGTTTTTAGAAAACGATATTCTTCCTGTCATTCCCGAACAAGGAAGTGTGGGAGCTTCGGGAGATCTAGCCCCTTTGGCGCACCTTGCCCTGGGATTGATTGGTGAAGGTGAAGTGATCTATCAAGGCCAGAAACAGCATGTAGGACAAGTGCTCGAAAAACTTCAAATAGAGCCAGTATGTTTGCAAGCAAAAGAAGGTCTTGCTCTGATTAACGGAACTCATCTTATGGCGGTTCTTGGTGCGCATGCTGTTGAAGAATCTTGGATCGTTTTGGAAAGT
Organism: Oligoflexales bacterium; assembly: GCA_045106415.1. Classification (GTDB taxonomy): domain Bacteria; phylum Bdellovibrionota_B; class Oligoflexia; order Oligoflexales; family Bog-1112; genus JBGCEP01. The sequence continues at coordinate 52,599 of JBGCEP010000018.1, read as the reverse complement.
GCGAGTGTCATTGCGGCTGTGAGCTTAACGGCTTTAAGAGGAAGTTATACCCCTTTTGATAAGAGAATTCATCAGGTAAGGCATCATTTAGGTCAACAAATTGAAGCAGATAAGATGCGCCTCATGTTTGAAGGGAGCGACGAAATTCATGAATCCCATGTTGATTGTGATCGTGTGCAAGATCCTTATAGTTTTCGTTGTCTACCACAAGTTCATGGAGCCACTCGAGACGCCTTAAGCTGGGTGCATCAAACCATAGAAGACGAGCTGAATGCAGTGACAGATAATCCGTTGGTTTTTGAAAATGGTGATGTTCTGAGTGGAGGGAACTTCCACGGGCAGCCTGTGAGTTTAGGGATGGATGTGCTTGGTATCGCTATGGCTGAAATGGGGTCTATCTCTGAACGTCGCATTGATAAGCTCATGAACCCCCACCTCTCTGGTGGGCAGGTTGCATTTTTGGCTGAAGAAAGTGGTTTGCAGTCAGGCTATATGATTCCGCATGTGGTAGCGGCCTCTTTGGTGTCAGAGAATAAAGGGCTCGCAAACCCAGCTTGTACTGATTCGATTCCAACATCAGCAGATCAAGAGGATCACGTCAGTATGGGGCCTATTGCTGCTCGTAAAGCTCGTCAAATTTTAAGAAATGTTGAAAAGGTCCTCGCTATAGAGCTTTTGGCTGCATGCCAAGGCCTTGATTATCTACAACCGTTGAAGCCAGCCCCTCGAGTGGAAGCGGTCTGGAAAGCTGTTCGTGAGTTTGTACCGCTGTCGCATGGTGATCGTGCAATGAGTCACGATATTGAAGCTGTCTCGCGCTGGATTCGAGATGGTAAATTGATAAAAGTATTAGAAGATTTCTCAGGGGAGAACGTATGAAAACGATGATTGTGATTTTAGGGCTTTTATCTCAGAGGTTAGTTGCCAAAGAAGAGTTAACGCACGGTAGTCTTCACCAAGGAGTTTATAAGGTTGTTGAGGTAAAAATACTTTCAGCAGGACAGCACTCTATTGTGTGGGAAGCTGTCGAAAAGAAAAAAGAACCGCAAGATCGAATTCAGCTCCAAGCAGAAGAAGCACATATGGATGTTCGAGTTGGGCAGGTTATGGATCTTTCGGTCGTGGTTGATAAAGTTCAGGGATCTTTTGTAGAAGTTATGCAAGTTCATGTGAAATTTAAAGATGGAAGAAGGGTGTGGCTTCTTTCTCAAACGGGAAAAAAAGAACCTCTTCAGGGGGAATCCTATCTGCAAATGCATGCCCCTCGCAGTGATTATCAGGTTCTGTGATGCAAAAACGCTTCCCTGTAACGTTATGCTTACTTGCTGTGAATACGGTGTTGTTTTTGTTGGTTTCGTGGTTTTCTTCAAGCTTTTTGGTGCCAGATTCTGAGGTGCTTTTGAACTTTGGTGCCCGAGACACAGTGTTGCTTGCTCGGGGGGATGTTTGGCGTCTGTTAACGGCAGGTTTTATTCATATTGGCCTGATTCACTTTGCTGTGAATCAACTTGCTCTTCATTATCTTGGCCCTCAAATTGAAGAGCTTTTGGGAAGTCTCGCTTTTTTGATTGTTTACCTCTTCTGCATTGTGACCGGTAATATATTGGGCAGCAGTTGGAGCTTTTCGACAGGTGCGGGGGCTTCAACGGCGCTGTTTGGGCTTTTGGGTGTTGGATGTTTTTTTGAACATGGGTTAGGTAAAAAGATTGATGGTCCTTTTTGGAAAATGTTCTTGTTAAATAGTGCAATAGGTCTTGTTATTCCAGGTTTAGATCAAGCTGGGCATTTTGGAGGGTGGGTAGCAGGTTATGTTATAGGTGCTGTGGCCTTATGCTCAAAGTTTTCTGCCCGGTGGAAACGTTGGCTCCCAGTTGCGCTCTTGGGGCTATGTTTGACTGGGGTAGGGTTCTTTTACCAGGGGCAACGCTTACTCTCGATAAATGATACGGCAGAGCGGCTTGAATCCTTATGGAGTGGTCGAGACAAAGATGACGAAGCAAAATCTTACCGCATTTTGACAGATGTCTTGAGACTTTCACCAGAAAATTCAAAAGGGTGGTTGCGTCGAGGTGTCTGGTTCTTAGAACAAAACTATCTTCGAGATGCTTACCGTGATTTTATGCAGGTGATACAGATTGATGGTGATGATGAACTATTGCAGGTGCAACAAGAATTTTGGGCCTCTGAAGGAAAAGTTGAACTTGCAATGAAAATGCGTGTCATCCGTGAACAGATAGAAAAACTATAAAGCGACAGGTTGTCGCAGTGGAGTCTTTCTTTCCGCTGATCGTGAGCGATAATTTTTGATCATCATTCTGCGAAATTTCGGATCAAAAAGAGTAAATTGACTCCCGAGACCTTGCTCTATCGCTCTATACCAAAAATAAGCCCCTAGTCGGTTTGCTTCATGGTATGCGCGTGATGAGCTGTGAGGAAGTGAAGCTCGATCGAATAGTAGGTGAACGAGAGCTGAAATGTGATAGGAACCTTGTTGCTGGTGTAGAAGCAAGGAGCATACGAGGAGCTTGTCTATTTCTGCTTGTAGCTCTAAATCTATCCAGGATAATTGGTGATCTTGGAAATTTAAAATCATATGAAAATGGCTCACTTCTTCAATCACCACGCAGAAGGCGTCGATATTTTTTTCAAATAACAACTCAAGAGGGTTGTTGTTTGAAAGGGAGTCATAAATGTCTTGATGAAAATGAATAGAAAGATCAAGGTGGTCTGTGCTTTGTCGTAAGAATAAACAGCCTCGGTCACCGTATTTCAATTCCTCTTGGCAGAGAAAATTCTCGGCATACGCATAAAGAGATCCGCCATAATAGGCCGCTATTATCGATTCAATCGAGCGTACAATGTTGAGAAAACTCTCGCTGTAACGCGACATTATTGCGGATCTTTCATATTTGTTAAAATAGGGTTAATTCCTGATTCTTCAAGATGTCTGCGCAGTCGAGGAGTGGGATTTTTCGTCCATCTGTCGTACAGCGCAAGCAAATCCTTATTTGATCTTCCGAATTGATCAGAGACATCTGCTATGACTTCAACCCACTCTCTCATTCTCTCTGATAGCGCAATGAAGACACTTTTTTGCTCTCCGGCAAAAGGGGCCGCTTCCCAATAAGCGCGAGCTCCAACATTTGCAACATATTCGATATCATAGACCTTGCGGTTGAATGAGTCTTGAAAATAGCCGGCAACATAAAGGCTAGAATCACCAAGGTGGCGAAAAATTCGGTATCGGTCAGAAGGAGGTGACTCCAGGGCTGTTTTGAGAACTAAGGCAAACGGTTTTTCAAGAATGTTGATCTCTTCTTCTGGGGAATTTATTTTTGACGTATGAATAAAATCACACAGCAAGTTGACGAGATAAAACTCAATGTCCGAGGAAAATTCGATTCCTTGTCGCTGACCTGATTGTTGGATTTGCTCTCGAAAGAACTCTGTAGGACTTACAAAATCCAGACTCATCCCATCCTCCTTGATGGCTTGAATAGCTTTTCTAATGGATCGGCCAATTGGCCAGTAATCTTGAGCCTTATGGTCTTGTGTTTATAAGATCTTGAAATAGTTTGCTTATAATTCTTAGATGCTGAAGAGTTGATGATGCGTCGTTTTTGATGGCTTGATACGTGAAGACCCTGCTATGTTACGATTCTGGTTCTCGTGGGGTTTCTGATGGTTCAGGACAAAAAACAGCCTTTAGATTTAGAAGACATTGTGCGCCTGGCGAATCAAGTTGGCCTTGAGTATGTGGAGGCACGTCGTTTGAGTGAAAAGCTTGAGATGTTAAAAGCTACTGAAAAAGCTCGTATTACAGATTCTTACGATGATGGTTCGATTTCAGAGGCTAAGTTGAAACGGTTGACTGAGACTGATGAAAAATGGGTCCTCTTTCTTGATAAATTGGCCGATGCTCGTGCAAAATCAGAAGCGTTGAAAGTGCGCTATGATTCATATAAAAACTTATTTGAGGCGAAACGAAGCCTTATGAGTTACCGTAAAGCCGAGATGAGGCACCTTTGATTTTGGGCCTTAAAATGTTTTGTTCTTGAGAATTTGTATTTTTCGCTGTGCTTCTCTCACCTGGTTCAAATGTTCAGGATCTGAGTGTGACATGCCGCGAAATTTTTTATAATGATTGAGAGATGATTTTGGATCGTCTTGCTCTAACACTTTTGCGAGTTGAAAGTGGATGTCGCTGTATTGTGGTCGAATTTTGAGAGCTTCTTTCATGTAGTGGATAGCTGCCTTTGGCCGGCCTTTTTGAATGAGACATTTTCCAAGACCAAATAACGCTCCTGCTAGCATAGGCTCTTTTCTTAAAGCTCGTCGATAGGATTGAATGCTTTTATTATAAGAGTGTTGTGAATAATAAATATCGCCTATGACGCTATCGAGGTAAGGCCTCATGTTTTTTTGAGCGGTCTTTCTAGATTTTTTAATAACTTGACCTGCTTTTTGTGGCTGGTTGAGTTTTAAGAGTGTTCGCGCAAGGATAATAGCGCCCTCTGTATGCCGAGGAGCAATTTTCAGAACTCGTTGAGATGTGGCGAGTGCTTCACTGTAATATCGAATGCGAAAATAACTCCAAGAAAGAGCTGTGAGTGTGTCTTTATTTTGGGAGTCATAGGTGAGTGCTTTATTGTAGTAAAAAATTGCTTGCGCAAATTTTTCGAGTCCTCGGTAAGCTTCAGCGAGATAAAAAGTGTTTTCAAAAGAATCTTTTTCTTGTGGGCTCCCTTTTTCGAGGTGTCGAACAGCTTGTTTATATTGTCGTGAACGAACAAGGGCTATACCGAGTTTATGGTGAAGTCCTGTGTTGGTTGGGTTTTTTTTGAGAGCCATTTTATATTCATGAACAGATTCTCTTAAAAGCTCTTGATCAATATCAATGGTATGTGAGCTGGCTGTCATTGTGCTTTGACATGAGAAAAGAGGTGCAAAAATAAATGTAATGGCTAGAAATTGTGGTTTGAGTATGAAGTTATTCAACAACGTAAGCCTCCTCAAATAACGTCCAGCAGCGTTGATCTTTTGAGTAAAAGGAGAGGATCACTCTTCGGTCACCCCAATCTTTATAAAGAGCTGAATCGTAGGTGTAATAGCGAAGATTCATAGAACCGTTTTTCCCTGTAACAAGATTATTGGGGACAGGCATGAAATCGTCTAAATAATAACATTCGTTCGGTGAGTTTTTTAAAAAAGGCATAACAACGGTTCTATCAATATCTTGATATGACCCTCCAGTTGTGCAGCTGGAACATATAAAGCATAGAAGATATAAATATTTTTTCATAAGAGTATCCATACACCCCTTTTCGGTGCTTTGATGAGTTTTCTTGATATCTCATGAATTTCCCTTCATGATAGATGCGTTTTTAGAAGATGAGTGTCAAAATTTTGGCGGAGATGAAATTTATGAAACATGCAATTGCATTTGCGAAAGATATTAAGCTTTCTCATACGGTTTTTGCCCTTCCTTTTGCAGCTTCAGCAATTTTAACAACTCAGACAGGCTGGCCAACCTTGGATAAGATTTTATATCTTTTTTTAGCAATGTTTGGCGCTCGGACCTTTGCTATGGGAATGAATCGATATTTAGACGCTGATATTGATGCTCAAAACCCACGAACAAAGTACAGGGCAATCCCAGCCGGGGTACTAACGCCTTATCAAACTTTGTCTTATTCTTTGCTGGCTGCGGTGATTTTTATTTTAGCAGCCTTCGGGTTAAACCCGTTATCAGGTTTATTGGCTCTTCCTGTATTGGGAATTTTAGCAGGGTATTCGATGATGAAAAGAATGAGCTGGATGACACATTGGTATTTGGGTGTTTGTTTAGGACTTGCGCCAGTGGCTGTGGCGATTGCTTTAGACGGCCAAGCTCAACTTGTGCAGATTTTTCTAGGGCTCGCTGTAGCATTGTGGACCGCAGGCTTTGATATTTTATATTCACTACAGGACAGCTCTTTCGATCAAAGGCAAGGACTTAAAAGTGTCCCGTCACGTTTTTCTCCTTTCCAATCTTTGTGGCTTAGTCGTCTGTCGTTTGTTGGCATGATCTTGTGCCTTTTAAAAGTAGGGGCTCTGTGGGAAGGTGGTTTGCTGTATAACGCAGGTGTTGGTTTGATTGCTATCATTTTGATCTTTGAGCACTGGCTAGTCAAAGACGCTGCTGTTGACGGATCATCAAAAAATTTAGATGCAGCTTTTTTTAATGTGAACGGCTGGGTTGGGGTTGTGTTTTTTTTGATGACGCAGCTTGATTTATGGATACGCACGGTTCATGGTGTCTAGCTATGGTTAAAAAGGTTTTATATGTCTAAAAGACGAGTTATTGTCGGAATTACAGGTGCTTCTGGTGTGTGGATGGGGGAGCGCCTTATTCAAGAGTTAGAATCACGAGTAGATCGAATTTATCTTGTGTGTACCACTTCAGGGCATGCTGTGATTCGCCATGAACTGAAACCTCATGATGAGGGCTTTTCTCTTTATAAAGCAGTCGAAAATCAAGGTGTTAAAGATTCAGTTGTGCGTTTTTTTCGTAATGACGACTTTTTTTCGCCCATAGCAAGTGGGACCTCTGCAGCAACTGATATGATTGTCTTGCCGTGCTCCATGGGGACATTGGCTCGTATTTCTGCAGGGTTATCGACGTGCCTGTTGGAAAGGGCAGCTGACGTTATGATGAAAGAGCGTCGTCGTATGATTTTATCACCTAGAGAAGCTCCATATAGTGCACTTCATCTTAGAAATATGTTATCCCTTGCGGAAATGGGGGTCGATATTTTACCTCCTAACCCGGGTTTTTACACAAAACCTCAGACGACTTTAGATATTGTTAATTTTATAGTCGGAAAAACTTTAGATATGATGGGTTTTGAACATGACCTCTACAAACCTTGGAACCAAAGAATGCGATAAAGAGTTTGCAGCCGCACCTCTTAAGGTTGCTGCTATTGCGAGTTTATTGCTGTCAGTGCTCAAGTTTTGTGCATGGTGGTGGACGGGGTCGATGATCGTATTGGGGTCTTTATTGGATTCTTTGGCTGATTCTGTGATGTCGGTGGTCAATCATAAACTGCATGCTTTAGCTCGTACGGATGCTGATAGAGAACACCCTTTTGGGCATGGTGGATTAGAGGTGATCGCAGGCTTTATACAGGGCTTGGTTATTTTGTTTCTTGCAGCTGCGTTGTTTTCTGAGTCTGTTCGTAAATTTTCCGATGATGATGGATGGTTAGAAGAAGGAACTCTGCTGACGGGTATCTTGATCATGATTTGTGCAGCGATTGGTGGTTGGGGGATTCAGGCATACCTTGCGCGTGCAGAGAAAAAAATGGCACAACGTTCCTTATCTTTGAAGGCCGATAGAGCTCACTATGCTGGAGATGCAGCGGTGAATGCTGTTGGGGCATTGGGTTTAGGGTGTGTGTGGTTTTTTCAACTTTCAATGTTGGATGCTCTTTTTGGTGGTGTCGGTGCTTTGCTTTTCGCTTGGACAGCGAAAGATATTTTGCTTCCTTGTATTCATGATGTGATGCACAAAGAAGTCGATCCTGAGCTGCAAAAAGATATTGTAAAAGTGATTCAGGGTCATCCGCAATGCAGAGGTGTGCATAAATTGAGAACAAGGCAATTGGGGCCTCATCTTTTTTTAGATTTTCATATGGTTTTAGAAGCCTCTATGTCACTGCAGGAAGCTCACCAAGTGAGCGATGATGTGACCCTGGCGCTGCGAAAGCGTTGGCCGGATATTGATGTGGTGATCCATATGGATCCCAACACAGAGCCTCCTGAAGAAGAATGGGTGCCTTCCTGGAAAGAGTTGAAGACTCCTTGATATACTCGTCATAGGCAACTCTTTTTTCGAAGGATGGAATATGCGAGGTCTATGGCTTATTGATGTTGAATCCAAGTGGGTTCCGGCTCTTATTGGCAATGTCGCGGTTCGAGCTTTTGGGAGTTTTGAGAGTTTTAGAAACCTTGTGAAGTTTGATACACCACAGGTTGCCAATCTTGCTGTTATTGCGACAGCTGGTCTTGATCGGCATGTTGATCAGATTGAAGAATGGTTTCAGCATTTTTTACCGTCAGTCCCGCGGCTTTACTTAGGTGTGGCGACTCATGACTCTTTAGACTGCCTTTCTGATCAAACTCCTCGAGCAGATGTTGTTGAGCATATTCGTGAGCGTCTTGAACATGCGAGTGGATCTTGTATGATTTATAAGGATCTTTGGTATGAAAAAACTCACCAAAGATTTCGAGTGATGGGTCAAGAAGACATTACACTTTCCCCTAAAGAAGCTCACTTGATCCAACTTTTTATGCAAACACCGTCTCGGTGTGTGTCAAGAGAAATCATTAGAGAGAAGGTTTGGGATGGTCGTGTTGTGTCACCGAGAACGATTGATAGTCATATTTCTCGTGTTCGGCGGCATTTAGACGGCTCAGAGGTTGTTATTGACAGTATTTATGGTGATGGTTATGTCATGCGTTAAAAATGATAAAAGACAATTTTTTTTGATGTGTTTATTTTTTCTGATGTTTGTAGATATGAGCTATGGGGCAGCGTGGCTTGCATTTGGGGATATGAGAGGAAAAATTGAGCCATGCGGTTGTAATCCGCAATCGAATTTAGGTGGTGTAGGACGGCTTTATGAATTGATTCGCCAAGAAAGATTAAAAGATAAAGAGATTTTGGTTTTAAATCTAGGTGGAAATTTTTCGGAAGAGAAAAGTATTGAAGATATGTTTATCCGTAAGTCTCTAGCGTTTATACAACCTGATGTTGTTCTCGATCGCCTTAATCAAAAACCAGTGGGCCAGTTTGTTCTTCATTCAAATACCAAGAATTATAATGCTTTTCGTAAAGATGGAACTGTCTTTATCGGACTTTTGGGGGCTTATGAAATTTCTAAAGAGTTGATTGAAAAACAAGTCCAAGGAGCTCAGAATCGTGTACTTTTGTATCATGGGTCAGACGAAGTTTTAAAGAAAATATTAGACTTTAAAATTTTTAATACTGTCATTACAAGCCATACTGCATCTCTCTCGGAAGAGGCAGATGGAAGAGAGAAAAAGGAAGAATCTCTTCTTCAAAGATTGCAAGGAGGAGCGCATATGGTTCCGCTTGCTGTACAAGGGGTTTTAAGGAGCGATAAACAAGATTTTACAAACCCTTTGATGCTAAAAGAAAATAAAGAAAAAGTTCTTTTGTTTGATGAAAAACCGAAGTTTTCTTGGGAGAAAAACATTTTTATATCTTGGCTTGATAAGAGTTTTGCTATTGAGTCTGATATAAAAAAAATTCTTGACGATTATCAAAAATCATCTTCTCAAGATTTTGTGATGAAAGAAAAAAAAAGAATGAAAGAGTTTGAAAAAACTCTTTATCTAGGGAGTGATGCATGTGCATCGTGTCATCAAAATGCATTTAAAGTGTGGAAAAAATCTGCACATGCGACAGCGTTTGAAACTCTTCAACGTATTGATAGACACCATGAGGATGACTGTGTCTCTTGTCATGTGACTGGGTGGAATGATGGTGGTTATGTGTCGGAGAAGAAAACAAATCATTTAAAAGGTGTGCAGTGTGAGAATTGTCATGGTCCAGGAAAAGATCATGTTTTGAATAGAAAAAAAATGGCAGCGCCGAATCATACTTGTGTGTCTTGCCACAAGGGTCAACATTCACCTGATTTTCAGATGAATGATTATTGGCCTAAAATCAAGCATGGTTTCTAGGGCTCTAATGGTTCTTTAAAATATTTTTCACCCACTGATGTGCTAGATAACTTGGGTCTTCTTGATGCTGAGTGATTTTTTCTTTGCATTCATAGATGCTTGAGTGTTCACTTTTTTGAAGAGAAGATTTTAAAAGTTGAAGAGATTCTCTTTCAAAGCATTGTAAGTTTTGTTCTTGTCTTTTTTTTGTGAATTGGCCATTCTTTTTTTTTCTTGTTATTTCTGAGTCAATACATTGAATAATCTCTGAGAATCCAGTCTGATTTTGTGAGCTTGCAAGAAATAAAGGTGGAGGGTCCTTGTGAATTGAAAGAGAGCTTCTGTGCTCTAGAAGACTGGTTTTTGCTGCGTGTTCTAAGCTTCCATCTGCTTTGTTAATAATAATAATATCGGCTATTTCTAAGAGACCTTTTTTCATGCCCTGGAGCTCATCTCCAGAGTTTGGAATTTGAATAAGGAGCAAAAGGTCGATGAGTGTTGCTATCTCATACTCACTTTGTCCAGCACCCACAGTTTCTATGATGATGGTTTCAAAGCCTGCTGCTTCTAAAATACGGATAGAAGCCCTTAGACCTGAACTGATAGACCCTTGTTTATTGGGTGAGGGGCGAATGAAGACATTGTTGTGTTGCTCGAGCTCTCCCATTCTGGTTTTATCTCCTAAAATGCTTCCGCCATAAAGAGGAGAAGAAGGATCAATAACAAGGATTCCAAGTGAGGTTTTGTGAAGAAGATGAAGGCCCAGCGTATTGATGAAGCTGCTTTTACCTGCTCCAGGGCTCCCTGTGACTCCAATGCGCCTTGCTTCTTGTTTGTTTAATTTTTGTAATAGCTGAGCGCACAAAACTTGGTCCTCGTATTTTGTGCTTTCAGCTAATGTGATAGCTCTTGCAATGGATCGTCTGTCTTTTCTATGGATGCCCTGAGCAAGAGAGTTGATATCAATGAACATCGATGACTTTGAGAATTTCAAGAGCACACTCCGGAATTGGGGTACCAGGGCCAAAAATAGCAGCAACACCTGCTTGCCTAAGTTCTTCGTAATCTTGTTGAGGAATGACTCCTCCGACAACAATAGCAATATCTGAGGCATCTGATTTTTTTAAAAGATCAATCGTTGCAGGAACTAATGTTTTATGAGCTCCGGCAAGTGAGGAAATCGCGAGAACATGCGCATCATTATCTATTGCCTGTCGCACAGCTTCTTCGGGGGTTTGAAAGAGGGGGCTCATGTCAACGTCAAAGCCTAGGTCTGCGAGTCCTGAAGCAACGACACGAGCACCTCTGTCATGACCGTCTTGGCCAAGTTTCGCGACAAGAATTCGCGGTTGTCGCCCATATTTCTCTGCGAATTCTTTTACGTGAAGTCGTGTCTTATCGAACATATCGTGGCCACTTCCTTTTTGAACTTCAGCTCCATAAACAGCTGAAGCTAATTTTACAGGTGCTTGATAGCGCCCCCATACATGAGACATTGCCTCTGTCACTTCGCCGACTGTGCAGCGCACACTCATGCACTCAATCGCGGTGGCGAGAATGTCTGTTTTGTTTTGACAAGCCTGAGTCATGTTTGTGAGGCACTGTTGGACTTTTTTCTTATCTCTATTTTTTTTGATTTTTTTAAGCTTTTCAATTTGAGATTCGAGGACACTGGCGTTGTCAATTTCTCGTATTTCAGGGTTGTTATCATTTGGGGCTGAGTATTTATTGACGCCCACAATTGTTTCGCGACCAGTGTCGATGCGTGCTTGTTTTTTAGCAGCTGCTTCTTCAATGCGTAGTCGAGGTATTCCAGCTGCGATAGCTTGTGTCATACCTCCATGTGTTTCAATTTCTGTGAGGTACTCTTTTGCTTTTTCAACGATGTCGTGAGTTAAGCTCTCCATAAAGTAACTTCCGCCAAAAGGATCCACTGTTTGTGTGATGTCGGTTTCCTCTTGCAAAATTAATTGGGTATTACGTGCAATTCTTGCTGAAAAATCACTGGGTAGAGCAATTGCTTCATCAAGAGCGTTAGTGTGAAGAGATTGAGTTCCACCGAGAGAGGCAGCCATAGCTTCGACTGTTGTCCGTATAACGTTGTTATACGGGTCTTGTTCTGTGAGGCTATAGCCTGAGGTTTGGCAGTGAGTTCTTAGCATCGAAGATTTAGGGTCTTTTGGTGAAAACTCTTGCATCACCTCGAACCATAGAGTTCTTGCTGCTCTGAGTTTTGCTATTTCCATATAAAAGTTCATGCCAATTGCAAAAAAGAAAGAAAGTCGTGGCGCGAACTCATCAATGTCTAGGCCAGATTCCAGAGCCTTTCTAACATATTCAAGGCCATCTGCAATTGTGTATGCAAGCTCTAAAGCAGAGTCAGCACCGGCTTCTTGGAGATGATAACCACTGATACTAATACTGTTGTATTTAGGCATGTTTTTTGCAGTAAAACCAATAATATCTCCAATAGCATCCATTGATGGTGTTGGAGGAAAAATATAAGTATTACGCACCATATATTCTTTTAAAATGTCGTTTTGAATTGTGCCGCTAAGCTGGTTCATGGACACACCTTGCTCTTGTGCAACTACGATGTAGGAAGCGAGAATAGGGATGACGGCACCATTCATGGTCATGGAAACACTCATTTTGTCGAGAGGAATGCCTTGGAATAAAATTTTCATATCCTCGACTGTGTCGATCGCTACTCCAGCTTTTCCGACATCACCAAAGACGCGAGGATGATCGGAATCATAACCTCTGTGAGTCGGTAGATCAAAAGCGACACTCAGGCCTTTTTGGCCTGCCGCAAGGCATTTCCGGTAAAATTGATTAGATTCCTCAGGGGTTGAAAATCCTGCGTATTGCCGAATTGTCCAAGGGCGACCTGTATACATTGTGGCTCGTGGTCCCCTAGTAAATGGACTGAGTCCTGGATAAGACTCTTTATATTCTCGATTTTGGAGATCTTGAGAGGTGTAAAGAGGCTGGATTGGGATTCCTTCAGGGGAAAGAGCTGGTTCCGGTGTTTTCCCTTTAAGGTCTTTGGTGGCTTGTTTGAGCCATTGTTGCTCCATCACGAAGTCTCCTCTCATCATCTCGGTTGAGATTGCGTTATTATAACTGTAAACCTGTCGATGCCCGGAGTTCAAATGAGAAGGCAGACATTTTCATAGAATAGGCTGTAAGCAGAATCTTTACTCGAAGTATGAATCATATGATGCTACACCAAGCCCAGGCAATCTGGATCGTGGCCAGAAGGAGCATAAAGGACTTATGGAAAACAAAGTAACATGGATATCGCATCGAGGTTTGGGCAATGTTGAAAATACTCGGGTTGCGTTTGATCGTGCCGTTGAAAACGGTTTTAAGTTTTTAGAGACAGATTTACGTACGACAAGCGATGGACACCTTGTGCTGTGTCATGACATAAGTTTTGAGCGCCTGGGAGGACCTTTGACGGCAGTATGGGAAATGACGCGTGCAGAGATTCAAAAAATCTCTTTAGGAGATAGTGGCTCTGGGTGTGTTCCTATGTTTTTTGATGAATTTATAGAGTGTTATGCAGGATTGTCATGGACTTTGGATATTAAGCCAGAACACGGGATGACAACTCTGGCAGCTCTCACAAAATGGGCTCAGCTTCATCATGCAACGCAGTGGTTGCAAACACAGGCCCGTTTTCTTTTTTGGGATAAACAACAGCAACAAATTTTTCAGAACACATTTCCAAGCGCACAGTGTTATGGACGGAAAATTCAGTGCTGGAGTGCAGCGTTTCGTTCGAAAACGCGGAGCCTTTTTTTAGGTGGTTTGCAAGAAGGCTGTTTTTACTCGGCTCCTGTTTATATGCAGCATTGGCTTATTTTAGATAAAGGATTTGTCGATCGCATTCATTCTTACGGGGGAAAAGTGCTCGCTTTTTTACCTGAGGGCGATGCCGAGACTCAATTGGCTCTCGCTGCTGGGGTAGATGAGATTTTGACAAACGGTGAAATCATTGAAGGCTGACAGTGTGACATTAAAAACTCAATGATGACTCCTGCGAATGAGGTTTGGTAAATATCTAAAATCAAAAAAGATTTTTGGCGGTTGGGAATGATGTATTTTTTATACTTACCGGCGACAGCATCTTTTTAGGTGGGGTTGTCTCAAGTCTTCGTGGGTGGGAGAAAGAAGAACTTTCGCATTCTCCTGCAAAACACCAAATGCCATCGTAGGTATGATGATCTAGAAATTTTGAAACCTGTTGGCAGAAAACAGCGATCTTTAAAAACCTGTCTCAAGTCGGCGTGCGTCGTCTCATCAGAGCAAAAGCAGAGCTTTGCTCGGTAAGCGAGGCAATGAGAAGCAGGTTTAAATACAAACGAATTTTCATTTTATGAAGTTGTTTCTGACCTAGGAAGCAGCCTTAATGATAAGAAAAAAGGCCTTCAAAAATATTAGGACCGTTTTAGTGGGTGGCTTGAGTCTTTAGCCTTGATGCACAAAGATCACCTTTTTGTGCAGTACTCGTTTCTGTTGAAGCAATAATTTGATTTTAAATCTGCGTAGACAGATTTAAGTAAGTTCGAAACAGCGGTTAAGCTGGACCTTTGAATCGACTATGAGATAGATTACATCTTGGATCAAAAAAATTTAAAGGTGTTGTATGCAGCAAGTTCGAGTGCGGCATATTCAAGTGGATAGCCTGATTTTACTTCAGAGTATTCGCCTTGAATTAGATGCGGGTCGTTATTTTGAAGATTTAGCTCAACAGTATTCAACATGCCCGAGTGGTGCTCGTGGAGGCTGCCTCGAATGGTTTGATCCTGAATCTTCTGGTTTTTTAAAAGATTCATCCCTTGAAGCAGGTGATTTTTTAGGGCCTATTCATACAGGGTTTGGGTATCATCTGGTTGAAGTCTTGGATGTGATAGATGATGGCGTGAATCAGCAAGCTTCTTGACATTTGTTTTTGTTTTTATGGTTAGAGTGAGACTGCGATTGACTTCTTCATGCAGTTGGTCGATCATCTGCGTTTGTTTTGTGGTCAAAATTGACGACAAGCGGGAGAGAGCCGCATATGTGACGTGTTTAACGGGAGGTGTTCATGAGTAGTTTACGCGATCAACTTCTGAAAAAAGGCGTGGTGACTAAAAAACAGGCGAAAAAAGCACGAATTGAAGCACGGCTAGATAAAAAAAAGGGACACGACGATACCCAGAAGATTCAGCAGGTGATTCAAGCTCAAAAAGACGTGGAGAAGTTACGCGTACAGGAGCTCAACCGCCGTCTAGAAGAAGAAAAGAAAGCAAGGGAACAACTTGCTCGCGCTGTTGATATTGCTCACTCTCAGAATATTCTCGACCGCCCCGGTCCTATCTTTTATTATTTCGCGGTTGATAAAAGTATTAAGCATATTCAGGTCACAAACCAACAGCGAGAGCTATTGGCTCGTGGCTATGCAGCAATCATTTATCTCGGTGGTGATTGTTACTCTCTGTTACATGCAGAAGCTTTGACAAAGGTGGTAGAGTTGAACCCAAGTCTGGTTGTCTGTCGGCATAGTTGGATTCCTCCTGACCAAGAAGTTGAGGACGACTCCAAGGCCCTCGGCGAGATAAGTGAAACTCCTTAGGAGCGGCTTTTAAGATATCTTCGAATTCGTGGCGGATAACAGCTCCTGCTTTACGTGTGACCTCATCTTCTGTTGGGAGGTCAAAATCGTCAGCGCCATAGTGAAGACCGTGGAGAGCTTGTTCATTTCTTGTGAGAACAGAAGTTCTGATATGAGGAATGTTGTCTAAATAAATTCGACAAATTGCAAGCCAACGGAGATATTCTTGGGTGCTGATCTCTTTTCCCCCGAATTCGTTGTTCCAGGGCTTATAGGTCCAGCATAAAAAGCTGGGAATTTTAAAGGTTTGAGTGTCTTGGAATGATCTTAAGCGGCTTAAGTGGTCGAAGCGCTCTTCAAGGGTTTCGTCAAAGCCTATGACCATAGTAGCTGTTGTGCCGAGGCCTTGATTTAACAGGGTTTGTTGAGCCGCAAAGTATTCATCAACGCTGCCTTTGCCGGGACTGTGACGTTTTCTAAAGGCTGGAGATAGAACTTCGGCTCCTCCACCTGTGACCCATTGTGTACCTGCTTCTTGGAGGATTTGAGCTCCTTCTTCCCAGCTGATTTTTGAAACTTTACAGCAAAAAATAAACTCAGCAACGGTCATTTCATAGAAGGTGAGTCCTGGCCATTTTTGATGAATATGAGCAAAACGTTCAGCGTAATCTTTCATGTGAAGTTTTGGATGAAAACCACCGTTGAAGCCGATCATCTGGCAACCTAGCTGCACAGCTTCTTCGATTTTTTCATCAAGTTGGGCTTCACTGAGTAGGTAGCCCCCTTTTTGATGAGGGTATTTATAAAAAGAGCAGTAATCACATCCTGCTACACAGATGTTAGTGTAGTTTAAGATGGCCATGATAAGCCAAGTAGCTTCTTGGGTTTTGTGATAACGGCTTTTGACCATGGTAGCGAGTGCTTGTAGCTCTTGGTCGCTTGCGCGGTGCCAAAGTTCTTGAGCTTGCGCTAGTGATATCGGTTTACGCTGTTGAATAAGATCGTGGATTTCAATATTCATGACTGCATGCCTCATGATGATGTGTGCTGTGACAGAGAAGGTTCTCGTAAGTGACTGCTTCGACCTGATTTGATACGGTCAGGATCAAAGAGTCGCGAAGTTTGGTTGACACAGCGGATTCCTTTGCAATATAAGTCATCAGACTTTTAGGTGGAAGAGTTAGTTCAGATTTAATGAGCTTTTGACCAAAAAAGTTAAAGTCTCACTTTTTGAGCGAGTCAATATAGATTTTTGAAAGCCTTATATTTGGCGTTCTCAACTGTTTCCAACGGAATTTGGTTGACGAATGTTACTAATGTGAGGTAATCAGTGTTGTCCTGACGTGTGCCAGGTGCTGAGGAGAGTATGAAAAATAAACTGATTACAGATTTTGAAGAGCAAGTCTTCGCGAAGACAAAGCAACACCCTGATTTCCGCCCAGGTGACACGGTTCGTGTTCACTACAAGGTTGAAGAAGGAACAAAAACCAAAGACGGTGAGAAAAAATTCCGTATTCAAGCCTTTGAAGGGGTTTGTATTCGATTCAGAAAAGGTACTATTGATAGTACTTTTACTGTTCGCCGTGTTGGTGCTAATGGTGTTGGTGTTGAGCGTGTCATTCCACTTTGTTCACCACACATTGAACGCATCGATTTGATTGCTGGTGGTTCAGTTCGCCGTTCTCGTTTGTTCTTCTTACGTGAACGCTCAGGAAAGTCTGCGCGTATTAAAACTCGTCGTCTTCCTGCTGGAACTCAGATGACAACTCAAGCGGTTGAATCTTAAGTTTTAGGTTGAAATGATTGATTTGTGAAGACGTTACCTCTTAGAGGTAACGCTGAACAGGGCGAAAGTTTCTGCGATGCAACACACAGATTCCATGTTTTTCCATGGCGTCTGTGTGTTTTTTTGTGCCATACCCTACGTGAGCTTCAAAGCCATATTCTGGGTAGAGGACAGCCGCTTCTTGCATATATGTGTCACGAGCTTCTTTTGCGAGGATGGATGCAGCGGCAATACTGTAGCAGCTGTGGTCTCCACCGATAACGGTGATTTGTTTCTGCTCTATTCCAGGAACTTTTTGTTTTCCGTCCATAAGCAAGCAATCAAATGAGTGACTCAGTGCAGAGATGGAGCGATGGATTGCTGTGAAAATAGCAGGATTGAGACCAAGGGTTTCGATTTCCCGAGCAGATGCAGAGCCTATAGCCCATGCAATTGCAATATCCTTGATGACCGGTATTATTTTTTGGCGCTGTTTTGAAGATAGCTTTTTTGAGTCTCGGATGAGTTTTTTTTCTGATTCATCAAGGCTAGCTAGTTTTTGATAGTCGAGAATGACAGCAGCTCCATGGGTTGGCCCAGCTAAGCAGCCTCTTCCAACTTCATCTGTTCCGCATAGATATGTGTGGTTATTGAGAAGCTCGTATTCAAGCTTCCCACGTGGTTCTGTCATGCAGGCCTCAGTCTAATGGAGTAGGGAGGAGCACACCACTTGGGTGTGGTGTGCGTTGATGTTGCGTGAGCACTCAAGGCTTGCAAGTCTTTATATTTTTACAAAGCATTGTCGATAAGCTCTTTAAGTTGTGCTTTTGTTAGGTTGCCAGAATGAGTTGTCACAACCTCACCATTTTTAAAGAGAACAAGGTACGGAATTGAACGGACTCCGTAAGAAACAGGAGTGTCTGTGTTTTCTTCAACGTTGAGTTTTGCAATTGTGAGATTGTCTCCATACTCTTTCGCAGCTTCTTCGAGTGTTGGCGCTAGAGCAACACAAGGTCCACACCACGGTGCCCAAAAGTCCACGAGAACGGGTTTTTCAGATTTAAGAACAGATTGATCAAAATCTTTGTCATTGATGCTAATTGTTTGGCTCATAGGATTCTCCTGTTTTTCACCCATTTAGGGGTGAAACTATATTACTGAACATTTCTCTGAAGGTCGATGCCGTTTCGTCGCTTGTGCTTAGAGGCGGCTGTGCTCGTGCTTATGGCTGCGGTATGGCAAGCCATTAAACGTATCGAAGACTGTGATATCTTGTGTCTGAAGTCAAGAGAATTTCTTTTTGAATGTCTCTCATAAAAAGAAGGTATAGAAATGTGTGAGAGTTGATTTAGGAAAAACACATTGCCGGTTATACTGAAAGACATTGGAGGTGATATGTTGCAAAGATTTGGAATCTGCGTTCTTGTCTGGGGTTGCTGCTCTTTTGTCATGGCAATGTCTGATGAGTTAAGGAGCCTGAATCATATAGCTCCTCCTGGGACGTCGACAGGAGCTCTTGTTGACGATGTGCGAGATCTCTTTAAAGCGCGCCAGGCACAAGCCCCTAAAGCTGGAGCGCTGTGGGTTCAAGCTGCTTCTCAGGCTCAAAAACCTTTAGCTCCGCTCGTGCTTCAAGAGTGGGGGGAGTGGCTTAGTAAGACGATGACAGCCGATCAAGTTGTCGTTGAGATGCTGTCGCGAACAAAACAAGGTTCTTTGAGTCCTTTTATGCGTTCTCGAAAGCTGACAAGTATTAAAAAATTGCGTGAATTTTTGGCTCATAAAGGTGTGTTTTCTGAGCACAAAGCAGTCAATAAGATACCAAGCCCTTGGTCGGAACCTTCTTTGCATAGAGCTGCAACATTATGGTGCCAAAATCAAGGAGAAGCTAAAAGTCTCTGGTCTCAGTGGCAGAGCGGTCTTTCAAAGGAGCAAATTCGATATTGGGGTCTTCTTCAGAAAAGATGCGAATCGATTGAATATTTTGAGACGCAGATGCGTAGCTTTGTTGTTGATCCTTCTCTGAGCAGAGCAATGAGGGTTGTTGTTTTGAGGCAGTTGGCTGTGACGCAAAGGCAGCTGGGGCAAAGATCTTCAGTGTGGACAACTTATGATCAACTTTTGAAGGCTTGGACATATTTGAAGCCGACATTAGCTAAAGATCTTTTGAAAAAAATTGATGATCATCTATGGGCTGCTCGCTACCATAGTTTTATTGGGCATTATGATCGAGCTCATGACATTATCCTTAAGACAGAAGCACAGATCAAATATGCAAAAAAGAAAATGGATACAGCCAAACGTAAACGCAAACTAAGAGATTTGGCAGCAGAAGCATTGCATATCCGGAGTTTTCGGATTGCCGTTGGGCAGCAAAAGTACTTAGAAGGTGCTCAGCTTATTAGTCAAAATTGGGCTGGGTTACCACAGTCTTGGAAGCAAAGGTTTCAGTGGTATGAGGGTCTTCTATATTATTTGAGTGATAAGCCGCAACAAGCGTTGCAGTCTTGGACGCCTCTTATGAAGGTTGTTCCGCGAAAAAGCAAGATTCGCCCGAAAATTTTGTTTTGGTTATCTCGTGTGTCGCATCAATTGAAATTATATAAAGACTCTCAACGTTATCGCACAATGTTGGCCGAAGAGTCACCATTTAGCTTTTATCATGTCGTGGCTTTGAAAGAGGCAGGGTTTGCATCAAGCCCTCTGCCTGTTGCTGTGAGTCCGTTGCGCGAGTTAAAAGGTGGTGAAAAAACTTTGTCTAATCATAGTTGGGTAGGCCCTTTGTGGAAAAAATCTCAATTATTGCTGCAGGCTGGTTTGCTTGATGTTGCAAAGCCTCACATTAAAGAGTGTGATCGTCGAATCAGGAAGAGGTTCGGAGTGGGGCGTTTTATGACAGAGTATGTTCATTTATCGCGGCTGCATTTTCGAGCAGGGAATTTTCGGCAAGCGATTTCTTTAAATGCCGACCTTTCAGGGATAAGGCGAGGATTTTGGCAAACATGGCCAGACCAGATATCCGTGTTTTTTCCACGGCCTTTTTTCCATAGATGGGGGCAATCAAATGTTGATGCATTATCAGTTCCAACGGCAACGCTTTTGGCAATAGCGAGACAAGAAAGCGCTTTTGATTCAAAAGCTGTGAGTCCTGCTAATGCTTTTGGGCTTATGCAATTGACTTTGCCTACAGCAAGATCGATTTCAAATTCTACGCTGCAAGATCATGAGCTCGCACAAAAACTGTTAGAACCAGATCGAAATATTCAACTCGGAGCTCTTTATGTGGAGAGTTTGAAGAAACGTTATAAACAATGGCCTCATGTTTTTGCTGCATATAACGCTGGAGAGCTGGCTGTGGATACATGGCTGAAACATAGAGCGCATCATGATATTCTCACATGGCTTGAACTGATACCTTTTGGAGAAACCAGAAGCTATGCTATGGCTGTCTGGAGGAATCAAGAAGTTTATCAGAAGCATTTGCCTCAACTTTCTCTTGATAAGAGAAAAGTTAAGCGAGCGCGTCGACAAAGAGCGCGAGCAGAGCGGCCCCTTAGAGAACGACATATATAACGTGGAGATGGACATGAAGAACAAGGTAACTCGTGACATGCGTCGAGAAATGATCGGTTGGCTTTCTATTGCCTCTTGTATTTTGCTTTTCCCAGCGCTTTTTTATTTTTGTGTCTTTTTTCCAATTTGGATGGGGTGGACGACCCGTTTTCCATAAAATTTTAAATTGCCATTTTTTGATCCAGTAGTTGTTAGCAATTACTGGATTTTTTTTTGAAATATAGAACCTATTCTTGCTTTGCTTAGTGAACGCGTTTAAAAGAGAATACTGGCGCAAAGGGGGCAGTATGACTGCAAAGCAAGAAGAAGTTTTACAGAAAAGATTTCGTACACAGAGCCTTTGGGTTGCTGTTTTAACATTTGAACTTATTGTTGTTGGTTCTTTGGTTCGAGCATCAAATGCGGGTTTAGCCTGTCCTGACTGGCCGAAATGCTATGGTGCATGGGTTCCTGCTATGGATTGGTTTATTTTTTTAGAGTGGTTTCATCGCGCAATTGCTCTATGTCTGGGTGGGATGTTATGTGCTCTGGTCTGGAATTTATTCTCATCCATATTTTTAAGGAAAAAGTACCGATCAAGCTTAATTGCTGCAGGTCTTTTGTTTTTATGGCAATGCGTTCTAGGTGGTCTAACTGTTTTGAAATTATTAGAGCCTGGAATTGTGACATGGCATTTGGGGAATGCTCTCTTGTTTTATAGTCTTGTCCTCTGGGTGTCAGGGCGAGAAAGACTTTCTTCTCAAACGTCGCAGGCTCTGAGCGGATGGGTGTTTTTTTCATTTTTGGTTTTGTTTCAATTGACTCTTGGAGCTGCTGTCTCTACTAGTCATGCGGGGCTTGCTTGTCCTGATTTCCCGACTTGTCAAGGATTGTGGTGGCCCTTAGAAACCACGCCTTTGCCTATGGTTTTACATCTTTTGCATAGAGGTGTTGCAGCTGTATTAGTTGCTATGAGTCTTTGGCTTTTTTGGGTAGAGTCTTCTCAAAGCTTTGCTGCTCGTGCCATTCGTCGAATTTTTGCATTGCTGTTGATCCAGGGTCTGTTAGGCTGGTTAACTATTGTCAATGAATTGCCTATCGCGCTTTCAGTGTTGCATTTTGCAAACGGTGTTGTGATTTTTACTTACGCATGGTTAACAACCGGCCAAATGTGCGGGTTTCAAAAGGAGAATATTTTGAAGGTATCTCAAAAAATAGGTCCGTTGTTTCAGATGACTAAGCCAACAATTACTCTTTTAGTTGTTGTGACAACGATTCCAGGTTTGTTACTCGCTCTTGAACCTGGAGACTTCCCAACTTTGACGATTCTATGGGGCGCGTTGATTGGGGCTGGTTTGACGTCAGCTTCCGCTGCTGTCTTTAACCAAGTTGTTGAAATGGATGTTGACAGCCAAATGCAGAGAACATGTGGTCGTAGCATACCTTCAGGTGTTGTATCAGAAAAAATAGGAATAAGTTTTGGGCTTTTACTTCTTGTGTTAGGAGAGTCTCTTCTTTATTTTACAACCACGTCATTAGCCGCTGGCGTTGCGCTGGCTGGGCATCTTTTTTATGTTTTGATCTACACTATGATTTTAAAAAAATTGACTGTGCAGAATATTGTCATTGGTGGAGCTGCAGGTGCTGTTGGTCCTTTGATTGGCTGGGCTGCTATCACAGGTGAGCTCTCATGGCCGGCATGGGCGATGTTTGCAATTATCTTTTTATGGACTCCGCCTCACTTTTGGTCTTTAGCGATCAAGTATAAAGATGATTATAAGCAAGCAGGAATTCCGATGTATCCTGTTGTTCACGGAGAAGAGAAAACAAGGCGATTGATTTTTCTTTATACGCTCTCTTTGCTGCCTGTGATTTTGTTTTTAGCTGGGTATAACGGCCCTTTATTTTTCTTGGGAAGTATGGCTTTGACGCTGATATTTATCTGGAAAGCGTGGATTCTCCTTCAATCAACCTCATCGGCGCCTTTGATGCCTTTTTTTCACTATTCTTGTTTTTATACTTTTGGAGTTTTTGGAGTCTTAACACTTGAGCGCCTTTTGGTGGGGATCATGTGAAGATTGTTCTAGGAGTTTTGTGGTGTGTGTTTATTGCAGCAGTCTTGGGCAGGTTTACATCTTTGGATCAAGACCTGGATGCACAGCGAGCTGAATATGTGAAGCAGCACCAAGAACGAATCTTGAGGTTGTGGGCACCCCCCTCGAAAGAATCGGGCCTTATGTTTGTTGTGCCGCCAGAAGGTCGTATGCTGCGAGGCCTGGCAGAGCGAGAGGTTGGTGTGACATGGCATGGCCACAATCCCGTGAATCTAGATCTTCAAGCATATACGAAGCCGCACTATAGAGGTGTGAAGATCGATATTCCTAAGACTGTTCAGCTAGAGCCCGGCAAAACCACGTATGTTAGACTGCGTATAAAAATTACAGAACTTGAGCACAGTGTGGACACACTCGATGTCTATTTGAATGGAGAGAAAACATATGCAAAGTTATGATGGAGCTCGAAGCCCTCGTAGGTTCATGGCGTATTTATTATGGATTGTCGGAGTGTTAGCGATTTCTTCTCTTGCTGTGCGCAAGAAAGAGAATCAAGACTTTCCTCAAACAGTCGGCCCTGCGGCAGCAAGCTTGACAAAATAAATTGTTGTCAACATAATGCTCTGTCCATTTGGAGGATATATGATTGAGCAAATCAAAGAAGTGATCGAAAGTGACATCAACCCTTATCTTGCAATGCATTCAGGTGGTTGTGAGTTGATAGATGTTGAAGATGGTATTGTGACGATTAAATTATTTGGTGGGTGTAGTGGATGCCCCTCAAGTCAGCTCACTCTTTTTAATGGTATTATTCCGATATTAAAGGAAAAAGTACCTGAAGTTGAAGACGTGATTTTGGGTTAGTCGAACTCTTGAGTTGAATCTTTGATCCTATGTGCCGATAACATGGTTATGATGTATGCGGTTGAGGTTTGAAGGTTTATGCGTTTTTTTCTGTTGTGTTTTTTGTGGTGTGTTGAAATTCCTCTTTGTGCAGCAGAGAAAAACTGGCAAACTTATTGGTCGCATAAGAAAATTGAGCCAGTTGACCCCTTGAAAGTAAATCCTGCAATTCAAGTGCCTTTAGATCCTACGGCTTTTGTGTGGGTGAGTGCTCCGGCTGTGGTTGTTCAACAAGGCGAAAATCAAGACACAACGAAAGTTCCTGTTTATGCTCGAGATGCCCTCTCAAATCGTATTTACTATGCGGGTGATATTGCTGTAGATGATGAGCTTGTTTTAGGAAATTTTGTTGTCTATAGCGGGACCTATTTTTATAAGGTGCCCACCCCGAGTTCTTATGTTCCTGGAGCAGAAAGCCCGGCATCACCTGAATTTGTATGGGTGTCAGGTAAGACTATCAAAGCAGCTAGACTGGCTGAAGCCGCAAAGCGTCAGACATCATGATTTTTAATGAAAGTTTGTGTGACAGCAGCCATGAGAGATAGGCTGCTGTTTTTGTGGAATTTTAGCTCCAAGTTGTCGGATCTGTGAGAATCACAACTTCACCATTTTGTTTGATGGCAATCGTGTGCTCAAACTGTGCTGACCAAGAGTCATCTCTTGTGACAGCTGTCCAGTCATCATCTAATATTTCGCAGTGATGTTTTCCTGCGTTGAGCATAGGCTCAATTGTGAACACCATACCAGGTTGTAGGCGAGCACCTCGTCCGCTACGGCCATAATGAGGAATTTGAGGTTCTTCGTGGAATGTTTTACCAATTCCGTGGCCGACAAATTCACGTACGATTGAAAAACCTTGGCTTTCTGCATACGACTGAATAGCTGCGCCAATGTCTCCAACTCGAGCTTTTGAGTGGACAGCCTCAATGCCAAGCTGCAAACTTTTACGGGTGGTATCTACGAGTTTTTTGATTGCAGGGCTTGGTGTTCCTACGAAAAACGTGCGTGAGGAATCTCCATGGTAGCCATCGACGATTGGAGTGACGTCTACATTAATAATATCGCCTTCACGTAAGGTTTTAGCTTTTGATGGAATCCCATGGCATACAACCTCATTTACTGAGGTACATACTGATTTTGGAAAACCCTTGTAGTTTAAAGGTGCTGGTATTGCGCCATGACGAATCGTCATATCGTGGACGATCGTGTTGATGTCTTCTGTTGTGATGCCAGGAGCGATGTGCTTGCTTACCTCCTCGAGAAGGTCCCATGCAAGCTTTCCTGCTTTTTTCATGTCCTCAATATCACTATCTGTCTTTAATATAATCATAGCTTCCCTCATGAGCCTCGATTGATTGTTTCTATCATATCTCTAAACCAATCAGGATTTAGAGTATGAAGTTGCCCACCATAGTGGATGTCGTTACGGACATCAAGGCATGCTTCGTGATGAATGACTGTGCTTAAAAGCGCTTCATCTTCGATAAAGCGATGGATCGGTCTTAATAATTTGAAATCAGGCTCAAAACGAGATAGAGACATTCTGTAGTTTTGTAAATGTTGTTGAAAAATAGAAGATGGTTTTGGAATGAGACCCTCTAAGTCAAGGTCAGGCCATGGTAAGCGGAGACTCTCCACTGAGAGGTCAAAACCTTCTTGGTCAAATCGACTTTCGATGCCAACGGCGTGCAAATTGTCACGTAAGACTTGCGTTAAAATATTATGAATAGGTGTCTTAATGGAAAGAGACATCTGGTGCCCGCTAGGGGTTTTGCGGCTGTGGTCAGGGTGGTTTTTTGTATAACCCATGGCATCGAGTGCATTTGCGATTTCTGTGAGAGTTTTCGGTTTTATGTCTTTTGGGGAGCCGGGGTGCTGAGGTGGAATAACGGAATAAGAAGGCTGTGCTAGATCTGCAGCACCAACCCTTGCAAGGGTTCTACGAGGAAGAACGTGGCTTAAAAGAGAACGTAAATCTTTATCGGCAAGAAGAGAACTTTTCGGATTCCAACGTAAAAGAGTGATGCCGTGGAGTGAGACATGATGCTTGCATAGAGGAGGATTTTGAAGGTGCTCTTTCTCGAGTTTGAGTTGTGAAGGCGTCCAAAACCTTAGGTGTGGCGAGCTGGATTTTTGTGTGTTTATAAAAAGAAGCTCTCTTCGAGGAACTTTATAGCCTGTGTTGGGGAGAAGGTGTTTCCAGTTTTTGCCATCGGGTTTGTAATTGCCCACGCATTGAAAACCAAGTGGGTGAGCTGTGTCTGTTTTATAAAATGGCTGACCATTGGTGAAAAAAGGGCCAAAAACTGGCGGTTGTTTCCAGTGGAGATCAATGTTGAGATCGTCAGTTTTTTTGATTTCAACTTGATGGATGAGGTTTTTTTCTGTGATTTGATACGTGAGAAAATTTTGAAAATCTTCAATTGTGACAGGCGTTTCGTCCCACCAAAAAATACCTTTTCGTAATGTATACTTCCAGTGAGTCTTAGAAATAGCTTGAACTTTTGAAGCGATAAGGCTTTGTGATTTTTTGTTTTTTAGGTGAAGACGCGTCATCGATGGGCAAGTAAGCCGACCGATGACAGGGTCGTTCCCAAAAGTTTTATTGAGAGCGCGTGTCTGATCTGCTTCTGACCACCCTTCAATGAGAATAGGAGAAAGAGTTTGACCGTGTGCGTGAAAGGATAGAAATAGAACAATCCAGCACCGAAGAAAAAACATCAGTTGCCTCATAAAAAAAGAAATTCTAAGTGACCTTTTGAAAGTCCTCAGTATATTAACACTATCATTGAACAACGAGCGTCGTCAGCTGGTTTGTTCGAAAACTCCATTGTCTTGTTAAAGATGATTGGTTGAGTAAAGGTTGAGTGACTTTGAATTATTTGCTGTGTTGTTTTGTTAATTTTTGTCTTTTCTTATCATGGTGTTCGCAATTGCGTGCTGTTGATACTGACGATGTGGTTTGGCGTACTCCAGAAATCATTGAAGATCTTTGTGTTTTAGGGAATAAGAGATTCGACGAAGTTTCTGCAAATCTTTTTCTTTTGACACAGTCGTACCTGAAAGCTGCAAATCATAAGCAAAAGGTTGATCATGTCGACTCTTCCAGGCATTGCCCGGTATGTCTGGATCATGTGAGTTTTCGTGATACGGGGCACGGCAGTGAAGCTTTATGTCATCTTGAGTGCTCTCACGTGTATCATGTTTCGTGTTTTCAAAGGCATATTCAATCTTATGTGAGGCAAGAAAACCTGACAGCGTTGCTTCAGTGTGGGGCTGAACAATGCAACGGAAATGTGGCAATCTTTTTATTAGGTGAAAATCTCGATTCAGTTGAAGCACTTTTAAGCGTACAGAAACTTTTCGTTAGAGCTGCAGGAGGTGTTTTTTGTCCTGAATGTGGTGAAGGTGTTGGCTTTAGTCAAAAAAATGTTTTTTGTCAGAATTGTCATAAATTTTTATGTTTTCAATGTGGTTTGCAGGCGCATCGAGGGTCATGCCAGGATTTTATTGCTTTTATCGAGAGAGAAAAAGGGTTCTTGCGTACAAACCGCTTTTCAGAGCAAGACTCTTATGAGTCAACGCATATGTTTTTAATGTCTTTGGATCCAGCCTTATTTGGTTTATGCCCCTTTTGCCATATTCTTATTGAACATCGAAGTGGCTGTTATGACATGCTGTGTGGGCAAAATTCCCCAGAGCGTGAACAGATTGGGAAGCTGTTTTCTCACCGTAGAGGCTGTGGGAAAAAATTCCACTGGGGAGATCGTATTCTTGTTCATGGGCATGAACAGGCTGTGATTAAAAGTTTAGGTGGTTATAACTGCAAGCAACGTGTAGAAAAAAGCAGAGAAATCCAGCTTCAAAAAAAGAAGTTTCAGCTCAGAACATCACAGGTTCAAGGCTCTATTTGGAGGCGATTGACTCAATCGTTCATCAGGCTTTTGCCGCAAGGTTCAAAGGCGTGGAGTCGTGCAAATGTTCTTCAACAAACGCAGATAAGTCATCAAATCAAACATCAAACAATAGAAAAATTGACTCTTCGGTGGATGAATTTGCAGGGTTTTGTCTTTAAAAATTGTGAGTTAATCGACGTTGTTTTTGACTCTGTGGACTTGAGAGGAGCCATTTTTAATGGTAGCTGCTTTCGAGGAGTTGTTTTTCGTCATTCAGATCTTCGAGGAACTCAGTTTCATCATGAGGGGGTTGCGCGGGTGATTTTTGAGGCGTCGGCTGTAGATTATTCTCAAATTGAGAAATGTGTGCGGCTAGGTATCCGTGTTACAGGTTTATATATTGTGGACGATCTGCAAAGATTGACAGATACTCAGCAAGAGTTTTTATTTAGGCATGGTGTGTTTATTCAGCAAACATTTGGAAGAAATTGAGGTCAGTATGCAAATCAATGATGTTGAGCTTCAGAGCTTAAAGTCTCAAATTGTAAGTTACCCGGATTATCCAAAGCCAGGAATTTTATTTCAAGATATTTGGCCTCTAGTGGGAAATCCCGACTCCATGAAAAAAATGATTTCTATGTTTGCTGATCGTTATCGAAATCAAAATGTTGATGTCATTGTCGGGCTTGAGTCCCGAGGGTTTGTATTAGGTGTGCCGTTGGCTATGGAATTAAATATTCCGTTTGTGCCTGTTCGCAAAAAAGGCAAACTCCCAGGTGCTGTCGTTCAAGCGACTTACGAAAAAGAATACGGAGAAGATATTTTTGAGCTCTCCAGTCATTCGATTACAAAAGGTCAGTCCGTCGTGGTCGTGGATGATGTGATTGCAACGGGGGGTAGTGCGTTAGCTGTTTTTAATCTTATTAAGCAGTTAGGAGGAAAGGTTCACGAGCTTGCAACGTTGTTTCAGATTGAAGGAGTTCCGAGAACTTCCTTGGGAGTGCCCTCATTTGAACTTTTTGCCTCCAATGCTGAACAGGTTCAATAGCTGGTAAAGCGCGCTGGGTGAAATCGCTGACAAGGAAAATGTGTTGTCCCGGTTGTAAGAATTTCAGACATGATTTCACCTGCAGCAAACCCACAAGAAAGTTCCCAGGAGCCCCATCCCATTGCTATAAAAACGTGCCCAGCTTGCCCCCAGTGCCCCAAGAGAGGGTATTCATCCTGTGGGGCGCATCGCATATGCAGATGGCTGGAAACAGCTGAAGCAGAACACCCTGTCAACTGTTCGAGTTCTGTTTGAAGTTTGAGTTGGATGCTATCTAAAATTTCAGGTTTTTGAATATTCCAAGGCCTTAGAAATCGAGCGCCTCCAAAATGAATACGTGCTTTTGATTCGACAACTCCCCAATATGCTCCATGTAATGATGAAAAAACCGTTCCAGCAGCCCAAGGAGAATGCCCTTGAAAGGTGTGCCATTGATCTGTGTAAGGGATAACGATATCTGCAAAACGCGCAGAAGCTTGAATAAGATCCTGATGGTCGGTGAAGACCAAAGCGTCAGCTGTAAGTGTGCGGTGTGAGGTCTCAATTTGTAGTGGGTCTGTTGTTTTGACGCGAATAAATGATTCTTTTTGGATGGATGATGCGGGGTGTAGCTTTTCTAGGAAACTGTTTTCATCAATCCAGGAGGATTGTGTTTGATCCATATGAAGGTTGTGTTGCCCGTAGGTGGACAGGGAACTGTGAATGCCTCGGTTCTGAAGCAACTGATGAGCAACGTGCATTTCTTCGTCTTCGTGGCTGTTTTGGCTTATGCGAATACGGTGTGATTTTAGAAACGGTACTCCTTGTTGCTGAGAGAATTTTTCTATACCAGATAAGCCTCTTTGAGATAAATCCCAAAGGCTTTGAGCGTGTTTTGCTCCAAGGGTATGATGTAACCGTGTCCAGTTGTCGAGAGATCCTCCGGCGCAAAGGCCTGGACCTAAAAATGTATGTGGGCTGATGCAAATAAATTTCAAACTTGATGTTTTGAGGTGATGAGCTAAGGTTCGAGCTGTGACTCCCGAGCCAAATATGGCGATGTGGTAGTGTTGCATGACGAAACCTGAGGTAAGAAGTGAAGATTAAATGCCCTAAATGCCAAAATCCTTCTGAGTATCATAACAAAAACCCTTACAGGCCGTTTTGTTCACGGGCCTGTAAGGATGATGATGTGATTCAGTGGGCAGAAGAACGCTATACAATTTCTAGAGAGTTGTCTGCGGAAGATCAGATCGACGAATCGTTCTTTGATTCTGGAGAAGACGAAGACCTTGATTCGTAGGGAGTGCCTCGAGTACTTGTCCTCCGGCAGTTTGCACAGCTTGTGTCACAGCTTGTCTGTGTTCAGGAGGTGTCATAATGAGCATGACTCCACCACCACCAGCACCACAAACACGTGAAAAATAAGCTCCTGCTTGAGTTGCAGCTGTATCAATGGCTTTTGTTTCATCTGTCTCGAGGTGTGGCCATAACTGGCGTCTTAAACTCCACTCTTCTTTTGAGGCACTGAAAACTTTCTCAAGATTGTGATTTCGAAGCGCTGAAGCACATTGTCTAGCTGTATGAGCCATTTCAGTAAATGTTTCTAAGGTCTCAGGGTTTTTATCGAAGACTCGACGGTAAAGCTCCCAGTTGTTGATAGCTGACTGCCGAGGCTTTCCGGAGTAGCAAAGAAGAATAGAAGAGTCCCATGATGTCGGCCATGTGTAGGTTTCAACATGCTCTTGTCCTGGGGGCCAAGAAAGGATGTTGGCTCCGCCACGAACAGCACCCCAGTAATCCTGGACACCTGTGGGTGTGTGAATGACTCTTGCTTCAACATCACGTGCTGTAGCAACAAGTTGATGTTCAGAACAGTCAATGTCAAGCCATTCATGAAGCGCTTTTAGCATGGTGACAGCGAGGCAGGAGGATCCCCCAACGCCTGCGCCAGCTGGAGAAAGGCATTTGGTTTTTAAATGAAACCCAGAAGAAATCTCATGACGATATACGTCAAGGAAAGCCCTGTGAAGAGGAAGCTCTTTTGACTGAAGGATCTCCTCTAGGGAGCCTTTTATGATGGTGTTTTGGTCTTCACTTTCAATGATGCACTCGCTAGATGTGTTTGGTTGCAAAGTGGTTGTAGCGTTTAAAGAAATACCCAAATTTACAGTGCATGCTTGTGGGAAAACTTGATGAATAGGCCAGATATCAAAAGTGCCCCCGGCTAAATCAATACGTGTCGGAGCGGTTGTGCGAATCATGGATGTTCCTCGTTGCTTATTGTCTGTGATAATCATATAGAATCTGTTCCATAAAAGAGAGGGTTTCTCATGACACAACCTGCTTCTTCACGTTTACGAGTTGGTCACCTTAATTTATCACCAAACTCTCTCAACGCTCAGGCTGTTGCGATAGAGCAGGCTCTGAGTTGTCTGGGTGAAATTTCACTGACGGAACTTGAGTCGTTTGATGACCCCAAATTCTACCCGTTGGATTTGTTGATTGTCAAAGCAGAGCAAATCCCGCATGATGAGCTCCCTCGATGGCTAGAAAGCTTTGCTGAGCGTGTGCGGCAGCAAGGCAAGATTTGGGTTCCTGCGTTGGTTCTTTCTTCGTGTGAATTTGATGTGTTGCAGTCTTTCATGCCTAAAGCTCGAGCTATGAACTGGTATTTTGATATTGTTTCTCCGCAGCACCTTGCTTCGATTCCAATTCGAGTGAGTAATTTGCTGAGAATGCATGATCATCTTCATGAATTGGGTCGCTATGAAGCACAAATTCAAGAACTTCAAAAACAACTGCAAGTTGTTGAGGAAAAATTAAGCGAATGGACAAAGTAGGTGATGAACTTCCTGTGCATGAAATGATTGGGCAATATGTATTGGAATTAAGAGGCAAAGGGGTTTGTCTCCCTTTTCAGGATTATCATATTATCCAAGGGTGGGTACGTGCAGCTCAAGGGCATAACGAGCAGTTATTGTCTCTTGTCGAAGATCGACTTTCTAAATATTATGAAGGTAAGCAAGACCGCCCTCCGAGTTTAAAAAGAGTCGATGCATCTATATTAAAAGAGATTCATTCGTTTTTTTAAACAACGTTTTTAGAGAACTCTTCCTTGGAGAGCGCCCCACTCTTGGCTCAGTCTTTTCCAAATGTCAGGTGTTTTTTTCAGCTCATAATAAAAACGGTGATAGGGGAGTCGCAAATCTTCTGCTGCACGATTCAAGCGTCCTCCTGCGTGTGCAATAGCCCGGACTTGAGTGACTCTTTGTATCGCGTTGAGCGTTTCGCTGAGTCCGTATTCTTTTGAAAGTTGATATATAGAGTTTGTGAGGGGTAAGACTTTTAAGATAAGAGGTCTAAGTTCTCGGCATTCTTGAAACACGAGAGAAGGAATACGCTGCATGTGTGTGATATTTGCAGCAGCTCGTAGTAGAGTGACCAGCTCCTCTCTTTCTCCAGCCCAGTTCCATGCCTTGAGATCTTGAATGGTCTTTTCATCAATGCGAGAGCCAAGTTCTTGGTGGCAAATCATCCCTATGTCTTCTGTTTGTTCACGTAAACTGGGAAGAGAAATGATTTTATCCCACTTTTTCGAAAGACCATGCTTTTCCTCAAAGCATTCAATGATGATCTTTTTTTTCAGGTGAAGGTCATAAATGTTTTGACGAAGCGTGTGACGCCCAGAACCTGGGGGCCCCACGATGGCAATGCTCTCTGCGTGACTTGAATGGCGAATAGCAAGAGCTGTGGAGTGATGAGTTGTCGTATACTGGATCTGCATAGGATACCTAATGAAAAAAGCTATATTATATCTAAATGTATTGAGATATAAATACAAGTAGGATAAAGGTGTAATTTAGATTTTTCTTGATGTTTGCTGTATATAATTAGAATGTTTAAATCAAATATTTTCTTTAAGATCTTTTTTATAAAGAAAAAGACATAAGATGATTTAATTTTGGTGGAAGACGTTTTGATACAAAAAAGAAGAGTGATGAATATGATACCTCCCCTACAAGAGTACTTAGAAAGTATGGACCATTGGTATCAAGGTCTTCAAAAAGAGAAGAAGTTATTTTTCTTTGTTCTTTTCGGTCTTGGGCTTTGTTTGAGAATACAGTCGGAGGTTCAAGATTTTCATGTCTTCTATTTGGCTGGAATGAGATATGTACAGGGATTTTCTCTTTATCAAACTTCAGATGGTTTTAGTATCTTTAAGTACTCTCCATTTTTTGCAATGCTGATGGCGCCTTTGAGTTTTCTTTCTGAAAGTTTTGCGAAGAGTGTGTGGCTTTTTTTGAATATGTTTTCTTTACTGAGAATCATCAATCTTTTATTAGAAAAAAGTTCACAAGAAAAAAGAATAGCTGTTTTCTTTGCTGTTTGGGCAATAACACCTTTTTTAGTGGTTCACGTGCTATATGGTCAGGTTAATCTGATTGTTCTGTATATTATGTTATTGGCGATGAAGAAAATTGATGAAAAAAAAATGTCAGCAGGTTTTTTTGTTGCGCTTGGTGTCTTGATTAAATTGACCCCTATTATAGTGCTTCCTTATATGATTTGGAGGAAGCAGTGGAAAAGTTTGTTAGTGTTTTCTTCTTCTTTAGTGCTTTTATTAGGTGTGAGTTTAATGCGTTTTTCACCACCGTATGAAGAATTTTCATCGTGGTTCCATACGATGAAAAGTGGGCATTCTCTTTTTGATCCTTATTATTATCCTTATAATAATAATCTTCAAAATTTAATAAGTTCTCTATTTAGTTATCCAGATTTTAAATATTTAGAGTATAAAAAAAATCTGTTTTCTCTTCCTGTGGCATCTGTTCCTTTTATTTTTTGTGTGATTGTTATCTTTATTGGAGGAGTCTCTTTGTTTTTAATTGAAGATCTTCGAAAAAAAGAACGATTTTCATGGATAGATGCGGCTGCTCCTATGGTTTTGGCTCAAACAATTTTAAGCCCATTGGCGTGGCATCACAATTTTGTAAATATGATGATTCCTATTTTCATAATATGTTGTGACAAGCTTCGATTAAAGAAATATAAAACTATGACCATTTTTTTGCTTTACCCTATTTTGTATCATGTTATAGCGCGCTTCGCGGAAGGTCCAAGAATTTTTCTTTTTTATTGGCCCTGTTTAATCAGTGCCTTATTTGTTTTATATGTGTTGGCTGTAAGTCAGTATCAAAGGCGGAAAACATAAATATTGGGAAGGTTTGAAAATAACTTTTTTCAAAAGACATGACAGACTCGAATAGGTTTGTGATACTGTGTTTTCTGCTTGGGTTTTTCTTAATAAAAACAATTTAATCTTATATTTTTAGTTTTTTAACTTATTTGTCTTGGTGGGTTGAACTCTGGTAAGGAGCTGTTGTTTCCGATGTTCTATAAGTAGGAGATTGTTATGACTTATCGAGTATTGAAGTGCCTTCTTTTGTTTATAGGTTGCGGTGGAAATATTTATGCAAAAAGAATTCAGTTGCATACTGCAGAAATAAAATCTGATCTTTCCATATTATATAAAGACCCTTTTTGGGTTCAAGAAATTGCACAGAGATATGATTTTCATCATGATCTGAAATGGCATATCAAACAGAAAAAAAATACACAGGAGGAAGTTAATTTTTCTCTTTATGGTACAGATATCTGTGACACGATGATGAGAGTTTCTCACCACCCAGGGCAAGTTGTTGTTTTAGGTGAGTGGCCAACAGCTTTATCAATCAAAACAAATGATTGGCCGCGCGTGCGTGATGTTAGCATTTTTTTGAAAGAGAAAGACTATCGATTGAATGAATATTCAGGGAATGAACCTATACAGTGTTGGTATGAAAAAGAAGATGCCTTTTATCCTGTATGGCGTTTTTATGTCTTTGAAAACGATCTTCCTAAAGTGGTTTGGACGGACGGAAATGATTTTTTTCAGATAAGAAATCAATTTTTTACTGCGCAAGCGACAGTTCGTTCTTTAACAAAAGGACTGACGTTACAAGAGATGAGAGATGTTACTGTTGATCTTGTCGGGAATTCTTTTTTAGAATCCAAGTATATTAAAACTGAAGTGACGCCAGCGGAAAAAGCAGAAGAATCAAGTCATCAATTCTTATATGATTACAGTAACCCAAAAATTGCTGAAAACACTAGTTTTATTGGTGTTTATGAAACATTAAGGTGGTTAGAAAATCTGGGCTATAAATGGCATCTTCCTCAAGCAAAAGTTAAAATTGTGTTACATCAAGATGTGGTCATTGGAGATCAATCATATAAAAATCAAGCTGTTTATTTTGCAAAAGACCCTAAAGGAAGTGGTGATGTGATTATTCAGATTGCTGATGGTGATGATGTGACTCTTCAACATTTGCCTTATGAAGATGATATCGCAAGTCATGAGATCGGACATCATGTGGTCTATCAATACTTAGAGTCAGTTAAACAAACAGAAACTCGTGGTCAAACTGAAGGAGTGGAGCATTCAGGTGCAATTCATGAAGCTTTTTCAGATTATTTCCATGCTGCCCGTAAAAACGACCCGTGTTTTGGGGAGAGCGTTTGTCTGGAAGAAGGAGATACACTGTGTTATGTCCGCAATCAGTGTTTGCGGATTTTGACAAACTCTATTGCTTATGACACCGATCTTTATTGGAGTTTGCCGGGCTATCATTTAAAAAGTCAGTTGATTTCAGGATGGTTTTGGGATGTGCGTCTTCACGATGGAGTGACTGCGTCTGAGTGGGATCAAGTGGTTTATTCTGCTGTTGAGTTTTTACCTGAAAAAGCTGTGTATAGTGATGTACTTATTGGCTTGGCTGCGTCTGATATTATGCACTTTGAAGGGAAACATCTCTGTCTTATTACAGAAACTGCAAATGCAAGAGGATTTCAAAATGACGTTGCACGAGAAATTCCTGATTGTAAAAACTATGTGAGTGAACGACTCCAAGAGAAAAAAAATCGTGACTCGGTGAACGATGGTAATGGAAAAGTCAAAACAACATATTGCGGAGTGATCGGGCAGGATGTTAATTTACCAAAGTATTGGTGGGGGGTGTTGTTTCTTCCGTTATTGTATTCGATATGCTCTCAGGTTTTAATTGTGAGATTTTCTTTAGCCAAAAAATGAAAGGAACTTTATGGTTTCTTATTTTATAGCCATTGATCAAGGGACAACAGGAACAACAGCACTTCTTGTGAAAGTAAAATCTGAGGACCAGAGTATTGAAGTTTTAGATAAGTCTACATCTCAGTTTCCTCAATATTATCCGCAATCAGGGTGGGTTGAGCATGATCTAGATGAAATTTGGAATTCTATTGTGAGCGCTGTGTCTCACGTTCTCGAAAAATCTTCGATAAAAGCGGATGATCTTAGTGGTATTGGAATTACCAACCAAAGAGAAACGTTATGTTTTTATGACAGAAAAAGTGGCCAATCTGCTCGTAAAGCAATTGTGTGGCAGTGCCGTAGAAGTGCAAATATTTGTAAAGAATTAATGGCTGAAAAAGATTGGATTGTTGAAAAAACAGGTTTGCAACTTGATCCTTATTTTACAGCAAGTAAAATTAAATGGATTGCGCAAAATGAACCTGATTTGCATAAAAAAATAACAGATGG
This sequence comes from Oligoflexales bacterium, assembly GCA_045106415.1. Taxonomy (GTDB): domain Bacteria; phylum Bdellovibrionota_B; class Oligoflexia; order Oligoflexales; family Bog-1112; genus JBGCEP01. Next base: position 16,447 of record JBGCEP010000018.1, on the reverse strand, counting down.
CCATATTGTTATTTCAACAATTGATACTTGGCTTATTCATCGTCTGACGTCTGGAGAAAGTTTTTTCACAGAACCATCTAATGCCAGTCGTACAATGCTTATGGATTTGAAAACATGCCAATGGGATAAAAAATTATTAGATATTTTTGAGGTCCCTCAAGGATCACTTCCTGAGATTAAAGAAAGTGCAGGGTGCTTTGGGGAAACACGAGGGCTTGATTTTTTGGCGGACGGTATTCCTATTTTGGGTGTGCTTGGAGATCAACAAGCTTCTTTACTGGGACAAAGTGCTGTGTCTAAAGGTGATTTAAAATGCACTTTCGGGACAGGTGCTTTTTTGCTTATGAATATTGGTGATGAATGTAAGCTTTCTCAGCATCATTTGATCACTACGGTGGCTTGGTCCATAGGTGGAAAGGTGACATATGCCTTAGAAGGATCAGCATTTATTGCAGGTGCAGCTGTGCAGTTTGCGCGTGATGAAATGAAATGGTTTGATCAAGCTGAAGACTCAGAGCGTTTAGCAAGCCAAGTTTCTGCAGCACCAGATCTTTACTTTGTTCCTGCTCTTACGGGTTTGGGTGCTCCATCATGGAACGCCGAAGCGAGAGGAGCCTACTTGGGGCTCAATCGTTCAACGACGGCAAATCAAATGGTGCGAGCAACCTTGGAAGGTATTGCTTTTAGTGTTGGTGATTTGGTTGAAGCATTGAGTCAAGACGCACAACCTATCATTTGTGAAAGCATGAGAGTTGATGGTGGGGCATCTGCAAACTCTGTCTTAATGCAGTTGCAGTCTGATATGACCGGTCTACGCGTGGATCGCAGTGTTCATTTAGAGTCTACGGGCTTGGGTGCGGCTTTTGTGGCTATGCTTGGAGCTGGAGCTGTAAAACAGGTCTCTGATTTTGAAAGCTTTAGGCAGTCAGCGGCTTTTTATACTCAAAACCTATCAGCTGATGATGTGAATCAATGGAAGTCTGGGTGGAAACGGGCTGTACGTGCTGTGGATATCTTTTCAAAAGAATAATTTTTGAAATTTACAAAAAAATAGTCAGGTTCTGATCAGCTGGTTTGAAAAAAACATTTATAAAATCAAGTGAATGAGTGAAATGCAAAAAAAATGTTTTTCATCTCCTGCCTTTTTCGCCATGACCTCTGTGTCGCGAGTCATGAGGCTCGTGTTGAAATGAAGCAGATAGGAGCAAAAGAAGATGATTCAGTATGACGAACTTAATAAATTTAGGCCTCAGGTATCCATGGATGGTTGCACTATGACAGTTGATCATCAAAACCTCACTATTCTAGGAAAGCCATATTTAATTCGGTTACTCAATTTATTTGTGGAGAGTGATCATCATGTTTTAACAAAAACGGAACTTGTAAAGGTGATTTATTTTCCAAATACAGAGGTTTCTTCTCGATATGCAAATCACGCTCGAACGAATTTGGTAAAGTTATTAAGTCGAACCCGACACCTACTTTCTGAGGCCTACCCAGATTGGGACTGGCTTCCCTATGACGATGATAAGGAATCATGGCATCTTTATAGACTTCCTTTTTTTAAACAATGTTGATTTGGATTTCTTTGTAACCTCATTCATTCAATGTATTATTGAATGAATGAGGTTACAGCGCATGTCATATTTTTTCACAACATTATTACTATTATTGTTTACCTTAATATGGTCTTATTTTTTAAGTTTATCGTTTTTTTATTTTTGTATAAAAAATCATCCTGACAAGGATTTAAAAAATTATTCTTTTTTTATTTTTCCATCTTTAGTCCTTGCCCCTTGTGTCATATTATTCTTTTTTCATGCTTTTCATATAAATATAATGTTCCCTGTTTATTACGATTCTTCTGTATTAGATATTGTATTTTACTGTCTTCAGCCTTCTTTAGTTCTTTTATTAAGTAGTGGTCTCGCTCATGCGATTATGACAAATATGAAGATAAATTACGCAAGATGGGTGAAGAGTTTTTTTGTAAGATCTGGACAAGGTTTTGGTTTTTCTGTGTCGAGTATGTTGAAACCTCTTTTGATTAAAAAAACTTTATTAGAGTCTTGGATTTATTATTTCCCATGGATTTTTGGCGAAATTATTGTTGTTGAATCTATTTTTAATATTCCTGGAATTGGCTTTTCTCTTTGGCAAGCCTTTCGTCAGAGGGATATTGACCAGGTTTTTTACCTCTTATTTCTTCTGGGGTCTTGTTATGCTGCTTTCGCGATTATTTTTTACGCAAATCAAAAAAAACTGTCTCGACTCTTGCAGTCTTATTCTTAAGAATGTTTTTTTTATTCAATTTTTTACTCTATGTATTTTGATTTTTTTATCAGGTGATAGCGATGTTGATTTAAAACATGTCTCTGAGTTGCCGTCTAAAATTTTTTTTCTTGGAACAGACTCTTTGGGCCGAAGTCTTTTGAGTCGCTTAGGGATGTGTGTTCTTACTTTGGTGAAGATTTGGGTTTTATGCATATTTTCTGGATTTTTAGGTGTTCTTTTGTCTTTGTGTTTATTAATTTTTCCTATGTGGCGTCGATTTTTGATTTTTTTGGGTTCTGTTGTTCAGGCTGTGCCTTTTCTTGTTTGGGTGCTGTTGGGATCTTATGGAGTTGGAGTGTTCGATTTTTATTCCATTTCTTTGGTTTCATGTCTGTTTTTTTCAGTTTCTTGCTCAAGTGTGATCATGAAATTTTATTTAGAAGATCAAGGTTTAAGCTATTGGGAATGTTCACAAACATTAGGAAGTTCGGTGTGGTCTCAAGTATGGAATCACGGTCTTTTGAGGCAGTGGAGAGATCCTTTATTGTTGCATGTTTGTCAGTTGATGCAACGTATATCGATTGTTGAGGTGTCTTTAAGCTATTTGGGACTAGGAGTGCAGGAGCCAGAGTCTTCTTTTGGAAATATGATTGCTCTTCAGTTTCCATATCTTCTTCGTGGTGATTGGTGGGGGATCTCTGTGATTCTGGTAATCATGATCATTTCCTTGAATGTTCCCATGGGTTTCGTCACAATGAGCCGGCATTATAAACTGCTGTGAAGAGGGCTCTATGTTGTTACAGGGGAAAAAAGGCGTTGTTATGGGAGTCGCAGGTCATCGCTCTATTGCAACGTCCATTGTGGCGGAAGCCTTGAAACAAGGGGCAGAAGTGATCGTGAGCTATCTGGAGGATGAAAGGGGAAAAAATCGTTCTCGAGTTGAAAAATCTCTGGAGTGCCATGATGTCACAGCGTTGTTGCCTTGTGATGTGCGTAGCGATCAATCTATTCAGAGTTTTTTCACACAAGTGCAAGAAAAATTTGGGAGTATCGATTTTATCGTGCACTCTATTGCTTGGGCTCCACAAGAAGATTTAAAAAAAAATGTTGTCGACTGCTCTCGTGGCGGCTTCGCAGCTGCGCTGGATGCGAGCGTTTATAGCTTTATATCTGTATCTAAGAGTGCTTCTTCTTTAATGCAATCGTCTGGTCATATTTTGACTCTGTCTTATTATGGCGCAGAAAAAGTGATTCCAGGGTACAACTTAATGGGAATTGCAAAGGCGGCGCTCGAGGCAGCAGTCAGGTATCTTTCTTGTGACTTAGGGTCGAAAAATATATCTGTGAACGCATTGAGTGCTGGTCCTTTAAAAACATTGGCATCTGCAGGGATACCAGGATTTTCTGAAATGCAGGCTTCTGTTTACAAAGCAGCTCCTCTCCAACAACCATTGCAACATAGCGATGTAGGGCAAACGGCATGTTTTTTATTGAGTGATTTTTCTCGAGCAATCACAGGTGAAGTGCTGCATGTTGATTGTGGGTATCATACTTTAGGTGGATGGCCACAATGATCTCAAGAATCCTAGTGAAGATAAGAAAGAAGGCTTTATGAAATTTATAATAATGGTATTTTTTTTAACTTTAAGTCAGCCGTGTTTATGTGGAAAACATCAATGGTCTTTGCAAGAATTGTTTGATATTGCTTTAGGTTCCTCGCACCAAAAACATTTAAATCAAGGCGCTGAAAACGAAATCACTTTATTAAACAGAGATCTTCATAAAAAATTTAGCTCCGATTTATCGCATGAAATTTTTTATGAAAAAAATGAAAATCAATCAATTGGCTTATATGATCCTGGAGAGCGTCAAAAAATTGGAATGAACCATACTGTGAAGAAAAAGTTTTCAACAGGGACTTCTTTGACCTCGAATCTTTCTGTCGTTGATTCCTCTGCTCGATCGAATCATTTGAAAACAAGAGGAGTTGAAGCTTCTCTTGAAATAAAGATTGAACAAGATTTGTTGAAAAATAAATGGGGGAAAGAATATGAGTTATCACGAGCTAAGAATGAATTTGTATCACAACAAAAAAAATTAGAACAAATAAAGATTCAGCATGATTTATTTATGGATATTCTTCATGCTGCAACACTTGTTGAGCAAAAAAAATTATCTTACGAAGCTGCGTATGAAGCTTTGCAGCGTGACGATGATCTTGCAGAAATCTATCGAAAAAAGTCACAAGATGGTATGATTTCAACTGAAGAAACATTGCAGATTGACAGTCAGTTGCTTCAAGATCGGAATGATTTAGAGGTACGAAAACTGGAGCTTGTTAGTGCTTGGTCTGCCCTATCTCTTCGCATTTATACAGATATTATAAAAGGAGAGGATGTGGCAGGGTTGTATCTAAATCTCCCCTCTCCATCTATAGATTTTAAGATCTGCTCTATACAGTATCCCTTGTTATATGAGAATCACCCAGAATATCGGATTGTTTCTTCTAAGGTGCAGAAATCTCAAATAGAAATGGAAATTATCAGAGAGTCTTTAAGGGCTGAAAGTAAGTTTTCAGTGGCTTCTCGATTCAATCATGTGGATTCTCATGCGGGAGGAGCTCTGTCGCAATTGGGTCATCCGCGTTGGCAGGTGAATTTATCGCTTCAATATCATTTTGAAAGTCCTGAGCAAAACTCATTGTATCGTAGAAAAGTGTATGAAAAAAAATCTCTAGAAATTCAACAAGAAATATTAAAGCAGAAAATTTCATCAGAAAAAGAAATTTTATGCCACACGTGGGAACAGCAAAAAAATAATCTTCAAAATCAGAAAAATATTGTTCACCTTGCGAAGAATTTTCTTGAGAAGAATCAACTTTCTTATAGAAATGGAGTTTTATCTTTTGCTGCGTTATCTGCAGCGGAGAAATCCTATATACAAAAAAAAGAAGCTCTAGGTTTATTGGCATTACAAATGAAGAAAACTCAATGGAAAATGTTATACGCTCTGGGTTTAGATCTTAGGGATGGTAAAGCAAACTATACTGGTTAGGAGAAAGTTGTGTCGCGTTTGATTGAATTTTTTGTACATCAGAAAATTTTTGTACATATTGTGACATTTTTTATTTTTTTATCAGGTGTGTTTGCAACATTATCGATGAATCGTGAGGCGATGCCTTATGTGAGTTTTGATAGTTTGTCGGTGCGAGTGATCTATCCTTCTGCGTCTCCAGATATGGTTGAAGCAACAGTCACAAACCCTTTAGAAAATCGTTTTCATGGTCTTGACGGTCTTGTTGATATGAGCTCTTCTTCTACAGAGGGTTTGAGTTCGATTCGCCTTCGTTTAAATCCAGATGAAGTCCTTATCTCTGAAGTTGAAGATGAAGTGGCTGATATTTTGCAGTCCACGAACTTTCCATCTGGTGTGACAGACTTTTCAGTAAAAAAAAATGAAACAAAGATTCAGAGTTTACTTAGTTTTGCTTTATCAGGCTTGGATCAAGAAGAGATGAGGCCTTGGGTTTTAAAACTGCAAAGAGAATTGGAAGGTGTCAAAGGTATTGCAAGTGTCACCATTTCTGGTCTACCACCTTTAGAAGTTCGTATTGATGTTGAATCTAAAAAACAGCGTAATTTTCAGATGAGTTTTTCTGAAATGATTGATGCTATCAAGAGCTCTACGCAGCAGATGCCAGCTGGACTTTATTACGATGAGCAAGATGGTGTGGACAGAATGGTGAGGGCTGTCCCTCAAGTAAATTCTTTAGAAGATATTCGTAAGATCGTACTTCGTAATAACTTTTCAGGGCAAGCTCTCTCGATTGGCGACTTTGCCAAAGTGTCCATCGGTCCAAAGATAAAAAAAGTTTTTCAAAGAGTTCAAGGAGAGCCAGTTATCCATTTTCAAGTGTCTAAAAAATCATCTTATGACACGATACGAACCGTTGAAATCGTGCGTGAAAAAATCCATGATTTTTTAAATCAAGCTAAAAATCTTAATGTTATTGAATTAGAAGATCGTTCTGAACGTGTGTCTTTAAGGGTGAGAGTTTTATCGAATAATTTATTGATGGGGCTTTTTCTTGTTCTCCTTATTCTTTCTTTGATGTTGCCTTGGAAGGCTGCTCTTGTTGCTTCTATGGGGGTGCCTTTTGCTTTTTGTGCAACAATGTTGGCTTTTCAACTTTGGGGAGTGAGCTTAAATCTTATTAGCATGATGGGTCTTATCATTGTTGTGGGGATGTTGGTTGATGACGCGATTGTTGTGACAGAGAGTATTCAAAAAAAGATGGAAGATGGATTGAGTCCTCATGATGCAGCTGTGCAAGGGACAGAGCGTGTTTGGCGACCTGTGACAACGTCGGTATTAACAACAATGGCTGCTTTTCTTCCTTTAATGGATCTAGATGGCGTTTTTGGAAAATTTATCCGCCATATTCCTATTGGTGTGATGGTGGCTTTGGCTTTTAGTCTAGTGGAATGTTTATTTCTTCTCCCTAGCCATGTTGCTTCTTGGGGGCATATTGAAAAAAAACAAAGAGGTGGTTTTTGGGATCGCTCTTTTGTTCCTGGTTATCGATCTTTGACTATCCGGTTGTTGAAATATCGTTATCTTGTTTTTCTAAGTTCGACGGCATGGATTTTAGGAACAGGTTTTTTTGCTTGGCAGAACCTGCCTTTTCGTTTTTTTCCAGGGACTGAAAAATCAGAGTTTTCTATGAAGTTAGAAGCTCCTAAATCCTCTTCACAGAGACAGTATATGTCTTGGATTGAACAGGTAGAATCTCTTATTCACAGAGTAGGAGGAGAACAATTGCAATGGGTGTCGTCCACCTATGATGATGAAAAGCACGAAGCCTCTTTTTTAATATCTGTAAAAGAGCCCTCTGATGTGAAACTGGTGATGGGTGAAGTAAAAGAAAAAGCCCAGCTTCCTGAAGGTGTGTCTTTGAAGATGACGCGTCGTCATTCAGGTCCCTCTTCAGGAAAGCCGCTGAGTTTTCGGATTTTAGGCCAAAATATTGCCGCCATGGATGAAGCTGCTGTTCTCTTAATGTCAGAGATTGAAAATATTCCAGGTGCAAGTGATGCAACCCGTGATGAGAAAAATGGCCGATCTCAATTGCTGATGAAAATACATGCTGATCAACAAAGACAAGTGAAAGTGTCTTCGCGTGAAGCTATGTTTACCCTCCAAGCTCATCTTGATGGAATTGTGGCTCATACGCTGCCGTATCAAGGTGAAGATCTTGATGTCCGGTTAGGTGTTTTTAGTAAAAAAATGAAAAGAGATGATTTTGAGAATTTGGGTGTGATGAGCTCCGACCAGAGAGTTGTGAAACTCAAAAACTTTGCGAGTTTTAAGGCTCAAGAGGGGTTGTCGCAATATGTCCATTCTGATGGCCGAAGAGTCTTGGAAATTGAAGCTGAATATGAAGATGATGCTCTACCTCAAAGTGAATTACAGATCCAGTTGAAAACCTTAATGGAAAAGATGGCTTTAAAGTTTCCTGACCTATCGTTTGAAAAAGGAGCTGATGAGAAAAGTCGTAAATCAAGTTTGATGAGTTTGCAGTTTTCTATGGTTTTGACTGTTGTGGGTATTTTTCTGTTGTTAGTTTTGCAGTTTCAGAATTTGGTTCAGCCTTTTCTTATTGTTTATTTAATCCCATTGGCTGTTGTGTCTGTTTTATGGGCGTTTTATTTTCACGGGGTCCCTTTATCTTTTCTTGGAGGGGTGGGTATGATCGCTTTGGCGGGGGTTGTGGTCAATAATGGAATTGTGCTGTTGGATGCTTTTAATCAACACCAGGATGATTTGTCTGCGATGGATGCAGTCGTTGCTGCGGCTTTAGATCGTATACGACCGATTGTTATGACGACTCTGACGACAGGTGTTGGCATCCTGCCTACAGCATATGGCTTTGGAGGAAAAGATCCTTTCGTTGTTCCGATTGCGCTGGCTTTAGGTTGGGGGGTTGTGATGGGTGCGTGTGTGACACTTCTAGTGTTGCCGTCTTTGTTGCTGGTGATCGAAGATCTTCGGAGAGGTTTTCGATTTTTTAAATTTTAAGAAATGAGAAGCTCATAGCCACGGGGGGCGTGTATGTATGTGGGGCTTTTAAGAATGGAATTTGTGGATGCGCTTGAAGGACGAGAAATGGGGAGTCTTGTCCAAAAAATACGTAAAAAATATTCTGTTGCAGTGAACGGGGATAAATCAGGTGTTCTTGCTGTCAGTGGTGTTATGAACTCAGAAGATGCTCTCAGACAAACTTTTGAGAATATTTTAAACCTTTGTGAAATGCATGCTGGTAGGATCGAAAGCGATTGGATGTTGTTTGAAGATTTAGATGTGCTTCACGAGATGGACGAAGAAGATGAAGACGAAGAGAAAACGCCTCAAAGTTTGAAGCGAGTCTCTCCGATTAACTTTCGTTAACTTTGTTGAGCATCTTCAGGTGAATCGTCTCGAGCTGCTTTTGCACGAGCGAGTCGTTCTTGCCAGTCTTTGCGTTTGAAGAATTTTCCACGGAAGTTTTTGTGCGAAGGGTTGTCAATGATAAACCCTTCCCCTTCCTCAGTCTCTGTCCAAGTGACTGTGGAGCCATCAATGAAAGTCATGGTGTCTGAGTCAACAATCAGTGTGATTTTTTCAGATATTAGAAATTTTTGATCTGAATTTTCTGCTTGATCAAAAGAAACTCCATAACTGAAACCATCACATCCTTTGCCTGAGAGGTAAACTCTTAAAGATAACCCTTTCCATTCTGGGTGGTTATCGTAAAATTCCTCTGCTTTTCTTAGTGCTTTTGGGTCTATTGCTAGGCTTGACACAGCTATCCTCCCCTGTCACAATCGAAGCGAAAAATTCTAAGCGATTTTTCAATGAAAATCAATTCAGAGAATTGAACCAGCGGATAAAACTCTGCTCGAGGACAATTATGGACGATATCAAGGAATTAGGTCTGCAACAGTACAAATATGGGTTTGTGACTGATGTTGATACAGAAGAGTTTCCAAAAGGGCTAAACGAAGGGATTATCCGTCGTCTTTCTGCGGTCAAGAATGAGCCTGAATTTATGCTTGAGTTCCGCCTTCGCGCGTTCCGTCATTGGAGCAAGCTGAAAGAACCCAAGTGGCCGAATGTGACGTATCCAGAAGTCGATTTTCAGGATTTGCGCTATTATTCTGCGCCAAAACAAAAAGGTGAGGGCCCGAAGAGCTTAGATGAAGTGGACGCGGAAGTTTTGGCAACGTTTGAGCGTCTTGGTATCCCGCTGTCTGAGCAGAAACGATTGACTGGGGTTGCTGTTGACGCTGTTTTTGACAGTGTTTCGGTGGGGACAACACATCAGGAAGAGCTTGAAAAAGCCGGTGTGATTTTCTGTTCAATGTCAGAAGCGCTGCAGAAATATCCTGAGCTTATTCGTAAGTATCTAGGGAGTGTTGTTCCATATAAAGATAACTTTTACGCAGCTTTGAATGCAGCTGTGTTTAGTGATGGGTCTTTTGTCTACATTCCAAAGGGTGTTGCTTGCCCTATGGATTTATCAACTTACTTTCGAATTAACGCTGCTGAAACAGGGCAGTTTGAAAGAACACTGATTGTTGCGGATGAAGGTTCGAGCGTAAGCTATCTAGAAGGTTGCACGGCTCCAATGCGAGATGAGAACCAACTGCATGCAGCAGTTGTAGAACTGATTGCTTTGGATCATGCTGATATTAAGTACTCAACGGTGCAAAACTGGTATGCGGGCGATGAAAAAGGCCGTGGCGGGATCTATAATTTTGTAACAAAGCGTGGGTTGTGCCGAGGTAAAAAATCTAAGATTTCTTGGACACAGGTGGAAGCTGGCTCTGCGATTACCTGGAAGTACCCTAGTGTGATTATGCAGGGTGATGACTCAACTGGAGAGTTTTACTCTGTAGCGTTGACAAATCATAAAATGCAAGCGGATACCGGAACTAAGATGGTTCACTTAGGAAAAAATACAACAAGCCGTATTATTTCAAAGGGAATTTCAGCTGATCAATCGAACAACACGTATCGTGGATTGGTCAAAATTGCAGCTGGAGCTACAGGAGCACGAAACTACACAGTCTGTGACTCCATGTTGGTGGGTGCGGAATGTGAAGCGACAACGTATCCAGTGATTGAAGTGAAAGAGCCTGCAAGTGTTGTTGAGCATGAGGCTTCAACCTCAAAAGTGAGTGCAGAAGAATTGTTTTATTTTAAATCTCGAGGGATTTCAGAAGAGCAAGCGATTAGCTTACTTTTGAATGGTTTTTGTCGAGAAGTTTTCCACCAGCTTCCTTTGGAGTTCTCGGTTGAAGCGGTTCGTCTTTTGGAAATGAAACTTGAAAATAGTGTAGGGTGACACATGTTAAAGATACAAAACTTAAAAGCAAAAATTGGTGATACTGAAATTCTTAAAGGCCTCAACTTGGAGGTTAAAGAAGGTGAAGTTCATGCGATTATGGGACCAAATGGTTCAGGGAAAAGTACTTTAGCTCGAGTTTTAGCTGGTCACCCTGATTATGAAGTGACAGACGGGCAAGTGAGCTATGAGGTGAACTTTAAAGACAAAGACTTGTTGGAAATGGAAGCTGACGAAAGAGCGCGTGAGGGTGTTTTTCTTGGCTATCAATACCCTGTTGAAGTTCGTGGTGTTTCCAACTCTGAGTTTTTACGTGTGGCTTTAAACTCGATTCTTGAGCATCAAGGTTCAGATACGATGGATGCTATGGATTTTCAAGACTATCTTGAGTCAAAAGCACAAGAGCTAGGCTTTAAAGAAAGCTTTGCCGACAGGGATGTGAATACAGGATTTTCTGGTGGAGAGAAAAAACGAAATGAAATTCTGCAAATGGCGGTTCTTTCTCCTCGCTTAGCAATTTTAGATGAAACGGACTCGGGCCTGGACGTGGATTCTTTAAGAATCGTTGCTGCAGGTATTAATAAACTTCGCTCTGAAAATAATGCGATTATTTTGATTACACATTATCAACGTCTTCTTGATTATATTGTTCCAGACCACGTGCATGTTCTTGCTAACGGCCAGATTTTAGAGTCTGGCCATAAGGAACTTGCCCAACGTGTTGAAAAAGCAGGCTACGGGGTGGATAAACATGCATCACAGCTTTGAGAGTGCGTATCAGGGACAAGGTCCATCATCTCTACCTCAGTGGGTCGGAGAGTTTCGTGAACGTGCGCGTGCCGATGTGTCGCGAATGGGATTTCCGACTCGTAAGACAGAGGGTTGGCAGGCAACGAATCTAAAAGAGATTCTTTCTCAGGTGTACCAACTGCCTGAAGCTCCTTCGCAACTTCCTGATTTAAGCCGCTGGAAGCATGAAGATGAAGAGACCCTAGTCTTTGTTGATGGGCAGCTTTTAAGAGGTGGTGAGCACCCAGAGACGACTTTTAACTATAGCCATTTAAAGAGTGACCAGTCTGATGTGCTTCGTCACACCATTTCTGCTGGCCGGGCGCTTTATGAAGATACTTTTACGCGTTTGCATGATGCTTTTTTACAGTCTGGTGTGCTCATTGATGTGCCAAAAGGTAAGAAGAAGCATATCCACTTGATTCATTTGTTGACACCTGCAGGACAACAAGCGGCGTTGTCGCGTGTGAGTGTGCGTCTTCAACCTCAAGCGGAAGCTCGATTGATTGAGACTCACATTCCTTTGGGGGTTAGATCGGAGTCCTTTGCAGGGCGCCTGACAGATATTGTGATTGAAAAAGGAGCTCAGCTGGAAGTGTTGAATCAGCACTCCGGTGAAGCGATGCAGAACTTTGTTCAACAAACGCGTATGCATGTTGAGCGTGATGCTTCTTGTCGTGTGTTTGCTGCGACTCGTGGTGGAAAAACTGTGCGGCATGGTTTTTATACGAACCTTGCTGGGCCAGGCGCAGAGGTGAAAATGTCAGGGATGTTGTTCTCTCAAGGAGAAGAATCTCTGGACTGCCAGACGATTATGAAGCATTCCTCTCCGCATGCAAGAAGTGAACAATTATTTCACGGTCTTGCTCGTGGGTGTGGACGTCTGAATTTCCGTGGCCTGATTCAAGTTGCTGTTGGTGCTCATGGGACAGATGCTGGTTTGTTAAATAAAAATCTTTTGCTTGATTCTCAAGCAGATGTGTCATGTCGCCCTGAACTTCAGATTTTAAACGATGATGTGAAATGTCATCACGGAGCCACTGTGAGTGAGCTACGTCGGGAAGAGGTTGAATATCTCAAAAGTCGAGGGATTCGAGAGCCTGTTGCGAAAAAAATGTTGGTAGAAGCTTTTTTATCATCTGTTCAAGATAATGATTTCTCTTGGGTTCGAGGGCGTCTCAGTGATCGTTGGGACGGAGGGAGTGAAAATGTCTAGTCAGCTAGACCTTTATCAACAGGTGATTTTGGAACATAACAGACGGCCTAAAAATTTTTGTCGTCTGGAAAACCCTGATTACAGCTCAGAGGGTTATAACCCTCTGTGTGGTGATCATTTGTGGGTTGATCTTGACGTTGATGATGCAGGTATTGTGACCCGTTGTGCTTTTGATGGTACAGGGTGTGCAATTTGCAAAGCATCTGCTTCTATCATGACATGCGAACTTACTGGAAAAACAGTAGCAGAAGTTCGTGAGATTTTTGAAAACTTTCAATTGCTTTTGAAGGGTGAGACAAATCATGGGAATTTGAGTAAAAAGTTGCTCGTGTTTTCAAGCGTATCTCGGTATCCTTCGCGGGTAAAATGCGCAGGGCTTGCTTGGCATACAGTCAAAGGGGCTTTAGAGAAGTCGAAAGAGCCTGCAAAAACGGAGTAAATTATGTTGAGATTTCGAATACAAGGGACTCCAAACCCACAAGCTCGAAAATATATTGTGAATGCAGAGTTGAAGACTCAAGGGAAAATTTCATACCAATCTGCGGCTGAATGTGCACATGTCCCTTTAGCTCATGCTTTGATGTCTGTGCCCCATGTGACACAAGTTCATATTTTTGAAAACGTTCTTACGTTGACTCAAGATGGCCGTGAAGATTGGGGTCTTTTGGATCAAAATACTCAAGATGTCATGCGAGAGCATATTGAAGCTCACGACCCTCACTTTGAAGAGCGCATCGCAGGAGCTTCAGTAGTTGACCGCAGTAGCTGGTCAGATGAGATGCATGAGCTTGATGCTATCTTAGAGCGTACGCTACGCCCATCGCTTCAAGCGGATGGTGGCGATGTTGAGATTATGGGCTATGAAAATAATATTCTAACCGTACGCTACCAAGGAGCCTGTGGGGGATGTCCCAGTTCAATGACAGCGACTTTAGATGCTATGAAACAGATCCTAAGAGATGAGACCTCTCGTGCAATTGAAGTTGTTGTGATCTGATCTCTGATAAAAGTGAGAATGTTATGTTATCTGTCGAAGAGATTTTCTCTAATATACAGTCGCGTCTATCATCGGTGATGCCAGACGCGGAGATTTACTTGCAAGCTGAGCTTGTCCGAGAAATTGAGCAACTTAAAAAAGATAGAAATGCTGTGATTCTAGGTCACAATTACATGGAGCCAGCGCTATATCATACAGTTCCTGATTTTAAAGGGGACTCACTCCAGCTTGCACGGTGTTCAGCAGAGACTTCTGCGGAGATGATTGTTTTCTGTGGTGTTGAATTTATGGCAGAAACTGCTGCTATTCTTTCCCCGGAAAAAACAGTTCTGGTGCCATCTAATAAAGCAGGGTGTTCTCTGGCTTCAAGTATCACTGCGCAGGATGTTCGTGATTTAAAGGCACGTTATCCAGGTGTCCCTGTTGTGACTTATATTAACACACACGCAGATGTTAAAGCTGAATCTGACATTTGCTGTACGTCGGGAAACGCAGCAAAAATTGTAAAATCTCTTCAAACAGAACGTATCTTGTTTATTCCAGATGAATTCTTAGCAAAAAATATTGCTCGAGAAACGGGATGTGAAGTTATTGTACCGGGGAAAAATGAGCAAGCCAGTGTCTTTAATAAAGATTCTCAAACGCTTATTGGATGGCCTGGTCGTTGTGAAGTGCATGAAAAATTCACGGTTGAAGATATTGAGAATGTCCGCAAACAGTTCCCTGAAACGGCCGTGTTAGCTCACCCTGAATGTCCTCCTGATGTGTGCGAAGCATCAGATTTTTCAGGCTCGACATCTGAAATGATTGGTTGGGTGCAAGAGCATGATGTGGAGAAGTATTTGCTACTCACAGAGTGCGCTATGGGCGATAATATTGTTGCCGAAAATCCTGAAAAAGATTTATTAAGGTTATGCAATGTTCGGTGTCCTCACATGGCTCAGATTACTTTAAAAATGACGAGAGATGCTTTATTGCATACTCAGTATAAAGTTGAAGTTGATGAAGGTATCCGTGTGGATGCTGTGAGAGCCTTAGACCGCATGCTTGCGATCCATTAAATGATTCTGTGTGCTTGCACTATATTGTTTCATGTGCGAAAGAATGAAGTGCAAGCACACAGGTGTGTGTTCTTTTATTTGTGATGATTTTTCTTTTTAATTTTTATCAAAATACTTTGGTTTTTAGATTAAACCATCAAAGAATCGTATTAAAAAAATATCTTCCCCACAGGTTTTGACGGTAATAAAAGTGAGTTGCTGATGCGTTTGTCTTATAAAAATATGTGCTACGTGATTTATATCGCTGCAATTTTTCTACTGTCTTTTACAAACTACCAAGAGCAGCATCCTGACGAATGGTACCAAACGCTTGATGTAACAAATTTGATTGTGAATGGACACTCCTTTAGTGATACATCTTATATTCATCATAGAAATTTGTTGATTCCAATGTTGCTGTCTATACCTTTTTTCCTTTTAAAATCTATGAATGTTGAAAGCCCTTATCTTTTGTTTTCTTTTATGAAGCTGTGGATAGGTTGCCTAAACCTAGTTGTTTTATGGGCTATGCTTCGTCTTTGGAGAGAAGAAAAGCCTGGTCATGTGTTTGGAGAAAAACTGATTTATGTTGTTTTTTGTTTGACGCATATTTCTTTTTTTGAAGCTATTCGTCCGAGTTTAGAACATTTCTCCTCGATAATGTTTTGGCTTATGCTTGGTTTTTGGACTTTGCGTCATCGTCAGCAAGCATGGGTTGGAGTCGGTTTTTTTGCTGTGCTTACTGGAGCTGCGCGTTATCCATCTGGGATTATGGGTTTCCTTTTTTTTATTTGGCATTGGATTTATTTAGCTCGAAAAGGTCAATATACAAAACTTATTCTCTTAACAACTGGGTGCCTTTTAGGTCTGGGTGCAGGTTTTTCTGCAGATGTCTTCTTCTATGGCCGAGCATATGAAAGCCTTTATATGTATCTTATGTATAATGTTTTCACAGGTCTTGCGGCAATGAATTTTGGAGCACAGAGTGCTCTTGTTTATGCTGATTATTTTTTAAAAATTTTTCAGCCTTCTTATATCTTCTTTCTCCCCTTGTTTTTATATGGTGCTTTAAAAGGAACATTCGACACTCTTAAGAAATATCGATCGTGGTCGTGGGTGTTTGTTGCTGCTTTTTCTGCTCATTTTTTGCCCTTACATAAAGAAGGAAGATTTATATCGTCTTTTTTATTTATCATGATTTTTTTAGCGATTTATAGCGTAGAACCATACGTGAAAAAGCTATGGAGAAATACAAAGGTACGGATTTTTATCGTATCCATGTTTAGTCTTGGTGGTTTACATGTGGTGGAACATACGTTTTATCAAATGCGAGGGGGACGTTTCCTATTAAGCCAAACTGTGTATCTTCAGGATAGTTGTATTGTATCTTATAAGTGGTTCCCGTCTTTTATGTTTTCTAATGAAGTTTGGGAAAATCATCATAGCAATTTAGGTGTGTTGGATGCTCGTCAAAAAAATGTAACATGGATTATTCCAAAGCATATCCAATGTAATCAGGTACAGATGATTGTAGGGCAGGATTTTTTTGAAGAAGCTAAAAATTATGGATGTAAGCTTTCAGCCAGGCCATGGTATCAACATCATTTTTTAGAAGACTTTTTGAATGTGAAATCTTTTGAATGTGATGAGTCTGAATTGAGAAAAAATCTGAGCTATCGATATGATGGAGATTTAGTGAAAAGTAACTCTTTTATATTGCATAAAGAGTTACCATCATTGGGTTT
>JBGCEP010000017.1:0-36083 GCA_045106415.1 Oligoflexales bacterium | reverse complement strand
TTCTTCTTCTTCTTCTTCTTCTTCTTCTTCTTCTTCTTCTTCTTCTTCTTCTTCTTCTTCTTCTTCTTCTTCTTCTTCTACTACGAGTGTCTATTGACAAGGTGAAAGCGCTATATCACTATATGCTCGCATTTATCTGATTTTCAAGGTGGGGAAAAAATGGCGACTCTAGAAATTGAACGATACCCTATTTTTGTGAGAATCGGGCATTACGCTCAAGAGCGGTTGCAAGGTCAAGAAGTTTTAGTCTCTATTGTTGCTGAACTTCCGACGCTTCCCGAGCATATTGAGCTTGAAGATACTGTTGATTATAGTCATATATTTGCGCTTATGGATGACCTTCTTAAAGATCAAGATGTGTATTTATTAGAAACAGCAGTCAATCGATTGGGGGTTGGTCTGTGTGCTGCATTTTCAATGTTGAAGCATTTGCGTGTAACTATTGAAAAACCAGTGCTTCCTGATGGTTTGAATCGAGGAGCTAGAGTTAGTATTTCTGAAGTCTTTTTACATCAAGGATAAAAAAATATGGATACACCAAAGTGGATGCAAACTTGTTCTCTTTCTTATCCTATGTTTACCTCGAAAGGGTTATTCTATCAAAAGAAATATGGAGAAGATGGGCATTGGATCGTATTGCGTGACATAGATTCTGGGTGTGTGGAGCCTATTTTAAAAGGTGTAAAGACGACTTTAGGATATGGCGGTCGAGGTTGGAGTGTTTCTTCTTGTGGAAACCATCTCGTGTTTTGTGATCGAAATAAGGTGTTGTGGAAACACCATGTTTCATCTGCAAAGCAAGAAAAAATATGTGAAGGGTTTGAGGGCTTAGGAGCGCCTTGGGTTTCAAATGACGGGAAAAAAATTGTTTTTTCTGCGGAAAAAAATGGTTTATGCCAAGTGTGGATGTGGTCTGAACAAGGGGGGGATCTTCGATGTTTGTCCGCTCGTAGTTGGTTTGCCTGGAATGCTTCGTGTCACGATGAAAAAACAGTTTGGTGTGAATGGAATGAAGGTGTGATGCCGTGGGAAGAGTCTCACCTCGTTTTTGAAACTGAGAATGGTTTGCAATGTTTAAAGGCAGAGGGTGCAAGCTTAAGCTATCCTGGTTTTTCGAAAGATGGGTCTTCGATTATTTATACTTCAGATGAATTAGGGAGCCGGCAGTTGTGGAGGTACTCTTTAGAGACACAACAAACACAACAGTTGTCTTTTGTTGAAGGTGAGGTTTATCGGCCAGACTGGATTTGTGGTTCTTCTCCTTGGGCACAAACGTCTGACTCAGAAGTAGGGTTTATTTATTCTCAGAATGGAATCGAAAAATTTGGATGTTTGAAAAACTTCTTGAATAATCCTTTTTTTGAGGATCAAAATATTTTAGAGCACTTTACTGTTGTGGACGGTGTGTCAGGAGCTGATGGTAAAGTTTTTCTTAGTGGCCAAAAGTGGGATCACCCAGGGAAAATTATTGAAAAGCATACAGCTAAGGGTGTGGAAACAACCGATTGGAAAGTATGTGACACAGCTAGAGTTGGTGGAGATGGAGTGTTCCCTAGGGAAGAACTTTGTATTGAGAGCTTATCCTGGACTCTTCCGGGTGCGAAAACTCAAGTGTTTGGAGTCCTGAGAAAGTCTAAGAGTAAGACAAAGGCTCCACTGTGGATCCACATACATGGAGGGCCAACTTCATGTGAAACTCAGAGTTGGCGTCCAGACGCTTCTTTTTGGAATCTCAAGGGTTGGCACTGGTTGAGCGTGAACCATCGAGGGAGTAGCGGTTATGGACGTTTCTATCAAGACACGCTTCGAGAACAATGGGGGTGTGTTGACGTGGAAGATGTGTGCTCTGCTGCTCGTTATGCTGTTCAAGAAGGAATAGCAGACCCAGATCAAATTTATCTTTTTGGAGGAAGCGCAGGAGGGTGGACAGTTCTCCAAGCTATGATTGCTGAGCCTGATTTATGGGCTGGTGGTGTGGCTCTTTACCCTGTTTCGGATCTTTCTCAGCTTGAAGAGCAGACGCACCGTTTTGAAAAATCATATAATCACTTTTTAGTGGGCGATCGTGCTGTGTGGGACGATCGATCTCCTATTTTTAACGCACACCGTATTTTAAAACCGCTATTGTTGTGCCACGGTCTTGATGATCAAGCAATTCCGTTTACACACTCAGAAAATCTCGCAAGTCGTATAGATTCTGAAAAAGTGAGGTTTCTGCCGTTCGAACAAGAGGGGCATGGGTTTTCTTTAAAGGCAAAACAAAAAGTTTGGGAAGAGATGGAAGCTTTCTTTGCACCTTAATTGTAAATCAAGCTTGAGAGTTTTGTTCATCTGTATGTGCGATACACGTCCAAACTTGTGATGTCTTGGGTGATAGAGGTGTTGCTCCTGATGCAAAATGAGCTTTGGCAACGGTTGCACCCATACGGTGTGCCATGCGCAGTATTCGATTCATCTCTTCTTTTTCTGCTGAGGTTAAATTGTGGCAGAGAAGGCAAATCGCTTCGTTTTCTCGCAATGATTTATGGATAAGCGCGAGAGCGTCATATTTATAAGAAAGTGTGCGAGTTCTCCCAGGGAAACGTAGGCGAGACTCTTGGGATGGTTTCAGTACTAAAGGAATAGAACGTTGACAGCTCTTGAGGAGAATAGAGTACTCAGTATTTGTCTGAAGTTCAGATAAGATGACAACGGGACCATAGCGGGGGACGTCTCCACCTTGTATGTCGGCTGTCCAACCCCTCCAGCCTTTAAACCAGAAGAGAAGTCGATATAAAAACTCAGGCATAATGTAAAGTAGGCCAAGGTTGAAGATCATATTAAGGATGCCCACAAGGCCAAAAACACTTGCAGTCCCGAGCCCCTGACCGTAGAAAAAACCGACAGAAATAGAAGAAATTACCATGAATAAAGAGTTTATGACATTGTTAGCTGCGACCACTCGAGAACAGGATCCTGGGCTTGATCTTTGCTGCAGCATGGCATAGAGGGGAATAATATAAAGACTACCGCAGATCCCTAAAGCAAGAATATCGGTGGTAATTCTCGCTAGAAAAAAGCTGTCTCGTGACTGTAGAACACGAGTGATGTTTAAAAGTTCAGTGCCTTGGTACGGATAACTGCAAACCCATAAATCAATCAGAGGTACCGTCAACCCAAATGCTCCAAGAATAACAAGAGCAGGCTCAATACCGTCTTTTGAGAGGTGGCTACTAAGGATAGCTCCAAGTGCTAAGCTCATCGTAAACCAAGTCATAGTGAGAGTCATGACTGTCTCATCACCTCCGAGGACAAATTTTACGAATGTTGGTAGCTGTGACAGTATGACGGCACCAACAAACCAAAACCAAGAAATTGCAATGATGGATAGGTATGTTGATTGGTTTTGTCGTGCGGCATGGTAGAGAGATTGAAACTGCCTTATCGGGTGGAAATCGATATCGAGGCGTTGAAAAGGTGTTTTTTCATTAGGAATGAGAAATGATGTCAAAAGTCCAAATAAAGCGACAGTCATAACAGCAACGCAAGCATAATTCACATTAGAGGCCACAGCACCACCCAGTGTTGTTCCGGTTAAAATGGCAAGAAAGGTGCCCATTTCAATCATGGCGTTTGCCGCAACAAGCTCTTTTTCTTCAAATTGTTCAGGGAGAATACTGTATTTGACAGGGCCAAAGAACGTGGACTGAAGTCCCATGAGAAAGAGGACTAATAAAAGCAGAGGCTCCCATTGAAGCAGAAAGCCTAAGACTGCACACCCCATGACAAAAACTTCAGCTGCTTTGGTGATGCGAATAAGTTGAACTTTGGGAAATTGATCTGCAATTTGCCCAGCGATTCCGGAGAACAATACGAAAGGAAGAATAAAGAGGCCGCCGGCGATGCTAATAAGCTCACCTGAGCGTTCTTCCGAGGCTGCTCGAACAGCAAACATGATGAGAAGGGCATTTTTGTAGACATTGTCGTTGAAAGCTCCCCAAAATTGTGTCCAAAAAAATGGTGCAAATTTGCGGTGTTTCAAGAGGTTTAATATCCCCAAACCCGGACTCCTATGGGCTGTTACACATTCCTAAGTATCATAGTGCTTCTCTGCAATACAAAGGCTGGACTCTTTAGATACTCATCTGCTTCGTCCGTTGTCAACAAAATCATGATTTTTTTCTTTTTTTTTAAGTACTTGCGTATATAGTGATTTTGGGTTTTTAGCGAAAAGTTTCCCAAACTCGTGTGTGAGCCTATTTCGTGTGTATGAGTTAAAACCTAAAGGTTTTTAGTAGGATAGTTTTTTTACATGATGCAGCCTAAGTTTTTATACCTGGGGATAAGTAGTGAGTGCTTTAAGTCGTATTGATTTTTTTGTATTTTTTTTCATTCTTTCTTTGACTTTTGCGGTCACTCTGATAGGGCGGAAGGGGAAACACCAGGAGGATGTTCTTGAGCATTTTTTAATGGGCCGGCAGTTAAGCCTACCTCTTTTTGTAGCAACCCTTGTCGCAACTTGGTATGGGGGAATTTTTGGAGTCACAGAAGTTGTTTTTCGTTATGGTATTTATGGCTTTTTCACACAAGGTGTGTTCTGGTATTTAGCATATTTAACTTTCGCTCTTTTGTTAGCTGAACGCGTTCGTACATCTGAGGCTTTAAGTCTTCCTGATTTTGTAGAAAACCGGTATGGAAAAAAATCAGCGCGTCTTATTGCGGTTGTGAACTGCTTTGATATGTTACCTATTTCGTATGTGATGAGCTGTGGGTTTTTTCTGAAAACGTTATTCGAGGTTCCGTATAGTTTGGGTATGATATGTGGGGCTTTGTTTGTTGCTTTTTATGCGATGTATGGTGGTTTTCGCGCTATTGTTTACTCTGATTTTGTTCAATTTCTTGTCATGATTTTTTCTGTACTTTTAGTGTTGGTTTTTTCTCTTAAAAGAAATCCGATCAGTTTTCTCGTACAAGAACTCCCAATTGAGCATTGGCAGGTGTCTTCAAATCAAAGTTTTTCAGAGATGTTTGTTTGGTTGATGCTGGCGATGGCGACACTTGTGAACCCAGGTTTTTATCAGAGGTGCCTTGCAGCTAAAAATCCTGTGGTAGCTAAAAAAGGAGTTTTAATTTCTATTGTGATTTGGTGCTTTTTTGATCTATGTACGTGTCTTGGTGGAATGTATGCAAGGGCCATTCTTCCAGATTCTTTACCAAATACAGCTTATCTTGAATACAGCCTTATGATTCTTCCTAATGGTTTCAGAGGTTTTTTCTTAGCAGGAATTTTTTCAACGATTTTATCGACTTTGGACTCAAATCTGTTGATCACAGCTGATACTTTGAAAAGGTATTTATGTCCTTTTAAAAATCTCTCACACCGTGTAGCTGTTTTTTTGAGTGCCTTATGTTCTGTTGTGATGGCATCATGTTTTGATGGTTCTATTTTAAAGGTATGGAAAATCATTGGCTCTTTAAATACAGGTGCTCTTCTTTTTCCTATGGTGATGGCTTGGTGGAAACCTCAGGTTTTAAATGATAATGATTTTTTCTTTCTAGTGATTATGGGTTCTTGTGGTGTTGCTCTAATGTTTGTTTGTCATGTTTTTCTTTTGTGGAATGATATCCCTATTCTTTTTGGAGGTCTTTCATTATCTTTTTTCGGTCTTTTAAGGATCTTCTTAAAAAAGAATTCAGAGGATTGAAAATCTTTTTCTTTCTGAGAAATAGAGCTTCCATATGAGGGGCTGGATTTTTAGAATGAGGTTTTCATTGAATAAAAAATAGTCAGAATTTTTTTGTTGCCATTAGTGGTATGATGAATGAAGTTTCCATGTCTTGTGTTTGAATTTTTTTAGATTTGGTGATTGAGGCTTTCTCACTTTAGAGTTTAATATGCTGAAATATTTTTTATACTTTATTTGTTTTTCTTCATGGCTTGTCTCTTCTTGTAAAAATCAGAGTTCTGAACAAGGTTCACAACCTTTTGTGGATAAAGCTTCTAATGTTGAGAAATCGAGCGGTGAGGTAGAAGGGCAACCTAAAGAGAATCTTTCATCTGGGAGTTATGATGAAAAAGCAATGGTGAGGCCTCTGCCGCCAGAAGGAACAGCTCCATATACGGTGAGCTCCTTGTCTATTGAGTGGGGTCAAGGACCTGGCCAAGAAAGTTATATTCATACAGAGTGGGAGCGAGGCGACTATTTAGCATATCACCTGTGTCCTCAAGAAGAAGTGACAGACGAGAGCCTTTGTCTGAGTGGAAAAAGTTTTCATCGTTCTTTCGCTATTGGTCTTATCCCAGAAGGAACACTTTTTGTGCAAGCGTGGATTTGCAGTGAGGATAGTCAGGGGCACAGCACTTGTGGCCCTGTTTTATCTAAGTCTTTTCAAGCTCCGAATCTTGGGCAAACAACAAAAAAAGATCTTTTTTATAAAAAACAAGTCTTAATGACTCGTCTTCACAGTTTTGGCTTGTCTTTGAAAGAATTGCTGGCTGAACTGCAAATCTATGAAGAACATTGCGAATATTCTGTTGAGCAAAAACAAATCTTCTCAGAGCTTCTTGCTTTGCCATCAGGAGTGCTTGCTGAATCAGCAGCTAAAGAACATCTTGAAAGCATTAATTCGTCACAACTTCAGCTTCATTCGTTCACGAAGGTTGATGTAAAAAATAAGAATAATGGAATGAAAGAAACCTCAAAACTAGAGGCTTCTCGTGTGAATTCTCATATCAACTCAAAAGATAAGATGCTTCAGGATGAAGCACCAAATAAGAGTGACGTTACGCGTTGGTCGAAATTAAAAAAATGGATTAAAGCCCACAAAGAAGAAAGTATTCTCCTTTTAGGAGGCCTTTCCGTAAGTGTTGCTCTTCTAAAACTAACAACCCAAAAAGAAGAACCTCTTGTTTCAGAGCGAAATAGTGGTGTTTCTTCAGTGTGTGGGCGTACATCAGGTTTATTTCTTCAGGTGAACTCTCTCCTTACGGCTTTAAAAGGTCTGAGTGCTGAACTGGAGTGGACTCAAACTCAAATAGATCAATAAGGGCTGACAGCAGCACAGTAAAAATCTTATGATTTCTGTTGCTGACAAGACTGGATAGACGTATGAAATTATCAGGTTTTTTGGTTGGGGAAGTGATGCGTTTTATATCTATTGGCGAAACAGCTCTTCTTTTAGGCCTCGCTATCTCAACTCTTCACAGATGGGGTAAAGAAAAAACCTTAGAATCATCATAAAAAACACCAGGTAGTCACCGCAGGTATGATGATCCAAATAAAAATTTTTTGGTAAGAAACAACGGTCTTTAAAAAGAATTCACCTTGGATATGCCCGCGTCATTCATCAGATCAGCAGCAGGTGTTAGGCAAGCGAATCGACTAGAAACACACTTAAGCACAAACGAATCGCCATCTTATAAAGTTGTGCCTGACTTTTTGAAGGCCTTAATGATAAGAAAAAAGGCCTTCAAAAAGTGATCAGAATGGTTTTAAGTGGACAGGTTGAGTCTTTAACTTTGACATATAAAGACCGTCTTCTGCGCTTTGGAAGTGAGCTTATTTTTAAGATATGTGAGTCTTTTGGAACAGAAGTCATTCTGTTAGACGAGTCTATGGAAATGTCACTTGAACAAGATCTTGCTTAGGATGTCATCACTTTGATGACAGTATTCTTTGTTCGTCATTATGGAAGACGCCGCCACCTTAAGAAAAAAGCGGCCTCATGATTCGAGTTCATAAAACTGCTTTAAATCCCAATAATGAACAAAGAACTTTCTTTGCAAAATCTGCAGGGATAGCTCATTTTTCTTATAATTGGAGGCTTAAGCCGTTGGAAAGAACTCTATGAAATTGGTGAAAAACCAAATGAAATGGGTTTATGCAAAGAGCTTAGTGCTATTAAAAATCTTGGGACAGCTTACAGAGATTTTTTCATCAGAAGATAACTCGAATACAAAGCCAAGATGAAAGGGCTTCAGGTTGTGACTATAGATCGTTTCTTTCCTTCAACAAAGCTGTGCTCGGAGTGTTTGACTCGGCATGACATTCAATTGTCTCAAAGATTTTGGACATGTACGAACTGTTCTTCGCAGCATGATAGAGATATCAACGCTGCTTTAAATTTAAAGATGGCCGCGAGCTGCGCGGTGTAAGTTTGTGAAAAAGAAAACTCTGGATTTTCTCATATGAGAAAAGTGGAACCATATTCGTTAACGAAAAAATTTGATTTTAAATCTGCATAGTTAGATTTAAGTAAATTCACAACAGCGGTAGGTAAAAATAACCTGCATTATCCTATCGTCTTTATTTCATACTGACTGTTATGATGTGTGAAAAAGGGGAAGAATGATGAGTCCTGTTTTTATTTTGTTTTTTATTGTGTATGCAATGTTGGGCTTAGTTTTTTCATGTTGGATTTCTGATGAATTTAACGAGACGCGTCTTTATCTTATGGCATTTATAGGTGTGCCATTTGCAACGTTATATCTGGGGCTTTGTGGTTATAGACCTGGATGGTGGGGCCTGTGGCCTCGTGTAAATTGTTTGATGCAGATGAGC
The DNA here is from genome assembly GCA_045106415.1 of Oligoflexales bacterium. Classification (GTDB taxonomy): domain Bacteria; phylum Bdellovibrionota_B; class Oligoflexia; order Oligoflexales; family Bog-1112; genus JBGCEP01. Next base: position 27,543 of record JBGCEP010000017.1, on the reverse strand, counting down.
TTGTTGCTTGTGTTTGGGTGGGGGTATGTACTTTTTTTAAATGCCTGGACAGGAAAAAATCACAGCGTTGCTCGAAATACTCTTGTGCAAATTGAGGATAAAGATCGAAGCTTCTTAGTTCATACCCAGCGTGGTGGGCTAGGGTGGCTGTACCGCTATCGTTGGTGAGGCAAATTTAAAAGATGCCTCACCAGGATGAAATTTTTATCGGCTGATATCTGCTCTATGAACTTTTTTTACAGAGCTTGAGTCTCGACCTGTTCTTCGTTTGTGATCGATTTCATAGTCTGAGTAGTTTCCATCGAACCATACTACTTCATCAGATTCAAAGGCTAAAATATGTGTTGCGACTCGATCAAGGAACCAACGATCGTGACTGATAATGACTGCGCAACCAGCAAAGTTAAGAAGTGCTTCTTCCAGTGCACGCAATGTATTGACATCTAAGTCGTTGGAAGGTTCATCCAACATGATGACATTTGCGTTGCGTTTTAGGAGTAGAGCAAGTTGAATACGGTTTCTTTCTCCGCCGGAAAGAGTCCCTATCTTTTTTTGTTGATCTTGACCTGCAAAATTAAATTGAGAGACGTAAGCTCTTGAGTTAATTTCTGTGCGCCCAAGCTCGATGACGTCATGTCCACCAGAAATCATTTCATAAACTGTTTTGTCGGCTTGTAGGTTTTCACGAGACTGCTCCATGTAGCCGAGCCGGACAGTTGACCCAACATTAAAATCACCAGAGTCAGCTTTTTCGAGGTCAGCAATCATTTTTAAAAGAGTCGATTTTCCTGCCCCGTTCGGGCCTACGATACCGACAATGCCACCAGGAGGTAGTCGGAAAGTGAGTCCTTCAAAGAGTTTTTTATCACCATATGCTTTAGCAACATCAGTCGCTTCGACGACTAGGTCTCCAAGGCGCGGTCCTGGTGGAATAAAGATTTTGAGATCGTTAGCAATATTTTGCTGATCTTGATGAAGGAGGTCTTCATAGGCAGAGATTCGGGCTTTGCTTTTACTTTGCCGAGCTTTAGGGCTCATACGAATCCATTCAAGCTCTTTTTCCAGAGTTTTTGCTCTTCTTTGGTCGGCTTTTTTCTCTACGTTGAGCCTTTTCTGCTTTTGCTCGAGCCAGCCAGAATAGTTCCCTTTGTAAGGAATACCTTCACCACGGTCGAGTTCAAGAATCCACCCTGCGACGTTATCAAGGAAGTAACGGTCGTGAGTGACAGCAATAATCGTTCCTTTGTATTCTTGGAGGTGTCGCTCAAGCCAAGCGACACTCTGTGCGTCTAAATGGTTTGTCGGTTCGTCAAGGAGCAGGATGTCTGGTTGTTGAAGTAGGAGACGGCAAAGAGCTACTCGACGTCGTTCACCACCTGAAAGATTATCAACAATAGCATCTGAAGGTGGGCAATTTAACGCACCCATTGCAAAATTCAACCGGTCGTCAAGAGTCCATGCGTTCATCTTATCAAGGAGGTCTTGGACGACAGCTTGGCGAGAAATAAGAGCATCCATTTCGTCTGGAGTCATCTCTTCCATGAATTTAGCGTTGATTTGCTCAAATTCTTTAAGAAGCCCACTCACTTCAGCCACGCCTTCTTCCACAATGTCTCTGACGGTACTGCCTTCCTTTAAGTAGGGTTCTTGAGGAAGAAATCCAACAGTGTGACCATCGGAAAGGTGTGTTTCGCCTCGGTAATCATTTTCAACCCCGGCGAGAATTTTTAAAAGAGTCGACTTACCGGCGCCGTTTAAGCCTAAAACACCGATTTTAGCACCGTAGTAGTATGACAAGGAAATGTTTTTGAGAACTTGTTTTGTTCCGTGGCTTTTACTAACTTTGACCATGGAGTATATGATTTTTTTATCGTCTGTGCTCACAGTTTCCCCTTTTAAGGTGTTGGAATTGAAAAGGAGAGCGGGAATATCTTTGTATCTGTGCAAAGCATATACAAAACCACTCGATCTTAGGGTCATTGTTTTAACTTAAAAGTGGTGAGAATGAAACATTTTAGGAGAATTCTTCGGTTTTTATCAAAAAAATCTTGCTTTTCTATAGGTGAACCTTCATATTGTTTGACGCTTGGTGGCTTTTTCCTCTGTGTGAGAATTTTTTATGAAAATAATGTTGTTGGTGATTAGCCTGTTTTGTTCAACAGTTGCTTATAATATGCCGTGTTTTTTTGAGTTTAAGCCTCAAATTTCGGTTGCTAGAGCTTTGTTAAATTCTTTGTGTTTGAAAGCTGATTGTTTTTTTAGTGAAAAAAGCCAACCGGCTATGGCTGCTTCATGTATTGGTTGTTTTACTGATTTTGATTCATTAGAGATTGATCTTAGCAAATATTTGGAAGAACCAAAGTATAGGGCGAGTTTATCCAAGGCACAGGGCGAGGTTTTATCTTTCGTTTTTGCTTCATCTATAAGAGCAAAAATGATGGATGTCTTAAGTGATTATGTTGAAAAAGACTCAAGAATTTCACCTCAATATTTAGAAGAATATAAACGAGGAAAACGTTCTTTTGTGAAAAGTTCTTCTTTTATCTCCAATTTATCGAAGTCTTTAGGTGGAGATAGTGATCCTTGGGTTGGTGTATTATTTAAAGATATTCCTAAGGTTTTACAGAAATCTTTCTTTCTTAAGTTTTTTAATCTGGCATCAACAATAGAGCTTTTTACTGATTTGTCATCGTCGTTGAATTTTTTGATTGAAGTGAACAAAGAGCAAGATTCTTTTCCTTCGTTGAAAGAGCAGCAACATCTAGTGAAATGCTACGAAGTTGTGATTCTAGATCAGTTCTCTAGATGGTTGGTTAAAGATAAGCATCAAACTGTCGAACGGTTAGTGAATCTTACAAAGATTTTTGAGTATGAGCTGCAAATTATGATGCAGCAGTATCGTCAGATGACTGAGTAAGTAGAGAAACCATAGCTTTATAGACGTCTTGATCTAAATTTTTAAGAAGTTTGAAGCGTATCAAATCCATAGCCTCATACCGTGTTCTTGAGCTCTGATACGAGCGAGTTGTTGTAAGAGCGTCGAATACGTCGGAAAAAGAAGCAATGCTGACTTCTTTTAAGATTTCAGATGACTGAAGTTGGTGTGGGTAGCCGCTACCATCTAATCTTTCGTGGTGATGTAGAATAATTTCACGCGCTGTTGTTTTGAGTGTTGAGTTATTAAGCATCTCTTGTCCGTAAAGAGTATGTGACTTGATTTCAAGCCATTCATCTTCGGTAAGGTGTCCTTCTTTATTGATAATAGAGATATCAATTTTTGATTTCCCAACATCATGTAGTAGGCAGCCTAGAGCTATGGTTTCAAGCTCACTATCGTCTGACATGGACATTTCTAGAGCGATAGAGATCGCGTAAACAGCAACTCGAGCACTATGAAAATATGTATATTGGTCGTGACTTAAAAGATGGTCGAGTGCGAGTGCTGCTGACTTATCTTTTTTAATAGATTGAGTCATGTCACGGCTGATACTCTGAAATTTTCCAATAGAGCTCATGGAAAGACCATGCTGGTGAATAATTCGAGTGACATCAGCTGCAAGTTCTGTGAGTTTTGAGAGGCGTCTAGCTCCTTCAATTGTTTCTTCAGGAGCCCTGAGTCCGACGATTCTTTTATAAACATCTAATTTTTCTTGATCATTTTTTGAGTAGTAAAGAACACGGTGATCTTGTTCTAAAAGTCGATTTCTTTCTCCTTCAGACCATGTATAAGGACTTGAAGCATATAATAGGTAGCGTCCAGCAGCATGGATATAGAGCTCAAAATCTGTGATGGTTTCGGCAGCAAAAAAATCAACTGGAACCTCCAAGAAGTCTGCGTTTTGATTTTTGAGATCTGTGGTCATATGCCCGCCTCCGCGTTGTTTGTGCTCTTATGGCCTACGTTATTGATGAGGCTGATTTCATGATCTTTGTGTTGTGAAGTTAAAATAAAAAGGACCTTATTTTAACAACAGGCTATATCTTGATGCATGACCTATTCAGACAACCTTTAACTATTATATGTTATTGGTTTTTCTTCTCAAACATTCTGTGTCCAGTGGAGCTGTCTGCAAAGTCAATCCTTCAAGCTGATCTTGGTCCTATGTTTATAGAGTCAGGTGATGACCGTCTTCAAGGGGGATGGGTAGCCCATGGGTATTTTAAAGATTACGTCATGACTCTTGGGGGTTATCAAAGACATTTTCAAATTGTAGATGAAATGACATGGATGTTAAATATCACAAAAACTTTTAAAGGTTTTAAAGGGAATTTTCGCAGTGAAGTAGGTGCCGCTTTATTGGCAGAGACGACAAGTGTTTCTGACTCAGGTTTTTCACAATCAGAAACTCGTTGGAATCTTGGTGGAGTTTTTGCTTTGCGTTGGCGATTTGTGGAATCAAAATCTTTTTATATGACGCTTAATTGGGAGTCCGCGATTTTTCCTGCTGGGCTTCAAGGGCTTTTACTTTTGTCGACAGGTCGTAAACAGATGATCTCTGCTGTCATGGGAATGGAGCTGTGATGGTAAAATGGATCTATGTGTTTTGTTCTACTCTTATGATCTCAGTCGCTATGTATGGTGATGTCGTTGTGCGGCTAGGCCCCCCTGCTTTAGGAGGAGGTGGAGCGAACCCTTTAACGATTCCACCTTTGAGTCTTCAAGATTATGAAATTACTTGGATTTCATCTAAAAATAGAGAGTGGAATTTTTCTATTAGCCCTGGTTTTACATATGGTTATCGAACAAGTGATCTGGGGATGTATGCCTCTTTTGGAGGAGGGCTTATGATTAACAAAAACGGTGTGAGCCCCGGAGTATATTCGGCTGTGGGCTATACAAATCCATGCAAGAAATACTGTTTTCATATTGAGTATAAACAGGCGATTGGAATTCTTGGCACAATGATTCATCCATACGCGGTGAGAATGGGGATTCAATTTCGATGAATATTTTTACGCGTCTTATTTTTTTATGTTTTGTATGGAGTTTTTCCTCTGCCTTTGTTCTTCTTTCTGGCCCAATGGAAGCCCATTTAGATGCTTCAGAAGAGAGCCCGGTCGTGGATATTCATTGGGATGGTTCAGCTCCTCCTTTGGAAGATGTTGAAGAGTATAAAGGAGGGATTTTATCTTCCTTAAATTCTAATGAGGTAATGAGAGTTATCATTCAAGATGCCTTTGAACAATGGAACAGTGTTCCTGGAGCTTTTATCCAACTGAATTTAATTCAAAATGATTCTACAGAGATCTCATCGAAAGATAGAGTTCACTCAATACAAGTGTTGTCGCTTAAAAATGCAGCAGCAGCGGCTTTCGCTGTACCTTCTGTCGAGGGTGGCCTTATTGTTGATTGTGACATCACGCTCGGCTCTCAATCTGTGAGTGTAAAGAGTTTGGCCTACACGATTTTACATGAGGTTGGACACTGCCTCGGTCTAGGGCATGCACACACAAATTATGGAGCTGTGATGGGATATGCACGTTCTTCTCGGATGCTTACTTTGGGTTTGGATGATATGGCTGGAATCATTTATCTCTACCCTTCGTCAAATTCTGCAAGTTCTTCTTTTGCTCAAAATCAGAATCAACTTTGCGGTGGAAGCGGGATGGGACTGTGGTTTTTTATGACACCGTTACTGCAATTTTTATATTGCCTGTGCATAAGAAAAAGTCATAATTTAAACAAAAATGTGAGTAACTGATGATGATCGTACGTTTGATGTTTTCCTTTATTTTATCTTTTGTTGTTTTTTGCTCATGCAAGCCGTTGGTTGATTTTCCCTGGATGAAAAAACCATCAAATCCTGACGTTTTACAACAGCCTCATGGAGAGCTTTTTTTGAGGTTGTCTTCAGATGTTTTACCTCAGAAAGATCAACATATTCTTATTGAAAAAAAAACAGAGCAGATGCTAGCTCCTTTGGAAAGGGTCTATTTACTCGTTGATATTCCTCTTGCTGAACAAGCTGATGTTCTCAAAGATGTTTTGTTTCCGTCTCCTGTTGAAGGGAAAGGACAGAGTATTATAGCTGTGGATCGTAGGTATATTGCTTCAGATGAAAAGCTGAAGAAGGTGCTTCCTGAATCGTATCAATTAGAAGCCCTTTCCTTAGCGAAAACAAAACAAGTGAAAAGAATTGAATCGATTCGAGATATTGAAAATATTGAGCATCAAGGTGTAAAGCCTTCTAAAAACGACCCAGGAATCTATGCAGGAGTGTATCGTGCAGATAGCCAGCGTGGTCGTGTTTTGTACTTTGAAGAAATTTCTACAAAAAATTCAAACTGGCTTCAAAGTATTGGGTCAGCCTCTGTGAATACAGGTCTTAGTCGTGTGATGCAAAAACTACAGCTAGATGGTAAGCAAGCAGATGCCTTGATTAATGCTTATAAAAAATCAGCAGAATTAAATGCAGACAGTGTTTTAAAAGATTTTCAAGAGAAAGCGTTGAAATTTAATTTAGAAATTACAGATCCAGCTCAAGTCAGGCAATTTGATGTTCCTTCTTTTCAACATGTGATTGTGACCCGATTAGGAACAGAGGTTTTTGTAGATAGATGGTTTGCTTATACCTTCGGTGATCAAAGTAAAGTAACGTATGCAAGTGCTTATTATAGAATGAAAGTATCAGCTGAAGGTGATGTCGTTCAAAATCCTTTGCGTATTCAATATAAAAACAGAACAACGACAGGTTATGACTTCCAGGTGAAAAAAGATTTTCAGGATCAGATGTTGAAAACATACAGAATTGCACCTCATCTCCAGTACGGAGACCGTGACTATGCTGTTGCTTTAACGTTTGGAGGTCAGGTATGGCATGGGTTTAGGCGTTGGGCTTATCGTCATAGGTGGCTTTTAACTCTTGCGTCAGCGGGTGTGATTGTGACGGCTATTCTTTCTATTGAAGATCTGGGGGGGGGAGGAGCTGAGCAGGTTTTCCGTGAAGAAGTGTCATTAGAAGAAAGCTGTATGGCTGTTGATTGGAGTCTTCCTGAATGTGAAGAGCTGTTATTGCAGATACAAGAATCTTATGGTGGGGGTGAAGAAAATTCGGTAGAAACCGATACGGACCGATTAACGGGTATCCCTTTGCCTACAGAAACAGGCGGAGAAATAAAGACCAAAGAAGAAGAGACCGTTGTTGTTGATGTTACCACGACAGTCGATTCAGCGGGGGAAGAGCCTTTTGAAGCGACACCTGTTGAAGGATCTGTCACGATTTCTCAAGATGCTATAGGGTTTTTATTGAATGCAAGTACTGGAAAAATCGATACAAGCTATCGATTGAATCTTGTACCAGGAGAATATCAGGTCACCGGGTTTTTTCTAAAAGCGAATTAGCGAGGAATCATGATCCAGGTGACAGGCTCAGATATTTTGACACCTTCTTGTTGATCGATTCTATCGCTGAGAACATAGCTTTTAAGTGAATTGCAGATACAAGAGAAGTCTTTTTTGGATATTTTAAGAAGGTTTCTTGCGAACAAGAAGCTTAAAACTTTGAGACCGGTTGGCTTTCCATTTAATACTTCTGTAATGTCGAGTGTCGCGGGGAATTTTCGGATCAAGTGATTCGTACCATGAGCTGAGAGCTTTTGAGACAACGATTCAGCTGTCAAATTTAGGTTCCCAAAATGGTCACCCGCCACTCTTTGAGAATGTTCATGGTAGAGTCTAGGAACACCTTCTTCTGAGTGGATAACGATAAAGATGTTTCCATGGGGTTTGAGAAGCTTTTGGAGTCTTTGAAGGTGTTGAGTAGGGTCTTGAAACCAGTGAATGACGTGAGTTAAAAAAATCATGTCATAACGTTCCGTTGGTTTGTGAGACCAAAAATCTTCAATGGAAGTTTCGTAAATTTTCGATTGCAGACCTTCGATATGCTCACTCATAGTGTTCATGACAGCTTGGAGTGGCTGTAGGTGGCAAGGGTTTGGTTCAATAGCGTCAAATCGTTTGAGAGGTATGCGTTTGTTGATTTTAGGTCCCCATATCGCTTCCATGTTTCCAGTGCCAGCACCGACGCTAAGAATGTTGGCTGATGAAGAAAAAGTCATTTCTGATAAAAGCTGCTCAAAGCTACTGTGCTCAACTTCTGGCATTGTTGATCGATTCATCCTGAGAGGGTACCATTCAGAGTATTCTTTAGCAGTTAGCTCAGGGTAAGTTGCATAAGAATGAGTCGAGTTGAACGTGAGAATCAAAATAAAAAGTTGTATCAATTTGTAGTACATGAAACCCTCCAGGTGTAGATGTTGAGTTGCGTTAAACATCGCAGCGTACCCTATATGTTTTCGGTTAAACTGTCATGGAAAAACTATGCTTTATGACTTAGAAATAGATTATAAGAATAGATTTTTGTGTTCATCGTATTCGTTTTTGTATGAGCAGCTTCAAGAAATAGATTTTCTTTTTGAAGTGTTAGCGGATCATCCGTCGGATTTAAAGGCTACTTTGGCAGCGTGGCTGTTTTATCGAACTCAGCAAAAGTTTTCTTTTCAAGCAAATGATGGAATATTTGTGGAGCAGAGCTTTTGTCATTTTTTTCGTCAGGAAAGCCAGGACTTTGGGTTGGTTGATGTGCTTTACGAAAAAGAGCACCTTGGTGTTTATTGTCTAAGAATTTTTCCAGGTAGAGAGATCCCTGAACATTTTCATCAAATTATGTCAGAAGATGAATTGGTTCTTAGTACAGACTTGATCCAGATGGGCCAAAAGGTGCCTCAGTACTCGAGATGGAAGTGGCACAAAGGTCAAGTTCATAGTTATAAAAATATGAGTTCACAAGAACAAAGTCTTTTATGTGTAGACAGGCCTTGTTTTCAACCAGGAGATGAGATCTTAGTGTAAGAACTCATCTCCTGTGTGAGGGCTTTATGCTTGAGCGCTTGCAGAGGCGTCAATCATAAGCTTAGAGATTTGCTGACTGAATTGTCCTGGGTTTTCAATCTCAGAACCTTCATTTAGAAGGGCTTGAGAGTAGAGGATTTGAGACCATTCTTGGCGGCGTGAGTCGTCCAAGTTTTTCATGTTGAGAATGACTGGGTGATTTGGGTTGATTTCCAAAATACGTTTGTTTTGCGGGACGTTTTCACCAATGTTTTTAAGCATTTTTTCCATGCGTGCAGAAATATGGTTGTTTCCGGCAACTAAACAAACAGGAGAGTCAATCAAGCGGTTTGAGAGGCGGACTTCACTGATTTTCTCAGTGAGATCCTCTGTCATTTTTGTTTTCAGTGAAGAGTAAGTTTCCTCGTGGGATTTTAATTGCTCTTCTTGTTCTTTTTTATCGTCTTCAGAGTCGAGATCGAGGTTTTCTGCTGTGATGGATTTGAGTTCTACTTCTTGGAATTTATCCATGTGGCTGACAACCCATTCATCAACAGGGTCTGTTAAGAAAAGGACCTCATAACCTTTTTGTGTGAGCTTTTCTAGGTATGGACTGCTTTTGAGCTGGGATAGAGACTCACCGCAAATGTAGTAAATCGCTTTTTGGCCTTCTTTCATGCGCTCTGAGTATTCTTTAAGTGTTGTCAAAGAATCGTTGTTGCTTGATTGAAAGAGGCAAAGAGATTGTAGTTTTTCTTTATTGCCATGGTCCGAAGCGATACCTTCTTTCATTGTGGAACCAAAAACAGCCCAGAATTTTTCGTAGGATTCACGCTCTTTTTTGAGTTTTGTTTCTAGTGTTCTTAAGACTTTCCCTGTGACAGCCTTATTAATAGCTCGGATTTGGCGATCTGTTTGAAGAAGTTCTCTAGACACATTTAAAGGAAGGTCGTGACTATCGACGAGACCTTTCACAAAACGCAAGTATTGAGGAATAAGTTCTTCGGCATTTTCCTTAATGAAAACCCGTTTAACATAGAGACTTAAACCCCACTTTTGTTGTCTTTGGTTGTAGTCCATAGGGAGTTGAGATGGGATAAAAAGCAGAGCAGCAAACTCTTGGGTTCCTTCAGCCTTATAATGAATGATATCGCCAGGTTCATTCCAATCGTGTGTCATGTGGCGATAAAAGTCGTTATATTCATCTTTTTCAATCTCAGATGAAGGGCGTAACCATAGAGCTTTTTGGCTGTTGAGAGTTTCGTCTTGAACCTCTTCAGTGGTTTTTCCTTCGACTATTTCGCCCTTTTCATCTTTTACAGGGACTTCTTTTTTTGTCTCCATGTAAATTGGAAAGGAAATAAAATCAGAATAACGACGGACAATAGACTTCAGCGTCCATTCGTCAAGAAAGTTTTGATCACACTCTTCTTCTGTGAATTCTTTCATCTGGAGGGTGATGGTTGTTCCGTGCCCTTCAGGTCGCTCTGTTTTTTCAAGTGTGTATTCGCCGCTGCCGTCACACTCCCAGGCATAAGCTTGCTGTTCACCAGCTTTAAGTGTTGTTACAGAGACGTGGTTTGCGACCATGAATGCACTATAGAAACCGATACCAAACTGTCCTATGAGTTCTGGGTCGTCTTTTTTTGCTTTTTTTGCTTTTTCCATAAAGGCCCGAGTGCCCGAGTGAGCGATTGTGCCGATATTCTCAATGATTTCACTCTCACTCATTCCGATGCCGTTATCAGAAAGTGTAAGAGTTTTAGTGTCTTGATTGATATGGAGGCGGATATGTTTCTCAGCGCCTTCTTTGACTAGTTCAGGGTTTGAGATCTCTTCAAGGCGAAGTTTATCCAATGCATCAGAGGAGTTTGAGATCAATTCACGGAGAAATACTTCTCGTTTGGAATAGAGTGAATGTACCATAAGATCGAGAAGTTCTTTGATTTCAGCTTGTAAAACCTTCGTTTGCTTAGCCATGATCGTCCCTTAATAGCTGTTTTTATTGATAGCTTAATTTCGGTGCAACACCTTGTAGGGATTATGGGTTCGAATTTAAAGATGTCAAGTGGGGTATGGTTTTTTTATTTTGATTTGTTGGTTGAGTTTATAGGCTTGGCCTATCAGCTGTTTTAGTTTTTGATGCTGTGAATTTTTTTTGAGGTTTTGACTAGTTTATTTTTAGTCACACCTCCTGCTTTTTCTATGATGACTGTATTGTTTTTCGAATAGCCTCATTTAATGAGGAGGTCTTTTTAAAAAGCCACACAAAGACAACCTGTTATGTGGCTTTTGTTCTTTTTGATCTCACCTGTTAATCTTTGCTGAACTCTGCATCCCACATGTCTTGGAATTGTGCGCAAACACCAGCTCCAGGGCATATAGATCCGCCTTGGTGGCCAACTCCGTTACCAGATGATTTTTGTAAGAGATAATTTTCACTTCGGCTCCACTCACCATTGCTATCATTAGCAATAAGCATATTGCGGATCTGAGTATAGGAATTGATTTCTGCTGCGGTACTCCCGTGGCAGCCGTCACAGCTTTGAGTCACACCTGCTCGAACATTGTTGTCAAAAAAGGCTTCGTCTTGTGGAGTGTAAGCTGTCACCTGTATGGGGCTGCCTCCAAGTTCGACTAAATCGTTTCCATTTTTTGCGTAAATATGGACTTCAACTGCCTCTGCGTGGACAATCTTGTCGGCGTCAAGTCTTAAGGTGAATCGCCCTGTTTCTTTTGCGTCTGAAGCCATAATATTGTCATCGCTAGCTGGTCCTAGGTAGGCTTCTAGCGTGACATCTTCATTGTCATCCTCAGGATTTTTGAGGGTGCCTTGTATTAATCCAGTTTTATCAGCGCGAATGACATCACCCCAAGACGCACTGGGGGGTGTCCCGAAAATTTGTTCCCACCACAATCCGAACTCTGAACAAGGAGAAACATCAGTGGTGGCACAAAGAGTACCGCCTGCGTGAACAGGAGTGGTTTTTCCCATAACCTTGCGAAGCAGGGTGCTATCTTCGAAAGTCTCCCCATCGATAAGCATCTTGTACATGCTCTCTGAGGAGTAAACTGTAAGTGGTGCTTGTGTTGCAACTTTGTCTCGAGGTGGAGCGTGGCAGTCACGACATTCATTTAAAATTGCAGGCTCGACTGTTTCAAGGAAAAAGCTAGCAACAACCTCAGTGGGTTCTTCAGGGACTTTCTCACTTGGGAGGGCAGATGTTTTTTTGTCGTCATCCTCATCACCCTCGTCATCTTCACTGTTACTTTTTTTACTTTTCTTACTTGAAGATTTTTTCTTTTTCGATGAAGTACTATCAGCATCTTTGTCTTCAACCTGACTTCGTTTTGAAGGTTCGACTGATGAGCGGCTCGCTCCTTCGGAGTTTTGGCTTCCATCACTACATCCCGGCAGGACTGAAGCTAAGAAGATAAGAAAGAAAGTTGAGTTAAAAACACTCTTAGTAAGTTGCATGAAGAACCCCTGGTGACGCATCAGAGCACATGATCGGGTTTTTATCTCTATTCCATAACAAAAAAAAGAATAATCCTTACATTATCTTATTATATAAGTGACTTATATAAATGTTTTTTTGCATCTATACACACAAAAGAGGAAGAGGCGCGTAAATAGTGAGGAGAAGACTATAATGATTGTATAGGAAGAAGTAGCGCCAATGACAGATGAGGGTGAGTGGTCAAGGTGACTCGCAGAGGCGTTTTTGTAGATAAAGCCTTTTGTGTACAATATTGTATGCCTTAAGCAAAACAGGTGTGTTTTGGTGGCCTAGTGCGTTGCAAGTGTTTTGATTTGGGTGAAGCGGAAAGGTTTTCATATGTCGGTCTGGGTTAATATTTTTTTATTTATATTTTTAGTAAGTTGTGCTGAAAGAAATCAGCAATATCCTAAACATAAAGAAAATAAAGGAAAAGACTCCAAGCAAGCCACTCAGTTTGAGGATTGGGTGAAAGGGGTTGACTTTGTAGAGCTACCTTCAGGTGAACAAAGAGTGATGCTGCAAACATCTAAAAAAGGTATTTTCACGGAATATCAGTTGTGCTCAGGGGGAGGTGTAGGCAAAGAATGTGAATTTGGCGTGTCTTCTCAAAATATAGTTGACATTCCGAGGAAAAATTTACTTCTGTCGAGCAGCCCTCTTGAGGTTATTCGATTGCGAGCATGTTCTCTTAAGAAACTTAAAAAAGACTGCACTCCTTGGAAAGAAAGAAAATTACCTGCAGATACGGTGACGACGACGCCATCGGTGATCGGTGTTGATCAACTTCAGATACCCGCTGCGCTTCAACATCTTATTTTTCGACATAAAGAACTCCGAAATGAGTTGAAATCTTACGGTGCAGAGGTGGTGCAGGCTGTGAAGTCTTATGATGTGGACTTTCGTCGCACTTGTAAAAAAGATGCAACGCGTTTTATTTCTGAGCTGCAGATAGAGCATTTTATCTCGATTGGGACGCATGGTCTTGGAGAAGGAATTGTTGAGTTTTCTGAGGCTAGAGTTTTAGCGGAGATGGGGTGGACGCAGGTTCAAAATGAAACACTTAATACAAGAAGTAGTATTGGGCAACAAAAGAGAACAAGTTTATTATTTGGAACTATGGCTATTTCTTCTGGTATTTCAGCAGCAGCATCGGCTACAACTTCGATCCCAGGTATTTTACCTGTTGTGAACACATTGGCAGGTGGGGCGCTCGTTTTTTATGCTATTCGTGATGCAACTCAAAAAGAAGAGGAGCTCAAAAAAGCCGTATCCTGTGAGGCAAATACAAAAATAAGAGTTCTTCTGGATTCTATTCATACACGTTTAAATAAAACCAACGAACAACTTCAAACTGTCGTAAGGCAGTTAGAAAGCTTGATTAATAAAATGAAGCTATCAGAAGTGGAAAAATTATCAAAACTCTACCCTCATATTTCTGAGACTTTAAAATAGAATGTTTTATTTTTTAAGAATATTGTTCACCTCATAGTTTTTTTTGAGATGAACAATATTAATTTAAATTTTATTGAGTCCAGCGAATAAGTGAACTTCCCCAAGTATAGCCACTGCCAAATGCAGTCATAGCGATGAGTGCATTTTTAGGAATTTTACCCTCTAACCTAGCGCGATCTAATCCAATTGGAATGGTTGCAGCAGTTGTATTCCCACATGTTTGTAAAGAATTAAATACTTTTTCTTTTGGAAGTTTGAGTTGTTCTCCAATGGTATCAATAATACGGATGTTTGCTTGATGAAATAGGAAGATGTCTGGGTCATCGACTGTGAGGCCGTGTTTTTCGAGCTCTGTTGTTAATGTTTCAGTCATGCGGCGTACAGCGTGCACGAAAACTTGGCGACCATTCATATGTGGGTAATGAAGACCTTCAGCTAGCATGTTAGGATTTAATCTATTTTCTGAATTAAAACCTGTTCCAGGAGCAGGGCACCATAGATCTTTTGCACCACTGCCATCTGCATGTACTGAAGTAGAAAGAATTCCCACAGGATTCTCATTTTCAGAACTTTGTATGATCACAGCTCCTGCTCCATCACCAAAAAGCATGGAAACAGAGCGACCTTGTTCGCTTAAATCAAGGCATTTTGAATGTACTTCAGAGCATACGAAGAGAATATTTTTATAACGACCGGTTTTGATTAAAGAGTCTGCAAGCTCTAAGCCATATATGAAACCAGTACATTGCTGACGAACGTCGAGTGCAGGAATACCGCTTACCTCAAGTCGCTTTTGTAAAAAACATGCTGTCCCTGGGAATTCATGATCGGGGGTCACTGTTGCTACGATGATATAATCTAGGTCTTTGGCTTCTATCTTTGCATTTTCAAGAGCTTTTAGGCTTGCTAGATGTGCGATCTCAGATGTTGATTGATCTGGGTTAACCCAATGGCGCTGCTCGATACCACAGCGCTGAGAAATCCATTCTGGCGTTGTTCCTAGATGTGGAGCCAATTCGTCGTTTGTCACGATGCGCTCTGGAAGATGATGGCCTGTACCTGTAATGATAGTCCGCAAATTACCCATGATGACCCTCTAATTTTTGTATTTTTTGTTCTAATTTTTGTATTTTTTGTAGAAGCTCAGGAAGCTTTTGTATTGCAATAGCTTGTTTCATCCACTGTTTTGAGGATGTATAGGGCATACCCATATAATCTCCAGAGTGAGGAATTGATTTTGTGGCACCAGTGCGAGGACCAAGGGTGACTTGGTTTGTTATTTGAATGCCTTGGCCGATAGCTGTTTGTCCCGCTGCTGTGAAATGGTCACCGATTTTCGTACTTCCAGCAATACCTGTTTGCCCGCATAGAATACCATGTTTTCCAATTTGGACATTATGTGCAACGTGAACTTGTGAATCTAGCTTTGTCCCATAACCGATACGTGTTTCATGAAAAGTAGCGCGATCGATCGTGCAGCCTGGTCCTATCTCAACATGATCTTCAATGACAACATGACCGTTCTGCGGGATTTTAATCAATCCGTTTTCGTCTTTTGCAAAACCAAAACCATCAGCTCCCAGAATTGCACCAGCATGTATGATGACGTTGTCACCAATCTGAGTGTCGTTCATAATCGAAACGTGTGGTCCGATTTTACAGTTTTGGCCGATTTTACAATTGTCACCAATAAATGTTTGAGATGCTATTTGTGTGTGATCACCAACTAAGGAGCTCAGGCCTATTGTACAAAAGCTCCCTATTGATGCAGTCTCAGAAATTTGTGCGCTTTGTGCAACACATGCGAAATCATGAACACCTGTGGATAATGGAGGCGTAGGCGATAGCCACTGTTGTGTGTGGGCCATGGCTGCATATGGGTTTTTATGAATCAATTGAATTTTATTTAAATCGTCACGTGGAGATTGACAAAGAATAGCAGCTGCTTTGGATTTTTGTGCATCAGGAATAGAGCGTGTTTGTGTAAGAAAGGAAAGATGTTTTGGAGTTGCTGTTTCAAGGGGTTGTACGCCAGTAATGATGGGATCGTTTGAAGTTATCCCTGGTGGAATGAAAACTGTGGCGTTGAGACGTTTTGCAAGTGCGGTGAGTTCCAACGCATACTCCTGTGGTTTAATTGCGATGAAAGAAACTCTGACAGTTTAATCGAAAGAAATAAGGCTGTCTCTGATAAATTAAGAACACTGATTTTTTTGTGGCGGATTGATTTGTTGTGTTGTCTATGTGTTTTTTCTTAAAAAATATAGTGGCTGAAATTGATAACTATTTTTAAAAAGTAATGGGTATTCATTTCATATTCGTTTTTATAAGAAAATATAAGGATATATGCCTTTTAAAAAGGGGTTCAAATTGAAAAATCTGATGATCGAAGTCATTATTCTTTAATAAAAATAAAATTCTTGCTCTTCTTCAGGAGGTTTCCCTCCAAAAACAGCTGGGGATAGTAAGTTAACCTTGTATGCAAACTCATCGCCAACTTCAATATCATCTGGATCGACAAGTTCATGTCTACCAAGGATTCTTTCTTCATCTGTTTGCTCATTACGTATGCGGGCATACCGGACGTAGTCATCTTGGCTATTTGCTCGAGTTGTGTAGACTTGGGTGACTGTAATGGACACAGTAACTCCTTTGTTCATATAAAAAGAGTATATCGGATATGATTGTAAGTTCTTGAATTAATATTTAATAACAGTAATATTTATAGTTGTTTAAATTTTCTTTCGTGTTAAGTGGCTGGTTTTTTCTGCCGAACGAATAAGTCTAGGTAAGATATCCAATCAACAGGGAAGAGGAGAGACTTATGAAGTTTCGGAATTTATGTTTTTTAATGGCAACAACTCCATTGTGGGTGAGTTGTGGTGATGATGATAACGGTTTTTTAGAAGAATTTAATTATGGTGTTGAAGATCAGCTGTTGTCTATGGAAGTTGAGTTTAATTCAGACACAGAGCTCAGTGTTGATTTTGAGATGCCTGTAAAAGATTATGGAGCAGTGCGGTTTTATCCATCATCAGATGAAATGGGTTTCCGAGTAGGTTTTGATTTAGATTTAGGTCTTTTTGATAATATTGATGCCCTTCCTTATATTGAACAAACTGGATTATTGCCAAATGGCTCAAGAATGAGTCGTTATGTTGATGAAGATCTTTTTCGTCTTCAGTGGAACAAGGATAGTGATATCTCTGGTTCACTTTATGTGGGTTCAAATCCAGATAATTTTTATCTTGGTGGAGCTGTTGAACTTGGTTATTTGAATGAAGATTTTCCATCTGGTCTTGTGATTACACAAAGAATTCGTGATCATAAAAAAAGACCGCTAGGAGTTGTTACTATTTTTGGCCCTAAGGTTGAAAATGATAGAGTTGTTGCCCCAGGTGGTATTTTCTTTATGACAAAAGTGACTGATTTGTTAAGCTACTTGAGTTTAAAAAATCGAACTCATGTGAGAACAACTCATTTTGATAATGGGAAGATTTGGATGAACAAAAAAGCTGAGAAACAAATGAAAAGTAAAAAGAAAAGAAAGAAATTAAAGCGTGATTTCCGCAATCAAACAAGAGATGCTGGATATTAAGTTTGTTGTCTAAGTAGGCTCATGCCGTGTGCGTGAGTCTGCTAGCTTTCCATCCGAATATGCCAAGGTTCAAAGCGCACACCAGTTGTGTTTCCTTCTGGATAGCGTATAGCAATTCCCATATCTACTAATTTTTTATATTCATCAGTATTTGAAAAGCGGCTTGTGAAGTTATCCATGCCAAAGCCTTGCTTTCCAATGTCGAAATCTCCAGCGTTATGCCAGGAATATCCAGGAGGAGCAAGGGATCGTGACGCTAAAGATAAATTCCAATCGGCATGAACAGCTTTATTTAAAAACAAATACGTCTGTTTAATGACTCCGCGTATTCCTGATGTCAAAATGATTTTGTTACCGATTTCTGCTCTGATCTTTTGATACTTATCATGAGAAGGCCCTAGTAATAGATAGTGCCCACTTCCTGGGATTTTTGAAATACTTTTTGAGTCGATGCGAGCTGTTAAGCTTGTGCTTACTTTATGTCCAAAAAATCCGTATTGTCTTGCGTCATAGTGAAAAAGTTCATCAATTAGACTTATTTCTTGAGGAGTAAAGGCAGCCAGTCTTGAAGATCGTTTGCTGATTCGTATGGTTTCTTCAAAATCTATAACATTAAAGTGGCCAAAGCCAACAAATTTTTGAACTTGACCCAGTTTTTTATAAGTCGAGTAAAACAATGATTTTCTATTTTTATCTGTAACAATAATATCTTCACGATGATATTGATCGAAAGTTCTGCTCTTTTCTGGGTCAAAAGTAGGGATTTGGACTTGTGGATCCTCATCAAGTGGAAACAAAAGATCTTTTTCTTGTTTTAATGATAATGCTCCAGGTGATTGAGACTTTTTTTCTGAAGAGGAACCTTCAGGAAAAGCTTCAAAGAAGACATTGTTTTTACAGCCTGAACATCCAAAGAATGCAGATGCAGATGCTATATGCCTTATAAGAGACCTACGTTTCACAGTCGCCATACTCCAAACTTATGGATCCGAATGTTCATCGTAGCATGCTCAACTCCTTGAAACCAAGGTTAGATTTTTCTTAGTGTCAATAACTTGACGTGAGAAGAATCTCTATCCTTCTGGGCCATATGTCCCGCTTCGTAAGGTTGTTACATTTCGATCACTGTATTGCCATAGGTCGACATAATAAGCGTAATCATCCCCACTTTCACCGCCTGCTGGCATGTCGGATCCATGGACAGTATACTCTTGGCCGTATTCATCGCGAATGCGTCCATAGTTGCTAATTGCATTTGGGGCGTTAACAATGGTTGCTGTGGGCAAGGGGCCTCCTTTATATCGTTCATACTGGTTCGTCACATCGGATCGAGCTCCTTATTCTTAAGTTTTTTTTCTTAAAGAGAGTTAAAAGGCACATATGACAGACTTTTTAAAAGTGAAGCATGTAACAAAAAACATGGGACATGATGTTATTTTAAAATCTATATGCATGGATATTGGACGAGGAAAGATTGTTGGGTTGGTAGGCCCTAACGGAAGTGGCAAAACAACGCTTTTAAAGCTGTTGTCAGGAGTTTCACATGCGGATATAGGAACAATTGAGTATGATTGGAAGTATCCAGAGCCTTTAAGGCAAGGCAGTTTTGTTTCAGGGTATCGATTTCTTGACTATGTGACTGTGAGGTCCAGCTTGGAAATGATCGCGAAAATGAGAAAAATCTCTCAAGATCATATTTATGATGTGGTTTCTCAACTAGGACTGCGGCATTATTTGTCAAAACGATTCTCAGAGCTGTCATTAGGGTTTCAGCAAAGGCTTGGCCTAGCTGTCGCTGTTTTAGGATGTCCTGAGTTTGTTGTTTTAGATGAGCCTGACCAGGGGTTCGACCCAGAGGCAGCGTTGAGTCTGAGAGAAATGTTAAAAACTCTAAAAGAAAAAGGATCAACAGTTTTATTTTCAAGTCATCGATTAACTGAAATTGAAAGATCATGTGACGAAATATATGTGCTGAAACAAGGGTCAATCGTGTATTCAGGCCCTGTGCTGTTCTCTCCTCATGAACAAGGTGTGAATTTGTCAAAACTTGAGCAAGATTATCTGAAATGGGTTGATCATGGAGATCTAAAATGAATATAGATTTTTCTTTATGGTTCTCGAGTTGGAGGTCAGATAAAAAAATCTTGTTTTGGGTTTTTTGCCTTCCTTGTCTTTTTATTTTTGGTCTTCATTCGATTCAACAGTGGTCTATTCAGTTTTTGCAGTTATCAGATATTGGAGAAGCAAGAGGTTCAAGCTGGGGTTGGAGCAGTCTTTTTCGATTGGGTGCTTTATTCCATGTTTTTCTTGGACTTGTTCTTTTACAAAGATACCAAGAAGAGAGTGAAATTGGATTTTATGGAATGATGAAGGGACAGGGAGTCTCACGGAGAAAGCTTTTGTCATTTAAAGTTTTGTGGGCTGTTTTTTTTACAATATATAGCCTGATTATCATGCTCGGGAGTGGTTTTTTCTTAGGTTTTCCGTTTGTTGACCTACAGTATGAATGGGTGATTCATATGGTGCATGGTTTTTTATGGATCACTTTTGCATCCTTTTTAGCATCTCTTTCTTATAAACGAACAGTATTATTTTATATTTTATGGCCTTGGATGATAGAGGCTTTTGTTTTTATGATGATATCTATGATGATTGGTTTTGATATTTCAAATTATCGTTTCTTTGCTATTGTTAGTGACTTTGGAGTGATGAGGTCAGAGTTCTTGAACACTGAAACATATTTATGGGCAGGTTTTTATACATCTTTAATGTGGTCATTTATTTGTTTTGTACTTTTTAAGAAGGATTTGTAGTGACATTTTGTAACAAGGTTTTTTTTATATATTTATCTTTGATGCCAATATCGGCATTGGGAGCGCAAGCTCTTATGATTGTCGATGTTCAGAATGACTTTTTACCTCAAAGTTTCTATGAGAAAGCAAGGCTATCGGTTCCTGAAGGTGATAAGATTATACCAATTATTGCTGAATTAAAGCGTCATTTTTCCTTTGTTGTATTAACTCAGGATTATCACCCGAGTGGTCATATTTCTTTTTTATCTACACATATGGAAAAAGATTCTTCTTTATCGGAAAATGATGCTTTTAAACCTTATAGGATTCAAAACAATGAAGGCGAATATCAGGAGTGTATTTTATGGCCTGACCATTGTGTCTTTAATGATAAAGACCCTGATCATCAAACAGGTGTTGATTTCCCTAAAGAGTTGAATGTTGTCTCTTCGGATGTTGTTTTTCGTAAAGGGAAAGATATTAATACGGAAAGTTACTCTGCATTTCAGGATCAAAAAGGACAAGATACAGGTTTGCATGAATTTTTGCAGAATAATTTAATCGACAACCTGGTTATTGTGGGTTTAGCCATGGATATCTGTGTTTTCGAGACAGCAAAGGATGCGGTGAAATTAGGTTATGATGTTTCTATCCCTTTAGATGCGACGAAAGCAACGAGTCAAAAGTTGTGGGAAGAGAAAGCTGCAGCGCTTGATGGTTTAGGGGTTTTTCTTACAGATAGCTCAATGTATTTGAAATAGAGAGAACTTATGACGCCATTACTGAATCGTACTCTTGTTGCTTTGAAACTTTTAAAATCCTACCATAACCACCGAGTGGTAGGGCTTGATTACTTTCCTAAAGAAGGGCCAGCTTTGGTGCTGTTCAATCATAGTTTGGCTACTTATGATATTGGTCTTTTTGCTTATGCAACTTATCAAAAATTTGGCCGAGTCCCGAGGTTGCTTGCTGATCATTTTTTCTTTAGAAGTCGTATGACCTCAGGATTTGTTCTCGGTATTGGTGGTGTTGATGGAACAATGGAGAATGGAAGAAAACTTTTGAAACAAGGAGAAGTTGTTGGAATTGCTCCAGGAGGTATGAAAGAATCTTTGAAACCATCATCAAAGCGTTATCAGCTTCTTTGGGAGTCTCGAAAAGGCTTTGCGAGACTTTCTTTAGAGACTCAAGCCCCTATTATTATAGCGGTGTGTCCAAGAGCAGATGAACTTTATGATGTTTATCCTAATAGGATGACAAAATGGGTTTATGATTTTCAGAGAGCGCCCTTTTTTTTAGCAAGAGGATTAGGGATGAGTCTTATTCCTAGAAAAATAAAACTGACACATTTTGTAGCCCCTCCAATATACCCTCCAAAATATCCAAAAAATAAGAAAGAAAGAGCAAAGGTTATTGATGATTTTCATCAAAAAATCTTAAATGAAACACGTGCGCTTGTTGCTAGTGCTGTTCTTAGTTCTTATGGAAAAAATGAGTATGCGCATATTAATGAAATAGAAGATCTTTCATTGATATGATGTCATGAAGATGTTGCGTTATTTAAAATGAGTTCATACCAATTACGTAAATTAAATATAGTTTTATGAGGTCAGTGGTCTTTGCTTCTTCTAAATGAAAACCCCTGTATCTCCTTCTTAACTCCAATTCAAACTCTATGTTTAATTTACGTAATTGGTATGAACATATTTTTATAGATATTCTCAGCGAGATTTTGGCTTAAGAAATATTCGATTTTATAAAAATAATTATCTTTTAATCCTGTATCAGGGTTTTCTAGGATGTTGCTGTATCATGCATGATCGGGATTCAAAATAGGCGAATGTTGAAAATGTTAGTTGTGATTATTGTTAAAAATAACTACGATGTCTCATGATATTAAGTCACTACAGAAACAAAAGAAAGCGCGATCATGATCGCAGAAGCAATGGCCGCCCTCAGCCAGAAATTACACTCATCCCTCAATTCATGTGATCGAAGAGCAAAAATTCAAAATTCCGACTTTATCTGTGGGCTATTGCAAGTCAGTGCTACAGCGAGCAACAAATCCTCACTTGTGGATTTGCGGCAGTCTGTCTGTCAATTTATGGGGTGTGAGATTGTGCAAAGCGTCTCCAACGAACGCATGGCGAGCGATAGCCTGGTCAGGCATCTCAAAGAGGCCTTGAGCACTGTTGTGATCTCTATCGCCAATAAAAAACTGTCAACTTATGATGGTCTTCTTGAGATTCAGGGGGCAAAGATCATTGACATTGATGGCTCCCTGATGAGCTTATGGGACGGTTTAGCTAATCACTGGTCAGGAACGTTTGTTTTTTCCGCAATCAAGCTACACCTGGCTACAGACCTTTTAACAGGAAGTGTGTCCTGGCTCAATTTTACAGAAGGGTCAGCTCACGATAGCCAATGTTTTCCAGAGCACCATGCCTATGCTCTCTATTTTTTTGACTTGGGTTATTAGTCACCTGATCGTTTTTACAGTATGGACCACATGGTGCATTTTTCATGACTCGCCTCAAGAATGACATCAAATTTACGATCACTGAAATTGTGCGAGGCAGAATTAGCAAAGCTCATGTAGTCAAGGGTTTGGGAGGTTTGACGCATAACTTGAGCCAGCGACTCAGTGTTGTTGAAGTCTTGATTGAAGACCCAAAATCCGATGTACAATACCGTGCCATTGGCATATGGAACAAACGGCATAAGCAATATCATTGGTGCATCACAAACCTAAAAGTAGAGGCTGTAAAACTCAAAAGGCTGTATACACTGCGCCGGCAGGTTGAATTGACCTTCAAAGCTTTGAAGTCGACATTGAACTTCTCAAACATGTCATCTCTGGGTCCAAACACTGTGATTTCTTTAGCTCTTATATCCACCATCAACTGCACTTTAGCTGTGGCTTTGAGGGTAAAAGTAGAAGTAGATGAGATCTAGGAAAAGCCAAAGCAGACGACTCAACAAAGGGCTGTCAAAGCCTATAAAATAGCCTCTCCTCAATTCAATTCATTTCTTCGGCCGAGATACTACCAAACAGCAACTCGGCGCGAAGAGCTCAAAGCTATTATCAAATCGACAACTTCAAGAATTTTTGATTCAAATTTTAAAGATGGAAAATATTCCTTTTCAAAGGTGTTTAGAGATTTAAGGGTGATTGCATGAAAATAAACCCCGGCCAGCTATGTGATGGCGATATACCAGTCTCTGCAGTTCTTACATCTGTTTTAGTTCATGGCATCCTAGCATCTATACTCTTGGAAGAGATGACTTTTCAGAGAGTAAAGATGGACGCAGCATGTGATTCTGCTGCAATTAAAACTCAAGTTAGAAGTAAGGGTAAAGTGCTTATTTTTGACCACAACCCAAGAAGAGGAAAGAAAATAAAAATGCCTCCTCCTGAAAAAGGAAGATATAAAGCTCGCTCATCTTCAGAACGTGTAAACAGTTATTTGAAAAATGCAGTTGAAGGGAGAGAGTTGTGAGAGTAAGGGGAGTCAAAAAAGTCACGATGTCATTGAGTCTAGGTCTGCTTGTCATAGCCTCACAACAGCTCATGAAACTTTAAGTTTCCGCTTGAATTCATTGTCTTTTAGAGATTGGTGCGTCTAAATCCCACAAAAGGTGGAATATTTTTTATTTTGGTGAACGTTCATCACCAATGACATTAATCTTCTACTTGCATATCCGTCGATTCAGAACATTTTTGAATCATCTCAGTAAGTTTCTATAAATACTATTGTTTCTCCTTCTTAAGGTTTTTTTGTTAATTTCTCCATACTTATTCCGTTACGTAAGTCAACCATTCTTAGGAGTTGCTGTGACTTTTTCTGCGAAATTGGTGTTTCTATTTTTAGGTGTCTTATTGGGGTGCGATGAAAGTGCTCAAAAAGCATCGAAAAGAGGTGACCTAGGAAATGTTGATATTTCTGCGATAAAACAAAATCATATTCTTGTGCCCCCGAATGTCGATAAAAAAATTGGTCTTGATTATGTAGATATTTCAATTCCAAGTGGTACTTTTTCTGAAAAAACTGCTGTTATTAAAATCGAGAATTTAGATTCTCTTAAGGGTGTAAAATTGGCATCGACGGAGTCAGGAAGTGGTTCTTATGTCATAGCTTTAAGGGATATTGAGGTGTGTTTAAAAGTGCCTTCTGGCACAGATTATACTCATGTGAAAATTAAATCTGCAATTGATGGTGCGGAGTCAAGTGTTTTAGGTGTTCTTCGTGAGAGTAAGCTTTGTATACAGACAAAAATTAGCTCAGGGGTTTTTGAAGTCTCTCACGGCAGCGCCACCGAAAGTATTGAGGACAACTCTGCTGTAACCGAAGAAGAGCAGCAGGTGGAAAAACTTTTAAGTGGAATGTCTATTTTGATTCAAGGTGGAGATTACACTATAGAAGGTCTGGTTGACTTAACGATAAATGCTGTAAATGCAGATCAAATGTATATTACGAATACTCTAGGGTGTGCAGGTGGAGGGGACTGGGAAAGTTATGCTTCTTTGAAGGGTTCTTGGTCTCTAGAACAACTTAACGCCTTAGCGACTGTCTATGTGAAGTTTAAAGATTTAGCTGGAAATGAATCTAATTGTATAAGTGATTCTATCACCCATGATGATGAAGCGCCGAGTTCGTTGAGTTTGGTTATCGGTGGCGGAGAAATCTCGACTTCGAATTCTTCACCTAATTTAGCTATATCAGCGGTCGGTGCAAGTGAAATGTATGTGACCAACACGGCTGAGTGCGTGAGTGGAGGAAGCTGGGAGGTTTATGCTTCAGAGAAGAGCTCTTGGGCTTTGGGGCAAAGCAATGCTCTTGCAACTGTTTACGTTAAATTTAAAGATTTATCAGGTAATGAATCTAGCTGTGTAAGTGATTCTATCACCCATGATGATGAAGCGCCGAGTTCGTTAAGTTTGGCCATAGACGGAGGGGACTTTACCTCAACCATTTCACGAGATTTAGCTATATCAGCGGTCGGTGCAAGTGAAATGTATGTAACCAACGTTGCCGACTGTGTCGATGGGGGAAACTGGGAGAGTTATGCTCCAATGAAAAGCTCCTGGACTTTAGAGCAAAGCAAGACGTTGGCAACTGTTTATGTAAAATTTAAAGATTTAACCGGGAATGTGTCTAGCTGTGTGTCCGACGGTATTATTCACGATAGTATTGCTCCTAGTGATCCAGGCGCTTTTAGCAGTGGTGCGGAGAGTTTAAGTTTGAGTTTAAGTTCTATTTTGAGTTGGGCAGCAAGTAGCGATAGTGGCTCGGGTGTTTCTTTTTATGAGGTTTCAATTGGGACTTCAGCCGCAGATACAAGTGTAAGTGATTGGTCCAACGTTGGTGATGTGCTCATAACTACAATCTCAGGCCTGAGTTTAACAGAGGGTGCTACTTACTATGCAAATATTCGTAGTACGGATAATGCTGGAAATACAGGTGGCGTTGTATCCATCTCCTTTTTAGGAGAGAAAAAAGTTGTGGACTTAGAATCTGGTCATTGGCATGTATGTGCGCGTTTTGAGGACTCGAACATAAAGTGTTGGGGAGACAATACTCTGGGTTCGTTGGGTCAAGATCATGCCTACTCAATTGGAGATGCTGCTTCTGAGATGGGATCTAATTTATCAAATGTGAATGTTGGGTCTGGTAGAACAGTCTTGAAAATGGCGGCTGGTGGATACCACTCTTGTGCTGTTTTAGACAACAATAGTGTTAAATGTTGGGGGTACAATGCTTCAGGGCAGGCAGGTCAAGGAACGACCGGATCGATAGGAAATGAAGCGGGAGAGATGGCGAGTTTAAGTGCTGTTGATTTAGGAACGAGCCGAACAGCGCAAAATGTTGTTACGGGTCGCTACCACAGCTGTGCTCACCTAGATGATAATACTGTTAAATGCTGGGGTGAAAATAGTGCTGGACAACTTGGCCTAGGAGATTCAGATCACCGAGGAGATACTGGTTCTGAAATGGGTGATGATTTCGCAAATGTTGACTTAGGAACCGGACGAACAGCGAATTTGCTAGTAGCTGGATACCGTTATAACTGTGTTTTGATGGATAATAGTGCTGTCAAATGTTGGGGTGAAAATGATGAAGGGCAGCTTGGTCAAGGGAGCTCAAGTCATCAAGGAGATGATGGATCTGAAATGGGCGATGATCTTGGGGTTGTGGATTTAGGGACAAATAGGACTGCTATTGGTTTATCCGCAGGAGAAGATCATGCGTGTGCTGTTTTAGACACAGGTCATGTGAAGTGTTGGGGTGAAAACGGCTATGGCCAGTTAGGGTATGGAGACTCCAACAATCGAGGAGATGTTGCTGGTGAAATGGGTGACAATCTTCTGAATGTAGATCTAGGGACAGGTCGGACAGCTTTACAGGTTGATGCGGGTTATAATTTCACTTGTGCTCTTTTAGACGACAATACAGTGAAGTGTTGGGGTAAAAACCTTGAAGGACAACTTGGCCAAGGCAACACAGCGAGTCTTGGTGATGACGCAGATGAAATGGGTGATGATTTAGGGGCTGTGGATCTAGGGCTAGGAAGAACTGCTTTAAAAATTTCTATTGGAGAGGCCCATGTCTGTGCGATCCTTGATACCTATCAAATAAAGTGCTGGGGTTATAACAGTGATGGCCAGCTAGGTCAGGGCCATGATAGCTCCGTTGGAGATGCAGGTTCTGAGATGGGAGATGATCTCCCTATTATTGACCTTTAGTTGGATAAAATATTATGCCATGTGAATCATCAGAATTGATTCACATGGCGTAGTATTGAAAATGAATTGATAGGGTGAGCTGATTTAAAAATTCTATTAGATCGACTAAATATTTTTTGGATATCGAGACGCTCCAAGCACCCACAACAAAGTGAAGAAGCAGTTGAAACATTCAAAAACACCTTTCCTGAAGAAAAATCTAAAATTGAAAACCTTGTTGGAACGTAACTACTCAGACCTCAAAACTTTATCCGTTGATAAACTCAGGTAAAATTCCAAGAAACAGGTCTTTTAATGCTTTAGCAGGATTGATATCATATTTTCTACATGTTGAAATAAATCCTCTGATCCGAAAGAAATACTTCGCGCCATTTTCAGATCGAAAGCATCCAGAGATTTTTTGCTGAACTTTTATCATTCTAATATCTCGCTCACCTTGGTTATTTGTGAACGGAATATTCTCAGCAGTAATAAAACGCATTGCCTCTTCTTCACAGTCTCTTAGTCGCTCTAATAAATTTCGAGCTTTAGATTTTTTTAGTCTGCCTCTTTTTCCAGATGGAGAAGGCTTTGGTGGCGGAGTCTCTCTTTCTCTCTCTCTCTCTCTCTCTCTCTCTCTCTCT
>JBGCEP010000016.1:0-26126 GCA_045106415.1 Oligoflexales bacterium | reverse complement strand
ACCTAATAGAAGTTCCAAAGAAATGGCTCAAGATTGGGGGGTATTTCTCCACGGAGTATTCGTCGATACTTGCGGCTTATCGGTTTTATAAATAAAAAAAACATTTGGATACAAAAATCGCTGCGATAAAAATCGGAGTGAATTTCAAAAGGAAATAAATAATAAAAGTGATAAAAACATTATTTATCTCGATGAGTGTGGCGTTAAGAAAAATGAATCCTGTCAACATGGATGGAGTCATAAAAGTTCCAGGCTCCATGGTTTAAAAGGAAGTTCACAACATAAAGCTGTCAATATCATTGGATCACTCAACAACCATAGCGAAATTATTGCTCCATTTGTATTTAAAGGAAGTTGTACAGCAGAGGTTTTCAATGCGTACCTTGAGAAGGTTTTAAGCCAACATTTGGGTGGAAATGCAGTTGTTGTGCTTGATAATGCTTCATTTCATAAGTCCTCAGATATAGTTCAAATAGCTCAAGAGTATGGGGCAGAAGTTCTATACCTTCCCCCATATAGTCCAGATCTCAATCCTATCGAACACAAGTGGCATCAAGTTAAAACAAAAATACAAAAAATTCTTAGAGATGGATGTGACTCTATTTATGATGCTGTTTGTGCGGCTACGAAGATGTTGAGTAAATAAATGTGACCAATGCTATATATGTGTATTTGTCTGTCGGATTCAAGAGGCATCTGCCGGGTGCTGGCTGCTTTGAAAGGGCGTCTTACACGGTTTGAATTCGCTATGAACGCAAGTAAGATAAAAGTTTTCACCCTGGATAAGAGACAATCTTCATAATGTAGAAAATCCTTCGAGTTTCTGGGTTTTACTTTTGCCATGAGGCGATCCCGCCGAGGCTATAGTGTCAGTAAGACTCTGACCTCGAAGAGGTCTTTCAAGTGAACTGTAGTGTCTCTGACGAAATGGACCAGATTCAAGCGTAATCAGCTACCATTAAACTCCCTTTGGGAGCAGTACAGGAGAAAGTTGAAGGGTCACATGGCCTATTTTGGTATTTCAGGTAATCTGGGTCAGGTGTCCAAAGTGATCTACCGTGCGCTTGAAGCGTTTTTCAAGTGGATCAACCGTCGAAGTCAGAAAAGATCTATGAATAGAGATGATTTCAAGCTTTATCTAAATAGATTTCCTCCGCCAAGGCCTGTAGCGGTACTTAAACTCTTTTAAAACCACTTCTCTGAAAGAGTTCATCGTTCGCCCGGTGCGTTAGTAGCGCACGCCGGGTGGGAACTGAGGGCCGGATGGGTGACCTACCCGGCCTACCACCTATATAAAGCATGAGGCTCTTAACTATATTATATTGAGTACAAGAGGCTAGACATCAGAAAGATTCTTGTGTCAATGAGTGGCAATTATTCTGAGAGAGGGTTTTTAAAGAATTTATACCAATAACCCGAGAGGTGTAGAGTATGTATTATGTCTAGAGGGCTTATCGATGGTGAAAAAAAACGGTACATTTTTTCTAATAGCTTTTAGCTTAATAAGCTGTGGTGATAAGAGTGGGAAGTCACTGAATGCACCACAGATAGAACCGCCTGTTGCAGAGGCTACACCTGATGGATTAAAAACAACGTCAACATCTTTAAATTTAAGAAGTTTTGCTGAGGATGTTCTTTGCAACACTGGAGATACAGACTGCTTCGAAAACAGAGCTCTTTCGCGGCTGGTTATTCGAATCTTTAGAGGTAAAGAAGGGTGTAGTGGCAGTGCGCCTTCAGATATTGAAGGTAGAATTCGTTGCAACCTTAATAAAATCGATGAGCGTATGGCTGAGCTTGATAAACGTGCGCAAGAGTCTGAAAAGAAATGCCAAGAAGAAGCGGCTCAAGATTTTTCTTATAGCTTTCCTTCTGGAATAAGTAGGACTGCAAAGTTTCAGTGTGCGGAAGATTTAGGAGGTATGCCAAATGGAACAGGAACTTCCGCACTAGCATTTGGACTTGATGGAGGCAATTTTTATCTTACAGAAACTCAATCAACGGGGAATGTCGTTTATTCCAACTACAACACAGCAACAAATGATATTGAAGTACTTATCGGGTCTCATAAGCTTATTGAAGGAGGCTTGGACGGTGATAAATCTGATGGAAGTGCAACTGGCGGAAGCGTAGCCCATGATGGTCTTTCTGCATTATCTCTTATGCAGATAAAAGCAAATTCTGAAAAAAATTCATTTGAAATATCTTTGGGAGCAAACCACTCGATGGGATCAGGTGTAAGTTGTGGGGTTCGACTTCGTTCTGATGGCACATATATTTATGCTAAAGGAATATTTGCGGAACCTGATCAATCGGTTATCGATACTCTTTGTAGCAATACAGAAGATTATTTAGATATCTGTCTTGATGCTAAAACTCTCGATAAAGTCGATAGTACAAATTGTTCTAGTATAACCAGCTTTAGCGTGAGCGAAATTCTTCCTACTGGATTTACACAAGCGCATAAAGGAGTCTTTGGTGACTCTTCTTATAAGGATACGGTGACTCCTTTCCAAACTGATGCAAATTAAGCCTATGATAGATCCCAAAATTAGACGTATCAGACTAAAAAATTGAGTTTGATACGTCTAATTTTTTCATCATTTTATCTTGATGACTTTATGGGAATATCCATATATTTATCAAATATTTCTGTCATGATTTGAGCTGATTTAAAAATATCTTGAATTCACAAATCCACAAGAAAGATATGCCAAGGTAGAGTATTTTCTATACTATTATATAGAAAATATTTCTTTAAAATCAGGGCTTATCAACTTATTGTGATTTAATGCATAAATAAAATCACCATAATCTGATATGAGAGAAGTGGAGCTGTCTTCGCTGAAGGCAAAAATCTGATTTTAAATCAGCGTAGGTAGATTTAATTAAATTCACAATAGCATTTTTTATTTTTCATGCTTTTGGTGAGATGGTATATATTTTGTGCATACTTTATAGTAAAAAATTGCCTATAATAACTTTAAGCTTTAAATTAAGAAACTTATCTTTATTTTTTGAGAAGCGTTACGATTTGTTGAAACTTTAGCGTTTTTTGTTAAACACTGAAATATCAATGAGGTTTCATATTTTTTTGTATTTCATGAATTTATTTCTTTAAGTGATAAAAATCTTATTTTTTAAGTGATTTTGACTCGAAACTAGGTTGAGCGATAGAATGAACACAGGTTCATCTAAGAGTGGTCTCTATGCATGGTGACTCCACAAAAGCGGATCGGGCGTTGAGTGTCTGCCTTGAAAGAGGAGAGGAGGCTCTATGTCTTCTTGATTCGCTGATGGTTACGGAGGCATTAGTTCTTCTTCGAAAGAGGAAGATGGCTTTTTGCAATTTTCGTTACTACGCCGCAGATCATAGTGTGTCGAGAGTGCATA
Organism: Oligoflexales bacterium; assembly: GCA_045106415.1. GTDB lineage: Bacteria > Bdellovibrionota_B > Oligoflexia > Oligoflexales > Bog-1112 > JBGCEP01. Next base: position 22,733 of record JBGCEP010000016.1, on the reverse strand, counting down.
TGGAAGATATGTTAAGGCAAGATCGCCTTTTGAAGGAAGCTTTAAATCAGGTGATGGATGACCTAAAAGTGCAGCGGATAGAGCTTAGAAAAGGTAAAGTTCATATTCGTAAGTTTCAGTCAAGTTCACAGAACCCGAGTGGTTTTCAACGATCTATATAAGTTTCTTGGAGAATGCGTCATGAACAAATCACAAAAACAACGGTTGGCGCTGGTGTACGGCACCCTACCGTCGGTTGAAGAGATTGATCAATTTCAACTTCTTTCACAAACGTATGACCTTGAGTTGATTGCTTCGGAGTCTATTTGTGGCTATCTCGCTGAAACGTGTAGCTTTGAAGATCTAACTTGTGTGGCGTTGCCTGATCATGATGAAAATCCAACGTATCTTCCAGGTCTTGAAAATGCTCTCAAAGGCTATGATGTTGTGATTGTAAAAGAAAGGCTTGGAGTTTATGCATATCAATCTTTGAAAGCTCGTTGGCGTTATGGTTTTCGTCTCATGGTTTGGGTAGACAACATGACGGCATTCCCAGCTGAAGATATCAAGAGTATGCGGACTATTCGTCAAGAGATAACAGCTGCTGCTGATGCTTTTATTGTTCAATCAAAAGGTGCTCGAGAGGCTCTTCTTTTAGAAGGTGTCCCAGAAGAGAGAGTGATTGACTTAAAGCCATGGGTTGCTCAAATCGCTTCGAGGTCACCTCAAGCAAGAGAAGAAGCTCGTAAAGTTCTTGAGCTACAATCAATGCATCGAGTCATTGCATATACGGGCCAAATAGAGTGGGAAGAAGGTTTGTTGGAACTTCTTCATGCTGTTAAAAAATTAAAAAATGAAACTCCAGATTTTGCTGAAGATATTCGAGTGTTATTGTACGGAATTGGCTCTTTTAGCAAAGAGGTGAGAGCAAGAGCGATTGAGCTTGGCCTTGAGCGACAAGTGATTCATGTTCATCCAAGCCGTCAAGCTCAACAAGCTGTGTTTAGTGCTGCAGATATGCTGTACTACGGAGCACAAGCAGCAAGGGATCGCATTGAAGGTGATCCGTTTCGTCTCTTAGTAGGTATGGCGCATGGCCTCCCGGTTCTTGCTTGTCGAACTCCTCTTGTTGATGAGTATGTTGGGAAACATCGGTTGGACTTTGTCATTCACGGAGTTGCCTCTCTTTCTGATTCGATTAAAAAAGGTTTTTCAGCACATAATCTTCTGAAAGATATTTCTAATAAGAATTTAGATAAAATAAACGATCTTGAGAATAGAGATTTGTATCGTGAAAAATTTGAAGCAGCATTAGATTATGCGACGCAAAGTATTCATCCTGTGCAGATTTCAATGATAGATAGACAGATTGCTGAAGTGGAGGCAAAAGTTTCTTCTCAGCAGTACCTAGTCGCCATTGACCTCATTGAAGAAATGGATAAGGAAGAAGATATCCCTCCTTATCATCGAGCTAATCTCTATCGTCTGATTGGGGATTGTTTTACGAAGCTTGGCGACAGTGAGGCTGGTAAGGATGCTTACATGAAGGCTTCAGAAATGGATCCATATTCATACAAAGCGTGTATTGGTTTGGGTACTATTGATCTTACTCAAAATAAATATGACATTGCAGTTATGCACTTTGAGAAGGCGGTTGCTCTTGCACCAAATGATGAAATGGCAAATCTTGGTATGGGATTAGCGTTTCAAGGAATGGGTGAACTTGATGAAGCGAATAAATGGATCCTTCAGGCATTGACGTTAAACCCTGAGAATACGCCAGCTATTTTCTCATGTGTTCAACTTTCTCAAGAACGAGAAAACTACACAGATGCGATAAATGTTGTTCAATCGTACTTGAAAATTCACCCTACGGATCACAACATGTCGTATTCTTTAGCGGGTCTTATGTATAGAGCTCATCGGCATGAAGAAGCGCTTACTCTTTTAAAAGATATTCTTAAATCTGACCCTGCCGATGAAAGAGCTGTTGCTCTTCAAAAGCAGGTCGAAAGATCTCTGAAAAAGGTAAAAACCAGTTCAGCGGGATGATCAAATATGCTGAGACAACTATTTATTGGTGAAATGAAGGTCCCAGTTCCGGTACCAGTCCACAGCTTAAATGATGCTATGGACTGGATTGGAAAAACCCTCCTAGATAAAGGATCGGTTGTGACCAGCATGGAGCTTAATCAACATGCAATTGCTTTAGATGAAGAAGGTTTTCCTGCTTTTGGGGATAGAGAAAGGGTTTTAAACGAAGAGAGTCTTCTTAAGATTTGTGTAGATTCTCCTGTGACTCTAGCTCTTGAGTCTTTAGATGCGATTCGTGAACTTGCTGCGGCTTTGCAAAGGTCGACACCTAAAGTTGCTGTCGTGTGTTGGCAACATCGGATAGAGAAGCCTCCTGCAGAGTATGTAGATTTTTGTGAGGATTTAAACCTTATGGTTGAGCTGTTAGAGCATGTTCATGCTTTAATGGATCGCTCTCATTTGAATTTAGCAGCAACCTGCGCACTGGCTGGCTTATTGGTTCGTATGATTCATGACCTGAAGTCAAAACAAAAAAATGGTGAATGGAAAGAGTGTGCAAAAACCCTTGTTGATCGATTAGAGCTTTGGCTACGTAACCTTATTACAGAAACAGAAAACCTTCATATTCAACTGATGGCTGAGAACCCACTCAAAACATCAGCTACCCAACCTGATGCAACTTAAGGTAATGAATTGAAGTCTAAAACGATACCTTCAGCAATGATATTTGCAAGTCGTATGGATTTGCGTGAAGCTTTTCGGGAAGAAATACGTAGACTTGGTGTTACAAAAGTTGAAATGACGTCCGATGGTGATCAAGCATATGAAGTGATGCTTGAAAAACCGAGAATGCTTTTGATTGCTGATTGGGAGTTGGGGCGATCTGCAGTCGTTTCTGTTTTAGATCACTTGCGCAAGGACTCATCTTTAGAAACTCGTCCAGTGATTTTAGTGGGAAAAACACTAACAGATGAGGTCATTGCTGTCGGTTGTGAGTATTCTGTGCATCACATCCATACAGGTGAGATTTCAAGGAATAAAATTCGAGATATTATTGAAAATATTTCTGAATCTGAAGAGCAAGAAGCTCCCTTGAGAGATGTCTTATCAGGATTTTCTGATGCAAAAAGAAGTGGACGCATAGAATCAGTGATTGTGGCTGTTGAAGAGTTAAGATTGAAGCTGCCTGATAATCCTCGAGTCGCAATAGAGCTTGCAGATCTTTATATTCAACAAGAAAGATGGATGGATGCAATTTCTTTATTAGAACCTTGGGAGCATCGGCAACCTCCTTATGTAAGAGCTCTTCATTTACTGGGGCGTTGTTTTGTAAAAATTAATAAACATGACAGAGCTTCTGAGCTTTATGAAAAAGCGAATGTCTTGAATCCTTTTCATGTAGATAGACTTGTTGAAATAGGGAAAAATTTCATGAGGCTTCAAAGGTATCAAGAAGCGAAAAAAAGCTTTCAAGATGCACAGGCCTTAGAGCCACGGCATAAAGAAGCTGTTCAAGGAGAGGGGACTTGTGCACTGGTTGAGGGTGATGTCAATGAAGCTCTAGGTTTATTGAGAGAAGCGGAGCAAAGAGAACTTGCTTCTGTTTTTAATACTTCTGCGGTTCTGTCTATGAGGCAAGGTCGTTATGAGCATGGAATGTCGCTATATGAAACTTCAATGAATCTTGTCAGCGATGATAGCTCATTGAAATCTCGCTTGATGTTTAACAAGGGAGTTGGGTTTCAAAGATGGGGCAAACCTTCCGAAGCTAAAAAATGCTTCTTTGAAGCAAATACACTTGATCCTACTTTTGCTAAAGCCTCAAGACAAGTTCCAAGCACATCAAAACCAACAGAATCACCGCTAGAAGAAATTGCTGAAGAATCTCTTCTTGCTCAACCACAAAATGGAACTAAGCCAGAAACTGTTTTTGGTTTCGGTGATGATGGAGATATAGATGATCTCGATGATGACTTTGGATTTTAATCTGAAGCCTTTATATTTGTTTTTTTCAGGGTGTTTTTTAGTGAATGTTGCATATGCAACTCTTCCTCCAAGAAGGCATGAGTCTTTAGGGCGGCGTTTCAATTCAGCTGATTTAGAGTTGAAGTCATGGCTTGATCGTCACTCAGGTCAAATATCCGTTAGAAATAAAAATAAAAAACAAATTCTAGAGATGGAACAAGAAGGATTATTGGAAAGAGATTACGCTCTTCTTGTGAGTTTGAATGAAAGAAAAAAATACGATAGAGATCTTGTTGAAAGAATAGAGAAAAATATGAGTTCTCTAGGTGTTCATGAATATTCGGTTTTAATACCTTATGTTTTTGCTGAGTTAATGAAAGTGCCTGGTGTGACGCTGAGCCAGCTGCGAAAATATAGTGAAGGCCTTGATTTGGCGGGGGGGAGAAGTTGCGCTAAGAAAGATCTTGTACTTAGTCACCTCCGTAGAGAGAGTGCTCTACCAATGCACCCTGATAGAATTGTGAAATCTGTGGCCTGGTTGTCGCAAATGCAATCTGCAGATAGGAAGAGATACTTAAGGGATGTTTTAAAAGTAGTCCCTCATGAGAAAAAAGAACAAGTGCGATTATTGCTCAAAGGTCTTCTTCACAAAGACCCTGAGCTTGTTGTGCGCTATCCTTGGTTAACTCCTAAAGCAAGCAAAGAACTCTTTGTCTACCACCTTTCTTACGCGAAGGCTTTAGCCAGCCGTTCTCGTTGTTCTTCGGCTCGGGATCAATTATTGATTGGTTTGAGAGAAAAGGTGAAAAGCTCTGAAGGGTTTGAGCTAGCTACAGAATCACTTCATAAAATTGCGCGCTGTTATCGTCGACGTGGATATGAGAGAAGTCGTCAAACATGGCGTGATTTTTCTGGTCAGTGGGAAAACATCTGGGGCGAACGTGGTAAAAGTGAAATTGATCTGCGTATTGCCAGGCTTTATTGGCAACAAGACCGTTATTCACAGGCGTTGGCTCATATTGAGAATATATTGAAGTATTCAAAGCAGCCCTCTGACCATAGAGGAAATGCTCTTTTGTTGAAGGCTAAAGTTCTTGAAAATCAGTCTAAAATACCAGAAGCAATATCCGTATTTGAAGATTTTGTCGCTTCTTATCCTCAGCATAAAGAAGTTGAGCAAGGACTGAATCATCTTTTGTTGATTTATGTAAGTCGCAACGAATTTATGAAAGCGGAGCAAGCAGGTTTTCGTTTAGTTGCCTTGCAAGATGAAATACCGCGTGACGAAAGAGAAGTCTCGTCTTTAGGGTTTGCTCTTTTTTGGTTAGGACGTATTTCTTTACAACAAAATAAAAAAGAGCGAGCAGTTATGTATTGGAAGCGTGTTGCCCGTGAATATTATTCTACATATTACGGTGCGCTGGGGCATTATTTAGTGGAGTCTGTAGAGGGGAAAACTTATCAGCTTTTTCCTGCGAGAACAGGGCAAATTCGTTTAGCAGATCTGCTTGGAGTGTTGACTGAAGAGGAAAGACAAACAACGCTTCGATCAGCTACGCTATTGCGGCTCGGTCTACAAAAAGAAGCTCGATGTGAAGTCGCGGAGCTTGGTTATGATGTTTCTCGTCCTCATCTTTCTATGATTCAATCCCTTGTTCTTCATGCGGGTGGAGATTGGTTAAAGTCAATTATTGTTTACGGAAAAATTCCTAGAAGTTTTCGCCAGGGGTTGCCTAGTTTAACAGAGCGTTTACTATTTCCTCGGAGATTTAATGACGTGGTTGAGCAATACGCGGACCGTTTAGACATGGATCCTGATTTTGTTTTGTCTTTGATTCGCCAAGAAAGTGTGTTTGACCCCAAAGCCCGATCTGGAGCTGGAGCTGTGGGTTTGATGCAGCTGATGAGAGCAACAGCAAAAGGGGAGGCTAAAAAATTAACCGAGTCTTATGTCTCACAGGGCTTGAAGAAATCTCTACAGAAACCTTCTTCAAAAAAACTTATGGATGCAACAGCAAATATTATTTTAGGTGTGAATCATTTGCATGGCTTACTCAAAAGGTTTGAAAACCCTGTTTATGCACTCTCGGCTTATAACGCAGGCTCTACAGCAGCTAAAAAATGGATGAAACGTTTTTCGCGAGATGACATCTTTTTGTTTATTGAGAGCATACCTTATTCAGAAACGCGTTCTTATGTAAAATTGATCTTAAGGAACTATTTTTATTATAAAAGATGGTACGGAGAGCCAGGAGAGCCGTTGCCATATTTGGAACAACTTGCTCACTCAACATTGAAGCAAAAACCTGTATAGTTCGTAGAGAATTTCATATGGTAGCATGAAACTTTCAAAAATATTTTTTTTTATGTAGTGTGATTTTTTGTTGTAAGTATCTTTAATTTTTGGTTTTTTTTAAAAAAATCGCAGTCTACATAATTTTTTTTAATATTTTACTTAAGGGTTTGCCTCAGACTCCGAGGAATGAGGCAGGTCCATTCTTGGATGAAGATTTTTTTGAGGAGGAAATTGATATGAAGTTAAGTCATAGAGTCTGTCTTGGAGTGGCTGTTACCGGAGTTTTGGGGTTGTGGAGTTGTAAGACAAAGAAAGATGAAAACCCAGAGTCTGTTGTAACAGAAGAGCAGGTCGAAGCTCATAAAGATAGTGGACATGTCATGTCACTTGTTACGCCAGGAGCGTTAGCGAAAACTGCAAACGGCGACTTGCAATATGGTCCAGGCACGAAAGAAACGTCATGGTTGGAAAATGACGCTTTATTTTTGTCACTTCCGGTAGAAAGGTTTCCTGAGTTGTCATATATTGCGACGCCAATCCGTGAGGTTTTGGTTGTTGTAAGAAGAAGCGATGTGAAGGGTTTGCAAAATGCCGTTCAGCTGACAGGAAGTTCTCGTCGAGATAATAGTGCGACCCATATGAATCGAGCGATTGATTCTTATGCTAGAGCTGTATCTAGGCACACTCAGATTGATGATGCTGCAAAACTGAGAATCGCAGATGCTGCTCGAGTTCCTAAGCCAGGTGAATCAGCTGCAGATTTTGATTCAAGAATTCTTTCGATTGAAACTCGAGAAAACAAAACTTTAGATGTGAATAGTGCCGACTTTCGAGCCGATACGGAAGCTTTTGCTTCAGCTACAAGGTTATATGCGGACGCTGTGAAGCAAGATGCAAGGTGGAAATATAGAGCTCAAGGTGGAATTTTTACTTTTGCGTTTGCGGGTCTTGTGACTGCTCTTCTTGTGACAAATCATATGAAAGGTGGCGTATCAGAGCTGTCTGAATCACAAAAAGAAGTTGCGGAGTTACGCAAAGAACTTGATAAATTACGAGCGAAGCAAGCTGAAGGTGATAAAAAGAAATCAACAGGGAGTGACTCTGAGTTTGATGACTGGGGACTTGGTCTCACAGGTTCATCTGTTGAAGAAAGCTTTCCTGTCCGAGAGGCTGACTTTGGAGGTGGTGTTAAAGCTTATATTTCAAGTTATGTGGAAAAAGAAGGGGCTGGTTATATTGATTTAACTCGATCTATTGTTCTTACTGGTCGCCATAAGGTGATTGATACTGAATTTCAATCAGACTGTAATAACAGTTGCTTGGTCTCTGTTAAAAAATAAAATTAGAGATGAAGTGGAAGCTTCTGTTTTAATAAAAAAGAGCGTTTTTTTAAGACGCTCTTTTTTATTTTGTGCTTTAATCCTTATATCTTTAAATTTTGTCTTTTTTGAGTACCTACCTTTCTAATAACGTTTCTCTTTTAAAAATTATAAAAATGTATTTGCCATAAGGGATCTCTATTCGGTATAGAGCAGTGTGTTTTGTTTTTTTTGGTGGTTTCTTGAGTCAATTAGAAAAAGAATCGGTTAGCTGGTTTTCATTCCTGTGGTTTGTCGTTATTTTACTTGTTGTTGAGATGGAAAAAGAAATTGTTCTTCCTGCTATTCCGCATTTGATGGCTGCGTTTGAGGCAGACTATGCTGTCGCTCAAATGGTTCTCTCTATCAATCTCTTAGGTTTTGCTCTGTCTTGTGTCTCTTGCTATGGCTTGGTGCGAGTTTTAAGCTACCGTGCTGTGATGTTGCTGTCTTACATAGGTTTTAACATGGGGAGTGTGTTTTCTTGCTCACAGTCTTCATTGGGGCTTCTTGTTGCGGGTCGATTTTTACAAGGCCTGAGTGGTGGATATCTTTTTATTATTATTTTTGCATTACTTCCAATGTGTTACGATAGGCACAAGTCAGAACGTTTGCTTGGTTTTGTAAATGGTGTGGTGTGTCTGACGACGGGTTTGGCTCCTTTGATCGGTGTGCTGTTGATTGAGTATCGAGACTGGGCTGCTTGTTTTCAGTGTGTTGTTCTTTTAAGCTTTTGTGCAACGCTAGGTTTTCCATGGGCTCAAAACTTAGCTTTAAACGCGCCTCAATTATCAACAGAGCAGTCGTTAAAAGAGAGTTATAAATCACTCATCAGGTCTCCTTGTTTTGTAGCGTCTGCTTCAATACCAGCTTTGATGCTTGGTTGTTATCTTGTTTATATTGCATATGCTCCTTTTTTATATCAACAAACACTTAAAGATCAGAATGGTCAACTTTTATATACAGTAACTCAAATGGGCATTATGTTTGGATTTGCGGGACTGTGTTTTTCGTCGGAAAAAATATGCGCAATATTTGGGCATCGTCGAGTTGAAACCGTTATGACTTGCTGCAGTGTTTTTTGTGGGTTTTTATTGGTGGGAGCTTTGTGGTTTGCGGAGTCTTACCCTCTTTTTTTAGTTGTTGTTTCGATCTTAACATTTTCTTTTCAGGGTATTCCTTTTAATAATGCAATGGCTCGAACGGTAAGAGTTCTTCCAGATTTAGAAACGCAAGCATCAAGTCTTGCTATGTTTTTAAAGCTTTTATCAGGGTCTGTTTTCTTGTGGTTGACAAGCCTGTTAGGGGAGAGTCCTCTCGAAGGAACTGTCGTGATGTTGGGAGTGCTTTTTGGGTTTACTTTGATACCTGCGTGTTCGCGTTTTATGTATGATGAAGATCTTTCTGAGGAAAGTATTGAAGAACTGTCTGACTTATTTGCTTTAGAAACCTGCTCTATGAGTGTTTAAAATTTTAGAGAAATATATTTTAGATGATATAAAACGGTATAAAATTAAACCAGAAAACGCGGCCCAAATACCAAGGAAAGAGTTTTGTAGTAGGTATAAAGAGGGCAAATAAATGAAAAAGAAAGCCTCAATCATTCTTTTGCGCATAAATGAAAACTCGCCTTGCGCGTATAATAAACCGTCGAATAAATAAACTGCAGCTCCAATGCACTGAAGGCTTGCCATGAGGTACCATGGTTGTTTTAAGAATTCATGAATCTGCGTGTTGTGTGTGAATAAAGAAGCAATGGGTTGAAAGCTCAAAAGACACATCGCGCCATAAATAAAGCCAATGAAGTAGCTCATATTAATGAATTTTTTAGCAATCTTCGTAAAAGTTTTTTGATCGTGAAGTTTATGAGCTTGTCCGCATAGAGCTGTAGCTGTGACGGCGAGTCCGTCCATAATGAAAGACGCAAACAGCCAGACTTGAAGCTGAATTTGATGTGCGGCTAAAGCTGTAGGGTGCAGGCGACTTACAGCAAGAGTCATTAGCCATAAGCTGGCAACTAAGCTGCTTGTTCTCAAAAAAACATTAAAAGAATCTTTTTGTAAGCTCCAAAAATCATCTTGAAAAAACTTTTTTGATGGCGAGCAGATGTGTATTTTATGGTTTTTATATAGCAAATGGAAGCTGTAAGCAGCTGTCATAATGAAGGAGACAAGGGTTCCTATTCCACACCCTAGAACAGCTTGGTCATAAAGAACGACAAGGGCTGAGCTTATAAGTATATTTGTGCTGGTTAAGATAAGAGCTAGGTAAAGTTGTACTTTAAAACTCTGTAGTCCTCGAAAAACACCGTTAGCACAACTGCAAAAAAGAGCGAAGGGTAAGCTCATCAACCTTAAATATAGATACAAAAGTGTTTCATGCTCGTGCTGAGAAGAAACTTTATATAGAGAAAAGAGAAAGTCTGTGGAAAAGACGATGAGGCAAGACAGGGATATGGAAAAGACTGTCGCTATGATAAGACTTGTGCTGAGTTTTTCACTCATAGAATCTGTCTGAGACTGTGAGCTGCGTGCTGTATGGCTCATGAGAGTTGTTGATAAAAAACTTAGCATCCAGAAAAAAGCAGAGACAATGGAGTTCGATATTGCTAGGGAGCTCATGGATAGTGGAGAATACTGACCTATTAAGATAGTGTCCACAATACCGGCAGCAGGCTCTATAGAAAGGGAAATAATTGATGGGACAGAGTGTCGAAAAAGATTGTAGTAAGAATAATTCTTCATTAGAAACCACCGGTTTGGACTGTGATGCTAAGAACCTTATCATGGACTCTATAAAAGCTCTGAGAAAAGACCGGCTCGATTGTTCTATGGATAAAATTTATAGCGCATTTGAAGAGTTCTTGCAGACTGGTCAATACAATGGGCTTGGGGGGCACTTTACTGCGTCAGCGGTGATTCTAGATGAGCGTCGTGAAAAGATGGTGCTTACACTGCATGCAAAACTAGGTCGGTGGCTACAGCTGGGAGGGCATGTCGAAACTGGAGAATCTCTTCCTGAAGCGGCGTATAGAGAAGGAATAGAAGAGTCAGGCATGAAGGTTTTGGATAAGTGTGGTTCGCGTCCTTTTGATTTAGATTTCCATATGATTCCAGAGCGTAAAGGTGAGGCGGAACATTACCATTTTGATGTGACTTATTTATTTTTTGCCTCCCGATCCAGTAGTTTAGAAATTTCTGATGAATCCCTGGATCTTAAGTGGTTTTCGTTGAGTGAAGTTCTGAAAGTCTCGAGCGAGACGAACCTTCATAGGATTGTTCATCAGTTGAGGCGTTTTTCTGATCTTGACAACTGTGAATTTGCACTTAAATTAGCTTGAAGCGAAAGGAGTGCGACCGTGGCTGATTATTATCAAACTCTGGGGGTGTCTAAAAAGGCATCTGCAGATGAAATTAAAAAATCATATAGAAAACTAGCGCTACAATACCATCCTGATAAGAATCCAGGAGATGAAGCTGCTGAATCAAAATTTAAAGAGATTAGTGAAGCATATGCAGTTTTGTCAGATGCTGACAAAAAGAAGCAGTATGACATGTTTGGCGATAATGCTTTCCATCAGAAATATTCGTCTGAAGATATTTTTCAAGGTGCAGATTTTGGGTCGATTTTCCGAGACTTTGATATGGGCTCTGGTGGAGGAGATATTTTTTCTCGCTTTTTCGGCGGAGGCGGAGGCTTTGGAGGGCAGCATGGTCATCATGGAGGGCATCATGCGACGATGAACCGTGGTCAAGATGTTGAATACGAAGTGAGTGTGAGTTTTGATGAGGCGTGGAACGGTTGTGAGCGTTTAGTGCAATATAGGCTCAACCCAGGGGTTCAACGGGATATTAAAGTCAAGGTCCCTGCGGGTATGAAAGATGGTGGAAAACTGAGGGTGAGTGGGCAAGGAGCTCCTTCGCCTTATGGTGGAGAAAATGGCGACCTCTACGTTATTGTGAAAGTGAGTAAGCACCCACAATATGTGAGGCATGGCCATGATATTCAAACGCCTCTTCCTGTAAAAATTTCAGACGCTTTGCTGGGTGGGACAGCAGAAGTTCAAACTCCAGCTGGCACCAGAAGAGTTCGTATTCCAGCTGGTCTAAAGTCTGGAAGTAAACTAAGACTCAAAGGTCTTGGTTTTCCAACGAAAGCAGGAAAAGTTGATGACCGCGGTGACTTTTATGCTGTGCTTGAAGTTCTTGTCCCTAAAACTCTGACAGCTGAACAAAGAGAGCTTGCTGAAAAAATGAAGCAAGTTGATTTGTAATTCTATTCAGGTGATGTGGGGGCGATGATTGAAGGTCTGGCTTTGCTGGATGCAATAAAATTGTGAAGAGTCACTTTTACTCTTCCGAGTTTAATATCGCCAGTCATCATGACAAGGGGGCGGTTTGGGTGTTTGTCTGCGATCCAGGCATAAACCTCCCCTTTTTGTTGTAGATCTTTTCCTATATACGTCTGAAGCTTGAGTTTTACTGTGTCGTAAGTACCTGCTGGTGTGGTGATTGTTTCTCTATTTTTCACTTTTCCTTCTAGCCACCAGTTTTTTCCAGATGAGAAGACCAGGATTCTTTCTGTTGTTCCTATCTTTAAAGGCATGGTTCTCATTTTGAAAACGGAGCCAAGTGAAGATGCTGCCCCGGGTTGTAATTCAAAAGCAGACCTTTTTAGCGGATTTTCATTTTTTTTAATGGTTTCTTTTACTTCACATTGGCTGTGATCAAAGGAAAGCCATTTTTCTTGTAAAAGTTGACTGATTGAAGCGCTTGTTTCATCTTGTTGCACTTTGAATTTGACGACGCCGAAATCTTGAGGGCGGTTCCAGCCGCGAGCAAGATCTTTTGCTTCAAAAATTGCTCTGTACCATTCAGCTGTTCTTGTTCTGGCCTCAAAAACTCTTAACCACCCTTTGTCGTGATAAACAGGAGGGAGAACGAGGATATCGCCGTATCCAACTAAAATGCCTGCATAATGAACCTCATATGTACTGACTTCACCTTGTTTAAAAGGAACTCCGCTATAGACCTCCTCAGTATTCATAATAGGTGAGAGAGGCTTTGCGCACTCGCTGGAAGCTGTTTGCTGAAAAAGTAATGAGCATAAAAAAGCGAATAAAAACTGTGTGAAGCAGTTGCGCATCGTAGTTTTCTCCTCAGGTAGTTTTATTTATTATATCTCGCTCTCGAAAACAGATCCGTTTTCTGGGTTCTGCTCTAGCTGATTTGAAGCTTCAGGTGAAGATTGTTTTTCTATAAGAATCTGAAAATAAGATGCAAATAGTGATAGAGAGGCTGAAAAATAAAAAAGACATTTTTACTTGGAGGTAAAATTCTTGACAGGTGGGCTTAAATGATGTTAACGACGTAACTCGCAACGGTCGGTTAGCGACCTTTTTTATCCACCCTTTCAGAATCCGTTCGTTTCAGGAGCGATAACAAACATGAAACAACAATCTATTTCAACCGTAACTGGTATTGGTGAAATCAACTGGGAAGAGCCAAATGCCGTTATGGAACATGACGACGAAGCTAATGAATTTTTACAACTCCTGGAACAGGCCCCTGGTGGCTCGGAAATTACTGAGGGAAGTATTGTAAAAGGACGAGTTGTTCGTATTACTAACGACTCTGTTCATATCGACATTGGCCATAAAGCTGATGGCGAAGTCCCTATCATTGAGTTTAAAAGCCCAGAAGGTGGTTTGACGACTGAAGTTGGTCAAGAAGTTGAAGTTTACCTCGACTGCTTTGAAGACAATGACGGTGAAATGGTTCTTAGTCGTGAAAGAGCGGAAATGCTCCGCGCTTGGGATCGTATCTCTGATGCTTATGAAAATGATGAAGTCGTTGAAGGTGTCATTATGGCACGCGTCAAAGGTGGCTTGTCAGTTGATATTGGCGTTAAAGCGTTCCTTCCTGGTTCACAAGTTGACCTACGCCCAGTGCGCAACCTTGATAAATTGATCAACAACAAGTTGACTTTCAAAATTATCAAGTTCAACAAAAAGCGTGGAAACATCGTTCTTAGCCGTCGCGTATTGCTTGAGCAAGACCGTGAGAAGCTTCGTTCAGAAACTCTTGGCAGTTTGGCTGAAGGCGCGATCCTTAAAGGTATCGTGAAAAACATCACAGATTATGGTGCTTTCGTTGATCTTGGTGGAATTGATGGTCTTCTTCATATCACAGATATGTCTTGGGGCCGTATCAATCATCCGACTCAATTATTTGAAGTTGGTCAAGAAGTTGAAGTTAAGGTTCTTTCTTACGATGAGAACCGTCAACGTGTTTCTCTTGGTTACAAGCAGTTGCAAGATGATCCATGGGCTGAAGCAGCAAGTCGTTACCAAGTTGGAGCAAAAACAGCTGGTGCTGTTGTGAGTCTGACTGATTACGGTGCTTTTGTTGAGCTTGAAGATGGAATCGAAGGTTTGATTCACATCAGTGAAATGAGCTGGTCAAAGCGTATTCGTCACCCATCTCGAGTTGTCTCTATCGGTGATGAAGTCAACGTTGTTGTTCTTGCTATTGATCTTGATGCACGTCGTATCAGTCTTGGTATGAAGCAGCTTGAGCCGAATCCTTGGGAAATTGTTAAAGAAAAATATCAAGTTGGTGATGTTATTCGTGGAAAAATCCGTAACATTACAGACTTCGGTATCTTTGTTGGTATTGAAGACGGTATTGACGGCTTGATTCATATCTCAGACATCAGCTGGACTGAGCGCATAAAGCACCCAGGTGATATCTATAAAAAAGGTACTGAAGTTGAAGCTAAGGTTCTTCAAATTGATACAAAAGGTGAGAGATTCTCACTTGGTATTAAGCAATTGACTGAAGATCCTTGGATTGTTGCTTCTCGTGATTTTGTTCCAGGAACAAAAGGTCATGGTGTTGTGACTCGTATGACTGACTTTGGCGCTTTTGTACAAATTGCTGAAGGTGTTGACGGCATGATTCACATTAGTGAGCTTGATGCTAATGCTGTTGAAGGCGCAGAGCCAACAGTTAAAGAAGGTGATGAGATTGATTTCATCGTCTTAGCAAGTGATGCTGAAGAGCGCCGCTTCTCTCTTTCTCGTAAAGCATATCAACGAGGACTTGAAGGTGATGCCCTTAAAGAATACTTGGGGACAGTTGCAAGCGAGCCACAAACGGCTTTAGCGAGTGCTTTCTCTCAAGCGCAAGATTCATTGGATGCTCGTCGCGACGACACAATGACATTTGAGCCTGGCCAAGAATAAGCATCTTCGTCAGATTCATGTATAATCGGCACGATCTAGTTAGTAAGATCGTGCCGATTATGGTTTTGGGAGGTTGCTGTGAAGTTTTTAATTCAATTAATGAAATTTGCTCTTGTTGTTGGTCTGGTTGCTTGCGGTGTGGTCTTTGCCATGGATAATCAGTCTGAGTATACGTTTTGGTTTTTGGGTCGCAGCTATGATCTGCCGGCTTGGAGACCTGTGTTGACAGGTTTTTTATCAGGAGCTGGTCTTTCATGTTGCTTTTTTGCGGTGCAGACATTTAAAAATTCAATGGAATTGTGGCGTATGCGTCGCCGTTTGAAGCAGTGTGAGCCAATGGAAAGTGCTCATGTGAATGATTCGGAAGATCACCTCACCTCCCCAATAGACTCTCATCAACCTTAGATAGTGGAATCACAATAAAGTGTCACGACAAAAAATTACTGAAGCAAGACGAATTGCCTACGACGCCCTCGTGCGTGTTAGCTCTGAAAAAATAGCTCCTTCACAGGTTGTGGAGGAGCTTGCAAAAAACTCGAAAGAGCTTCGCTCACTTGATAGGCGTTTTATTAAAGAAATGCTATGGGGAGCTTTGAGGTGGCATTCGAAGTTGTACTGGATTCTGCAAAAGACTTCTGAAAAAAGAAACCTTGATGATACGACTCCTGAAGTGCGTGCTGCTTTGGTGATGGGAACTTATCAAATCTATTATATGGACCGTGTGCCTGATCGAGCAGCTGTCAGCCAGAGTGCTGAGTATGTGAGAAGCCATGGCCAACATCAAGCTGTTGGTTTTGTGAATGGTATGCTGCGAAGTATTGCGCGTAAATCCAAATATTTTCAAAAGCCAGATAAAGAAAAAGAGCCTATAGCATATCTTTCTTTACAGTATGCTGCCCCGCGCTGGGTTGTGGAAAGATGGTTTGATCGTTTTGGCTATGACAAAACGAAAGCTCTTTTGCAGGGTATCAATACTCCAGCTTTAGGATGTTTGAGGGTGAATCAACTGAAGGTGTCTGGCGATGATGCTTTTCAACAGTTGAGCCATAGCCTTTTGAAAGAGGAGCATGTTCGCACAAAAAGTCGTCCTTTAAGTGGCTGTCTGCAGGCTGATTATTTGCCGCTGCCTTCAGGTCCTTCTTTTGCGAATGGATTGGTCACGATTCAAGGAGAGTCTTCTCAAGTCATGGCTTCGCTCGTGGACCCACAGGAAAGTGAAACGATTTATGATGTGTGTTGTGGTCCAGGGGGTAAGACGACATCTATTTTTGAAGCTTCTGGGGGTCGATCCAATGTGATTGGTATGGATGCGCAACCGCATGCAATACATCGAGCGAAAGAGCAAGCGGCTCGACTGGGTCATTCGAAAATTCAATGGAAACAACAGGATTTTTTAGAATGGAAGCGAGAAGGGGCGTGCGATAAGATTTTGCTAGATGCTCCTTGTTCTGGGTTGGGAGTTTTGCAAAAGCACCCAGAAGGTAAAATGCATAAAACAAAAGCACACTTGCGTCAAATGGTTGAGTTGCAAAAAAAGATGATTACACATGCGTTAGACCAGCTTTCCTCAGGGGAAACTTTGATATACTCGGTATGCTCTTTTGAGCCTGAGGAAAGTTCAGATCACTTGAGTTGGATCCAGAAGGCTTATGACGGTAAGATAGAGGTTGTGACACCTGTTCGATTTTTACCGAACTATTACAAAAAGTTTGTGACGCGCGATAATCTTTTTATGGTGCTCGCTGGCCATAAAGAGGGTCTTGACGGTTTCTCTGCCTTTATCGTACAAAAAAAATAAGGGTTTTCTATGCAGTTTGTTTTTTCAGCTCTTCTTTGGCTTGTGAGCGTTTCGAGTCATGGGATGGGTTGGGAACAGTTGCATGGAAAGATGCTAAGCGATATTCGTGATGCTCGTTACCAGGTTGTGATAGAAACCCCAGAATTTTATGATGTTGATCTTGCAGTTGCGTTGGCCTTAGCTGATTTTCGAGGGTGTGAAGTTCAGGTTCTTGTTAAAAAAGCATTGTCTCCGACAATGCGGTCTGTTTGGCCTTTTGTTGTGAGCCATCAGAAAAGTATTCAATACACCCAGGTTGTGATTGATGGGCGTCGCACTTATGCTTTTCAAGGTTCATTGCTAAAGTTAGCGCGTGTAGACATAGAGCTTAAGCGGCTTGGAGATCAGCAGAGTGCGAAGTTTGAACATTCAAGCTCTGGTGCATCAAGGACGTACCAATACGATAAGCATAAGAGTACAGGGCAGCGGGGTCGAAAGACAAACCGTCTTCCAAGTATGACAATTATACAAAAAGCAAAATCAGAGGAGAGACCGTGAAGCATGTTTTGTGGGTTGTAGGAGCGATGTTTGTGGTTGGGTGTGATTTGGTGACGTCTTGGATGTATGAAGATACCCACGGCTCAATGTCTGCTGAACAAGTGGTTGAAGCGTACTTAACAACCGCTTTTAACCTGTCTTCGGTGGATGAAAAGCACTTACTTATGAAGTTTACGGGTGGAAAGTTGAAAGCGGCTCTGGCAGGGGCAACTGAAGAGACTATGAAGAAGGCTTATGTTGATGCTCGTTACCAACTGCAATCTTTTTCGATTTTAGATAGAGTTGACCGAACACCGCGCGTCACTGAAATTACTTTTCTTTTGACGTATCAAGATCTTCCTGATGGGGAGACCGATTTTGCGAAGGCACCAACAATAGAAACTGAGAACACTCTGATGTTGGAAAAAGAAGAAGGCTTATGGCTGATTACAGACGTGCTAGGGCAAAAAAGCTTGTTTGATTTTCCTGAGACTGAGGACTCAGAAATTAAAGGGTCTTTGCCTGCTGGGGAGCCGAGCAGCTCTGAGTAGGTGCGTCTAAGGACTGTTCTGGGAGTCGAATTTTTGACCGGAGCTTTTCCCACTCTTTATTGGCAACCTGGAGATCAAAGTTGTCGATATGGTTGCGTGTTCCTGTGTAAAGAAAAAGCGAGCAATCCCAGTTTTGCTGTTTGCAGGTTTCGGAAACCTTGTAAAGATTGTGTGGTTCGTCATCGACGAAAATTAAGTGCTTCAAGTCATACTTTGAACGTTGGATGGCGTGTTCTAAGACCATGCCTTTATGTTGTCCTGAAGAGTAAACAACACCGCGGTCAATGGCAACGTGGTGGTGGAGTTTTTTTTCTGGGGTTTCGTGAGGTTCTAGAATTCGAGTGTGGTGTCCAGTGTGTGGTGAATGGAACGGAGAATTAAAGGTCACTCCATTGTCCTTAAGGTGCAAGCGTGTTGCATGCATTAAAGAGAGGCTTCTTGCTGTAAGTGCAGTTGTGGCAATGTTTTTTTGTTTAAGCTGAGATAAGAAACTTGCTGTTTCTTTTTCAGCAGGTAAAAAGCCCAATAGATTATAGACCCCGGAAAAATCAGCAGTGAGTCGATCGTAGGCCTCTTGAGGGTCAGAGTAAATACGTAATAAATGATCTTGGCGTGCTTTGACCCATTGGGGCATACCTACAGATTGGGCGGGAACTAATAACGTAAGGTCAATGTCGAAGGCTACGAGGCTATGTTCTTTGATTTCTGGCTGAATGTGTTTGATGTATGGAATTATTTTGTAAGGAAGCTCGGGCTGAGGAGCAGCTATAGCCTGACTGAAGGCAGTGAAGTGAGTCAGGATGAGAAAGGCAAAGTTGAAAATCTGAAAACACATATATTTCTCCTCATATAAGGATAATTAGATGGTTATACCGCATCTAGCGGTGAGAACTTAACACGTTGGAGGAATAAAGTAAAGTTTTCAACCTACGTGTAACTAATTGTATATATTGGGTTTTGATGACTGTTTTGAGTGAATCTCAAGAGTTCTTTTTGGTCTCATGTCGCGTTGTGCGATAAAAGAGTGTAATGCCACATGATTGTTGATTTTTTTAATGACCTTTATTTCTTTAAAGTTTTCATACTGAGTAGCCGATAAGCACCTCGTGAGCGTCTGTGGTTGTTATTGCGAGGTGAGAGTTGAAATTTTCTTATATGATCCCAGTTTTTTTTATGATGTCTTTATCATATGCATGCCAACCACTTGTTTTTGAGAATGCTGGAGATCCACCAAAATCAGACGATTCAAAACCTGATCCAGATACGCACCCACCAGAGACTTCCAATCCTGATTCACCTGAACCGAATGTTCACACAGGAACCCAGGCAGGAGACCTTGAAAAAGATGTTGGAAAATTAAAAGTCGATGTTGCAGGAAGGGTTGTTGTGAAGAACTCTAACTCATCTGGAACTGCAAATAAGGTGTCTGCAAAAGTTTCTTTGAAAGTGAAGGTGAACTCAAAAATCAGAACGTCAGCAGGAAGCGCTCCTGTGGTAGATACTATGAACCCTCCTTCAGGAGGAGCTGATTCTGGTGACAATGGATCTGATGGCAGTGGATCAGGGGGGCATGTATCGGATGAAGTTGATCGTATTGAAGTGGTGAATAAGGTGAGAGCATCTGTGAAGTTTATTCAAGAGACAGCTGGTTTTTTGAATACTTTTGGATGGTACAAGGTTGATAAAGATAAAAAGATACATGATGTTAAAATTATTTGGCAAAACGCAAGTGAAGTTGGTTCTCAATATGGTCAAGGCCCCTTACAGACAGGAGATACACTTGACCTTGGGGAGTTAGCTGAAGATGTGCAGTTGGGTTTTTTTATTATCGCAAATGGGTTTGCGGAAAATAATTGGACCCAATCAAATCAAAGCCAATATGTTGATCTTCAGAGTGGTTCTTTAGAGTTTAGAGATGGGGCTTCTTATCAACAGTCTTCGCCTGCAACGTTGAGCAGCGTGAGTCCTGCTCTGTGGTTTGTGCCGAATCATGGTGTTCCATTTATTTTAGAGTCAAAAACAAACGAGCAAGTTGATTATGGTTTTAATGCAATTTATCATACAGCAGCAGCCAGAGAGAACAGTCTGCAGTTGAACCCTGATGCTGTCGACCATATTCGTCATCGGGTATTAGATCCAGGAAAACGTTTTAGTATTGAAATTGAAGATTTATACTACTCAGCTGGCGCTAATGCACAAGAATTTGATGGAGATTATAAAGATCTTGTTTTTGAGCTGATTTTATCATCTTTGCAGATTCCTCAACCTACTGTAAAAACTTTTGAATGATTTATCTTATTGATTTATTTTGTGGGTAAGATTTTTTATAAGCTTGAGGCTAGCGTTAGAAACAAGATCTTCTTTAATAAGAGAGGTGTCCCATAAAGCGAGGGCAGCTAGAGTTGTGTGATTATGTGTTGTTTTTATAAGATGAGAACTCAGATTGTTTGCTGTTTCTATATTTGATAAATGATTGAACTCAGGGCTTTCCACCCACCTATCTTGATTAATGGTCTCTAATCTTAAAGATAACTCATCTGTTTTTAAAGTAGATTGAGATCCTATTTTGGGCGTAGATTTGTTCCATTCAATAAGAATTTTGAAATCTCCATTAGTTTTTTCTAGAATAGCCCCACTTTTGACGCCTGATTTAAAGAATCCTTTGTAACAAGCTTGTACGGCTTTGTCGATGTCAGGTGTCATGTCAATACGCATTGTTGCGTGATTAAGGTGTCCTACAGCAAAAGAAACATGTTGCGCTGTTTCTTCTGTTATTTCTTGATTGTTTTGGCGTTGATTTGAATCTAGTGAGATATCAAAATCAGAGTTCTGTACTGTTTGATTAGGGTTGATATCATTGATGTCAGATCCTATATTCTGCGACTCATGGGGCGATACATGCTCTGCCCAATTTTCTTTAGCTTGTTTTTCTATACTTTGCTCATGAGTGTTGCTGTCAATAACTTCGTTGTCTATAGAGTCAATTGTTCGAAGAGATGCTTCGTTTTTTTCAAGTTCAAGATCTGGGAGCGCTAAGGCAATGTTGCTTTGATTGCTTGATGCGGTGTGAGGCATAGAAGGACTGGTGATTTCAGAGGAGTGTGGGTCAATATTGATTTTTGTATTGAGATGATTATCTTCGGTGGGAATTTCATTGCTATCAATCTCGAGTTCTAAGTTGTTATTGTGATCTGTTTTTTTACTAATATCTATAATCGTTTCTTCTTCGGTGCTAAGATCGATGTTTAAATCATTTTTTTGTTTTGAATTTATGCCGAGATTTTTTTCATTGCTATCATTTGTATCGATGTTTTGATCTGCATTGTTTTCGCTAGATTGGATATCTAGGTCTTTTTCATCGCCCTTGTTTTCTTCTTCGATGTTTAGATTTATTTCATTGTCATTGTTGTGGTTTGTTTCGATATCTAGATCTATTTCACTACCACCATTTTCTTCGGTATCTAGATCTACTTCATTGTCATTGTTGTGGTTTGTTTCGATATCTAGATCTATTTCACAACCATCATTTTCTTCAATATCTAGATCTATTTCATTGTCATTATTTGTTTCTTGGTCTATTTCATTGTCATCACTTGCTTCGAGATCTTTACTGCTTTCATCGGCTTCGATATTTAGATCTATTTCAGTATCATTGTCATCATTTGCTTCGATGTCTTTATTGTGTTCGTCGGCTTCGAGATCTAAATCTAAATTTGAATCTATTTCAGTATCATTGTCATCATTTGCTTCGATGTCTTTATTGTTTTCGTCGGTTTCGAGATCTAAATCTAAATTTGAATCTATTTCAGTATCATTGTCATCATTTACTTCGATGTCTTTATTTTTTTCGTCGGTTTCGAGATCTAAATCTAAATTTGAATCTATTTCAGTATCATTGCCATCATTTACTTCGATGTCTTTATTGTTTTCGTCGTCTTCAAGATCTAAATCTAAATTTGAATCTATTTCAGTATCATTGCCATCATCTACTTCGATGTCTTTATTGTTTTCGTCGGTTTCAAGATCTAAATCTGAGTCTATTTCATCGTCATCATTTGCTTTGATGTCTTTATTGTTTTCGTTGGTTTCGAGATCTAAATTTAAATCTAATTCAGTATCATTGTCATCATTTGCTTCGATGTCTTTATTGTTTTCTTTGGTTTCGAGATCTAAATCTGAGTCTATTTCATCGTCATCATTTGCTTCGATGTCTTTATTGTTTTCGTCGGTTTCAAGATCTAAATCTAAATCTATTTCATCGTCATCATTTGCTTCGATGTCTTCGAGATCTAAATCTATTTCAGTATCATTGTTATCATTTTCTTCGATGTCTTTATTTTTTTCGTCGGCTTCGAGATCTAAATCTAAATCTATTTCAGTATCATTGTCATCATTTTCTTCGATGTCTTTATTGTTTTCGTCGGTTTCGAGATCTAAATCTGAGTCTATTTCATCGTCATCATTTGCTTCGATGTCTTTATTGTTTTCGTTGGTTTCGAGATCTAAATCTGAGTCTATTTCATCGTCATTGTCATCATTTTCTTCGATGTCTTTATTGTTTTCGTTGGTTTCGAGATCTAAATCTGAGTCTATTTCATCGTCATTGTCATCATTTGCTTCGATGTCTTTATTGTTTTCGTTGGTTTCGAGATCTAAATTTGAATCTAATTCAGTATCATTGTTGTCATTTTCTTCGATGTCTTTATTGTTTTCATCGGTTTCGAGATCTAAATCTGAGTCTATTTCATCGTCATTGTTATCATTTGCTTTGATGTCTTTATTTTTTTCATCGGTTTCGAGATCTAAATCTGAATCTATTTCATCGTTATTGTCATCATTTTCTTCGATGTCTTTATTGTTTTCGTCGATTTCGAGATCTAAATTTGAATCTATTTCATCGTCATTGTCATCATTTTCTTCGATGTCTTTATTGTTTTCGTCGATTTCGAGATCTAAATTTGAATCTATTTCATCGTCATTGTCATCATTT
>JBGCEP010000015.1:0-2704 GCA_045106415.1 Oligoflexales bacterium | reverse complement strand
AGGCACCACCTATGGAAAATTCAAATACCCCACGAATCTTCTTTTTTTGCTTTCTTCGAAGTTTATAGTTTTAATTTGGATGCAAAATATAAAACTATAGAATTTTTCTCTGATTAGTTTCTCGTTATTCCTGCATTTCTTAAAAAAAAGATAATTGAAGCCCCTCTCTTGTAGAACAAGAATTTTGTATTGAATGAATAATGATATTAAATTCATCATTTCTACGAAGTATCCCAGTGGCTTTTTATCTCTGCGATAGGGATCATTTGTCCTTTTTTACATGATGGGCACAAAAGAGGATCGTGTCCTGTCACTCGAATCATTTTCTCAATCCAGTTTTCGGATTCTATTTTTTTAAAGACCTTGTAGTCAATTGGCTCAGGTATGAGCTCTCTGCATAGCTTGATTAATTTGCCCTTGCTGCGTCCTGATAATATCCCATAGTGCCTAATTCTCATAAAGCCTTTGGGCACGACATGAAGAAGGAAGCGCCTCATGAACTCTTTTATCTCGAGTGACATAGTCTTTTTTTCATCTTTTTTATGAGCGTCTCTGTAAAAGAAATGAACCTTGTTGTCTTCGACCTTCACTAGTCTGTAGTTGGATATTGCAATCCTGTGAGTATAACTGCCAAGATATTTAATAACATCTTCTGGTCCTGAGAATGGTGGTTTGGCATATACAACCCATTGCTTGTCGTAGGCGCTGGAAATGAGGTCGTTAAAACTTGAAAAATTTTGATAAACTTCGCACCTCCCAATGAACTTGAATTCATCGAAAGCTTTTTTAAAGAGCGCAAGAAATTTACCACGAAATAGTTTTGATAATACTTTCACTGGTAATAGAAACTTTTCTCGGCATGATATCCATTTGTCTCTTTTCTCAGATAACCCTCCGCCAGGGATGATGACATGGAGGTGAAAATGATCAAGAAGGTTTTGAGACCAGGTGTGTAAAACACTGGTAAATCCCACCTCAGCTCCCAGATTTTTTGGGTTTTTTGCTGCTTCTTTGAGCGTTGCCGCTACAGCGCGAAAGAGTATGTTGAAAACGATTTCTTTGTTTTGTAAAATAATGGGGTTAAGTTCATGTGGGAGTGTGAAGACACAGTGAAAATACTGGCATGGTAGAAGATCATTGGTTCTTGCTTCTACCCAATCAATTTTTGCAAGGAACTGGCATTTAGGGCAATGTCGGTTTCGACAAGAATTGTATGAGATCTCCTTGTGCGAGCAGTCTTGGCACTGGGAAATATGTCCACCAAGAACAGATGTACGGCAATTTTGAATATCACTAACAACCTTGGCCTGGTCAGGTCCAAGAGGGCCAAGGAGATGGCCGTAATCTCTAAAAATGTCGGCAATCTCAAGGGATGGCCGTTTCTGGTCTGCTTGCTCGCTCATTTATATAAATCCTCGTAGATCAGATCCAGAGGACTTATCACCTTCAGGTTTTGTATCTGAGCTTGTTGGGAATAAATCATCGTGCTTCTTAGGTCTGCATGGCCTAGCAAGATCTGGAGCTGCTTGATACCCACACCCTTTTCAAGAAGTATTGTGCTAAAGCTGTGGCGCAAAGCATGTGTTGTGATCTTTTTATGAATGGCGACTTTCTTGCCAATAGCTTTGAGTGCTCGGTTAATTGTCGTCGACCCCATTTGTCGATTCTCGTCTTTATCTGTTGGAAACAACCATTGTTTCTTACTGACAGGATATTCAACCCAGTAATATCTTAGAGCGTGTAAAAGCGATGTTGGTAAAATGGCACATCTGTCTTTGTTTCTTTTGCCTGAAACGATACGAATGAGCATTTGCTCGCTATCGATATCTTGACAGCGAAGATTGAGAACTTCGCTAATACGAAGACCGGATGCGATCATAACCATCATAATCGTTTTTAATTTTAGATTCTTAACGGCATTGAGGATGAGGTAAACTTCGTTAATGGAAAGAGAGAGTGGTGACTTTTTTGATGGCCTTAGCTTTGGAATGCGAGTGATGCCAAAGTCTTTCCTGTTCAAAGTAGTCGTATAAAAAAATCGCAGGGCACACGATGTCACATTGTAGTGAGAATATGATAGATTTTTTTCTTGAATTAGGTACAATTGATATTGATTGATCTGTTGAAGATTAAGTTGGTCGGGAGAAATCATATAGTGTTTTGCAAGGGAGTAAACAGCATGCAGATACGTTTTTTGAGTTCTTTTACTGTAACCACGAATAATTAAGTCTCGGGACATTTTGTCTCGTAATATACCCATCTTTTAACTCCTGTAGGGATGAATCTAGCTCGTAAATGTTTTTGTCAATTTTTATGATAAGGGGATTTTCTGCAAAGTGGAGGATGGGTCTTTCTTGCCGATAAAAAATATTAGATTTTAAGAGATAAGATGCGCTAGCAACCACGCCTCGAAGAGGCGTTTAGTACAATTGTATAGGCTTTATAGGAGATCCAGAACAGTTAAGTCATGGCCAAGGATTTGCCAGACATATATGGGATCTTTTTGGATGGGTACTAATGACTTGGATTTAGTCAGCCTATACCTATTTATAAAGATGGTTATAAGTACAAGTTTTAGAGATATGACATTCAAAAAATTTGTCGGTGTTAAAGATAGAGATGAGAGAGAATCTATAATATCAGGAGATGCAGCAAAGCTTAGTATGGTATCAACCTCTGCTTTAATTGTTTTACTAATATTTTT
>JBGCEP010000014.1:0-92459 GCA_045106415.1 Oligoflexales bacterium | reverse complement strand
TGTGTAACGGCGATGGCCTCCAGGAGTTCGGTAGCCTGGCATCAATGCTTGTGAACGATCCCAACGTCGTAAAGTTGAAATAGAAACACCCAGCACAAGTGCAGCTTCACCTATTGATACACATGTCATGACAGCCTCAGTCATTGTTTTCCGAGGACTTCATACGCCTACTCACTGGTGAGATCAACAGAAATGATTAGTTTTTTAGTCAACTGCTGCAGCCCACTGCTCAGGCTTCTTTTTGCAATCTCTTCTTTTTTAGACATTTTTTATGTAGATTCCTTAATGAATAACTTTGGGCGACAGTTCCAATGAAAAAATTCACGGGTAACTCTTTAAACTGACTTAAAGATTCAATTTTAAAGAGCTTTATTTTAACTCAACATTTTACTTCTATATTCCGATAAGTCTATGCATGCCTTGTCAAATTTAAGCAGTCGTAGAGGTGCTATGAAAGTCATTCTCACTTTATCAATATTCTTAATCAATGCACTTGGGTGCTCTCCTAAAAAGAACAAAAATCCAGGAGATCCTTCCCCTCTTGATAGAGCTGACATACAACCAAGTGAACAAGAAGCTAGATCAACTCAGGAGTCTTTAGACGGCCTTTCAGGAACCTCCTCACTCAGAGTTGAAACTTTTAACGCCCAAAACGCTAATAATCTTTTCTTAAAACTTTTAACTGAGATCAACAAACCTTCAGAGACATGTAAAACACAATCCTATCAGAAGAAAAAATTTGCACGTATCATCACAAGAGAGGAATATATTCAATCTATTCAAGATACCTTTCAAATCGACCTTCAAAACGATAGAAAAAATCTATACACATCTTTGCCTGTAGAAACAAAAACATTAAACTTTAAACACTTACGAAACTCAAACATCATGTCTATTGAAAAACTGAAAAGTTTTATGAAGACTGCAGAAATCATCTCTGAAAAAATCTTCAATAAAGTGAAATCAGATATGAACTGCGGACAAGATTCAAATGTTTGTTTTAAAAGCTGGGTTCAAAAAACTCTCCCTTCATTATGGAGAAAAAATCTCACCACCAACGATATCGAACAAGAGATTTCCTATTATAAACAAATTGGAAATGATGATGACTCAATCAAACAAATCATCCAACGTTATCTTATTTCTCCTTATTTTTTATACAGAACACAATTCGATCAACAAGATTCAAAAAGTTGGGAAACAGCAACATTATTATCAGACACACTATGGCGAGGACACCTTGATTCAGTTCTTATGCAAAAGGCTCAAAACAATAAATTAATCTCGCAAAATGACATCACAACTGAAATCAGAAGAATGATGAATCATCCTCAATTTTATCAAGGCGCTATAGACTGGAGCCATAGTTGGCTAGGTACAGATCAAATCCAAACAAAACCAACTATGAATATTAATGGAAACTCTGCTTCTGAAAATCAAAGAAAATTTTTAAGTGAAGAGTCTGGAGCATTTCTATATCACCTCATGAAGACAAGTAATGATTCTGTTCAGAATATTTTTAGTGCAAATTTCACTCTTTTACCTGATGACCTTTTAAGAACATATCAATTTACAAATGGCTCACAAGAATTAGCTGTAGGTATACCCTCTGCTTTTAAAATCGCAAAGTACCCTGAAAATAGAGCAGGGCTCCTTAATCAACCAAGCATCATTATGAATATCAGTAGCTCTAGCCACACCAATATTCCCCTTCGAGGTAAACATATCCTCAGTGAATTCTTATGCCATCATTTAGAAACGCCTGAAAATCTCGTTGATGTCATATCGGCAATTAAATTCGACAAAGAGGAAACAACATTAAATGCTGTAAAAAAAGCAACATCCCAGGGAAGCTGTGCTGCATGCCATTCACTCATTAATGGACCCGCAGGAACATTAGAAGAACTCTCACCAGAAGGTTTTCAACGAAATATCGATGATCACATGAAAAATATACAGATACCTACAGAGGTATTGACAACTCTTTCAGGATCCAGACATGAAATACGATCTCACAAAGAGCTCTCTGAAACAGTGGGAAGAACTATTGATGTTGGAGCCTGCATGGCGCTTAATCTATTCCGGATGGTTCATAGTCGACTAGAAACACAAGATGACATTTGTCATATCGCTCAAACATACCATCAATCTAAAGAAAATGGGGATCTTAGCCTCAGTCGTCTCTATCAATCTTTTTTAAGCCACCCTTAACACAAGGGACAAAGCGAGAGGTCCATATGACAAAAATAAATAGACGAAGATTTACTCAATATCTTGGAAACAGTTTAGTCGCTAGTGCCCTTTCTCGCACTTTTACAACAACTCAAGCTTTTGGAGCAGAAGGTAAGCTCAAACTTATGATTTGCACTTCTCCTAATGGTCATATGAATTCCCAAATTACGAAACAAGCATTCACAAGCGTGATTGATCCAGCAATCATAGCAAAACACGGATTATTTATAAACGGTATGAAGGGCGCAAATTACGCTGGTGACTGGCACGGAGGAGAAGCAGGTTTCCTTGGGTTTCGCGGAGGTAAAGGCAGTGCTCCTTCTTTTTATACAACGATACCGCAAATTACAAAAACATATCTTTCTATCGGCGGAGATAATTACCCACGAGACTCAGTTGGTAACGCTGTCAATACAATTAAAAATCCAGCCGATGCACTCAAACAAAATTTCGGTCTCAATTTAACAACGTCACAGTATAATTTAAATTTAATTGAACAAGGAAAAAAAGGCATACTTGATCCTGCTATCTCTGATATCAAAAAAATCAAAAGCCTACTGGGGCAAGATTCTGTTCTTTTTGAAGACTATATGGAATCACTGTACAAACTCTACCAAGAACAAGTTCCCACTACATCAAAAAACAACACAAAAAACTCGCAAAGCTCAAACTCAGAATCCTCTTCTTCGACAGCTTATGAATCTAAACTCTGTGAAATAGGTACTAATATTGCAAATGGCTCTACACCTGACGCAAATCATGCCGCTATGCTTGAAGTTGCTTTTCAGCTTTTCGCTTGTGATTTATCTCACGTCGTTGTCGTCAGTTTTCTAGATTCGACCACAGATCCTCAACATCAATACATCCACGGCGATGGGTCGAATGACAATGGGGCAAAGTTTCAAAGCTTTACAGACGCCACTCAAAAAAGAGTAGCAAAAGTCATCAATCAAATGGGACAAGATGAAAATCTTCTCGCTCAAAGCGCTATTGTTTATGCAAGTGAAGGGTCTGCACACTTTTTAGGTGGATCGTTTAATAACGGCCATCCTAACGAAGAAATTCCTTGTGTTGTTTTTGGGTCCTTAGGTGGGGCGATCTCAGCAAAAGGCGATTTATCCGCAGGATCAAACGACCAAAGAAATCTTTGGAAATCTCTAGCAAATGGTCTTGCTGGCGGCAATGCCGATGTTTCTTCTATTAACGGGGATGGTGTCACACCACTTTTCTAACGATTTTTTTTCAATCGGCCTTTTACAGCGTATTTAGGATGAATAGGCTTTCCACTTGGCATTCTCCATTCAAAATGCACATGAGGCCCTGTAGATCTTCCTGTCGACCCGACTCTGCCTATCACCTGCCCAGTCTCAACAAATCTACCTTTTTCGACATCGATCTTGTCACAGTGAGCATATAAACTTTGTGCCCCACCATGATCCACAATAACTGTTTTTCCATATCCGCGTTTATAACCAGAAAAAGTCACCGTACCCTCTAAAGAAGCAACAATTCTACGACCTCTTTCAGCGGCGATATCGACTCCATCATGATGAGAAGATCCTCGTTTACCAAAATCAGACGTCATCACCCCTAAAACTGGCCAGATAGGCATTTTCGTTTGATGGTCTGAAAAAGTTTTGCGAGGTACAACAATCACTTTTCCTATTGGCAAAAAACTTGGGCTTTGAAACTGATTAAGCCTAAGAATATCTCGGACAGACACCTCATATTGTAATGCTATTTTTTTGACCGTGTCTCCTCGCTCAACCTCAATTTCCCACAGCGGTTCTCCTTTATCACTTAAACATCCTGTGATAAGAAGAAACATCAAATGCTGCAGAAAAACTCTCATTACAGAGGACTGAACAAGAATGGATAATTAACAGTCACAGCTTGTCCACCTCGTGGTTTCGGAAACTGCCACTGCCTTACTTTTGAAGTCACACACCTTTGAAGGGTCGAATCACTCATGTTAGCACCTGAGGCTTGAGACACACTCGCTGAACTCACTCGACCTGATAAAGATATGATAAATCTCACTTTCAAACGCCCGCTAGCTCCTGGCGATCGTTGGAGCAAACTTTCATAGCAGTGACGGATTTGGTTAAGATGAGCCCGTATCACTCGTGAAATTTCCTGAGGTGTTAAACCAGCCGTAACAGCAGGGTCTGCAGCTCTTACATTCACTTGAGTGGGCCTACGGCCACTCCCAAAGCTTTTACCAATACCACCTTGCCCTTTGCCTCCAAGAAACCCTCCTCCGCTTCCAAACTGCTGAATCGCTCGGCCGGATCCCCCTACAGCTAAAGATGATCCTTTACCAATACCACCTAAACCAACTGTTTTAGATGCAGATCCTGACCCTCCACCAGCACCTCCCGCTGAACTTTTAAATTGAGTAGCAATCGCTCCAGCACCTTTCGCTGAACTGACTTTACCGACACCGATACCAAGTTTGCCAAGGTTGATACCTGAAGCTCTTTTATTTTTAGCTCCTCTTGCCCCTCTTACACTGACTTTTTGCTTGCCTTTACGAGCCCCTCCAACACCGATCTTTCCACCGCCTGGGACCTGAGGAATTCGCCTATTGCGACCTGGAGCATTTTTACTTTTAGAGGGAGCTGCTGCACGTGGTTTTGAAACAGCTTGAGTTTTTGCCTGCGCAAGAGTCGCTGAAGTATTTTTTTGAATTTTTTTCTTCTTAGGTGCAGGCTTCTTTTTCTGCGCCTCTTTTGGTTTCACAGGAGCAACAGGTTTTGGCTTTGGTTTTGGAGGAGTTTTTTGAGGTGGCGCTGGCTTTTTAACTTCTGCAATTTTTTGCTCTTTTTTCTTCTTTTTTTGCTCTTGTTTAGGTTTTTTTGTTTCTGGAACTTGAACAACAGCCCACAAATCATCTTGAAGAAGATCTTTTTCTCTGGGGTCAGAATTATAAATAAAGCCAAACATTAAGGCATATAGCATAAAGAAAATACTAGATAAAGAAATAAACAATGGGTCGGAAGGGCCCGACCGAGGTAAGTTGAGCTCTGGAGGTCGCACAAATAAGAAAAAGTACTTAACAGCTCCATATTTAATTTGAGCAAGGTCCTGACGAGACATTTGAAAACTACCCGCCTCAACTTTTTCTACTTTACCTGATTTTAAAAGATGTCCTTCCATCTGTGGAAGTAAATTTAAATGATAGCCACCATCTTCAACTTGAGCAAGAAGGTGGTGATCAATATCATCATGTCCAGCCGCAATAAAGTGAGTCACAGTAGGATTACCTATTGTGACCTCGTCATAACCTCGCAACGAAGGGTGAAAATGTTCCACCTCTAAAACAACATCTCCCCAATAAGCCACAACCTCTAGCAATTCACCCGAGGGTTTCGCTCCACGTGGAGAAAAAAGAGGTTCTCTCTCTGATTCTTTTTTCCGCGGTTCAGGAACAGAAGATTGAACACTCGTTCCTTCTGACTTCGAAATAGATATTTCTTCCTGCTTTGCGACAGTTTTTTCTGGCACTACAGCAGAAACTTTTTGTTGCGCTGGAGGTACAGGTGGTGGTGTCATCATTGGAGGCGGAGGTGGTAGAAACGGCGGAGTTGCTATTTGTGTTTCATCCACAGCTAGGGGAGCTTCAACTTTCTTCTCAAGTGAAGCTGTGACAGCACCAAAGGAAAAGGTGTCTCCTACCTTTGTTTTATGCTCCACATCAATCTTTTTACCATTTAGAAGGACACCTTTTTCAGCACCCAAATCTAAAATCCAAAACTCATCACCACGCTTTTCCAATAAAGCGTGA
This sequence comes from Oligoflexales bacterium, assembly GCA_045106415.1. Lineage (GTDB taxonomy): Bacteria > Bdellovibrionota_B > Oligoflexia > Oligoflexales > Bog-1112 > JBGCEP01. The sequence goes on along the minus strand of JBGCEP010000014.1, from coordinate 86,440 downwards.
ATCGGTTCAACTCCCTCACCAGCAATCACAACGTGATTGGAAGGCAAAGTGCCTATGAGTAGACGATCTTGATCGATATTAACTGAAACTTCAGCTCGACCCTTGGATTGATAGCGTAGCTCAAATGCCATGACATCCCTCTTTTATCGAATCCGACTTAAAAACTGTCGGCCTCTCACATTCCAATTTGATTCCCCGCCTTTTTCTTTCAAGGCTTTACGTATCAGAGACTTTGATTCATCTTTATCTTTATGACTGACCCACTGATGCACTCCACAGTTAAAAAGGATCATTTTATGATTTGGTTTGATGGATAAAAGTTTTTCACATAAGTTATCAGCTAAATTCTTTTGTCCTTTTACCCTTGCCAATATCATCAAACCTGCATCCTTCAACCAGCTAGGGCCTGCTTGCTGTAAACGCGACTGTGCTTCTTTAAAACGACCAAATCGCAAGTTCATAAAGGCAAGATTTAAAATAGCTGGTGCAAAAGACGATGATGATTTCAAAGCTTCTTCCCATGCTCTGACAGCTTCCGGATGCCTTTGATCCTGTAGCGCTAGAACACCTGTCGCTGTCCACGAAGCTGCTCGAATTGTCTTATTTTTAGATCGATGAAGCTCATCAAACAAAATCATTGCCATACCAAATTTACGGTTCTGTAACGCAGAAAGTCCTACTTCAATTTTAGCGCGTTCTGACATAGATCGGTTCAGACTTTTTTCTAATTCTAAATTCGCAAGTTTTAGAGTAGCAGCTTGTACTTCAGAAAAATTTGATTTAGCAACTCTTAAAGCGGCAATTCTTTTTTCTAAAGTCGTAACAGAATCCCCGCCACGATAAGTCAAAGCATGTTTTCTTGCTTTTTTTAGATCAACAAATTGTGGCACTAATTGATTGTTCTTCAGACTATTCATAGCCACCAAAGAACTCGGCCTTTTTTTCCCACTTGAGGTAAGATTTGCACCCTGATCAGAAGCACAACTTACAACTATATTTAAAAAAATTAAAAATAGGATTCTTATCATCGTGAAGCCTTAAATATATCTCGGTGTACCTGAGCGCCAACAAAATCAGGAAGAACCACCCATTCATCAAAACTTTGAGTTTTACCTGCTAGCCTTGTTTTCGTTAGATAAAGCCTTATCACCCAGTCATTATGGACTTTAAAACGATTAGAAAGCTCAAAAGCTAAACTATATTGTTCGTTTGCTTTATTTCTCATATCAGCTACAAGTGGTGCCAATTGGGTTTTTAATTCCTCAGCTTTAACATCATTTAATTGTGGTGGATTAGCTGCTATATTAGCAAATGCTTCATATCCTTGTCCTTTTTGATAAAGAGCTGCAATACCCCAGTAAGGATCACCAACAGAAAGGACTGTCCCATAATCTTGTTCCATAGCTTGAATATAGCTAGAGACCTGTTCGAGTGATCGCTGAAGATTGGCAACCGATCCACCAGCCAATTTTGATGTTTGAAGAGCAGCGACTGCTCGCCCTGTTTGTGCGAACAACAAACCTGATACAATTCTTAACGCCTCTCCTTCAAGCTCTTGCCCTTGAGCCATTTGAAATATCATCTGCTGTAGCTGTTTGTATTGTGCAGATTTTTTAGGAAGAACTGACTGCCATCGGTGAAGAGCAACTATTTTTTGACTCGCTGCTAAAGAAAATGAATTTAGAATCGACGGATGAGCAACTTGTTTCAAAACTTGATATTTCTTACTTCTCCAAACAACCTCAACTAAAAGAGGCCAAATGTCACGTGCGTCTTCTGGTTTTTTGCGTAAATACATACTGCAGTCTTTTGCTGCTCGCTCAACTGAAGACGAAATCAGCAAAACACAAGCTCGGCGCTGCGCACTCAGCGCATCTGGCTTTGAAGAAAAACGTACCGCATAAGCTTGATAATATTTCGCTGATTTCAACCAGTTCAATCGCCGATCTTCAATTTTAGCAAGTTGAAGCGTTGCCTGCTCAAACTCTTTTGATCGAGAGTAACGACTTGCAACAACTCCATAAGAACTAAGAGCTGATCCAACATCCCCAGCTTGCAAATAGCTATCAGCAGAGCTCATCCAAATACTCGAGGCATCAGAAGCCTTGGGCTGCTTTTTCGCAACAGCTTCATAACGCCTAGCTCGTGAAAGAGGATTCTTATCTTTTGCAATATCATCTAAAACCGTTGCTCTAAGAAGTTTCTCTAACTTAATCTTTGTCTTTCCACGGGAATAATTTGGAATTTGTAAAACTTTTTGGATAGTCGCAATTAAATCTTTAGAGTTCACCTGATTCATTTGAAGAAGACGCCCCACAGAAGATTCTGCAACTTTTTCTCTCGGGTACCTCTTGATAATATCCCACATACCAGCTGTTGCTTGTTGTCTATACCCACTGCGATAGTAAACTTCTGTTACAAATAAATGACAGGTTTTATTTTGCTTTCCAACTTTTGGATAATAGTTTTTATAAATTTTACAAGAACCAATAAAATTCTGAGCATTTTTACTTAAAGGCTTTGGTTTTACTTTAAAGTTTGGCTTCTTTTTATTTAAATTTTGAAGCTCTCCTACAAAAGCACGATTATAAGAATCAAGCATATGATCTGCAGATCTTCTATGAATAGGAATTTTCTGTTTTCCTAGTCCTGGTATCCAAGCTTTTTTGGTGCCTGAAAGCACAATTTTTTTATATAAATGACCTGCTGCTGTAAATCGGTTCGAAAAATATTCAATATCTGCTAAATTTTCACGCACCTCCATCAGTAGTGGTGATCGCGGAAAAATCTTCATATATTGAAGATATAATTTTTTAGCATAAACATATGGTTTACCGCCTCTTCTCACTTGGCCATCTTTATGGAGCCTTTTTGCGTAAAAAATCGACTGCTCATCAATGTCTTTTAATACTTCAGATCGAGAGGCTGTATTTCTCGAGGCCCAGCGACTCTTAGGCCCGTAACGCACATAATATCTTTTGATTTCACTTTGTAGACTTTTGTATTTTTTCAAAAGATATAGCAGGGAAATAATTTCTTTTTGAGCATCTGCTGCTTTTCTATGATTTGGAGCAAGAACCTGTAACCTTCTCCAAACCTTCACAGAACGAGCAAACTGTCCTTGGCTATAGTATGTGTCTCCTAGAAGAGAGAGGAAATCAACAACATACTTTCCTCCACTGTTTCTTCTAAAATATCTTACTGCTGGGTCTACAGCTCTCAATTCAGCGAAAGCATAAACCATATCCCTTAAGGTTTCTTCTCTCAGCTGCCGTCCTGTTTCTCCACCTATTTTTCTTGAATAAGAAACCGTAGTTTTCCAACTCTTAAGTGCTTTTTTGAATTCGCCATCATTAAAATAACACCAACCTATTTTAAATCTAGCCCAACCATATCTCCTTGAACGCTTATATTTAAGAGCTTTTTGATAATAAGTTCTTGCTTTCGTGAAACGTGAACGTTCAAAATCATAATCACCTAAAGAGTAATAAGCCTCTCCGACCACAGGACTCTCTGGATATTTATTTACTAATTTTTTTAATACTCTAACAGACTGTTCTGTACGACCCGCAAACTCTAAAGCAAGACCTTGTTGAAACATAAGTTCTGGAACTTCTTCTACTTTAGGATATTCGCGAATAAGAGATCGACTACGATTCACAATGTTTAGCCAAAATTTCTTTGAACGTTTTGAATTAATTTTAGGCTCTTTTCCTTTTCTCTTATTACGATCCCATCGTTCCCAAGAACGATCATAGGAACGCTCTTCTTCTCTTGCAACAAAAACAGCTTGTTCCATATATAAATTGATTATTTTTTCATATGTTCTAAAGCGACTCTTCGACTTTTTGGGCAGACGAATAGCAGTTCTATCAAGATATCGAATAGTTCTTTCTATACCTTTGACCAATTTTGCTTCTAAAGTAAAACCAGACAATCTTTTCCTGTTAATCCGACCTTTTGATGATTTTTCAATAGTTTTTTGTTTTCTTTTACGAAAATCACGATCTTCTACTTCGACTTGACGCACTTGCCGGCGCGCTGCTTGCCCTTCAACGTCAAGACCACCGACTATAAGAAAAAACAAAAAATATCGCGTTATGAATCTCATCACCGGCATTTATCCTTAATGTTATAAACATACCATCCCAACTCATCTTCCCAATACTCTCCTTGAAATGGCCAAAACTCTAACTTTTCCCCAGAAGTTACTTCTTTTAAACCACCAACATATCCAACCTTTGACCTTACGGTAGCACCAGTCACTTTTGCTCGAAGGCTATCAACTTTTCCTAAAAGCATTTCCGCTTTAATTAACCTTGTCTGACCAGAAAGCTCTGTTAGATAACGTCTGAAGCTTAGTGCATTCACATAAAGCCTGGAGGCCGAATCCTTAATAGCTAAACTTTTTTTAGTGACTAAGAATTTCTTAAGAGCTAATGTAAGTTTTGTTTTTCTCCAACGAGATGGTGTTGATCTTAAACGTCGCAATTCATCGTTCACTGAGCGAATCGTCATTTCACCTTGAACCCAAGAGTCGGTCCTGCCTAAAGCATCAAAAATTTGTTTTGCATTTTTATATTGTGAAAGACGCCCGGATTTAAACTTATTAATAAGTTCAAAAAACTGTCGCGGCTTTTTTCTATAACGTTTTAAAACTCGATCCAAATCTTTTGATACTGGTTTAAAGTTGTCATGGAAATCATCTATAGATTTTTTCACTCTTTGAAAATGACATCCTTTTAAGAAAGTTACAGCTTTTAGTATATGAGTTTCAGGAAAGAACCGATGAGAGAAATAAGGGCTGTGTATTGTATGAATATTTCCTAATGTATTTGAAGGCTTTTCCATAAGATAAAAAGCCCATGCAGATTCAAACAAAGCATTTAACCACACAGATTCATCTCTATGAATTCTAGAATAATAACGGATAGCATCTCGATATTGTCCTAATTCATAATAAACACGAGCAATATTAAGAATGCTTTGCTGACGAAGCCAATTACCATTTCTTGTTCGAGGAGCTTCTCGGCTCACAGCATCAAAAATTTCAATAGCTTTTCTAGACCTTCCTGATAAGTTTGAAATAACACCTAAATAAAAACGAGCTCTTAAGTAATACTCACTGCTTCTTTGCACTCTAGTGAAAAGACTTCGTGCCTTTTCAAGCTGCCTTCTATGAAAAGCTTCAGATCCGGAAAAATAAAAATAAAAACCTCGTGCTTTTCCAGGTATTTGAGAGGGATTTACTTTTTCACGAAACATCCTGACAATATGAGATTGCCCAAGACCGACATCAGCGTGAATAGACCCTAATCTTTGAAGAGATCTTCTAAAATAAGGGCTTTGAGGACCTCGGCGGACGTGTTTTGTATAATAACGCGATGCTGATTGATAAAGCTCAAGACCACGAAGACTTTCTGCTAACCCCCACTCAGCCTTCACCCTTAATTTTTTATCTTTTTGAGACTTCGATACTTCCCAAAAATCAGCTGCGGCTTTCGCATAATTTTTAGCACGCAATGCTTTATGTCCATCACGATACGAAGCCGAAAATCCGACTTCGAACATTATGAACAATAGCAATAAAACGCGCATCATAGATAACCTCTAAAAAAACCTTGTTAAACCACCTTGAATCGTCACATTATGCTCAATCCTGTTTTGAGAAGTTGTCAGATCAGGATCACAGGCAGCATCTTTCGCATTCGTTGTAAAAATACGATCTCGTAAATCCCAGCGAAACGTATAAGAACGATCTAAAAATAAACGTTGACCAAAACCAAGATTCATTGCCGTATAGGAAAAAGTCTGAGAAGCTGGCGCTTCTTTTGTTGAAGTAGCACAATGCTCATAAAGATACTCCGCTTCAACAAACCCAACTCCTGCCGCCATAAATGTATCGTAATACACAACATCCCCATCCGAGAGTTGATATTTTCCATACATGGGACTCCACAAAACACCAATGTCTTGTGATCCTCGTGGCTCTAAAATCTGAGTTGTAATATCAAAATTCTCTTTTAAGACAATTTCATCTTCTTTTGCTTGAGTACCGCCAAATGCAATTGACCCTTCAATAGCCCATGCTTCATTAAAATGATAATCTAAATTCAATGAAAGCATATACGCATAGATAAAAGACCTATTCACAACAAACATGGCTTGAGAGCCAATTTCAATACGCTTAGCCTTCGAAAAAAAACGCGGTCGAATCGCACGCACTTCTACATCCGGAAAACTATCCGCACTCATTGTCATTGGATAAAGAACACCAAAAAAAAGAAAGAAAAATTTAATAAAATCCTTCAATCGACACGGCCTTTCGCAACTTCAAGTTTAAATCTTACAAAATCAGCCTGTTGGGCTGAAAGCATCATTTTTCTTATAAGCTTAAAACGATGGCTTGCATCCATTTCCACCGTTAAACTTCCTGGTTGATCTTTATCTTTCTCATCTTTTTTAAACTTTTTACCAGCCTCACTTAAAGACTTTAAAGATTTGTACAAAGCATAAACAGCACCTTGTTCTTGATCTTTTTCCTGCACTTCACCATCAACTAAAGTGACTATTTTTTTATCATTGATTTTAACTTCATCTTTGCTCACGATAAGGGTAGGTATTTCATCAAGAGAAGCACTCGTAAAAGACTCTGGAATTTCTACACCTTCGGTGAGATCATGGCTAATCGGATCTGTTGAATAACTTGATAGCAAGAACAAAATTAAAATACTAAAAATATCGAGCATAGGCATAACATTGAGGGATATGACCTCATCATCACCACCAACTGAAGCACCCATTTTACCCTCCTAAAGAATGACACTCCCTAAAACAACTTTTTCATAAAGCGTGTCAAAATCACCTTCTAGTTCTGATGGTTGAAGCTTTATAGCATCTAAAATCTCTGTGATTTCTCTATAAATTAAATCATCTTCAGTAAATAGCGTTACTTTACTTGTTTCTTCTTTGTATTGCTTTCTAAGTGTGATTAACTTGTCATTAAGGCTACTAAGACCTTTATCTGACATCTCATATTCAAACACTTCAGGTTCTGTTGGCTTCTGATCCCACTCTGTTTTTAGAACAACTTTCTTTTTTGAAGCTTCCACATTTAAAGACATTGTTCTTTTAGGTTTCGAGGGCGTTTCCTCAGGTGCTGCATTCGACAAAAATGGCACCTGAACCTCTAAAATACCAAAAGAAACAAAAGAAGCTGTAAAAAGAAGAAAGGTCGTCAAAAGAGAGAAAATATCGATAAACGCCATCACGTTCAATTCAATGGGAGAATCAGAGACTTCACTCTTCTTTTTTCTATGCCTTCTACTCACGAGAAAACTCCTTAGGTGTTACGGCCTTTAATCTTCATTTGTCTCGTATATAGAAGGTCTGTCAGCTTTGCTACATTCTGATGAATATCTGCAACAATTGCTTGTTGCTTAATCGTAAGAAGACCGTGCACAAAAATACAAAACAAAGCTGTACCTAATCCAAAAGACGTTGCTGTCAATGCTTCTGAAATACCTTCAGCTAGAACTCTTTGTTTCTCAACACCACCAGCTGAAGCGGCAGCCCCAAAGGATTTGATGAGTCCAAAAATTGTCCCCAAAAGCCCTAATAAAGTGGCAATGTTTGCAGCAGTACCTAACGACGCAACAAATCTATTTACCTTAGGTAAAGCTGAGAGCGTTGCTGTTTCCATCGCATACTCTATCTCTTCAGGAGTATCATTTGCTCTTTTTAGCCCTTCAGAAAGAATAAAAGGTACAAGCTTTGGCTTTGCTTTTTTACAAAGTCGAATTGCATTTTCTATCGAATTATTCATGACCATTTTCTGAACAGCAGCCATAAATCCTGAACTATTCATCAAATCATACGACCAAAAGCGAACAGCTCTCTCTACAATAATAATAAGAGAACCACCTAACACGAGAGCGATACTACTCATGACGAGTATGCCGCCACGATGAAAAAAATCGACAAGTTCATTCATGAGACTTTTTTCTCCAGTTTGAAATTGGGGTTATTCATTGTTTATTCTAGGTATCAGTTCTGAGCGGTGTCAAAAGTCATAAGATCAATAGAAATATCACCTCTGAAATCATTCGTTTATAGAATTTAGAACACCAGGCAAATTCATCCTCCTAGGGTTTTCAAGGGTCTTTATTCATGATTTATCGAAAACAAGATCACTGTGTATAATATAGGAAATAACAAGGGAGTTTCTGTGCATATTCTTTTTGCACATCTTGATGATCATTTCAGTTTTTTATCTCAGCAGGTTTTACAGGTTTGTGCTGCAGAGGCAAAACTCACAATCTTAAAAGATGTTGATAAATCTAGTCAATTCATCAAAAACAACAACGTTGATATTTTTATTTGCACTCAAGCAAACTACCAGTTATTTAAACTTATTAAAAAAGAAACAACAACCATTCTCATCACCAATGAAACCATCTATCAATACAGCGCCGATCTTCAAAATGAAGAGCACAACCTTATTGACCATATTATTGGTGCAATTGATTCTAAATGGGTCATTCATGAATTACGAATCACTCTACAAAAATTAATTACGAAAGACATTTTTGGGATTTCGTTTTACCTTAGACCCAAAACAGATATAAAAACTCATACAATAGATCTTGTAGAAGAACGGCACAGACACCATAGCCATGTTTCTTCATATATGGATCGGCAAAAAGCTCCCCCAGCAGTCGTAAGACATTGTCATGCTATTACAGAAGAGCTCCTTATGAATGCTTTATTTGATGCACCAAGAGCCGCTGGCTTTTCTCATTTAACCAAAACCAATGCTTTACCACCAGATCAAAGACCTCTCATCGAGTATGGATTTGATGGTAAAATCATCGCGATTAGCGTGAAAGATACTTATGGTGCTTTTCCAAAAAGTATTTTTTTTAATTACTTAAAAAAATCTCTCTACAAAGGTGACGCAGATAAAATTCTTGACACAAAAGTTGAAGGAGCTGGCATCGGACTTTTCAAAATACTTTCATACTGCCATGGTATTATTTGCAATCAGAATGCTGGCCTCGAAACCGAAGTTATTGCTTTAATCGATAGTGAAAAAGTCGAAAGAAATATTCAAAAAGTTCCTAGAAGCATCCACTACTTTGATCAGACTCTATCAAGTCTTGATTAAGATCCTGATACACCGTGACATCCTCTTCACTCAGCTGTAACATGTCAACAGAGTGAGATAAAAACGCATACCGGAGAAGATATGTCTAAGATTCATGTAAAGAACCCCATTGTCGAGCTTGACGGCGATGAAATGACTCGCATTATTTGGGACAAAATCAAACAACAACTTTTATTCCCACACATTAAAATGGATTTAGAGTATTACGATCTTAGTATCGAAAGCCGAGATCAAACAGACGATAAAATTACCCTAGACGCGGCGAAAGCTATTCAAAAACACAGCGTCGGAGTCAAGTGTGCGACAATCACCCCAGATGAAGATCGAGTTAAAGAATTTAATCTAAAAAAAATGTGGAAAAGCCCTAACGGCACAATTCGGAACTATCTCGGCGGCACTGTTTTTCGAGCTCCTATTATCTGTAAAAATGTTCCCCGAATTGTGCGTAACTGGTCAAAACCTATTGTCATCGGACGTCATGCACACGCAGATCAATATAAATGCACTGATGTTCGCCTCGAAGGCAAAGGCACCCTCAAGCTCGTCTATGAAAAAGATAACGGTGAAAAACAAGAGTGGGATGTACAACACCTGGAAAAAGACGGTATTGCCATGGGTATGTACAACACCGACGAATCCATCCGAGGATTTGCTCGCGCTTGTATGACTTATGCACTCAACTGCGGTTACCCACTCTACCTTTCGACTAAGAACACAATCTTGAAAGTCTATGACGGACGTTTCAAAGACCTCTTTCAAGAGATCTTTGACGCTGAGTTCAAAACAAAATTTGAAGCACAAGGCCTTCACTACGAACACAGACTCATCGACGATATGGTTGCCCAAGTCTTAAAATGGGATGGCGGAGTCGTTTGGGCTTGTAAAAACTACGATGGGGACGTTCAATCAGACACCGTCGCTCAAGGATTCGGTAGCCTGGGCCTCATGACTTCTGTCCTTATGAGCCCTGATGGCAAAACAGTGGAAACTGAAGCTGCTCACGGCACCGTCACTCGACACTATCGCCAACACCAAAAAGGATTGCCAACCTCTACAAACCCTATCGCAAGTATTTTTGCTTGGAGTCAAGGTCTGAGTCACCGAGCACGCCTTGACGATACACCTGAAGTCGCAGCATTCGCAAAAGCTCTTGAAACAGCGTGTGTCGATACTGTTGAAAACGGAACAATGACTAAAGATCTAGCTATCTGTATCCACGGTTCCAAGCTTCCAGATGGAAGTTGGGTCACAACAGATGATTATCTTAAAGCTGTCGCGAAAAACTTAGAGAACAGGCTCTAACCCCCTGTCTATTCTGGGAGAGTTCTTAATTCAAAGATAAGAACTCTCCTTCAAATTCCATCAAAAAAGACCACTTCAGTCAAGACTCTTTTTTATTATGATTAAAGCCTTGCGTGTCTTCCGCAGACGGATACAATACCCCCGTCTTTCACAATTTCACGGTGACGGAGATTTTCATGACAAGCTCTTTGCGTTTTGCGTTTCTGATTCTTCAAATTGTTTCTACCCAAGCTTTCAGCGCTTCCGCGAAAGAACGCTTGGTCATTATCTCACCACATCGCCAGTCTATTCAGCGTGAGGTTGTTCCTCAGTTTGAAGCTCATTATTTGAAAACTTACGGCCATGAAATTGAAGTTGAGTGGATTGATCAAGGTGGCACAACAGATGACCTCAGATTCATCAAGAGCCGCTTTTCTCAATCACCTAAAACAGCTCACATGGATATTTTCTGGGGTGGTGGAGAACTTCCTTTTCGAGATTTAAAAGAGCTTGGATTGCTTCAAAGCGTCAAACTCTCAGAAGCTGTCACAAAGAATATTCCGAACGATTGCCAAGGCATTCCCCTTAAAGATGTAGACAACACATGGCACGGAATTTCCCTTTCAACTTTTGGCTTGTTTTACAACAAAAGACTGCTAAAAATTCGTAAACTTCCAGAACCGAAGCAATGGACAGACCTAACAGACCCTCACTGGAAAGACCTTGTCTCTTTAGCTGATCCTCGTCGCTCTGGTACAACGATTGCTATTCAACTTGGTCTCGTCGAAGCTTTAGGTTGGGACAAAGGTTGGGACACTCTCACTCGCACCGCTGTCAACACACGGCTTTTCACACACTCCAGTACTGAGCCTGTCAGCGCTGTTGTGTCTGGTGACGCCGCTGTTTCAGCATCAATTGATTTCTTTGGTTACTCAAAAGTTGTTGAGCTCGGCACAAAAAAAGTGGGATACACCAACGGGTTGGACAGCATCAATCTTGACGTCGATCCAATCGCGGTCTTAAAAGGTGCTCCCAACACAACAGGCGCAAAACGCTTTATCGAATATTTAATCAGCCCTGAAGCTCAAAAACGTCTTATGCTACAAAAAGGGCAACCCGAGGGCCCTCAATATTCAACTCTTGGCCGCATGGCTGTTAACCAACTTGCATGGGAAAAAGCTCCAAGTTTTTTAGAAAACCCTTTTAAAATCCAAGACTCTTTAGAGCGTTACTTTTCCCCAGAAACAGGCGCCTTGCTCAGACCGCTCCTTGGTGACATGATTGGTGCAATTCTTGTTGATCACCACCAAATGCTCCGTGAAAGCTGGGATCATTTGACTAAGAAGAAAGCTCCTCTTTCAGAATTCCAGGCTCTCACAGCCCCTCTAATCACACATGATGAGGCTTTGAAACTCGCAGCCAGCTGGTCAAAAGACAACGTCCGCAACAAGACGATCCACTCTTGGAACGAACAAGCTTATGCTCGTTACCAAAAAGCTTTGAGTTACGGAAAGGCCTCCATATGAAAATAGAGCTTCGTAAACTCGAAAAAACCTATCAAGAAATACCTGCTGTCAAAAGCATTGATCTTTCTATTCCTTCAGGGCACCTCCACTTTTTGCTTGGCCCTTCTGGTTGCGGTAAAACAACGACTTTGCGTATGATTGCTGGTCTCGAAAAGCCCACATCTGGCCAAATTTTCTTTGACGGAGAAGACGTTACACACTTATCTCCATCATCACGAGGCATTGGTATGGTCTTTCAAAACTATGCTCTTTGGCCTCATATGACCGTCTGGAAAAATATTGAATACGGCCTCAAACTCAAAAAATTCTCTAAAAAAGAAATTCGAGAGCGTGTTTTAGAAACTCTTTCTCTAGTCCATCTTGAGCAATATAGTGATCGTTATCCCGCTCAACTTTCTGGTGGTCAGCAACAACGCGTCGCGTTAGCCAGAGCGCTAGCCATCCAGCCTCGCGCGCTTCTCTTAGATGAGCCTCTTTCAAACTTAGACGCCAGTCTTCGTCATGACATGAGAGAAAGCATTTTAGAAATCCATCAACGCACAGGCATTACAACGGTCTTTGTTACACACGATCAAAGAGAAGCCATGTCCATGGGAACCTCCGTTAGTGTTTTGCGTTCAGGACATCTTCTTCAATCAGACTCCCCGCGCAATCTCTATAAAAAACCAAATAGTTCATTCCTCGCTGGTTTTGTGGGGGAAACAAACTTACTCCCAGCAACAGTAAAAGAAGTCACCCCTGAGCACACGACTCTCAACAGCCCCATAGGCACTTTGCTTAGCTCACAAATTGGTCACACAGTTGCGCCTGGCGATGACGTTACTGTTTCCATTCGTCCTGAAGCTGCAAGTTTTCAGGCAATGAACTCTCCTCTAGAGAATCGCATCGAGTTAACCCTCAAGCACATCACTTTTCTAGGTTCTCAGGAGCAGCTTGACTGCACCACAGTTCCTGGACAAGCGTTCCGTATTCAGACCCCACTTCAGCAAAACTCAAATTGGATCAAGGGATCCTCTCTTCATTGCTCAGTTCATCCTAGTGATGTTGTTGTTCTTCCTTACAATGAGGCCATGGCATGAGCATAAAGCGGCAAACATTTGGTTCCCCAGTAGGTTGGCTTACATTCGGATTCACAGCTCTGATTCTCACTGCCTTTCTTATTTACCCAATGTGCGCCACTCTTTCTCGAGCATTCCTCAACGATCAAGGCTGGACTCTGGACCACTTTTCTATGCTGTGGAATAGTCGCATCCACCTAACTGGGCTGATGAATAGTCTTTGGATTGGAATTGGCGTCACATTTGTTTCCACTGTACTCGCTTTACCAGCAGCTATTTTCATGACTCGCTACCAATTCCCAGGGAAAACCTTATTTGGCGGCCTACTTTTAGTACCAATGGTTCTTCCTCCTTTTGTAGGTGCAATTGGAATTCAACGGTTTTTTGCTTTATACGGCAGCTTAAATATTTTTCTATTAGAAAACTCTTGGATAGAAGAGCCTATTCAATGGCTCTCTCCTCAAAGCCGTCTTTTTGCTGTCATTATTCTTGAAGCTTTGCACCTCTATCCAATTATGTACATGAACTTAATGACGACTTTAGCGAATCTCGACCCTTCTCTTGACGAGTGCGCTGCCACACTTGGAGCAAGTCGCCTTCAAAGACTTAAAGACATTGCATGGCCTCTAAGCCGCCCAGGTTTTTTTGCAGGATCTAGCATTGTTTTTATATGGGCACTCACTGACCTAGGCACACCACTTCTTGCCGGTTTTCATGAAGTCGCACCCGTGCAAATTTTCACAATGATGACCGATCTTCAAGAAAACCCCATTGGTCACGCACTTGTCGTAACGCTTGTAGCTTTTTCTGTAGGATTATTTACAGCTTCAAAACTCAGACAGAACAACCAAAAATACCAGATGATGGGTCGAGGTCACAGCAGCAGTAGCATCATCAATGCCTCTCCTCTTTTTTCATTTTTTATCTGCTGTTCACTCTTACTTTTAGTTTTAACCGCTCTTGTGCCTCACTTCGGTATTCTTCTCACAAGCCTCAGTGATGAATGGTTCATGAGCGCGCTCCCAGAAAGCTACACACTCCGTCACTACCAGATGGTTATGGAACAAGAGCTCCCTTGGGCAGGGATACAGAACAGTCTTTACCTCTCCGCAATTTCCACTCTACTTGACCTCACACTCGGACTGTTAATTTCCTACGCTATTGTCCACAAGACAATCCCATTTACTCGAATATTAGACGCCTTAATCATGCTTCCTCTTGCTCTACCGGGCATTGTCCTCGCATTTGGCTATGTCTCAACTTACACACACACATGGCTGGACCCCATGCAAAACCCTGTTCCTCTCCTTGTGATTGCATACGCTATTCGCAGACTCCCTTTTATGGTGCGATCATGCTCTGCTGGCTTTCAACAAATCAACAGAAGCTTAGAAGAAGTATCCTGGACCCTTGGTGCCTCAAAACTACGCACACTTTGCATGATCAACCTTCCTCTGGTCACCGCCAACTTAATCGCTGGAGGCCTGCTATGCTTTGCGTATGCCATGCTTGATGTTTCTGATTCATTGATTTTAGCTATGAAAGAAGATTCTTGGCCACTTACAAAAGCTATTTATGCAATTTGCCTCGAACCTGGAGGCGGCGACACTATTGCATCAGCCCTTGGCGTCATAGGAATGAGTATCCTAGCTTGCTGTATTCTGGGCGCCTCTGTACTTCTCGGGCAAAGGATGGGAGATCTTTTTAGGCACTAAAAACATCTCTTTGCCTAAAAAGATATATTCTTATGAGCTTTTTCTTTTTTGTTCAAGCACAAGAACATCCGCTGCATCCACAGGAACTTGATCGCTATCTTCCGCGTCAGGAGCTGGGACACTCAGAGTCTCCAAAAGAATCTCTTTACCTGATGAACGATGGCTCTTAATTTTTTCTTTTTGCTTTTTAAGCTGCGCTTCAATTTTATCAACAACTAAGTCCACAGACCCATACATGTCGGTGCAGCCCGCTTTAACTTCACAATTAAATCCATCACCACCACGCACACGGCAATGAACATTATGTTCATGTCCATCCACAGAAAAAGTCACCCAAGCTTCAGCAGACTTTGTCGCATAACGCTTTATTTTATTAGTAATTTTCCCTAAAGCATACTGTTCAAGGGCAGAGGACGTTTCCATGTGTTTAAAAGAAAAGTGACACTGCATAATTTTCCCTTCATTTTAATATCAGCTCATCTCATACGAGAATACACCCAACATCATAGGAAAACCAGAGGGTGCAATCGGCGAAATATGCTTCAAGAGAACCTTAAGATTGCAGCTATAGAGGAATTTCGTTAGCCTGTGTTCGATTTCAATATTGTTACGTCTCTTGCTGATAAGAGACGGAAACGATAAATCATATATGTATATAAACAGCTACCCCTTCATCTGTGTGGCACAGCAATAAAAAGTTGAGGAAACCATGGAAACAATCGACGTCATCATCGAAGATATTGTGGTCGAGAAAGACAGCGGTTGGAAAGTCCTTAAAATATCTATTGATAACCCACTTGAAATCCATATGGCCGTCGGAAGTTTTCCAAGTATGCACATCGGTGAAAGTTATCGCTTTCATGGTATTTGGCGTAAACACGCAAAATTCGGCAAACAGTTTCAGGTTCATAAACCAGAATATCGCCACCCAAACACACGCCGTGGAATCCGACGTTTTTTAATATCTGGTGCGATTGAGGGCATTCGCGCTGCAACAGCTGATAAACTTCTTGAAACCTATGGCGATCAAGCCTTAGAAGCTTTAGAAGACGCTCATAAACTATCTATGATTAAAGGTATTGGTAAGAAAACCGCTGAAAAAGCGTCGCTTTCCTGGAGAACTCGAAAAGAAGAGTGGGACATCAGAGTTTTTCTTTACGAACATGACATCGGTGTTGCAGATGCGGGGCGTATTTTAAAACGCTATGGTTCAGACGCTGTTGAAACGGTTCGAAACAACCCTTATCGCCTCATTAGAGACATTCGAGGCATTGGCTTTTTAAAGGCAGATCGCATTGCACAGTCCGCAGGCCTTGATAAAAACTCTTCAGAACGTGCTGATGCAGCAACAGCTTGGGCTCTAGCAAGTGAGGGTGAGGAAAAAGGCCACTGTTTTTTATACCCCCATCAAGTGCTCAGCACGTTACAAAAAAAACTCGAAAATCTTCCAGACTCCCTTGAGCAAAAATGCTCAGAAAGCTTAGAACGCTTAGAATCTGTTGGCGCAATACATAAAGAGTATTTTGAACCAGAAAATCCTGTGATTTATACACGAGATTTATTTACAGCAGAAACGCACGTTGCACGAATCCTTAAAGATCTCATTCATCAGAGCTCACCTTCTCGTCGAAAAACATCTGAACAACAGGCAAGAGAATGGCTCAGCCAATACCAAGACTCATTAAACCACCCCCTATCAGACGAGCAGGCTCAGGCGGTTTTTCTTGCAGCACATTCTGGACTCATGATCCTAACCGGAGGACCTGGGGTGGGAAAAACCACAACAGCCAACGCGATGATTCAATTATTTCAGCATAAGAGCTTGCGTGTTGTTCTAGCTGCTCCAACAGGTCGAGCAGCACAGAGAATGTCTGAGCTTTCAGGTCTTACAGCAAAGACAATTCATCGCTTATTAGAGTGGGCTCCAGAAGAAGGAGCTTTTAAAAGAAACGCTTCAAACCCTGTTGCTGCAGATGTCCTTATCATTGATGAGTCCTCCATGATTGACATCCGTTTGATGGAACAACTTTTGGATGCTGTAGCAGCTAACACACAACTCATTTTCATTGGTGATCAAGATCAACTTCCATCTGTTGGTCCAGGACAAGTATTCGCTGATTTAGTACAGTCTGGAGCCATTCCTTGCTGCAAACTCAACACTATTTACAGGCAGGGAAAAACATCTCAAATCATCTCCATCGCACACTCTATAAATCAAGGACAACAGCCTCACTTTTCTAAAGACCCCTCAAGTGACTGTCGTTTTTTCATGGATCAAGAAGAGCATATTTTACCTGGAATTCTCACACTTATTGAGACGCTCAAACAAACTGGGTACGACCCAGCACGTGACATCCAAGTTCTCACTCCTTTGAACAGAGGTTCTCTTGGAAGTTTAAACATCAATCAACACATTCGCGCACAATTGAACCCCGCAGACTCTTTACCCCCCACACATATTTACAAACGTGGGGAACGTCATTTCCAAGTCGGCGACAAAGTTATCCAAACATCTAATAACTATGAACTCAATGTGTTTAACGGTGATATCGGACAAATCATCCATGTCAAAAGTCAAAATGCTGCCCTACAAGTCAAATTTGCAGAACGCATTGTTGCCTACACAGAGGATCAAGTGGACCAATTGAGCCTTGCTTACGCGATTACAATTCATAAATCACAAGGAAGTGAGTTCCCTATCGTCATTATTCCTATTGTAAAGTCTCATCACATTATGCTTCAACGAAACTTGATTTACACAGGCCTGACAAGAGCAAAAAAACTCGCAATCCTTATCGGCTCAGAACAAGCCTTACAGATTGCGATTCGCACAACAAGTAGCACTCGTAGACAGTCTTTATTAAAAGAGCGTCTACGAGATGTGGATTAAAACATTAATGAAGCTCGACAGGTGGAAGATTATCACCCATTTCATTAACTCCATCCCCAATCGGGCTGACAGAGCTGCCTCGACCTAGAGAACCAGAGATGTTTTTCCCCCAACATTTCACAGGACCAGAAGAAAGAACCGCACACGTATGATCCCTTCCCACAGAAACATGCTCCACGCTCTCATCAACACCCTGAAAAGCACCAAGATCAACATAAATAAGATTGTCACCTAGATCTCCTGATACATCTCCGACTTTATCATCAAGACTCTGAATTCCCACTTCACCTTCATCATTTTCGCCCCAACATTTCAGCTTTCCTACTGTTGAGACAGCACAAGCATGAGCTCCTCCGGCAGCTATTTTTTCAACAACAAAACCCACTCCAAAATCAATGGCAGGAAGAGAATCACCCATTTCACCAACTCCATCGCCAATGGTATCTGTATTGCCCTGCCCTAGTTGGCCGTAAGCGTTTACACCCCAACATTTCACATCATTATTGTCGAGCAAGGCACAAGAGAATTCATCACCCACAGCTATATCTGTAGCTGTTCTTCCTGTGCCTAACGCCACAACACCAAGGTTATCACCCATTTCACTTGGCTCATCCCCTATGGTATCCATAGTGCCCAAACCCAATTGGCCAAAAGAGTTCCTGCCCCAACACTTCACCGTTGCATCATCAAGAAGCGCACATGTATGCCAACTACCTAAAGAAATTTTTTGCGCTGTTCTACCTGTTCCCAGGGATATACTCCCTAAATTTATACCCATTTCACCTGGGCCATCTCCAACATACGACGTGCTACCGTTACCTAATTGCCCAAAACTATTCCACCCCCAGCACTTCAAGTTATTGTCTGTTAATATTGCACAACTAAACCCCAGACCTGTTGAAACACTCTGGACAGTTGACACTGCTCCCAGATCAACAACAGCAAGGGAGTCCCCCATCTGTGGACTTCCGTAACCCCGATTGCTTGTATCTCCATAGCCCAGAGCCCCGCCAAGGCCAGAACCCCAGCACTTCAACGTCTGATCATCAAGAACAGCACATGAATGAGAGGATGTCATGGACATTTTCTCAACAGTACGACCTGCTCCCACATCAATAGCAGAAAGATTAACACCCATTTCACCTAGGCCATCTCCAATGTTATTAGTATTCTCAATGCCTAATTGACCGTAATTATTCAGCCCCCAACACTTCACTTTGTTACCTGAAACTGCACAGTTCACATTTACGCCTGAATGAATCTCAGAAACATCATCATGTGCTATAAAACCATGAGTGAACATCGCACTCACATTATCTGCATAATCCACTGCTTTTAGGTTGAAATAATAAGTCACTCCGGCTGTAAGATCTCCAGCAAAATCCGGCCCTTCTACCCAATCCAAAAACGTATCCGGAGAAAGAATATCTGTCCACATCTTAACTTCGGACCCTCCTGCCGTCGTTCCAAGAGAAGCTTGATATTTTTTAATCCCTGAAGTATCAGCCGCGCTAAACCCTGTAAAACGAACTTCTCCGATATATTGCGTTAAACTTACGTTGGCACTCGGCAATCCTGGAGATGTTTGATCTAAAGTTATCATATCGGATAAGCATGAGGATTCATTTCCCGCCGCATCTTTGATTTTAACGTACAATGTATGCGCTCCATCCCCTCCAGGTAAGGTAGCATTTACTGGGGCTGTAATATCTTGCCATACCCCATTGGTTGCGCAAGATCCGTCCGTTGTCACATAAGCTTCTGTCGGAGACCCTGTATGCGTCAGGTTGATATAGACCCCGACATTGTTCGTATATTCGTCACTATTGATCACAAAGCTTGAGATAGATGGAGGAGTATTATCTCTTGCAATAGAGGCTGTACTGCAACTGCTCTCATTTTCTGCGTCATCTCGGAACTTCACAG
Source organism: Oligoflexales bacterium (assembly GCA_045106415.1). Classification (GTDB taxonomy): domain Bacteria; phylum Bdellovibrionota_B; class Oligoflexia; order Oligoflexales; family Bog-1112; genus JBGCEP01. Next base: position 66,878 of record JBGCEP010000014.1, on the reverse strand, counting down.
AGAAATGATAATTCATTTCTGAGTTAGCAATGACTTTCGCTTTGGCACCTGCATAAGATTCCCACGTTCCACCTGAACAGTTTGCGTTTTCCGAAAGCTTCATTTGAGTCGCATTATTTGCAAATAAATTCAATTGAATGTTTGATTGGTTTGTATGCGTGCCCTCTGCAATAGTCAGTGTACCCCCAGTTGGCCCTGCATCATCATGAGTAATTGAGTCACTCACACAAGGTGTTTCGTTACCCGCCTCATCTTTGTACATGACATAAACAGAGGCAAGAGCATTTGTCACTCCTAGTCCCCAGTTTGATTTTGAAACGGCATATGATTCCCACGTTCCACCAGAAAAACATCCAGAACTGTTTGTGACATACATTTCACTCGCATCCACAGCACTCAATGATAAAGTCTGAGTGGAAAGAGGCGTATAAAGATTTCCTCCTTCGATCACAAGTGATGGAGATGTTGGCGCCACCGAATCATGAGTAATTGTGTCATTAACACAAGCTGTCTCGTTTCCAGCCTCATCTTTAAATTTTACGTAAACTGTTGCTAAAGCGTTATTTTGCCCTAAAGCCCAACCAGATTTTGAAGTGACATATGATTCCCAAGAACCATCAGCACTACAGCCTACGGTGTTTGTTACGTACATCTGCGTTGCATCAACAACAGCCAGAGTTAGGTTAACTGTTGAATCTTTCGTATGAGAGCCACCCTCGATCGTCAAAGACGCTCCTGTCGGCACGCCTGTGTCGTGGGTCACAGTATCGCTTTCACAAGAGCTTTCATTTCCTGCCTCATCTTTAAACTTCACGTAAACTGTCGCTAAAGCATTACTTTGCCCTAAAGCCCAACTAGATTTTGAAGTTGCATACGACTCCCAAGAACCATTAGCACTACAGCCTGAGGCATTCGTAATATACATTTCGGATGCACCTGTTGCAGCTAACGTCAAATTAGGTGTGGATATCGAAATATTTTCTCCACCATCAATCACAAGAGAGACAGATGTTGGCGCTACAGAATCATGAGTAATTGTGTCATTAACACACGGTGTTTCATTACCTGCAACATCTTTAAACTTCACATAAACTGTTGCTAAAGCATTCGTTTGGCTAAGAGGCCACCCAGACCTTAAGACTGCATACGCCTCCCAAGACCCACCAGAGGTACAACCACTCGTATTCGTAATGTACATCTCTGATGCACCTGCAGCTACTAACGCTAAATCTGGAGTGGAATCATTCGTATAAGTTTCGCCATCGATCGTAATATATTCACCCGCTGGAGCAATAGAGTCATGCGTAACTGAGCCATTTATACAGCTGCTTTCATTACCTGTATCGTCACGATATTTTACATATACTGTTGCTACAGCATTAGTTTGACCAAGAGCCCATCCTGATTTTGAAGTTTCATACGCTTCCCAAGATCCATCAGCGCTACAACCACTGGTATTCGTAATGTACATTTCAGATGCACCCGTTGCACCAAGAGTTAAATCTGGAGTCGAGTCATTCGTATAAGCTCCACCTGCAACAGCAATAGAAGTATTTGAAGGCCCTGAGTTATCGTGAATAATGGAGTCACTGATACAAGGACCAATGTTTCCTGCCGCATCTTGAAATTTCACATAAACGACTGCTGTTGCATTTGTTTGACCAAGAGGCCACCCAGACTTTGACGCTGTATATGCTTCCCAGCTACCACCACCATTGCAACTTAATGTATTCGTAATATACATTTCAGATGCACCCGTTGCACTCAAAGCTAAATCTGGAGTGGAGTCATTTGTAGAAGCTCCTCCTGCAATATCAATCGATGGACTTTCTGGAACAGTGCTGTCATGAATAATAGAGTCGTCGACACAGGTGCTTTCAAAACCTTGAGCATTTTTATACTTTACATAAACTGTAGTTGTTGCATTTGTTTGACCAAGGGCCCACCCTGATTTTGAAGTAACATATGATTCCCAAGATCCACCATCACTGCAACTTCCTGAATTTGTGATATACATCTCAGATGCTCCAGTGGCCCCCAGGGTAAGAACAACAGGATCATTTTTTGTATATGTTGCATCTGAATTAATTGAAATAGTCGGTGCTGTTGGACCAGATAAAGTAAACACAACTGAAGACACTTCGTCGTTTCCAGCATTATCTTTTACTTTTACATTTGCATAATATGTACCCACAACTAAACTCAAAGAGTTAAAAGTATAACTCGCTGGCCCAGGTACAACATTCCAAGCCACGACATCATCATGACCTGACAAACTCCCTATAGAAACCTGATATTCCATAATACCTGATGTCGCATCAGAAACAGACCAAAGAAGAGGGACAGAGACCGAAGTTTGCCCTGTCACAGAAGCTGCTGTTGTGAAAACAGGTTTTTGATTATCATGAATAATTGAAGCTACCGGCGAGCAACTAGTTTCCCCTGCTAAATTTTTATACTTAACAGAAAAAGAGTTTGTATTATTTTGAATAGAAATAGGTCTATTTGCAGTTTCAGTGTACGCTTCCCACGTTCCAGAAGAGCACGAACCATCCGTTGCCAACATCATTTCATCTGCTTCAGTTGCTGAAAGCGTGAAAGTCACAGAATTTTCCTTAGTATAAGCACCTTCAACAATAACAATTGGATTCGCTCCAGGGGTCGGTGGGCTTGGCGGCACAGCATAAGTGACAGCTAATGAATTGATTTGAGAATCAGATAAAAGTTGAAAATTTCTTTTCCCATCTACACATAAAAAGTATTCCGCGTCAGGCACTAAGGTCTGCGTTAAAGTATAACCTGTATTTTTAACAACCTCCCAGTCTGAATAAAGACTTCGAGACAGACAAGAATCTTGATCAGTGACTAGTTTATAACGAACTTCCGTCAAATTACCTGCGTCCACCTGAAAAGAAACATCACTTGCAGATATATTTGAAAGATTAATACCCCCACCTGTAAGAGCGATAACATCGCTTTCCAAAATTTCTTTCGTCATTTTACATAAAGATTTTTCTATCGAAAAAACGCTCCAACTTAATTGATAACCTTCAATTTTTCGATTTGATGGGCAAACAACAGCAGTACAAAAAATCTGACTTCTTTTTTGGCCATCAACTCGAGATTTAAAGTCATCATCAGAAACAGATTTTTCAAACAAAGAACAAGAAGGAGCTGTGTTATCTGTAAGAACTTGCGCGACTTCAACAGCATCATTCGTTTTATCATTTGCAGAAACTTTAATAGAAGCAACTTTACTTGCTTCCACCCCTATATTTGCAAGATCACCACCCATTTGATCAACAACTTGATCTCTGACAGAGGCTGTTTCTGCACTAGACATCCCACCAATAGCAAGACCACTGACAACACCATCTGCTGCCATGACAGCGAGCTTTTCAGTTTCTTTAGATTCAACATCACCATTATTTTGCATAGTTTTGACTTCTTGTATCACACTTGATGTTGCTTCTTTTGCACCATCGGCCAATACAGCGGATGTGATCACACCTGCCTTCTGATGATCTGATAAAGCTTGCAATGACTTTTCTGTGACTCTTTGAATCGACGACCCAACATCCGCTTTCTTGGACATACCAGAAAGCGCAGAAGAAACAATTTTTCCCGTTGCAGAACCGTAAGCGTCTTTTGGAACACCAGTTGAAGACATCGCTTCGACTGCTTTAGATGCAATCAAACCTACAGCTGACTGAAGATCGCTATCTGCTTTAAGACCAGAAGACTCCAAACTAGAAGTGCTTCCTTTGACGATATCTGCAATCACACTTGACTGAAGATTGTCATCAATTTTTGCGACACCTGCTGCAATTACAGCTTTCGAAGCAACTTCTCCAGCTAAAGTAATTTTTTTATCTGAATCAAGAGTTGCTTTTTCAAGTGTGGCTAAGGTTTTTGCAATCACCTTACCTGAGACACCTGAAGAAACAACATTTTCTCCTGTCATCAAACCGCTATCCATCGATTGGATAACACCAGCGCTAACACTTGGGACAGATTTTTCTAAGAATTCTTGTGAAGAGTTTCCCAACAAAGAAATCTCAACAATCTTTGATGAAATACCTGCTGCCAAGCCTTCAACAGCTTTCACTTGTGTCGCTTGGTCCTGCAATCCAACTTCTTTAATACCCACACCTGTTTGATAACTAATATCTGAGACAGCAGAAGAAAAATCATCGTCCGTTAGCGATAAATCATGTGTTGCACCTGTTACGACAACAGCAACTTGAGAGGGAAGAACCTCACGTTCTTCATCTTTGAGAGATAAAGATCCAACACCGACAACACTTCCTTTTGATACCTGAGCCATAGACGCTACCCGAATAGCAACAGGAGCCGACTTGAGGATAGCTGTTGATTTTTCAACAAATCTTTGCGTCGTGGATACAAGCTCACCATGAGGAACTCCAGATGTTTCAAGCGCACTCACCGAGCCTTTTACAACTGCGAAAACAGCATCTTTATAGTTTGATTCTTCAATGCCACTCAGCTGAATATTTTCAATGCCTGATTCCATCACGTTATTTTCAACCACATCTCGGTCATTTGAAGGCCAACCCTGCGTATGACTTTTTAAAGATCTCATAGACGAAGTCATCACAAGCTCTGTCGCATTTGCCTTTTCTGATGAAGAACTCAAACCATTCCCTGCAAGGCTTAAACCTTCCATAGCTCCTTTAATAAAAGCTGGGGCTATTTCATTTAAAACAGGGGAACTTGTTGTCAGGCTAAACACAGCGAGGCTATTCGCTGAAACAGTCGCTGAATCAGTTGCTTTATTAATCACGATTTGAGATTCTTCTTCGCTAAAGCCAGCAGCCAAAAGATCTGTAGCTAACTCTTGTGACATCGTTGATGTAATAGCTAAGGATTGTGAGGATAAACTTTGAGAATCAGCTTGATCTTCCGTCACCGTCGTCTCACCGATATCTTCTTCACCCAACGAAGCAACAGAAGCAGCTCTTTCGTCCTGACTTGCTAAAGGAGCCGTAGACAGATCACAACCAGTCATTATTATAAAAGACATCACAATACAAGATTTACAAAGAATCGTTCTCATCATAATTTCCCCTACTCCATCTCCTGGAGTTTTCAATGTATTCATACTTCGGTCACAGATTCGATTTCATGAACAAAAAAACAAAAATACTTTTTAATTACTTTGTAAACAGAGACTTAAAGCGACATAGACGCAGACCGAAAGAAGGCAAAACTACCATTCAAAGCACTATAACCTTAAAGAAAAAGAACATGCGCTTAAATAAAAGAACACAAAACTTTATCGTTCAAGGCTCTCTTTAAAAAATCCAGTTATTTTATGGAATTGCTATAACAAAGCGCTTTCACAAAAAAACCTTCTAATTTCTAGTGAGTAACTTCATAGCAAAATCAATTCATAGAAAATCATACCGATAAGACTTAAAAGACCTAACATTAGAGGAACGATGACTATCAAAAAAACATATCAAGAAAGCCATACACACCAAAGACTTTCTTTATTTATATATGGACTCATGAGCATCACGTGTTCAATGGGATTATTTTCATTATATTTTTTATATAAACATCTCTACTTTTCAGCAGCCCTTAGCACATCACTTTTTTGTGCCTCAAGCGCATGCTCTCTTTTTTTCAAAAAAAACCCTCGCGATACTCCAACTTTTATATTTCTTCTAATAGCGTACAGTTCTATTATTATAAGTCTTTACTACTACAAAACATTATTGTCACCTTCAGGGATCGTAGCTTTACTCTTCCCTTCTCTTTGCTTTCTTATTATCGATAAAAAAACAAGTTGTACATTCTCAGGTTTGCTCTTTATCAGCCTCATAACTCTTCATTTTCAATCGCCTGTAATACATAGTATGCCGCAAGGCCTTATCGAGTCTTATTTTCTGATTTATCTTATCTTATCAGCAATTAATTGCCTTAATAAAACATCTCACTCTGAACACATCAATGCCTTGCGAAAATCCCAGCACCATCTACAAGGCCAAATACAAGAGACACAACAAGCACTTGATGTTCTTCAACAAACAAATAAAATTGCTAAAATTGGTGGCTGGACCATACACGTAGAAACGAATTATTTATGGTGGAGCCATGAGATTTATTCTATTTACGGAGTTCCCTTTGGAAAGGAGATGTCTCCTGAAGAGGCTATTCAATTCTACGATAAAAGCACACAAGATCTTATAGTTAGATTAGCGGAAGAGGCTATATATCATAATAAAAAATGGGACATTGAAGTTGATATATTTACAGTGAAACGTAGAAAATCACATATCCGCCTAACAGGTGAACAATACATAGATTCAAAAGGGGAAATTTTTTTAAGGGGTACTGTTCAAGATATTAATGATCGAAAAGAAGCAGAGCAAAAAATATATGAAGCAAATGCAAAAGCACTTCAGGCTTCTCAAGCAAAAAATCAATTCTTAGCAAATATGAGCCATGAAATCCGAACACCTATGAACGGTATTCTTGCATCTGCTGAAATTTTAAAAAACTATCACTACAAAGAAGATCAACAGCAATGGCTCAATATTATCCAAAAATCTGGGGAGACAATGATGTCTCTTTTAAATGATATTTTAGATATATCAAAACTAGATGACAACAAGGTTAATTTAAAATATCGCAACTATGACTCACATCTTTTTATGCAAAATATCTATGATATTTTTAAACCTCAATCACAAAAAAAATCACTTGATTTTCAACTTAACATCGATGATTCTTTTCCACGATGGGTGACCGGAGATCCTGAAAAAACACAGCGTATTCTCACAAACCTCATTAGCAATGCAATTAAATTTACCGAATACGGTTCTGTTTCTATTTCTGTTCGTATTGACCAAGCACAAGATCACCTTCTGTTTAATGTAGAAGACACTGGAATTGGTTTTGATCATAAGGATTACACATCATTATTTGAAGAGTTTTCACAAGCCGACGCATCGACCACAAGAAAATTTGGCGGATCAGGGCTAGGGCTTGCGATTTGCTCTAAAACAACTCAACTTCTCGGCGGGAAAATTCAATGCCATAGTACTCCTAATAAAGGGACTCGTTTTTCTGTTTCTATTCCTTACCAAAAAGGTGTTGAGATCATAGAAAAAAAGAATAAACCGCTTCAACTTTCCAACCTTAAAAATATTCGCTCACTGATCGTAGAAGACAATGAAATGAACATGACTATTACAGAAAAGTTTCTATCAAATTTAAAAATCAAACCTGATAAAGCAAGAAACGGTGAAGAAGCATGCATCATGCTTCTTCAAAATCAATACGACGTCATCTTTATGGATTGTCAAATGCCTGTTTTGGATGGTTTTAAAGCTACTCAAAAAATCCGCTCTATGCCTCTTAAAAACCAACCTTTTATTATTGCTCTCACAGCAAACACACTTAAAGATGATCAAACAAAATGCCTCAGCGCAGGTATGAATGATTACCTAACAAAACCTGTTACACGTAGAAATATAGAAGACGCTTTACAAAAATACTTGGAGAATAATTATCGAGCAGCTTAAATTTTATCTAAATCTTATTTATTTTCATACAAAAGAGATTGAAGCACAGAAGACACTTCCTTTTTTTCAAGAGGCTTAGGAAGAAAAGCACTCATCCCTCTCCCTAAACAATCCATTTGATTTTCTTCAGACACATCACCTGAAACTCCTACAATTGGACAATCTAGCTCACGAAACCTTAACTCTTTCGTGAGTTCAACGCCTGTCATATCACCTAATGTACAATCAACAAAAATAGCTTCAAAAAAAAGCTCTTGATCATTTAATGCTGAAAGAACTTCTGTCCCAGAAGAAAAAGTTGCTACTTCACACCCAAGAGACTTCAATTGCATAGAAAGGACTCTTTGACATAAAAAATCGTCATCCACCACAACAACCTGCGGCTTATGCTTTTGCTTTGTTTTCTCGCACAAAACATGAGAAAAAGAAGGCTGAGACACTTCCTCTGCTGAATCTTTCAAATGGTGTTTGATAGTAAACCAAAACGTACACCCTTTTTCTGAAGTATTATTAAAAGCACCTATTTCACCACCTAGAAGAGCTGAGAAATCTCGACAAATTCCTAAACCCAAACCAGTCCCGATACGGTTATCTCTTTCTTGCTCTTGGCTATAATCATTAAACATCACAGGAATAAAATCTTCAGACAATCCTCGACCTGTATCTCGAACTGAAAAACGAATATGTTGTGAATTTTCAGAACACGACTCTGCTTGAATATGTATATTGCCACTTTCTGTGTATTTCACAGCATTATTAACAAGATTAAATAATATTTGCTGCAGCCTTTTGCCATCTGTCACTAAGTTCTCTTGAACACCTTCTGCAATAGAAGATGATAAAATTAAACATCTTTTTCGTGCTTCAAAGCTAAAAACTTTCATTACACTATCAAAAATGCTCGATAACAACACATGACCTGGAGCAATAGGATTGATACCATTTTCAAATTTCGACACATCTAAAATATCATTTACTGTCGAAAGAAGCTTCTGACTACCATAGGATAAAACATCCAACTCTTCAGCATAAGTTGATTTAATATCACTTTCATTTAAAAGGCCTGAAACCCCAACAATCGCCGACAATGTTCCTCTAATCTCATGACTTAAGTGCGCTAAAAATTTTGATTTTGTTCGTAATTGATATTCAACTTCATTTTTAGATGCCACAACTTCTCGCTGCATTTTATAACGAGCAACAGTAAAGTGAGCCTTCAACGCAATATTTGTAGAGTCTAGTTCTTTCGGTCGAATAAAATCTTGAGCTCCAGCTAAAATTGCTTGAATTCCAATATCATCGCTATGCTCATCACTCACTGCCACAACAGGTAAATTTACACTTCGCACAAAGTTTGAGAAATCTTCTAAATTTCGATGAGCAAAAGAAGCCATGTCATAAATCAAAACATCAAAAGATTTTTCCTGGCCCTCAACACACTGTCTCGCAGATAGGGGGCACACACTCACCTCAACACTTAAAGGAACATCTGAAGATGCTTCTATTACCCGTTGAATCAAGTGATCGCACCTAGACACAAGTAAAACCTTAATTTCACTGGAAATAATTCTACGCATGAGAGACTCCGCAGACCTAGCAACCATCACCAGGTCTTTGGCAAACTTATCGGCTAAAAATAAAGAATATTCAGTGAATAGTTATTAAATACTTAGTCAAAGCATCACTTTTCAGAAGAATCAAACTTTTTTAATCGGCGCATTTCAAGAGTTTGCTTCAACTCCAAACGACTCGCTCGACGAGCTTCAGCTTCTTCATACCTGCGCCGCTCTGCATCTGTCTCCAAAAGAAGACCTGACATAGGGGTTGGACGACTATGCCCATCAAGAGCAACCATTGTAAGGTAAGCAGATGCTGTATGATGCTTCTCTCTAGAGATAGGATCTTCTGAAACAACCTTAACTCCGACTTCACAGCTGGTTTTTGAAGTATAATTTACGGATGCTCGAATACTCACAATCCATCCTAATCGGACCGGGGATAGAAAGTGCATCGCATCCATAGATGCCGTCACAACAGCTTTTCCCGCATGTCTTTGAGCGCAAATCGCCGCTGCAATATCCACCCAAGACAGAACGACTCCACCAAAAACAGTCCCCAGTGCATTTGTATGCTGAGGCAAGACCATTTCTGTCATTTCAACCCAAGAGTTCTTTGCTGCTTTTTTCTCTTGTTCCATGCTTCTCCTCCATAAACCTTGTAACGCAATTTTTACCTGAGTGCTTGCTCCCATACATGGCACGATCCGCATGATCTAATAAAACACGACTCTCTCTTCCGTGTTCAGGATACGAAGCAATACCAATAGAAAGGGTGACTCGAATGACTTGATCTCCAACACAGAAGGAAGCCGAAGCAACAGCTTCTCTAACTCTTTCTGCAATTCTCACACCCAAAGCACCATCAGCACCCAACGCAAGAACCACATACTCGTCCCCACCGTAGCGGAAAACGCTATCTACTTCCCGCACCGCACCGTTCAAAGCATTTGCAACACCCTTCAAGACAGCACTACCCACCAAATGACCGTGAGCATCATTAATCTCTTTAAAATTATCAACATCTAGAAAAATAAGACTGAAATTCGTTTCAAATCGGGCTGCTCTTCTCATCTCGGTTTCAAGCATACTTTCGAGGCACCTATAATTATATAAGCCTGTCAAATCATCCTGATAAATCAACGCTTCAGCTTCAATCAAACGATGCCCCCAGTGAAGCTCTCGCTGCAACTGTTGCTTAACATTCTCAGGTACTTCATCAACACGCCAGACCGCCCCAAATTGCTGCGCCCAAACACATTCAAATCCCCCAAAAACTAAATGGCCACAACTGCGGTTTTGAACCTTTCTGCCTGCATAATCTTTTAAGTTATTTCTCAAAAATTGATAAATATTCGAATCAAAAACTCTGTCATAAGAGCGTTCAAAGGCGGGTGTGATAAAAACTTCTTGCCCTTTCCATTGGAAACGAAAAAAATCAATTTCCCATTTGCCTCCCCCCCAAGAAATGTCCCTGCAAGACGCCTCTAAATCCTGCAGCGAGCTCACCTGCCAGAGTCTATCATTCCATTCTTTCATTCAAGCCTCACGATGACGCGGTCAAATTTCACACTCACTGATGAAGACTTCTATTCTCTCATAAGTTACGGCCAGATCCACCTAGACAGAGCAGCCCCTCCTAAGAGGTGTGTAACCGCCCCTAATGATAGAAAGGGGCCAAACGGAATGGCTAGCTTCATATCCATCTTACGAGTAACAATCATCCAAGATACTCCAACAAACGAGCCTAAGATCGACCCAAAGAACATTGTCGGAAAAACAGATTCCACACCTAACCACCCACCAATCACAGCAAGAAGCTTAGCGTCTCCCATACCCATTCCTTCTTGCTTGCGAAGAATAAGGTAGAGCCAAGAAGGAATAGTAACCATCGCCCAGCCAGCAATAATTCCAGCAAGAGAGCTATGCCAACTTAACTCCGGGTGTAACCAGACTGCTAAAGGTGTCATTGCCAGCATGGGCAGCGAAAACACATCAGGAATAATCATATGCTCCAAATCAATGACCGAACACACAAATAAAAAACACATCAAAAACAACGCATGAGCCCACCGTAGACACTGTAAGGGTTGAAACACCCATGGCTCACTGAGTGTATATAAAAAAGGAAAGGAGCGATAAGCCACAACAAATAAACATGCCGTTAGAATCTCGACTAAGGGGTAGCGTATAGAAATAGGCTTCTGACAGCAGTTGGACTTCCCTTTAAGGACAAGGTAACTCAAGACAGGAATATTCCACCAGAAAGGTATCATTTCAAAACAGCGCGGGCATCTCGAACGCGCAGAAGCAAAAAATTCTTCTCGAGGCACTCGGTAAATACAAACATTAAAAAAACTCCCTAAAAGCAGCCCTGTCAAAAACATACTGACTTCAATCACACCAACAGGTCTCCACATCCACATAACACCCTCATTTCATAGATTTCTCTCGCTCGCATTGTGCATCACTTCACAACATGTTGCTAGTCACAGCTACCAAACACTCTATGTTTCTTGCGCCTCGACCGTAAGTATGGCAAAGATGTGGCTCGAGGATGGATTTATCACTCTGGAGAGACTTTTAATGGAACGCGAAAAAACACAACTTGACTGGCTTGATCTTGTCTCAAATATCATTTCTCACTGCACAACTGCAGCAGGACGCTCCAAACTCTCAGAAGACTTAGAAACTCCTCTCAAGCAAACAGAGATTGAGGAGCTATGGGATATCACTGTTTTTTTCAAACAGCTTTCCGCTGAAAAAAAGCACCTCCCTCTCGATGAGTTTCACACGATACAGCCCATCACACATGCAGCAAAAGTCGGGCGTGTTCTTGAGGGGGAAGATTTACGCCACATCCAACATATCCTCGACATCACAAGTCAATGCCACCAGTTTCTTAAAATCTACGGGCGCGGTAAAGAATCTCTCGAAGATTTTAGAAATCAGCTGTTTCCACTCGAGAGTTTACGAGCCAAAATTGAATCCTGGGTCCTTCCTAATGGTCAACTCAGTGACAATGCTTCCGCAAAACTCACACAACTGCGGTCTCAAATTCGGAACCTTAGAAAACGTATTGAAAACCGCCTTGAATACCTCATGCGCCACAAACCAACTAAGACCTATCTTCAAGATCATTTTTTTACAATACGCTCAGGGAAATATGTTCTCCCTATAAGACTTGACGGTCACGGTCGCGTCCCTGGTCGCGTGATAGACACATCAGCAAGCCTGGAAACTCTATTTATTCACCCAAGTGACATTGAAGAATTAAATCACACTCTTCATGCAACTGAGGTCGAAGAACAAATCGAAGCGATGAGGCTCTTAAAAGAGCTCAGTTGTGAGGTTGGAGAATCCTCCTGTGAAATCAATAAAAATTCTCAAACACTCACAACACTAGATACTCTGCAAGCACGAGCTATTTTCGCAGCTGAGCAAAAAGCAAACATCATCACACTTGATCCGACAGCAACAATCGAACTCTACGAGGCAAGGCACCCTTTGCTACAAAGTTCCACAGATCATCCCGTTGTTGCTAATGACATTATTATGGGAGAACACCATGGGCTTGTGATTTCAGGACCAAACGCCGGTGGAAAAACCGTAATTCTTAAAACCGTTGGACTGATTTATCAAATGACACGAGTCGGTTTACTAATTCCTGCGGCTTCGCATTCAAAAATGAGATTATTCGATAACATTCAAATTGAAATCGGCGACCACCAAAGTCTAACAAGTCATCTTTCCACTTTTTCTGCTCACATGACACACATTGCTGATATCATCGAAAATCTTGATCATCGTACACTCGTACTTTTAGATGAGCTTGGTGTTGGAACAGAGCCAGAAACCGGCGCAGCTCTAGCACAAGCTATTTTAGAGCACCTTGTTACCAAGAAATGCACTTTTTTAGTCACGACCCACTATGAAAGCATGAAAACTCTGGCAATCGAAGACGCTTCTTTTCGCAACGCTTCAATGGCTTACGACAACGAAAACATTCGCCCTCTCTACCGACTTCAACTTGATATCCCTGGACAAAGTTTTGGTTTTGACATTGCAACATCTTGTAAAATTCCAGTTTCTATTCAGCAACGAGCACGTTCTTTAAGGGGGGATCAGCGTAACCAACTAGAAGACATCACCCAACAGCTCCAGCAGGCTTACCTTGCAACAGAAAATCTTAAAAAAGATCTTCTCAAGGAACGACAAGCCGTTTTAATGGAAAAAGAAAGGTGGCAACAAGAAATTCTTCTCCATCAACAAAACCGTCAAAATCTTCATGAACAAATCCGGAAAAACTATCAACAACTGTCTCGTGAATTTCGCCTAACATTAAGGGCTTTTGAAAAAAACCCTCAACTTGAAACAAAAAAAGATTTGCAAGAAAAAATGGAGCATGTCAAACAACAAACTGATGAAACAGCACCTTTGCAAGCCTCTCAGCATGAATTAATCCCAGCTGAAAGCATTGAAATCGGCGTAAAAGTTTTGATAGTGAGTTTAAAGCAGGTTGGTGTCATTCGCAGCCTCCCTCAAGGAGCTCGGAAATTTGTTTCTGTCGAAACAAAAAAAGGAAAACTCCGTGTCGCGCTTCAAGATCTAACCTGGTCACGCTAGGAGGAAATGATGATCAACTTATTTTTAATTCTTTTATCCGCGCTTTGTTTGCAAAACACTTGGATCCTCTTTAAAGAGATACATCTAAGTGAGAACCCTTGGGACCAAGCTAAAAAGGACATCGTGGCTGAGCAAGTATTCCCTTGCCCATCAGACCACCATGTCCTTATCGACCTTCTCCAAGAAACCGATCTCGATACGCCTTAAGACTTTGTTCGAGCACTCATCTCTGGCATATGCCTTTCTGAGACTTGCGGAGGCATCATTTTATGATCTTCTCTTTCTTCAAGCCCGTCGAGTCTTTGCGCAATCGATGACAACGCAGACCCTTCTTCAAACTCAAGAACATGCATTTCTTGAGCACCGAAAGGAACCCCTGTTGCCAACTCAAATACTTGCCAAAAATACTGAGCTGGATAAACTTCCATACGACCGGATTCAATGGCTTCTTTTGCAGCACCGTATAAAACGAGATGCCTCACATTACTTTCAGGAATCACGACACGACACACAGCACCTTTTCTGCGGCCTTCCAAAGTTTCCCAGGCACTATAAAAACCCTCGAGTTTTTCATTAATCCCACCAACAGGTTGAACTTCACCTAATTGATTCAGACTTCCCGTCATAGCAAAAGACTGATCAATAGCAACGCCAGACATAGCACTCACTATCGCTGTTAATTCAGCAGTCGTTGCACTATCTCCATCAACACCACCGTAAGACTGCTCAAAAACAATGGAGGCAGACAACCCCATGGCTCGATCTCGAGCAAGATAAGAATTTAAAAAACCGGTCAGAATATACATTCCTTTATCATGTATACGCCCAGACATACGGCTTGCTCTTTCAACGTTAATGATGCCTTCATCATTCACATACGCGCTGCATGTAATACGGCCTGGTCGACCGAACTGGTGGTCACCGTAATCACAAACCATCAGGCCATGGACTTGACCAACTTTTTTACCTCGAAAAGAAAACATCAGTTGATTTTGTTTCATCATTTCCAAGGTCTCAAGCTCAACTCGATTGACTCTTTGAACTTGTTGATCAAGGGCTTGTTCAACATCTTCTCGCAGTACTTGTTTTGCTGACCTTTGCCCTGCGATATAGTCAGCTTCAATACACACAGATTTAAGTTGGCTAAAGCGGGTTGAAAGATACTCTCTATCTTCCGCAAGCCGCGACCCATACTCCACCAGAGAGGCCATTGCACTTTTATGAAATGCACGCAATCCTTCTCGTTCGCATCGTGTACTCACAAATTCTGTATAAGCTCTCAAGCCTTTTGAGTTCCAGGGCATTTTTTCTCGAAACTCTGATTTCACACGAAAAACGCGAGAAAAGTCTTCATCCATCTCAAACAACAAATGGTATAAGTCTTCGTTACCAATCATGATGACTTTAACATCAAGATCCAGAGGTTGAGGTTTTAAACCCGATGTTGGCAGTAATGCTACTTGTTCACCGAGGTCTTCAATAAACCCTTGCTGATGGCGAAGAAGCCTTTTCAAAGTTTCCCAAGCAGAAGGAAGACGCAGAATATCTTCTGCGTTGACCAACAAATAACCACCGTTTGCACGATGAATAGCTCCTGCTTGTATCATTGTAAAATCAGTTGAATACAAACCACTATCAACTTGCTTCTCAATTTTCCCAAACAAGTTATAATAAGTGGGGTTACTCTCAACGACAACAGGTGCTGTTTGTGTTTTACGATGATCCACAAACAAGTTCACAGCATAACGCCGCATATGCAACTTAGCATCTCGATCTTGATGCATATCATGTGTGTGCTGCTGAGCAGACTGCTCTGCGCTATCTTCCATAAACAAATCAATGTTTTTTAAGATATCTGTTTTAATATCTTCTAAATACCCTGGTATTTGAGGTGTTTTAGAGTATTGAGTGAAAATAGATTCTAAACATATATCAACAATTTGACTTGCTATTTCTATTTGTAGATCAGAAACAAAACGACGACTATCTTCTTCCATATGCCGGACAGATCTCGCGAACTGCAGCATTTCGACATCAAGGTCTGTTCGATTCTGTTCAATTTTACGGCGATCTTCATCTCCAAGACGAGAGTATTCTTTTTCTGACAACGCACGCCCACCAACAACAGGTACGGACTCCATCCCTGTTTTTGAAGTACGAATCTGAAAACCATGCTCTCTAGCTACTTTTTCCAGAGTTGAAAACTGCTTTGATTCCTCATCACTCATTTCAGAGAAGTGTTGATTCACAGCGTTTTCATAATCACTACTCGAAAAAGCATGATGGAGGTGGTCTTTCATCTCACGAATAGACTCTTCCATCATGTTGGCAAAAACAGCGCCTTCTCCTGTGGGAAACCCTATAATTTGAGGCTCATATTTTTTCTCAAAATTATAAACATAAACCCAGTCTTGAGGAGCTTGCGTATGAGTCACAAACTTTTCAAGAAAAGAACGAATCACACCCATTTGCCCTGTTCCTGGTGGCCCGGATACATAAATATGATACCCAGGTTGTTTCACACCAAGACCAAACTCTAAAGCTGCTAACGCTTGCTCTTGAGCAATAATCTCATCTTTCGAGCGAACACTCCGGGTCGATCTGAAAGAAAAGTTACTCAACGAGCAACCGCGAAACACATCTTTTGATACTAAAGGCGCTGGTAAACTACGCTCTGACTTTTTTCGGTGTCCCATAGGTCTCCAGCATCATCAAAATGTTGTTCATATTACGAAGCAGGGTAAAGGCCATCAACTAAGTCTTTATATTGCTGCCATAACTCAAAGCGAGCCGAAGGCTCTTCAAGAATAGCAAGAATATTTCCAAGCAGTCTCATGCCATTACCTGATACTTCATCTAAAAAATGAGCAGCATACGCATCAACCAAATCCAAAGCATCTTCAACACCTTCTCTCGACTGTGCTGTCATAGAAACAGAGACGCCATGCTCTAACCAGCGACCTAATTCTTGAATATTTGCATCTGACTTAATGCCCACTCTCACAATCTCACTACAAAGATTTACCACGAGCTCTCGCGGAAGATTTTCTTCATACTGACCAGTGAAGTAACAAAGACCCCGAAAAGCAGAGTACCATTGCTTTCGGTAAAGCGTGACGCGTAACCGATCCATTGCACGATCATACGCCTCAACAGCAACATGTCTTTTTTGCTCAGCAAAACGCTCTCGCTGTACGATTTCATCGCGACAACGATCCCTTAAGACTTCAACAACTCGGGCTGCGTCTTTCAATGTCATCGACTCAGTGATATCAAAATCTCTTTCGAGAACATCACTAAAACATTGAAGAACATAAGACACCGAAGTCTGAGTCTCCTCGGAAACACGGGCCAAACTCCACTCGGCATCTGGCTCCCACGAAGGCAAAGCATCACTGAGACGGTAAAGAAACTCGATCATATCCGCGACCCCTTTGGAAGTGCACCATTAAAAGCACAACATTTCCACGGCTGTGTGGTAATTATGTTTTCTATTATAGAAGGAGATTTTTTGGAAAAGCAATGGAGAACCTAGGAAAAAACCTAGAAATTACAGTCTCATAAAGAATACAAAACTTTAAACCATATCTCAGGATATTTTATATCTCAATACAATTTTTTTATATTCGTTGCAAGCAAGGGGTAACCTTCTAAGAACAGAAGGTATTTTGATTGAAAAAACAAAACAGAAGAAAGAGCTGAGTCTGCACCAAAACTGAAACCAGTAATGGTGCAAAACTCTTGTACTCTACTTACGAGTTCTAAGCATACGACGTTTTCTCATCATGCGACGTTTTTTACGTCCCACTTTACGACGTCCCTTAGGATGTTTTCTACGATGTCTTGAGCCGTGCACGCTAGCCTCCACGAAAATATCACGCACCAATTAAGGTGGCCAATACTACCTGAGTCACAAGCCATGTTCAACATGAGTTTCATTTAAAATACTTTTTCATTCTTTCTTCTCATGTATAACTCTCAAAAAAAAAAGGCCTCAGAAACATAACATATTAATTTTAAAAGAAAATAATAGAAAAAATCAAAATATAAACACCGAAGTTCAAGCTCAAATCTTTCTTTCCGATACCCTGTAAAGGTAGGAGGATAAGATGAGTAGACAATCACGTTCCATTCGATCAACTCTCGTCGAGCCATTTCGTCAGATCAAGTTTGGCTTGTATATGATCGCTCTTTCATTCGCATTTGTTGGCATTCTTGCATATTTATTTATTGACTCCTTTAAACAACAATACAGTCATGTCATGAGGATTTTCCAGGTTGTTGATCCTGACCTACAATGGGAAGTCGTGACTGACGAAGTCTTCATCATGAACATCTCTCAGTTAATATTTGCCATTGTGGCTTATCTCATAATTTTATTCTGGGTTGTTTTCAAGCTAACTCACCGTTATTACGGCCCTATGGTCTCACTCGAAAGGCTCATTATTGAATTAAAAAGCGGCCGATATCACTCAAGAGTAAAGATTCGCGCTCATGATGAGATGCAGAGCCTCGCTCTTCACCTTAACGAACTTGCAGAGTCACTAGAAAAAAAACACGGCTCTTTAGTCAAAGATGACGGTTCTGCTGCACAAAGGCGAAAAGCAGATACAAGTTCAGAGAACGCCACTCAAGATCAGAACACTCAAAAGCCTAAAGAATAACCATCAGAGCCTTGCAAGTATCATCATTTCAGGGTAGCTTCCGCTATCTTGTGTGTGAGGAAGGCAAAAATGACAGATCTCTATACTTTAAATGTTTCTGATTTAGCAAACCTTCTAAAAAAGAACAATATATCAAAAGCTCACGCAAAACCGATTCTACAAAACCTTTGGCACAACCAGCTGCACCCTTTTAATGGCCCTGGGCTCCCTAGGTCTCTTCAAAAGCTCCCGTGGAGCGCAACGATTTCGGTCACCCTCACCCAACCTCAACAGTCGCGCTTTGATGGCTCTGTCAAATTTTTGACAAAACTCAATGATGACCTCCATGTCGAAACAGTTCTAATGCCTGAGCGTAACCGAGTGACTCTTTGCATTTCATCTCAAGTCGGTTGCCAACAAGCTTGTAGTTTTTGCCATACAGGGCGCATGGGCTTAGTTCGACAACTCACCACCGCTGAGATCACAGGGCAAGTTGCCGCTGCAAATCAATGGATCACTCAAAATCCGACATGGCTTGACAAATTCCCTTACAAAAAACACGATCGAGTTACAAATGTTGTTTTTATGGGAATGGGAGAACCTCTTGACAACGTCCCAGCAGTCGCTCAAGCCGTATCTGTACTCCTTGACTTAAACGCTGCAGGAATTGCTCAAAGAAAACTCACAGTTTCCACAGCAGGGCATCTCGACGGCCTTAAAGAATTCGTTGCTATTCACCCTAGAGTTCCTGTGGCTCTTAGCTTGCATGCTGTAAAACATCGCGCACGCTTGCTTCCTATTGAAAAACGCTTTCCTGTGAAAAATGTCCTCGCTTTTTTATCCCAAAAAGCACATGAACAAAAAAACTTCTTTCTCGTGCAATACACTCTCATTCACGGCGTAAACGACAGCGTCGAAGAGGCACAAAACCTCGCAGAGCTTCTAAGAAAGCTTCCTGTTAAAATCAATCTCATCCCGTTTAATGAATTCTCTGCGTCTAGCTTTTCAAGCCCACAGCCCGAAAATATAGAAAACTTCAGAGCAGTACTCAAACAGGCTGACATTAGGACTATGGTTCGCTACAGCAAAGCACAAGATGTCGATGGTGCTTGTGGACAGTTAGCTGTCAGACAAGCCTAAACACGGCCTTAAAGATAATATTGGATACTCACATCTGACATCGCACTTTTTGTAAGCTGTGTCTTCAACCGCTGCTCAGTATCCCCTTTAAACTCCGTAAACTTCACCCCAAAACCTGTACCACCACCTTCTAAATCAACCTGCCTGACATAGATACCTGTCGCAGTAAAAACTTTACGTATCCCATCAAGGCGAATAGACACTTGCATATCTCCGTCTTCCAGACATGACGCATTTGAACGCAACAACACACCAGAAATCGATAGATCCTCAATCTCATACTCACAAGACTCACCACCCCACTGCAGAGTTGCTCGACCCGCAATCTCCATTCGGGCATCTGTTCGAGTCGCCTGCGTCAACAAGCCTTTGACTTTTTCTACAATAATCTCACGAGGTATCGGTTGTTCAATAAAAACTGAAGCTCCTGCGCTTAACGCATCTTTCGACTGCCTATTTTCAACACTCAAAGCCAAAATAGGAAGATCAACATACTCTTCTCTTAAGTGTTGAATAGCATAAATACCGTCGAGACTCGTGTTATCTAGATTAATAGCCACCACATCAATAGTTTTATGACTCAAAGCATCAACAGCCTCTTTATAACTTGCCACACCATGGATCGACACCCCCATATCACGATAACTTTGCCTCTCTAGAGAAGAGGTCATCCTCGCTTCATCAATCATCAACATCCGCACTGATTGCCCACCCATATTTTCTCCTTCAGGTTTCCTGACAAAATAAGAACTCGGAGGTTTTCGGTCAATCCATGAGATTTTGTTGATAACATATCAATATTATTTATGTTTAAAGAACAAAAAGATAAGAGTTCCTAAACAAAAAAAATACTTAAAACCACTAGACGGGAAAGGAAATGCAAAGTAATCTCTGTTATCAAGATCATTGTAGAGATCTGCGAAGCCTAGTGATAGAGAAAGAAAGCTTTATGAAACCTGCAAGCCACTCACTTCACAATAAAATCAGTCAGAAGCGCCTCATGATCAGAGTCGATGATATTCTTGTCCAAAGAGGCCTTGCCAAAGACATAAAGCACGCTCAATCTCTTGTTATCGCAGGAAAAATTATCGCAGAAGATCAAAGAGTCGACAAACCTGGCCATAAAATATCTTCAAAATCTACTCTTCGCATCAAACAGCAAAAACGTTGGGTCAGCCGCTCTGGACAAAAGCTATTTGATGCCCTCGAAGCCTTTGCCTTACAAAATCAAATAGAGAACACTGTCGCACTTGATATTGGGTCGTCAACAGGTGGGTTTACCCAATGCCTTCTGGAAGCAAAAGCCTCGAAGGTCTATGCCGTTGATGTTGGAACCAACCAAATGGCATGGAGCCTCCGCCAAGATGCTCGCGTCGAAGTTTTTGAACAAACAGATATTCGTGATTTTGCATGCCCCACTCCAACACCAAGCTGGGTCACAGGAGATGTGAGCTTTATCTCTTTGACAACGATATTACCCGCTCTCACTAGAATAGCTCCAAGCGCCCAGTGGTTACTTCTCGTAAAACCTCAATTTGAAGTCCCTAAAAAAGATATCCCAACAGGCGGCATCATCACAGACCAGCAAATGCAAGAAGCTGCTATTCAAAAAGTGATTCAAGCATGTTTGAAAGAAGGTCGCAAAGTCATCTCCAGACAAACTTGTAAAGTTTCTGGTCGATACGGGAATCAAGAAACGTTTATTTTACTGGCGCCAGAGCGCTCATAAAATGCTTTATATTTACCCACATTTCATCATCTTCATACTCATAATATACCTTGACCCCAAGTTTGTAGCAGGATTCAAGAACCTTTGATAATAACTCACCTCGCTCTTCAGCTAGCACACTTAACTCCACCAAAGCTTCACACTCCATCCTAGACATTGCAGGCAAGCCTCAAGCAGGCCCCTTACTTGTCATTGTCTGCGAGAGGCGCATTCACAGCAAGAGGCAAACCTGAACTAGGACTAGATCGTTTTTGCTGGTCTTAACCTTCAAAACCGAGATCCACCATGGTTTGGTGCTCTGTATCCGCAAAAGACTTATGGGGTTGAAATAAAAAACGAGGCACACTCACAAAAACAACATTTGCTAAGATGCTGTTCCCCAACAGTTCATATAAAAGGCTCTCGTAATAAAAGACCGACTGTCCTTTCCATTGTTTTCTAGCAACAATCCAGAAAGGGTGCTCTTGATCATAAGGATCACCAGCAACCAGTTCAGCTGCAACGAGAACTGGATTAAAGTGAGTGGATTTTGCCAAATAAGTTTCTCGGTCTTCAGTAGATACATGAGCTAGCTCAATGCAAAGCTTAAAGCCCTCACGAGTGAGAACAGGGGTTCCACCAACATCAGAATCAAGCTTGGGAACCTGCCCTAAAAGATTTAAAGGCCTCTGATATAACTTCAAAAGAGAGAACTCTTTTAACAATGAAATAGGAGTATGAAAAAGTTGCATTTGAACAAGATACAAAGGATCCGAGGCCTTCTCCTTAAGCAGAGCTTGCTGTTCTACATCAGGAGACCACTTTTGAGGAACACAGCTCATCAGTTCATGAGCAAACGAACATGCTATATCACGTTGGCCTTGCTGTAATGCTTCTCGAATTTTATCAAGAAATTTTCTAATTTTCCCATAAAAACTCACAAAATACTGTGTATGCTCGACAACACTCTCCGCGACTCCTGTGACATTATCAATATTGCGGATCAACAAAGATTTTGCATGCGGAAGACTTGTTTGAACTTTCGAAAACAGTTCTGTTAGAGCTCCATGCCCTGCTGGAACAATAGAGTAGTCCTCTTGATCCTTCAGGAACTCTCCATCTTGTGAGCAACGCACAGTGGACATGTCTCTATTTTGTGTAAAAACATGTGTGTCTAAGCACCCATTAAACTCTTTAAAACGCTTCTCATAACCTTCTGGAGCTATAAAAACTTGCCCCTGCAAAAACCCATAAGATTGATGCTCTAAATCTTTCATTTGAAGAAAGTGAGCCCCTTCTTGGACACAAGGGAAGAAAGCCTTTGGACCTGTTAACACTTCAAAAATAGCATCAATCACCGCGTGAGAAGGCTTACTGTTATTCTTTAATTGATGAACAACGTCAGGTAAAAGACCAGGCTGTAACAAAAGCTCTTGGTAGGCTTCAGCAACCCCTGTCTCTCTCTCTAAACTCTGCAGCAAATGTAAAAATGGCGCCAAAAACCGACTCGAAGCTCCAGCTGCTGGAATAAAACCAACGAACCCTGCGCACAACTCTGCTTCATATTCTCGCGGAAGTTGTAATAGAGTTCCGTTTTCTAGAGAACAAACGTCTTTAATTCGATGGATAGGCTTATGTCCTTTAAGCGATTTTTTAACCTTCACTTGATGCTGTTGAAGTTTTTTTTCAAAACTCTGAACCACTCACTTCTCCATTCGCGAACATAAACCTTGAAGCATCAATCGCACTTTCGGCACAGGATCACTCGACGCTTCTTTAAGAACTTCTTGTACTCTATCTTGAAAAGGGGGTGGCATGGAAGCCAGGATTTCAGCTGCCTGCATTCTCACATCAGCGGTTGCACCTTTCCTCAGTCGGTGAACTGTATAGTGAAAAAAAGGCCCATCGATTTGACGCTCTGCACACTGTCCAAAAGCAATAGGATGCATTGGAACTTGATTTTCAAACCATTCTTCCAATTGACTCTGCGCAGCAAACTTCACCCGAGCTGCTTGCCAACAAGGATGAAGACGATAAAGCCAAGGCACACTCTTAGATGAGTGAAAAGCATAATAAGCTGCCGAAAGATTATATCCTCGTAATGTAAGACTCGGCTGCTCTTGCGTTCCTTCGATCATTTGCCCAAGACATAACCACTTCCACAAATTATCATCAAGCTCAACAGGCTGAACAAGGCCTATGTTCATCAACAGTTCAGGAACAAAATCAACATCCCCAGGAACACACCAACGGATTCTTTTTAAATCCAATGCCCATGGGCATTCATTTGCTTCCACAGCAAATTTTTCCATCGCCTCACGAAAACCGTCAACATCGTCCCGCTGCGCAACTTGATTAAGATGGTCAACAACACCTGCGCCAACACCCAAATCAAGAATAAGATGTTTTTGATCATAAGCACAGGATGCCTCAACTAAGACTGCCTCAAAAAAGCCTGGGACTTCAAGATCTGGACGCTCAACATAAGCATCCGTCATTTCCATTAATCGCAAAAGGCCTAACTGATCCACAGCCCCACCGAGAGTCTCAACCAGAGTACTAAGAAATTGAACACAGTGTCGAAAAGTATGGTGACGCGCACTTGCGTAAGCAATATCTAAAGCGACACCACTATGCGTAGCTGTCCTTAGTTCTTCACACATACGAACAAACGTCTGCGCTTCAGGGTGTCGATTCAACCATTGTAATTTATATTGAATATCTTGAAACATGAGCACCAACCGTAAATTCAGATGAACATTACAGTTATTTTATCTCATACCATGAAAGAGACCTATTTTGGAGCCTCGCCTGGATAACAATTTTTATGGACACAGACCCCTGCTAGGGTCTCTTGACTTTGAAAATCACTACTTATTTGCGCCATAGGAACCATTTCTCTTCCCACCCTCGCATAGCCACTATCAAACAACAAACGGATCTCTTGATGATAGACAGGGATAAAACCATCGACACCTGGGCGATATTCTCTTCGTTTTGACCCAAGAACGATACGCGACCCCCTTCTTATATGATCACGAATCCAGTCAAGATTTTTTTCTAGGGTCCACTCTTTGATATCAAGAGTTTCAATAGAATTTGATCACCTCCACACATCAGCCTGCGTATCAGGAAGATGACCAAGAACAATTGTTTTCGTGCTATTTTTTTCATAAAATAGATCTGCCTGCGATTGAACAAATTCTGTTAATTCATATTGATCTCTTACTTTCACATTATTGAGACTTTCCCCTAAAATTTCATTAGATTCAAAACCTTTCAAGGGCAAAGATTCTAATTCGAAGAGCTTAATTTTTCCAAAAACTACTAATTTTTTAAGACCATCATTATTCTTTTCGTACATTTTAGCTAAACCAATACTTAAGCACTCCAATTCTAAAGAGTTAAGATCTTGTGATTCAGAAGACACAAATATCCGGCTTATTTTTAATCGAGCTACTTTTATTGATTTTTTTTAAACTACTTAAAAAGCCTCTTCCTTTATTTACAGGTGCACTCTGTGGTGTATTTTTAAATTCAATAGTTCCCACACTTCGAGTTGTTACATCAAGCAAAGACACAGCTTCAGGTGACAAACTTACACGACTCTCGTCATCATAAATCAAGTTATTCAACTCTTTTAAAATTTCATTTCTTACACCTTCATAATTCCTCATTCTTGTCTCAAAGGAACTTCGCCTTTCCTCTATATTTTCTCGTGTTTTTAGATCTTCACTTTGATCTTGTCTAGACACATTTGAATTCTTAATAGATGAAGACATGCGCTGATTTGTTAACCGTAAGGTTTTTTCTTCTAGAAAAGAAACATAATATTGATCACACACCACTTCTATACGTTGAATGACTTCACAGGGTATCAATATTTTTACATAAGATGCTTTTCCTTTTTGAGAATTTTCAACAGCATCTTCCCATATAAAATTGGCCTCAGTATCTAGAAGCATATACACGTCATCATTTTCTTCAAAGCCTTGTTGATTAGACCATTGAGACACATGATGTTTTTGGGGAAGGTTTTGAATGTATCAATACTTGATGACACCCACTAAAAAAAAGATAAACAAAGCACTGTATGAAAACAAAACTACGCATCTTCAGCCGACTCTTCATCATCATTTTCTGGTTTTAGAAGAGTTAAGATTTTATTAAGATCTAAAATACCGATAATATCTTGATCCCGCGTTGCTATTCTCGAAATAAGATCAGCCCCTACAGTCTTACTTGACAATGCTCTTTCTTCTATTTCTGTCGGCAAAAGAGCAACAACATAAGTAATCATATCAACAACAATTCCGACTTGTGTTTGACCATGAGTCACAATGACAATACGAGTTGAAGCTGTAACTTCACCTCGAGGAAGTCTCATCATTTTTCGTAAATTAAGAGCTGGAATAATAGTACCGCGAAGGTTAATCACCCCTTCAACCCATTGGACAGACCCAGGTACAAATGTTATGGGCTGCAACATAATGATCTCTTTAATTTCTGATATTCCGAGATAAAATAGATCTTCTGAAATTTTAAGCCCAATAAACTGTTCTCTTTCCACAAATTCTTGACGGTCATCACCATCTAAATTTCCACGAACAGCAAAAACTCCAGCACCAGAACTACCTTGATGATCAAACGACATTATATTCCCCTTTATGCTGCGACACCGCGGATTCGACTTCGACAACTATCAGCAAGTTCAGCAATATCAAGTACTAAAACAACTTGCCCGCTTCCTAAAATGGCTCCACCAGCAACAGCAGGAATATCCTTAACCAGCGACCCCATCGACTTGATAACCATTTCTTGTTGATTCAATAAACTATCGACTACAATTCCAAAGCGGCGCTCACTGCTTCCGACCACCACAACAAACAAACGATCTTCTTGTCTTGATTCACGTCTCTCAGAAAGCAAAACTTCTGCATCATCTGGATGAGTTCTATACCAGCACACATCATTTTTAACTTCAACATCAAGAGCATCACTTAAATAAACCAAAGGAAGAACCATATTTCGACGTTTAATCACATCCACATCTCCCACTCTATGAATATCACTTGGAAGGATACGGAGTGACTCCACCACTGTTGATAATGGAATCGCAAAAATCTCACCAGACGATTGGACCAAAAGACTCTGTACAATAGCAAGAGTCAAAGGGAGGTTAATCGTAATTACTGACCCTTTACCTGGGGTACTATCTACATCAACAACACCCTTAAGTTTTGATATCTGTTTTTTAACAACATCCATACCAACACCACGCCCAGAAACATTCGTTACAGCTGCTGCTGTTGAAAAACCTGGTTCAAAAATAAGATTGAAGATATCCCGTGAAGTCAAAACATCTTTATCAGAAATTAACCCACTCGCAATTCCTTTTTTGCGAATAGCCTCTTGATCCATCCCTTTGCCATCATCTTCTATGCAAATAACAATTTGATTACCTTCTTGCCTTGCTGATAAGATAACAGTCCCAGTCTTTGACTTCCCGCTCTCTGATCTAACGTCAGGCATTTCAATGCCATGATCCACAGAGTTTCGCACTAGATGAACAAGAGGATCGCCAATTTGCTCCACAAGAGTTTTATCTAACTCTGTTGTTTCTCCTTCAATCACTAAATCAATAGACTTACCCAGTTGTCTAGCAAGGTCTCGAACAACCCTAGGGAATTTATTGAAGGCGTTTCCTATAGGAACCATTCTAACCTTCATGATAATGTCTTGGATCTCATTCATATGCCGCCCAAACAGCTCAACCGTTTCACTGAGGTTGCCTGACAGATTTTGATCCACATTTTGATGTCTAAGTTGCTCTTCAATATTAACAAACCGCGTTCTATCAATAACGAGCTCCCCAACCAGATTCACTAATAAATCCAACCTTTGGAGATCAACACGAATCGTAGAAACTTCTTTCTTTGCTGCACTATTTTCTTTCGCTGCTGGTTTATCTTCTTTATCTTTTTCCACTTCAGGAACAGCCGCACTATTTATTGCTACATACTTCCCCGCACATAATAAATTAAGAGTTTTGACAATAGGAGCTGTTTTAATTCCACAGGGTTTGCCTTCGCGAACAGCTTCAATAAGAGCTTTGACAACATCCAAACCTTTCAGAATGACATCTGTTGAATCAGATGTGGCTTTACTCTGGCCTTTACGAACTTGATCAAAAAAGTTTTCAAGTCTGTGCATCACTCGTTCAATACTTTGAAAACCAAACATTCCAGCTGCACCCTTTAAGGTGTGTGCTGCTCGAAAAATTTCTTCAATTGTTTCTTCACTTTGATCTTGCTCTAGAGCTAAAACACGATCATCAAGCGTTTCCATGAGCTCGTCTGAATTCATCAGAAAGTCTTTAATCATATCGGGGTCTGAAGCAAACTCACTTTGTCCAAATTCTGGAATTTCTTCAACAACTTCCTCATCTTCATGACTACCCCCTCCTCCTGAGCTCGCCGCTGCTGCTGGCACGGGCACAGCTGGAGTGTCATCTCCTCCTCCCATAGAATTCAATAAAGCCATAGCTTCATCTTCACATGACATCTCATCACTCGCAGCAGCATCTTCACCGCCACTTGGGCTATCCATACTTGCAAGAAGCTTCATCGCTTCATCATCGTCCATATCTAAAGATTCAGCGCCAGTAGACCACGTCTGTAAAGATTGAAGAGCTGGAATAGCTTCATTTACTAGAGAGATAAATGTATCGCTTGCGACACGCTCACTATCATCCTGCATTTTCATGAGCTGTAACTCATCTTGCAGTTCTTTTAAAATACGATCCGCTAAGTCATGAAATGATTTGATTACACTATCATCCATTATCTTTATCCTTGTACGAGGATTATCACTATAAAGATCGGATGTTTTTTTTCATTTCATAAATAAAAACAATCGTTAAAGCAAAAAGACGTAAATACAAGTCTTCGAAAATTATATTCTCTTCAAGGAAAATTTAGGATCTCACAAAACATCACAGCTGACCTTGCTCATCAGCAACCATTCGAAAGGCCAATCGAAAAGATTTCTTTAAACTTATCATAGAGAGTGTGTCTAAAGTGTCACCTTCTCTATGCCAATAACGAATATTATGAAAATCAATCATATTCACAGAAGGGATTCCTGCCTGCAGAAATGGAATATGATCATCCTCAACTGGTGCTTCAAAACCAACATCAATTTGCAAATCCCTTGCATGCTTTATCATTTTATTTACCAGTTTGGGAGATGAGTGCAAATCTTGCGTAAGTTTTAATTGCGAAGATCCAAGCATATCCAAAAGAATAAAAGACTCGATGGGCTTATTCTGAAAACACCTATGCCTACCGCATTTTTTTGTTTTATTTGTAATAAAAGATCGACTTCCGTATGTATGATCAGGCTGCGCAAGTGGGTGTTTATGCTCTCCATCACTCCAACCTTTTAAAACAGGCTCTTCCCCATCAAACCATAAAAGCACAAGACCACATCGATCAGCCTGCAAAACATGACTCAATTCTAAAAGCAAAGCTGTTGTTGATGCTCCATCATTTGCACCTACATAAGAAGTATTTGGTACTATCTTTGTATCGTAATGTGAACCCACAAAAATCCAGCAGTCTTCTCTCCCTATTTGAGAAGCTATAATATTATATCCTTTTTTTTCATAGGAAATTGGTACTGGGGCTAATGTTTCAAACACTTGCGGATTAGGCGTGTCAGCAAAAAAAACCTGCGTTTCAACATCCCAACTATTAGCAATATTGCCTGTGAGCCATTGAGCTATTTTCTCTTGTTTCGCCGACCCTAGAGGATGAGGGGCTGATGTTAAAAATTTTAAATTTTTAACAAGCCTCTCCCCATCAAGCTCAACCTCTAAGTCCAGTGTTTTCCAAAAAAAATAACTGTATAAAAGAAAAAAAAGGGGGCTCATTAACACCAAAAGTATTGAGCATCTGCACCAAGCATTTCTTCTATTCGTAAGAGTTGATTGTATTTGCATAAACGATCCGATCGGCTCAATGATCCTGTCTTAATTTGTCCTGCATTCACAGCCACAGCAAGATCAGCAATAAAAGTGTCTTCTGTTTCTCCAGAACGATGTGAAATAATCGTTCCAAAACTCGCTCTTTGCGCAAGTTCGATACACTCTAAAGTTTCCGTTAAAGTCCCAATTTGGTTAGGTTTGATAAGAACAGCGTTCGCAGCTTTTTTCTCTAAACCTTCACGCACCTTAGCCGAATTAGTTACAAATAAATCATCGCCCACGACCTGAACTCGAGACCCCAAACGTTTCGTTAAGGAAGAAAAACCATCCCAATCATTCTCATCAAGAGGATCTTCAATCGACACAATAGGATAGCGACCAGTCAAAGAATCAAACCAATCAATCATTTGATCTGTTGTTAAAGTTTTTTGCTCTCCAGAAAGGACATAAGAACCCTCTTTATAAAAACTACTCGCAGCAACATCTAAAGCCAAAGCACAGTCTTCACCAGGTTTAAATCCAGCTTTTTCAATGGCATCTAAAATTAAATCGAGTGCCTCTTCATTGCTTTTTAAGTTAGGAGCAAAACCACCTTCATCACCAACCGCAGTTGAATGACCTTTTTCATTTAATAAGGATTTTAATGACTGAAAAATCTGCGCTCCCCACCGCAGTCCTTCAGCAAAACTTTTCGCTCCTTTTGGAACAAGCATGAACTCTTGAATATCCAAAGAATTGTTTGCATGTTCACCACCGTTCACAACGTTCATCAAAGGAACAGGAAGCCGAGAGGCTCTTGCCCCTCCTAAATATCGATATAAGGGTTGTTGCGTCAACTGTGCAGCAGCCTGCGCTGCAGCCAAAGAAACTCCTAAAATTGCATTTGCGCCTAAACGAGATTTATTCGAAGACCCATCTAGTTCAATCAAAATTTGATCGATCAGCCTTTGATCACAAACATCAACACCTTCCATATGCCCTGATATTGTTTCTTCAACATGCCTTACGGCGTTGGCAACACCTTTACCAAAATACCGATGAGGATCATGATCTCGTAGTTCACACGCTTCATGCTGCCCTGTCGACGCACCAGAAGGAACTGCTGCCCGCCCTAAAATGCCTTGATCTGTAATGAGATCAACTTCTACCGTTGGCACACCTCTTGAATCTAATATTTCTCGGGCTGATACAGATCGAATCACACTCATCATAAACTCCATCAATCTTACGTACTGACAGCATCCAAATGGCTATCATTGAGACCTTTTGCTCCGTCATAATAACTTATTTTGATAGACTTAGCAGTCCTTACAAAGCAAAATAGAAAAGAGTCTATTGATAGCACTCTTTTTTGTTTTATGAAACACGATCAACACAGAGCAAATTGCTCTCAACCCTACAAAAGGAGCCATGCATGCAAAAAGAAAATGCAAAGTTCGAAGATATGCTTCCGAGCGTCTGGAAACACCTTGAGACCCTCAAAATCAACGAAATTTCAGCTCCACAAGACAATTCTTTTCATGTAGCCATAGCACAAAGCAAGGACAATAAGATTGAAGTCACTTCAAAACATATTGGCGCAAGTCTTTGTCAAACACTTCAAAGCCAAGCTGAATCTTTAGGCTGGGGTGGAAAAAAACCTGTTGTCATTCAACACGGAAAACAAAACTGGCTTTTAGTGAGCCCAACAAAACTAGACGTTTCTCCTCTTCGAAAAGCAAGAGATTTAGGCTTGCAAATCGCAGCTCTGCTCAAATCATTTTCTCCTAAATCTGTCATTTTTTGTAATTCTGAAGACATCCCAACAACAGGACTCGTCGAAGGATGGATTCAAGGCCTCTATCAATACGAGCCCTTTAAAAAACAAACTTCTTCACTCACACACACAGACTGCCTTTGCGTCTGGGAAGACATAAAGACAACAGAAAAGACTTGGAATGAAACTCTTGCCTTTGCAAGAGCTTCTATTTTAACTCGCGTCATGGGTGATGCTCCTCCAAACTGGTTTCATTCAGAAAAATTTGCAGAGGCTGCAGAATTTATTGCGAAAAATTTTGGTGGAAAACTTAAAATTCAAGGCCGAGAGGACATCCGAAAGATGGGAATGGGCGGTTTTCACTCAGTCGCCAAAGGAGCTCTTCCTGATCCAAAACTCATTACATTTGAAATCGATGGCTATGATACATCACGTACTGTATGCCTCGTAGGAAAAGGTTTAACTTTTGACAGCGGGGGCATTAGCCTTAAACCAGCTGGCTCCATGGATGAAATGAAGTACGATATGTGTGGTGGCGCTAATGTTCTAGGAGCAGCTGCTGCCCTTGCACAAATCAAACCTCCTACAAATGTTGTTTGTATCATTGGTGCTGTTGAAAACATGCCAGGTAGTTCTGCAACAAGACCCGGTGATGTTGTCACAACAATGAAAGGTGACACAATTGAAATCCTCAACACTGATGCAGAAGGGCGTCTCGTTCTTGTAGATCTTCTTCATTATGGTATTAGCCAATACAACCCTGAGTTTGTCATTGACGCAGCAACCTTAACAGGAGCTGTACTCATGGCTTTAGGTAGCGCTGGATCCGCTGTTATTTCCAACCACTCCGCTATGGCCAATCACGTTTTACAAACATCAGAACATGCAGGAGAACCCATGTGGCAACTTCCTATGTGGCCTGAACTGAATCAAGAGCTTGACTCAAAAATTGCCGATGTAAAAAACATCACCTCACCAGCCACAAAAGCTGGAACAATCACCGCAGGTGTCTTTTTAAGCCGTTTCGTTGGCGATACACCATGGGCGCATATTGATATTGCTGGAACGGCATGGAGTTGTCGTGCTACAGGGTTCCCAGCTCAAGGTGGTTCTGCTTTTGGGATGCGAACCATGGCTGAGTGTTGCCTCAACCATAAAGAAGCATTCACTAAATAATAATCATTATTTCATTTTTTTGTGAAAAGATTCCAAGCTTTTTGATCTAGAGAAGACACTAATTTCTTCTCTAGATCATCGACCTGAAACCATTCCATTTCTTCTACCGACTGCTGTTGAACATAGACTTGAGCCTCAATCTTATGATGGGTAATACTATGCTTTATACTTCCTATAATTTGGCTGTCTTTTTGAGGCTTAAAATTTTCAGATAACAAAAAGCCTCTTGTCCCTTTCAAAAAGCGCTCTGCATTTTCACGAACCTTTAAACCATACAACCAACCTTGCTTATGTTTTTTTCGAACAATAACTAACTGTAGCGCAACTGCAACAGCAGCTTTTCTTTTCACTGGAGTTGGAATTTCAAGCTGGCGATGTGCTTTTTTTCCTTCACACAAAGTAACCACCGGGCACTCATGACACTTTGGCTCTTGTGGCCTGCAAATTTTTTGTCCCAGCTCCATCAGTCCTTGATTAAAATCTCCCGGTTTTTCCTCATCAATCATTTCATTCAGTAAAATTTGAAGATTTTTCTTAAAAAACACAAGAGGATGAATGTCCTTATTTAACAGACGAGAAAACACTCTTTGTACATTTCCGTCAATCACCCCAACTCGCTCGCCAAACACAATACTACTCACCGCTGCCGCTGTATACTCACCAACTCCAGGCAAATCTAACCACTGTTTGTAGGTTTGAGGCCAAGACTTTTGCTCCACCACAATTTGTGCTGCTTTATGTAAAAAACCAAACCTTCGATAATAACCCAATCCTTTTACAGTCTCTCTAACAAGATTCTCTGAAGCATTTGATAAATCTTGAACCGTAGGAAAAACATTCAAAAAACGCACATACGCAGGTGTCACTGCTTGAATTGTGGTTTGCTGGAGCATGACCTCACTTAGCCATACTACGTAAGGGTCTTGTGTTTTTTCCCAAAGCACACGCCAAGGATGCTGCTCTTTATGATTTGCATACCAAGACATAAGTTTTTGTTGAAATTTTTTTTGTTGAGAAGAATTCAATATATTCACATAACCTAAAAAACCAGAGAGCAAAAAACTCCCTGGTTAGCATAACAAAAAATCACTAAGATAAAGTCATCTTTGCCTTCACGGTCCCACGATTATTTGAAATTGGTTCCGCTGAAGATTTCACTTGTTTCTGAGTGGCTGCGCTCGTTGCCGTTTGCGTCTCTTTTTTTACAGCTTTTGGTGTTGTTGTTTTCTTAGCTACTTTTTTTGCAACTTTCTTAGTTACTTTCTTTGCAACTTTCTTATTTGACTTTACAGCAGAAGGTCCCGATGTTCCTTTACGGACGCTTTTGCGTTTTGATGTCTTCTTCGGCGTTGATGTCAAACTCCCGACTATTCCTAAAGTTTCACGAGCTGTAGCAACGCTCTCTTTTAAAACTTCTTCAACTTTTTCCACATCAATACCGACTTTCTCCGCATTTTTACGCAAACCCTCAACAACTTTTTGGCAAGTTGGTTCAAGTTGCTTCACTGTTTCTCCAACTTGTTGCTCTAACTTCTTGGCTCGAAGCTCTAGCTCACTACGGATATCATCGAGATTCACACGTTGAATCATCTTAGCTTTTTCTTCTTCCAATACTTTTTGCATCCGACCCCAATCTTTTTGGGCTCTTTTAATTACAGATCGCATGTTATGTCCTTTCATATGGATACGAAGCAAATCCTTACGGACTTATGGTGAAGTCTCTAGCAGGAAGTCTACACACTTGATAGTCACTTCCCAAGGAACAGTCAAGGATCTCATGAAATAACGACTCTACCAAATCACAAGTCATAAAACTCAAGAATACGTATAAACACCTCGACCTGATTTTTTTCCATGCCAACCTGCATCCACAAGTTGTACTAAACGTGCCGAAGGTCGATAACGAGGGTCTCCAAAACCATGATGAAGCACTCGTAAAATCGACAAGCAAGTATCAAGGCCAATAAAATCAGCTAATTCTAAAGGGCCCATCGGTTGATTCGTTCCAAGTTTCATAGCTTGATCAATACCTTCAGGACTTGCAACCCCTTCTTGCCACGTTTGAAAAGCTTCATTAATCATTGGCATCAGAATGCGATTAACCACAAAACCTGGATAATCAAGGCTTTGCACAACAATCTTATCCATTTTTTTCACCAAATCATGGCTCTGACTTACAACCGCGGGGTCTGTGGCATCAGACACGATCACCTCAACAAGCTTCATGAGGGGAACAGGGTTCATAAAATGAAGGCCGATAAATTGGCGAGGTCGACCACTTTGTCTGCCTAAGCGAGTAATCGATATAGAGGATGTATTACTTGCAAACACCGTGGACTCTTTTGCAAATTCAGATAACCGCTGAAACAAACCTACTTTTGCTTCTTCATTTTCCACGATGGCTTCAATCACCAAGTCACAGGCTGCGACTTCTTTTATTTCTCCAGTCATTTTGACTCGGGATTGAATTTCTTTGGCATTTTTCAATCGACCTTTTAACTCTAACTTTTCTGTCGACTTACAAATTCCATTCATAGCAAGACTAAGCTGATTTGCACTCTGATCCATTAAACAGACATCATATCCTGCAGTTGCTGCAACTTGTGCAATTCCTGCCCCCATCTGCCCAGCACCAACAACACCAATTTTATGAAAACCCACAGAATCCCCCGTCAATAAACTTGAAACTATGAGCTCACCATAATATATCTGCGCCATTGGTGAAACCTTACTCAAGAGCCCTTTATGCCAACAACTCCGCCTTATTGGTTGCAACTCTCAAACATTCCTGCGTCAAAGCCCACACTCTGGTTTAGAATGGATCATCAATCGATTCAAACTCACGATTTCACAGAAATCCCTTCTCACGACTTTTTAAACAAAGTTTGGTCACCACAAGAAGCCAGGCTCACGCCTTATCAAGGCGGATATCTCGGCCTCATACCATACAATGCCTTTGATTCTTCAACTCAACATTCCATTCGAATTTTTCGTTTGAACTCCATGACACACCATACCCACATCCCAACGTGGAAGCCTCAAACTCCTCGCTGGACACTTAAGGCTCAAGATAGTGACGACAATTACCTCAACACAGTAGAACACGTTCTGAATGACATCAAAAATGGCCGCTACTATCAAATCAATATCATACGATTTTTTAAAATCCTTCATGATATAAAACAGAAGGAAATCATTCAAAAATTTTCTAGACAAGGAGGTCCTTGGTCGGCATGGTGCCGTGTGCCTAATCTAGAAGTTGCCTCGTTTTCCCCTGAGCGCTTTTTACACATCGCTCCACAATCTTCTCAAGATTATAAAATGACTACATGGCCCATTAAAGGCACCCGACCGCGACATCATGACCCCCTCAAAGACTACCAACAAAAAATCAGTTTACTTCACTCTCGTAAAGAACAAGCAGAGCTCCATATGATTGTTGATCTTATGAGAAACGATATGAATATCGTCAGCACACCACGAAGCGTCAAAGTCCTCTGTCCAGGAAAAATTTCATCATTCTCTGATATTCACCACAATATTGCAAAAATCTCTTCCTCTTTAAGGCCTTTTTCGTTCAATAAGCTTTTTCAATCAATGTGCCCCGGTGGATCTATTACAGGGACCCCAAAGAATGAAGTCATGAAAGCCATAAAAGAATATGAAACGGCATCTAGGAAATACTTTATGGGACATATTTTTTATTGGGATGATGCACATATTTTAGAATCAAACATCCTCATACGAACACTCGTACAAGAACAAAATTCTTGGGCATATGCCGCAGGTGGTGGGCTCACTCTAAGAAGTTTACCTCAGGAAGAACTTGATGAAATTAAACTTAAATGTGAATCAGTCATGCAGAGTAAAAATTAAGCGAGCATGCTTACGCATGCTCACATGAAAAGATCTAAAATGAAAGCGTTGTATACGGAAAAGGTAAGCAAAACATGAGGACATAAGGGCTGAGCTGCCAGGTATGATACAACGCTACTGAATCATTTTGTCTTTCAAAACAACGCCCTTAAGGTAAGTTGAGTGAATCATATACGAGTCTTTATATATTTCACGACAAAAACTTAAAAACAAATTAAACCATTTAATAACAGATACTTAAAGCATCTATTTATTAAGAATTTGATGAAAAATCTATCCATTAGCTCTTAACATTGAAGCTGCTGCCTCACATACGTCTTCCACATTAGGTTTACAAAAATAATCACCATCACTCCCATATGCAGATCGATGAGCTTGACCCGTTAAAGTTTTCACTGGCTCATCAAGGTAGTCAAAACCTCCCTGTTCCTCCAAGATCTTTTGCAACATATATGCGCTGGCCCCTCCGGGGACATCCTCGTCTAGAATCAAAAGACGTGATGTTTTTTGGATAGAGTGAACAATTCTATGATCAAGATCAAACGGCAACAGACATTGCACATCAACAACCTCAACGCTGATCCCCTGCACTTTTAATATTTGAGAAGCCTCCAATGCAATACGAACACATGCACCGTAGGTAACTAGAGTTAAATCATCGCCATTTGTGAGAACTTCACATTGACCTAAAGGTACAGTGTATTCCCCTAAATTTTCCGGCATATGTTCTTTAACTCTATAACCATTTAACACCTCAATAACTAATGCTGGGTCATCACCTTGAAATAAAGTTTGATAAAAACCTGCAGCTTGAGTCATATTTCTGGGAACACAAACATGCATACCTCGCAGAGCATGGAGAATCATTCCCAGAGGAGATCCTGTATGCCAGACCCCTTCAAGGCGATGACCTTTTGTGCGAACAATCACAGGAGCCGACTGACGACCAGCTGTTCGGTAGTGTAAAGTCGCAACATCGTCTGATAAGGATTGTAAACAGTAAAGTAAATAATCTAAATACTGGATATCAACGATAGGCTTAAGCCCCCGCATAGAAGCTCCAAAACCCTGACCAAGAATTGTAGCTTCTCGAATTCCAGTATCACTTACGCGTAAATCTCCGTGTTTTTCTTGCAAGCCTTCAAACTCCAGATTGACTCCACCGAGTTGCCCAACATCTTCTCCAAGCACAAAAACACGCTCATCTTTTTTAAGAAGGCCATCAAAATATTGAACCAGTATTTCTCTACCATCTACTTTTTGATCACTTAAACGCGCTGGAATATGCTCTACCAGTAATGGTGAAGACTTGTGTTCTGTACATAAATGAAGACTATAAATATTCTGATAACTTTCCTGTAGTTCTTGAAGAAAACTTTGAAGATCATCGTTTTCCATCCGCCAAGACGCTTGTCTTAAAACTTGGATTGTATTTTTAATTCCAACCGACGGTGTATTTAAACGATTAAGTAAGTCATGACAATCAACATCACAATCTTTAGCGGTTTTTTGTAAGAGATCTTTTGCAAAATCACACTTCTTTTGTACTGGTTCTTGAAACCTCTCCCAAGAATATTCTCTTGCCTTCTCAACTTCTTCTAACCAAATTTTTTCTTTTTTCTCCAAGGCTGCTTCTGTAGAGTATCCTTTATTCAAAATCCAAAAACGCATTTGCCTCAACGCATCCCACTCTTTTTCCCATTCCAAGCGCGCATTTGATTTATATCGCTCATGTGATCCGCTTGTCGAATGCCCTTGGGGTTGCGTCAGTTCTATAACGTGAACAAGGCAAGGATTATGATGCTTTCTGCTCCACTCTGCAGCTTCTTCGTATACAGATCTTAAGCCTGCATAGTCATGCCCTTGCACCGTAAAAATTCTATAGCCATCATGTTTATCTTTTGTATTTTTAAAGCCAGATAAAACTTCACTAATACTGCCTTTTGTTGTTTGTTTATCTTGATATACGGAAATACCGTATGCATCATCCCAAACAGACACGACGAGAGGAACTTGTAAAACACCTGCCGCATTCACAGTTTCCCAGAAGACACCCTCACTTGTTGATGCATTACCAATGGTTGCAAAAGTGACTTCTGTTCCACTGTGGGTAAAATTATTTTGAGTTTGTTTAGCTTTATAAATTTTCGAAGCATACGCAAGACCAAGAGCTTTAATCATCTGAGCTGCTGTTGGGGATAGGTCAGCCGCTGAGTTTATCTGATTTCTCTGAGAAAGCCATGTTCCATCTGTATCTATAAAGCGCGTCGCAAAGTGTGCATTCATTTGTCTACCTGACGTTGCAACATCATGGAAAGGGTCGGCATAAAGTTGTGCAAATTGCTGTTCTAATGTCGTCAAACCAGCAGCTAACATCATTGTTTGATCGCGATAATAGCCTGAACGCCAATCACCAGCTTTCATACTATGAACCATGGCTACTTGAGCCACCTCTTTACCATCTCCAAAAATACCAAACTTTGCCTTACCACCGAGCACTTCTCGACGACCAATCAAACTCAACTGACGACTTTGATAAGATATTTTATAATCTTCAATAACACTCTTTTTCGAAAAATCCTGAGACATACTTTCTCCTCCCAAAGCCTTACGGCACAAACATTCATCACTACAGATGTCTCTCCCTCCTTCAGCACTACCGTGATAGGCTTCGTAAAAACACAGGAGGAACGATGCTTCATATTTTCTACATCATATTCTATTTTTGTTTTGCCTTACACCTTATCGATTTAACCTTAAAGTGGCACGAAAAAATACAACACACTGCAACGCAGCAGCAATCATGTGAATACGCTCTTGCATATTGTGCGTATCAACTTAGCTTTGAGCACAATACCGAAAACGCTCTCACACATCTTTTCCCATTCCAAACTCCAAGTAAAGTTCATCTGAAAAAAAATGATTTTCTTCACAAATACGACCTTAGGGACTGCAAAAAAATCAAATGCCTTGGTTTTCAAGCTCAAGCACGACAAAAAAAGAACCGACATTTCCCTAAACATTGGCCTTTATGGGCTCCTGGGTTAACAGCATCTCCAAGGACATTATGAAAACATCATTAGCTACAACACACCTTCTTTGTCTATTAGGAGGTTTTTTACTCTCAAATGTACAAAATAAAAAAGGGATTCATCAGATCGGTGGATTTCACGACAACCATCACCTCATACAGATAAAGAGCTCTCAAATACCTGAGAAAGAAAACCTTCATCAAAAAGATAAAATTTCGCTTACTCTCTCTCATCAAAAGCAACCATGGTGCGTTTTTGATTTACCGCCAACAACAGTCGTATACACGCACCCTTTATGGGTCAAAACTCACTCAAAGAATGCAATCTCATGGCTTCAAAAAATATCCTCAAAAACCATGATTATTCCCACAAGGTTCGCCAAAAATCTCCCCCTTTGCACGGACGAAAAACCAACTGTGAAGTGGAGTTAAGATCTGGACAGATTATGAGATAAATTTATACAAATTAATTCATGCTACAAATTCACTTTTAATTAAATTAATTCTTTTTTATTTCATTGTCTTACAGTTGTCATTTTGCCGCTGCAAAAATCACTGCTACTACCACCTCCATTTAAACAAAAACAACACCACCCCTTTCTGTAAATACTTTATTCTTAAGGACAAAAAAGACTTTATGCAAAAAAACTCAATTTTTAAGGGCGTTCATCCGATAAGTGAGTTCATCTCTTCATTAACTTCTGTGTCGTGGCGCAAATGTGTACTTCTTTTTTTCCTTTATATTGCTTAGCTTTTCCAACACAAGTTTTTCAAAACCTTGCGCTCGAACGCAAGGTACAGTTGGAGAAATATCAAACCTTGGACAATGTCAAAACAAAGAGATAAGAATCCATCCACAAACGAACGATTACTTTGGGGGCACTGACAAGCTCATGACAGGAAGTTTACATGCTACTTATACTCATAAAGAGCATGAGCTTGCATTCCGCTGGCGAGCAATCACTCCAACAGAGGAGTGCTCTAACTCTCCTCAATGGGCGGGAGTTTGGGCAGATTGGATGAGCCTAGAAAGCGCTACTCTTTCTCGTTATCATCAGTGGATTATAGGAGGCAGTCTAAGCTTTGGTCATTTTGGTAACAAAGGAATTCGCAACTTTCAGACATCACTCCATAAGAATTTAAATTGTCATTACTCTTGGCTAACATATGAAGACCAGAGAAAAAGCCTGGAGGTCGGCGGAACTGCATTAGCAGGTTATATTTTAAGCCAGAGTAGACATATCTATACAGAAATCACAATAGAGTATGCAGATGACCCAGCCCTCCGAGAATATGGAGCAGCCTTTCTTATGAACTATCAAGCAACCAAAGATTTCCGCATAAGCTTACAAACAAAATCAAGGCGTATTTTAGGTTCTCGCCTATACACATCACCTATCAATACATTGAAAAAAAATCGCTATGAAGCCACATTGAGCTTTCAATTCCACTCATGGCGACCCAGCATAAAGTACTTAAGCCCTTACCTTAGTCGAGACATAAAAAGACAGATCAACGTCGATCTATTTAATACATCTTTTTAACAAAATGTATTTCTACAATAAAAATTTTTATGACAATATTCTGAAAATTCATAAATTTTATGAAAGTTTTGTAAAACTAAGAACGATCATTCAAGACATCAAAACATACTATCTTATAGCTAATGTTCAACATATAGATCATAAATTTCAGTATAACGCTAATCTTCAACACCATGCATAGTTCATGATCTGTACTTTATCGTTTATGATATTTAATGTTAGAAATTCAATTTTTTTTAGCATAAAAAAGCAACATGCAAGAACTTATTCACCAAAAGAAAAAATCATTAATACTGTATGACAAACCCTGATGATAAAATTTGTTTTTGAATAGAATAACTCTCTTCACTAGAGGTTTGGTTCACCTGTTTCATACCAGCATGAAAAAACCATCTTGGATGCAAACGGAGCTCACCTCGAAGATCAAGAATATTTTTTTGATCAACTCTTTCTTTAGCTAAAAAATGCCGCGTCCCTCGTTCAAGGTTCATCATAAAACTCCAACGAGGATCAAACTGCCACTCTAATTTTAGTCCGACATCAACATCTTTAAAAGAATCTTTAACTGCAGCATTTGTGTAGTTTGCCTCTTTAACTCTAAGATATAAGTCAGATACGACATCCCTATGACGATAAGGCTCCATAAACCAGAAATGCTGCCATGACACCACAGATCGATCATTTGCTGGAACAGCTTCATCAAGCACAATATCTAAAGCATCATCAATCGTCGGCTGAGGGTCTATAGTTTGAATTTTTTGGTACCTCCAACCTGGCCGTGACCATAGTCTTAAAAACTGAACTTCCCAATTTGTTTCCAATTGATCAGCAGCTCTTGCTGACCCCACAAGTACAGATCGAAGAGCAGGTTCAGCACGCAACGCAAATAAACTCTCTCCTTTTTTTACCCCACCAGCTTTTAACTCTGCTCGCATAGAAGCGGACGCATCAAAAGTACTTGCACTCTGCAGCTGTGACTCAAAATACAGGACACCTTGGCTTCCAGTTATAAACTCTAAATATCCTCTCCAGTTCCGTGTATAAGGGATTATCATTTCAACGTCATAAGAAAAACCTAGACTGCTTCTTGACACAATACCCTTTGGTGCTTCAGCTTCAGGTTGAAGACCTAAAACTTGATTATTTCTGATTAAACCACCATATGTACGCAACTCATACGGTATTCTCTGATGGACTGCATGAATAAACTTTCGGCTCGAATCCGCAATAGGTCCTTCGGAACGTTCCCATAGCGACTTTTGAAAATAGACCTTTGCAGAGCGAGGGTCTCCTGTATGATATTCTGCGACCCCTTGATAATAGTTCAAAGTATCCCGTTGAGCCTCAAAGTCTGACGCAACATCTAAAAGATCTGCCGATTTTTGAAAATTCAAACGAGAAAGCTG
Organism: Oligoflexales bacterium; assembly: GCA_045106415.1. Lineage (GTDB taxonomy): Bacteria > Bdellovibrionota_B > Oligoflexia > Oligoflexales > Bog-1112 > JBGCEP01. Next base: position 24,876 of record JBGCEP010000014.1, on the reverse strand, counting down.
CATTTGAGCTTCCCAGTAAGACGCTTCCACTTCATCATCCAGCTCCTCTAACAAAGTTTTCGACTGTTCATAAAGTCCCAAATGCTGGCTTGATCGCGATGTCGCAAGAAGCATGTCATCTTTTGCCTCATCATCTCTCACAAAAGGCATGAGTATTTGCAGATTTGCAACAGAATCATCAGGAGAAGAGCTATATCTTTTCATAGCAGATTTTGCATTTTTTGATGGACGGACAAAAGTATAATCATCTTCGTCAGGCTCAACAATAAGAAGTCCCGGGGTAGAACTCGCAACTAGCTTTTCTATCTCCAGATGAGACAAACGTTGTACTAATATCTGGCCTTTTTTTTCTGTCATATACGCATGGTGATGATAAGCAATCACCTGTTCTCGACCTTGACCTTCTTGATCAAACCAATGCGCTCGCACCAAACCTCGCAAAACAACAATATCAATCATTCCATTTTTTCGTAATCTCACAATAAAATCACTTGAATCTCCCGGCATCACATCTAACCATCCCGCCAGAATATGGGTTTTTGGCTTTTTCTTAAAAAATCGTGATCGAAGCCAACCTCGCCTAAGGTCGATATATTGAGATGATTTGTATTTATTTAAAAAAATAATTGCCCCTGGGAAAGCAAAGTACTCTTCTTTATTTCCTTGAATATGAAAAATACCATCACCAGAGGCATGCAGCCTCTCACCTTTCCATTGTATGACTTGCCCCGTCGACTGCAATAAAGTCACTCGATCATCGATCGTAACAAAACCACGACCACGAATGACTTTTGCAATACTTCCACTTTTTTTAAATTCATAAAGTCGATGTTTATCAGCGCGAACGTTCTCTAAGGTCACCGTTTCAATTTTTTTACCAAATCCTCTTTCAACAATATCGATATTAAAAGAAAACTGTACTCCACCTACAGCATTATTCAAATTCACTAAAATATGATGTCGCCCGCGCGTCCAATTTTTTGTCTCAAAAGCACATTTTTTCTCTTTGCAGATTTTTTTTTGCTGATGCTGCCATTCAATTTCTTTTGCCCCAGAAGCTTCTATAAAGACTTCAACAGGTGCATCTTCCTCTACAACGCTCACAACAGGAGGAATTTTCATAACCCGCGGCAAAGCTCGGCCAACTGCCTTTATCGGAGGCAAAAAGATCAAAAAAAGGAGTATAAAGATAAAAGGCTTCATCAGATCTAGGATCGGCACCCTAGAATATTTTCTCGCCAGGCAAATTTTTACCCATCAGAGGATTGTTCAATTAAAAATTCAGCAACACAAGGAGGGACAAGACGACTCACGTCACCTTTTAACATCGCGATTTGCTTTACTAAAGAGGAAGAAATATGGCAGTATTCTTGAGCTGTCGGTATAAAAATTGTATCCACATCATCTGCAAGCGTACGGTTCATGAGCGCCATCTGCATTTCATAGACATAGTCCGCCTCTGTTCGCAAACCACGCACAATCGTTTGGACCCCAGCTTCTTTCGCAAAATCTACAGCCAAACCAGAAAATTTTAAAACTCGCACCTGAGGAAGGTCACAACAAACCTGCTTTAAAGTCTCAATTCGTTTTTCAACAGGAATAAATTCCTTCTTCGACGGATTCCAGCCAACCCCAACAACCAGCTCATCGCACATACGTGCCGCTCGTTTGATAACATCAAGATGACCCAATGTCATAGGGTCAAACGAACCTAAATAAGCTGCTTTCATGCTTTCCTCCATAAACTAACTTCAGCCTGCCCATAACTACGCTTCCACTCTAGGTCCCAAGGCAATACAGGTATTTCTGTTCCCTTGGCTGACTCCAAAATAAAAACCCCGCCTGATTCAAGTTTTGCATCCAGTAGGGCACCCCATGCCAATAGTTCTCGCTCAACCATAGCCCAAGGTGGGTCTGCCCATATCACTGATGCTTTTGGTAATTTTGCAATAGCTTGAGAAACATTGCAAAGTTGAACACCTGTTTCAGGCTCTGCTAAGTCTTGGTTCTTAAATCTTTGGAGGGCAGAAGCAATATTGTCTTTCAGGAGAAAAGCTGCTTGCCTGTCCGACTCCACCCAAAAAACATGATGAGCGCCACGGCTCATAGCTTCAATACCCATAGCGCCCGATCCCGCACATAAATCCCAAAAAGTTGCACCTTCAAGATCCTCTAGAATACGGCTCATCACAGCTTCTCGAACGCGCACAGGGGTTGGCCGAACAGAGTCACCCTTTTTTACTTTTAATTTCAGTCCTTTGCAAAAACCTGAAAGGATCTTTGGTGATGACGATTCCATACTTGTCAAGCTCGTGGTTGAAGGCTACTTTATGGAGCTCATTGAGCGCCCTTGTTCATAGGCTTATAACGGACATTTGCGCCTAAGAACAACTACGAATTCGCTGTCTGTCGACACAGCTCGGTCCTACGGAGAACACATGACACACCATACAGATCAAGTCCAAAAGGCAAAAGAACAATATGGAGTTGAAAACTGGGGTGCTGGCTACTTTAGTATCAACACAGCCGGACAAGTCGTATGCCAACCATTAGGGAACAGCGAACATCAAGTCATACTCGATGATGTCATCAACAGTGCAGAACAATCAAAACTCAAAACTCCTTTGATTATAAGGTTTCCGCAAGTTATCAAAACACAGCTCAAAAGAATGCACTCTTCCTTTGATCAAGCCATTCAAAGCTTTCATTATACGGGCAGGCATTATGGTGTTTTTCCTTTTAAGGTCAACCAACGACGTGAGTTCATCGAGGCCATTGTTTCTTGTGGTCAAGACATGAAGTGGGGTCTTGAGGTCGGGAGTAAGCCTGAGTTTCTCGCCGCTTTAAGCTACCCAATTCCTGAAGATTCTTTACTCACCTGCAACGGCTTTAAGGACGAAGAGTTTATCGAGATCGCCTTTCTAGCTTCAGCTTTAGGCCGTAAAGTCATTCTTATTGTTGAAGGCTTCGATGAACTCGAAATGATGATCAACAAACTGCAGAAAGCTCCTAAAGGATCGAAAACTCCCAGCATTGGACTCAGAGTTCGCCTTTCCAGTAAAGGTTCTGGGCGTTGGGAGAAATCATCAGGGGAAACATCCAAATTTGGCCTCACACCGATTGAGCTCTTTCAAGCATTAGCTCATCTTAAAAGTATTGGGCAAGAAAAATCCCTTGAGATGTTGCACTTTCATATTGGTTCACAAGTCACAGCCATCAAACGATTTAAGAACGCACTGAAAGAAGCAGCACGAGTTTACTCCAAAGCTGTTCACATGGGATTTCAGCCTGCTCATTTGAATATCGGTGGAGGGGTTGGTGTCGACTATGATGGATCACGTTCCTCGGCTGAATCGAGCGTAAACTATACTCTCCAAGAATTTGCAAATGACGCTGTTTACGTCATCGGTGAAGTCTGTAGAGAAGAAAAAGTTGCATGCCCCCATATTGTTACAGAATCAGGCCGCGTGATCGCAGCTTATCACTCTGTTGTTGTCACAGATATTCGCGAGGTTCAGGGCAGAGAAACTTTGCAGGCTCACGAACTTAAAACTCTCAACACATTAGAAGACGACCACCCTAAAGCACTCACGAATCTTCAAGAAATTGCTCAGAGCATGCACGCTGAAAACTATTATGAGTTTTACCACGACGCCACTGAAGATCATGAAGAATTAGGTACTCTATTTCAAATGGGCTATCTCACTTTGCATCAAAGAGCTATTGGCGACCACTTATATCAAGACATTTGCAACAAGGTCCTCGAGTTTGCAGCCACAGAACCAAGATTAAATGACGAGTTTCAAATTCTTCAAAAAAACAAAGTAACAAAGTATCTCGCAAACTTCTCAATGTTTCAATCCATTCCAGACTCATGGGCTATTGATCAACTCTTCCCAGTGATGCCTCTCGCTCGCCACGACGAAAAGCCTCAACAAAAAGCGACTATTATGGACATCACATGTGACTCCGACGGATGCTTAGACCGTTTTGTCGACACACAAAAAATCAAACACTCTCTCGAACTGCACACTCCAAACGGCAATCCGTATCATATTGGTTTTTTCTTAGTCGGTGCTTATCAAGAAAGCCTGGCAAACGAGCACAATCTTTTCGGTGCTATCCATGAAGTTGAAGTTCACATCAAGGCTGACGGGACCTGGGAAATCAGCAAATTAACTCCTGGCGACTGTGCTGACGAGCTTTTAACATGTAGAAACTATGATATGAAAGAGATCATTGATTCCTACGGTAAACAGGCGGATATACATATTAAAGATCCAGACGAAAGAAAGACTCTCGTCACTTCTTTAACTCATTATTTAGGGTCCTATCCATATCTCAACAAACCCTCAAACCCGCATCTATAGTCCCCTCTGACTGCCACCCATACTATCCTCTGAAAATAAAAAATCTTTTATTTTCAGAGGATAGATCTCTACAGTCTAAAGGTTCCAGCACCCTAGGCCGATCCGTAATATAGGTCGAGTCAGACGATATGGAGTTGGACATGCAATTGAGTTTCCTCTTTGAAAACGAATCACCTGAAGTTGGCAAAGTCATCTTAAGTGGTGACATTAATGAAGACTCAGAAATGGCTCTGGGCCAACTCAAAGAACAGCTCCCTGCTAAGTCGTGTACTTTTAACTTCAAAAGCGTCTCATCAATCAACAGTTGCGGGGTTCGTGCGTGGATTAACTTTCTTCGAGAAGCAGAAAGCGGCCGTAGCGTTACTTTTGAAGAATGTACTCCTGAGGTTGTCAGCCAAATTAATATGATTCCAAACTTCAAAGGACAAGCAAAGATTCATTCTGTTTACGCTGGATATTTTTGTGACTCTTGTGAGAATCACAGCTTGCAGCTCTTTCAAGATGGTACCAATCTTCCAAAAGATATGAATATTGACCTGCCTGATGTCCCTTGCTCAAACTGCGGGGAGGTCATGGAAATGGAAGAATTAGAAGAAGAGTTTTTTGGTTGGTTAGAAAATGCATAAGTTTAAATAAAACGGAGTTATAAGTGGCTGAGGCCCTCGACATTTTTAAACAGTATGAGCATTTTTGCAAATCTATGCTTGATGCATATGCCGTTGTCGATCGCACTGGAAAAGTCGTGAAGTTTAACCAACTTTTTTCAGCGCTAGTTGCTACACGTCCAAATCGCATTAAAAAATCTGAATCTTTCGATGATTTACTCACTCTCGATATGAACCAAGAGCCTCTCAAGATCATAGATCTTCTCGAAAAAAACTCACCCACTCGTCTGGATGAAATCCATGGGCAATCAAATGAAAATGACCACCTCAATCTGATTATCGGTGTCTATCCGTTAATTTCAGATGACGAGACCGTTGGTGTTTTCCTTTTATTAAGAGATGTCACAGCAGAAACAAATCTTCAAGATAAGTATAAAGACAGATCTTCAGCAGCTGTCACCGATAAACTCACAGGTCTTTACAACCGCACCTACTTCGAAGAGCATCTTCCAAAAATCTTAGAACGTGTGATTGCAGAACCCGGGCAGGATCAAATTTCAGTTATCATGGCTGACATCGATCACTTTAAAAAAGTAAACGATACACATGGTCACCAAGCAGGGGACTTTATTATTCGTGAAGTCTCAAGAATTTTTCGAGAAAACTTTAGAAAAAGTGACATTGCATTTCGTTATGGTGGAGAAGAGTTTTTAGCCATCCTACCTGCTGCAACAGCAGCAGATGCGGCTCGAATGGCAGAAAAAGTACGGCACGCAGCTGAAGCTGTTTATGTCTTCAATGACATTTCTATTCCAATCACCGTAAGTCTTGGAGTCGCACAACTCCAGGTTGAAAAAGAGTCAGCAGAAGAAGCCATTGCTCGTGCTGACTCTGCCCTGTACCACTCAAAACAAAATGGTAGAAATCTCGTGAGCATCCACCATGGAGATGGAAGTCACATCTGCGCAAATGAAGAAGAAGCTGACAATCTTGGCGTTTCAGCTTAGTGTGAGCAGTTATGATCGTGCTCATGGTCAGCACCTTCAACAACGTCACTTCCATGAAGCTTGAGCCACTCATCTCCCAGGTCTTCCAATTTACGATTCATAACTTGCCCTCGCATTTGATAGATGTGACCTTCGGTTGAAAATTCCGTCCAATCAATAGGTAAAAACGTCGACTCGTCACCATTTAAATATTCATCAAAGTACATATCAATGGCATCAACAATCCAAGCTGTCGCATCAAACACAGAAAGCTTGCTGTCTTCACTTATCATCATTCGAGCTTCAACTGGGTAATGAAAAGATTGATCCGAGTTTTCCAGCGTCACTTTTGCAGCAACTGTATTCTTTTCAACAGAGGTTGAAAGGTGAAAACGACGATCATTTAAACACGCCGCATAACGAGTATTCATAATAATACTTAATTCTTTTTCATCATCTTTTGAAAACGTCATCCACCACCTCTTTTACTATTTTTTTCCTCGAAAGCCATTCTCAAATCTTGCAGCGCGGAAAGAAAAACAGGCTGCAAATAATGTGAATCCAAGCCAGAAATCCAGCTTTCACCTGCTAAAAAGTCACTTCCACTGCCCATGGCTTGCAAGCACATGTCTTTAGCAATTGCTTCGAGGGATTGAAGACAATCCCCCGCGTAGGATTGTTTTATATATTCTAAAAGAGCAGTCCATTCTTCAACCATATGGGCAAGAATAGCGTAATCTTGCAGACCATCTAAAGAACGGAAATAAATCTGACCTTCTTCATTAACCTCAGCTACCATTGGATAGCGATTCCATAAAGCTTTTGCTTTTTCACATCTCTCATGGCCAAGAAAATCTAAAAAATTCTTTTCAATTTGGGTCACAGCAACACCAAAACGTCCTGTGTGCCCAGCACGGCGGATCTTTTGGACATCACAACCGAATCGCTCCATAGAACGGAGTAACTTATCTTGAAGCTCACCTATAGACCACAAACCAACCTGAAACCACTGGGTCAAATGAGTCTTTTGCAAAAAGACTTCCGCTTTTTCAAAGTCACCATGAGAGAGCTGCTCAAGCCCTAATGACACAAGCCCCATTCCGTGGCGGAAAATTCTTTTTTGCCCTCTTACATCCCCAGCCTCTAAACCAGAAGCTGTGCATAATCCGTTTGCCAAGGTTGTCGCCTGTAGCATAAAAGAAGCGAGGCTTTCACCATCAAGGGTCTTTAAAAAACTTTGTAAAAAGTCTTTATGAGCCCAACCTTTTAAATCCGAAGATGTTGTCATTGGGGCTGAGACATAGCCGCTGACACTCTCTGGAGAAAGCCGTACAAAAAGACGTTGACTTTCATCCCAACTCACAAATCCATCTTCAGCGACACGAGCTTCACGAAACTGCTTTGCCAAAAGTTCTTGCTCACCAGGCGGTAACCAGGTGCTGTTCATGAGAATGGACATTGTGTATGCCATATTGTCATGCATTAAAGAATCTATAAGCTCATGGATTTGCCTACACACTTGAGGGTCATCCGATAATATCTGATAAGCAGCTTCTCGCCCTGGAAACCAAGTTAAAAGATCTTGATGTTCATCTGTCATATCTTCAAGCTCATGCGCTTCGAACATACGCACAAGCCCACTTAGCATAGCAATTTGTACTTCTTCTTCAAGTTCAAGAAAACGAGAAGATCGATCAACTTTTGGCGCTAAGTCTAGCCACGTTAAAATAGCACCTGGATGGAGACGATCCTGAACCCAAACGCTATAATCACAAATCCGAGTCCACTGCTCAGAAGTTAAAAACCGAAAAACTTCAGCAGACTCTTCCAGCCCAGAAGCAGAAAACGCCTGGTACAAATTTTGCGCAGAAAATTTTTGGATCAAATTTTCTCTATCGTCATGCATAGCAATCTGCTGAAGATCTGGAACACTTTGAATTTCAAGGTCTTTTTCACGGCGGAAAAAGCCCTGGTGACCGTGGTCATAAACCTTTTTTAATGACTCGGTCGACAATCGACTTGCCATGGAGCTTTCCTGTAGGTATTTCTAGAAAGAAGGGTTTATCTAACACAGATAAAAACCCAATAAAATTCTCAAGTCGCGAACAATATCACAAACAACCAATGGTAGCAACAAAAACTATGGAGAACTCTGTGAAAGTTGAAGTCCCGCAAACCACATCTTCGTCTTCAGTCATGAACTCACCTCAACAGACTTTAGCGGAAACTTTCCAGCCTGTTCTCTCCGATATACAAGCCATTAAGAAAGCTTTACCTTCACTCATTCCATGTGAAACTGAGGCGGCGAAGCGAATTATTGAGCATGTGACACAAGCTCCAGGAAAATGCGTCCGACCAGCTCTATATCTCCTAAGCTGCAACCTTGTAAATTATCAAGGCCCACATCGTATCTCCATGGGCGCTGTGTGTGAATACGTCCATACAGCAAGCCTTCTTCATGACGATGTCATTGACAACAGCCCTATACGCAGAGGAAAGCCAGCAGCACAAAGTCTATGGGGAGACGAGGAAACCATCCTTGTCGGAGACTTAATGTACGCCACTGCCAGTGAACTCATGGCTAATACAGGGCACCTATCTATCGTAAAAGTATATGCAGCCGCGATTCGTCACATGAGCGAAGCAGAGTTGCTGCAACTCCAGCATCTCTTCAACGTCAGCATGCCAGAAAAGACTTATTTTCATATTCTCAGAGGCAAAACTGGAGCTCTCATGAAAGCAGCTTGTTCCAGTGCTGGGTATTTAGCTAACATCAATGAAAATCTTTGTTTTGAACTCGGTGAGTTTGGAATGGACTTAGGGTTGGCTTTTCAGCTTATTGACGATGCTTTAGATTATAAAGGCGAGCAAGATCTCTTCGGAAAACCGACCCTAGCTGATTTAAAAGAAGGAAAAATTACTCTTCCTGTCATTTTACTGCGTGATGTCATGAACTCGGAAGAATCTCAAAAATTCCAAAATATTTTAGCTTCTTCAACTGTTTCAAAAGAAGACATTCAGTGGGTTGCTCAGCTCACTGAGAAGTACAAGACTGCAGATAAAACACTAGAAAGAGCGACTGAGATCACAACTCGCGCACTGAAACGCCTCGACAAATTCCCAGCATCAGATGCCCGCAATCATCTAAAAAGCCTAGCCGAATCGCTTCTCAATCGACAAATATAATCTATGAACCTACCGACGAGTTCACACCTTTAAGCGTCCAACAATCATACACCACGTCCGCCCAGCTGTTGCCGTCACATTCTAAGACGGCACAGCCACTCGGATGAAACTCTAACGGCTGTTGCGTTAAGAGTTCAGCAAACCAAGAAATCGTGGGATTATGCCCCACGACCAGCACGGCTTGCTCTGCGTCCGGCGTATCCAAAAGAAGTTCTCGAACATCTTCAACCGTCCCCTCATAAAGTCGCTTTGAAGACAGAGTATTATGCACAAGATTTACACTTAAATATCCATATGTTTCTTGAGTTCGACATGCTGAGCTCACATATGCGTAAAGAGGTGGCAAAGAAAAGCCCGCTAAAAAAGAAGATACTTTTTTAGCCTGCTCACATCCTGTTTTCGTGAGGTTTCGATCATAATCTCGATAACCAGGCACTGTTGAAGCAGCTTCACCATGCCTTAATAAAACAAGGGTCTTCGTCAATTCGACCTCTCTAATTTTTTATATGTCACCATATACGATTCTAACTTTTGAGACACTTGTTTTGACAGAAAAAGCATGCCAATAATATTTGGGAAAGCCATGGAAAGAAGCATCATATCTGAAAAATCGATCACATTCTGTAACGAAACCACTGGCCCCATAATAACAACCAGAACATACAATATTCGATAAGGCAAAATACCTTTCTCTCCAAAAAGGTATTCTACACCTTTCTCCCCGTAATAGCTCCAAGACAGGATAGTCGAGTATGCAAAAACAACTGCAATAATAGATAAAACTGACGCCAAAAATGGCCCAACAGTTGAGAAGGCATAAGCTGTCAGAGCAGCTCCTTTCCCAACTAAAGCTGGTTCAAGATAAGCTCCGGAAACAATAACCGTTAAAGCCGTCATCGTACAAACAATATGGGTATCAATAAAAGGGCCTAGCATCCCAACAACCCCTTCTCGAACTGGCTCATCAGTTTTAGCAGCAGCATGCGCGATAGCAGCAGATCCTACACCTGCTTCATTTGAAAAAGAAGCGCGGCGAATCCCTTGAATCAATACCCCTATGAATCCCCCTGACCACATAGCTTGGGGGTACCAAGCCTGTTTAAAAATTTCATAGAAAGCATCTGGTATCGCAGAAATATTTGCACTCAAAACAGCTAAACACCCTAAACAGTACAGACCACACATCAGAGGAACCAGCTTAGAGGTCACTTCTCCAATACGAGTCACTCCACCGACAAGGACAATTCCAACAAAAAAAGCAAGAACACAACCCACAATCAGTCCAGACCCTTGGAACACAACGAACTCTGTTTCCAAAAGCTCAAATGCTTGATTCGCTTGAAAAAGATTGCCTCCACCAAAAGAGGCGAAGATAGCCATAACTGCAAAAATTCTCGCTAAAATCAGACCAAAAGCTGAACCTATAACTCCGCTTTCTCGGAAGCCTTCTTCAAGGTAGACCATAGGCCCACCAAGAACTCGACCTTGAGGATTCACTCTTCGGTACATCTGAGCAAAAGTGCAAGAAGTAAACTTCATACTCATACCAAAAAAAGCAACAACCCAAAGCCAAAAAACAGCACCAGGACCGCCCAAAGAAACAGCAATTGCAACCCCTGCAATATTCCCCAAGCCCACGGTAGCTGAAAGAGCAGAAGTCAAAGCTTGAAAATGCGTAACCTCTCCCACATGGTTTGGATCATCAAAGCGGCCTCGAACCACATCAATGGCGTGTTTAAATAAACGCACATTAACAAACTTCATCCTAAGCGTAAGAACAACGCCCCCGGTCAACATGACAACTAAAATCAAAGGAAGCTGCAGTGGATGATCTGAAAAGAACAAAAAACTCGCCAAAGGTCGATTAACTGCTGCAAAAACATTGTTAAGCTGAGATTCGAACTCTGAAATTTGAGCTCCATATGCACACCACGGCCATAAACTCATAAGAATAACTTTCCACATACAAGCTCCTTCAAAACCACAAACAGCTGACTCATGATAGATTTTAGCGTCTATTACAGTTTTCAACGAGTATCAACAGGCTGGAATATTTTACTACACCTTCAAAAAACGTTCTGAAGCCTGCGATATCAACGATTTCTTTCTTACCAAATATTTTCAAAATATATCCATGATGACATTTTGAAAGAAATCCCACCAAAAAACCAACAAGACGATGCGCATATAAAAGTCATCAATTCAAAAAGACAATACCAACCTTCAAAAAGCTTCCAAGACATTAACCACAGCTGATACTCTTTCCTTTTCTCATACTTCCATACTTCTGCTTTTTCCTTCTCTGTATCAACTCCAAAAAAACGTTCTCGTTCACTTAGGGTTTTCATCAAAGGAATTTTTTCAAAACGTTCACCTAAGACAATGCTTTTAAAAAGATGCTCAGGTGAGATTTTTATGGAACGAGGTATAAGTACTTCTAAAACAACAAGGCTCAACACCGTCAACACACCGTGAATGAGAAAAAAAACTGGGTACTGAATTTTACTACCGTATAGGAAAAAAACAAAAAAGAAGCTACAAAATTGTAAGAAAAACATTCGGACCATAAAATAAATTTTATGGTCCTTAATTTTTTGATTTTGGAGGGTTTGATCACTAAATTCTTGAAGCGCATATTCAAAACGAGGCAATACATCTATAGCTGATGAACGGTGTGTTTTTTGAGCAATATCATAAAAAATTTTAGACATAGCATGACTAGGAGCCCCTGTCTGAGTGACAAAAGAAAGCTTTGCTTCGAATAGTGACGCTATAGGATCGCTCACTTTATCTTTTGTTGGTTTTAAATAAACCCATAAAATGCTCCAAAACACAAAATATCCGCACAACACTCTTACGTCTCCCATAAAAATCATTATTTATGGCAGATGAATAAAAAGGGCAACGGATCTTTAATTCAACGACGATGCGTTCAAATGATGCTTTTGCGCAACTCGAGTGCTTAACTCTTGCCATTTCATCAATTTAATTGCAGTTGCATCTGTTGAGAGATTTGCAAATCGAGAGCGAACCAAACACAAATATAACATCAAACCTTGTAATTCTTCTGCACCCAGTCGGTAGCGAATTTTTTTCCAGTATCTCGCTAAATCAAGTGGTTGATATGTTTGATCCAGAGGCATCATATCTGGATAATAGTAAGCTGGTTCAATTGTCATGCGAGCTTCAGCTTTTTCAGCCGCTTCAAAAATTCTTTGCTTCCATGAGTGCTGAACAACTCCTCGGCTCTGCCACACAGCAAAGACAAAGGGAAGCTGAGTGATTCGGAACCAAAGCTCTCCTAAGTCCAAAACCGATCGAAATTGAGGTTTTTTGCGCATGGCTTCATCACCAATCAACAACTCAAGCTGGCGACCTGGTTTTTCTCTTGGAAGATCATCAAGCTCATATCCAAAAATCATTTCATATAAAATTTTTGAAAGCATAGCACTCGCAGCTGATGCAGGAGTAAGAACCAACCTTGGACGAGGCATTTGTATGGGAGGCAATTCTCGCACTTTTTTCCACAGCTCTGGGCCCATAAAACGCGCGTCTGAGCCATGACGTGCTCGCACATCAGAAAAAAGCCCTCTCAAGACAAGGATACGTTCTTCAACAACTTGATCCCACACAGCATTTTCATCAGAAAGCCCCCAATACACGCTATCGGCTGCACCACGTGTCGTCACGCCAATTGGCATTGCTATCTCATTACCTGGAGAGGTTAAAAGACACACGCTTGAACAAGGAGCTAAAGGCACCTCTCCTCTATGCAGCATTTGGTTCACTTCAACCGGGAGGCCTGACTGCAAATGAGGGAAGCTATCTTTTCTTAATTCGCATCGCATTGGATGCAAATTAAAAAATGGAATCCAACCAATTTTAGAGTTTTGCAAAATTTTTCCTTTAAAATTAAAAAGATTCCTTATGCCGCCTAAGGCGGTAAAAGAAAGTTTTTTATCAGAATTCTGAATTTATCAACACACTCTTTTCACAACAGAAAGCTATCTAGGGTGATTTACTGCAATATCTTCTTGAAAAGTTGCTCGTATCGCAGCTAAGGTTTCTTCAAGATCTGCTTGATTATGGGCTAGAGAAATGAACCCAGCCTCGAATGCTGATGGCGCTAAATAAACACCCCTTTTCAACATCCCATGAAAAAATGTTTGAAAAACATCTTGAGAATTTTTTGAGGCATCCTCATAAGAATGAACAGGGATCTTTGAAAAACAAAATCCCATCATTCCACCAATGGCTTGCCCTTGGACCATATGACCCACCGCCAATGCTTCCTGCTTCAGGCCACTAATAAACTTTTCGCCATATGCTTGAAGCTTGCTATAATCGACGTTTTTTTCAATGACCTCTAACGTTTTCAAACCACACGCTGTCGCCACAGGGTTCCCCGACAGAGTTCCTGCTTGATAAACAGGCCCTACAGGAGCCAGACACTGCATAATTTCTTTGCGCCCTCCATAAGCAGCTAAAGGCATTCCTCCTCCAATCACCTTTGCAAGTGACGTTAAATCAGGACGAATATCATACAATACCTGCGCACCACCCCAAGCAACACGAAACCCAGTCATAACTTCATCAAAAATCAATAATGACCCAGAGTTTTCTGTCATACGACGTAAAGCCTGTAGGTAACCTTCGACTGGTGGAATCATTCCACAATTACCAGCAACCGGCTCTACAATAACAGCAGCTATATCATCACCATGCTCTTGAAAGACAGCCTCAGCTGCAGCAATGTCATTAAACGGTACAATCAGTGTATCTTGCGTTGCGGCGGCTTGGACACCTGGGCTGTCAGGCAGACCAAGCGTGATGACCCCAGAGCCAGCCTTAGCCAACAAACAGTCAGCATGACCATGATAGTGACCATCAAACTTCACAATTTTCCCACGCTGAGTATAGCCTCGTGCTAAACGAATAGCCGACATACAAGCTTCAGTCCCGGTTGAAACAAATCGAATTTGCTCCATAGCAGGAAATGCTGAGATTAATTTTTCTGCAAGTTGATTTTCTCTGAGTGTAGGGGCTCCAAAACTCAAACCATTCACAACCGCAGACTGAACAGCTTCTAACACTTCAGGGTGAGCGTGTCCGACGAGAGCCGCTCCCCAACTTCCCACATAATCAATATAAGAGCGGCCATCTTCATCCTCAATACGGGATCCTTCCGCTTTACGAATAACAGGAGGAAGGCCCTTCACTGCTCTATAGGCTCGCACAGGAGAACTGACTCCCCCTGGCATAAGCTTACAAGCTTGTTCAAAGATTTTTTCTGATTTTGTCGTCATGATGACCTCATTTATCGAATAGATCTCGAAGTTAAAAGAACTCACACGCAAGATCAAGGAACAATCAAAAAAAGCTCCCTCAAGATGAAGGAGCTGATCTCAAAGTTTTTATTTAAATCATATTTATTCAACAGAGACTTGAATTGGTGCTGTATACTCGAAGCGACCTGATACTTCAGAAAAAGCACCAACTCTTAGCTGATATTGCCCAGGCTGGATTCCTTCAACACCAAGCTGAGTTCCTGCTGTTGAAAAACGATATTGAGGGTTCGCCCAACTGCCAGAGCTTAATTCGACTCTATAATAAGCAACTCGCGACGACCCTGTCCATTGAACCACACCACCATTACCAGCTAAAGATCCACCCTCTTGAGGTTGAGAGAGAACAGTATTACGTATCATAGGAGGCAAAATCGTAAATGAGCGTATATCACTGACACCAAAACGATTTTCAACTCGCCAATACCATTGACCTGGAGAGAGTTGACGTGATTGATGGGAAGATTCTCTCACTCTCTCTTCTACCTCAATCACACTCATATCCGCCGACCGAGAAAAAGCAATACGGCCTCCCCCACCAGACCACGTGAATTCTGGGTGTGACATTGCATCATCATACGTTCTCATTAAACCATCTGCAGGAGCCATAAGCACAGGCGCCGAGGTTCCCAAAGAAGATACAGATGGCCTTGAACTCAACCTAGGGGCTGAACTTACAGCTGTTGCAGATGGCTCTGCATTATAATTTTCATTTGAAAAATTATTGCTGTTATCAAAGTCGTTGTCGAAATCATTTGAGTTATCTTCCAGTGAGTTTTCACCATCTTTTTGAGAAGCTGCAACGTCATCTTTCTTGTCTTTTTCATCCATGGCATTATTGCCACCATCATCAAAATCATCATCTTCTTCAGGAAAGCCTGCATCACTTAACTCTTCATCTTCAACATAGGCTCCATAGGGATCCTCCCCACCGGTACCCATAACGAAGTAGGCAACCGCAGCCACCAACACAACAGCACCAACCCCTAACAAGGTTTTTGTACGTTGGTCTCCAGCAAAGCCACCTTCCTTAAAAATTTGAGACACTGCATTTGTGCCAGTCCCAAAATTACTACCAAACTCACCCTTTAAGTCTGCTGTAAAAGGGTTTGTTTGAGAACCTTGATCGAAGTTTGGATCTCCAGGTTGATTCATAGCGCGAGCTCCCGATTGCCACATAAATTTTGAACGATGCTATACCAGATTGATCGGAGCTTTTTTAAGAAACTTTACACTAGCTCATATCATTCATCTAAACGTCCACTGACTATGGTAACAACGGCTTATGCAAAATAGGACCGGCACCTTTTTCCTATAAACTCCGTATCGCTCTTCAATCTTCCGGTTTTTCAAAAAATCAACAATAAGAAATTAGAAAATAAAACTAACCTTTGAACATGGCCCCCATTTGACCTAGACACCTCCAATAACGAGGGGAAGCCCAAATAGACCCAGATCAGACAAGATAAAAGAGAGGATATTTCTCAAACCGTCAAAAACAAGAAACCTTAGAAGAGCTTAACTCTAGTCTTCTAGCTCATTCTGACCTAGCAAGAAAACATGGTATACACCCCATAACAATCTACAAATGGAAGAGAATGATAAGTAAAGAGCAACTCAAAAAATGATAGATTATCAAAATAATCTAAACGAACTTGATAAGTTAAAAGAAGAAAACAATCACTTAAAAAAGATGTTAGAGACTTGATTGTGGACAAAATGATTCTTGAAACTGCAAAGGAAATCTATAAAAAACACCGCAAGAAGATGTTAAACAGTAAAAGAAGATGTTAAACAGTAAAAGAAGTCGTTAAAAAAATTAAAGAATAAAAATGAGTAAGAAGAAAATATGCAGCATCTTCAAAATATCGGAAGATGCGATTTACTGGAACACACCAGGAGGTCGTATGAAACATTATTAAAAAACAGAAAATGAATCGATTCTTAACGAGGTAAACAACATCATCAAGGCTAGGTATAAAAATGCAACAAAGGTGCTGAGTGTAAGAAGCATCTAGAGTAAGATATGAGGTAGCTTAATAAAAAACGCATCTATTGCATTATAGACATCAACGGCTTATTGATTAAAAAATCCTCACTCCCACGCAGAACCCATCCAAAGATAGGTTAGATTGTCACGCTACACTCAAATACATGTTGATGCTCTGACGCCTATGAAATTAAGTATTTTAACGGAGAAAAAGTCTACGTTACATTCGTTTTAGATGGTCACGATAAAAAATGCCTCCCGTATGTGGCAAGAAAAGCGCCTATGCGAGCTCTCGATATCCAAGAACTCATGCTAAGGGGCGTTGAACATCGCTTTCACACTTATGATAAATTCAATTTTTATCCGATAAAGATTCAATCTATAAAGCTTTAGAGACAGTAAAATTAGGACTCAATTAAATCTAACAAGCTGTTTCACGGCAACGTACATCCTTGAATCTAATGTATGTCTGAAACTTTCATCGCTACTACATCTAAGCGTGATTATGCATAATACACTTCTGACTGATATGACGCAGGCACTGTTCTTCAGCTACTTCCTCAGTGATATCGCGATTATCATGAAAATGCTCCACATTCAGGGTTGGGAATGAAAAAATTCTTTTGAATATAGAAAATTTATGAACTGAGATGCCTAGCCATTTAGAGGCCAAAACAATTAAAATACGCATCACATGAGACACTACTTTTATGTTTAATCTTCAGCGCTGATTTTATTTTTTATCTTTATATCTAGAGTGGCATTCTTTCTTTTTTTCTTCATCACAAAAATCACAGTCATCACCCATGACTTTATTAAGACCACCACATGAACCTTTTAAAGGCTTTTTTTGAAAGATAACACCAAGAGACATTCCCAGAATGGCGACACCAATAATGATCATTGAAAGAAAAAAATAATTCATAGTGCTTTCCCATAGAATTTTTTGAAACCCGCCGACGCTAGAATTTTGTTCTTCATATTTTTATACACTAAAAAAACAATAACATGATGTTTTTCTATATATTCTTGGGCTTCACTCTCACTCATGACCATAAAAGCTGTAGCTAACCCATCTGCTTCCATACAAGTATCTGAGACAACAGAAACAGAAGTAAAAACGCTTTCAATAGGTTTTCCTGTTTTAGGGTGAATTGTATGATGCCGAATCTCACCTTGAGAATTTTCATAAAAATTTCGATAATTTCCCGACGTAGCAATAGCCTTAGATTCCAAAGGCAAGCTGAGTTGAACTTGTTTATCTCCGTTTGCTTTTTCAATTCCTACAACCCATTTTTGGCCTTGAAGCTTAACACCTGCAGCCTTAATTTCTCCACCTACATCAACAAAATGATTTACAAGACCCAAAAACATTAAAGCCTCAGATACTTTATCAACAGCAGACCCTTTTGCTGTTGATGATAAGTCCAATTGAACTTCTGGTTGTTTTTTAATAAGAGTTCTCGTTTTTTCATCCACGATAATATTTTTATAGCCTGTTTTTTGCAGAGTTCTCTTCAAAGACTTATCTGATGGTTCTTGAGTTCTTTCATCAGGACCAAATCCCCAGGCATTTACAAAAGGTGCCACTGTAGGATCAAATACACCATGTGTTTTCTCTGCTAACAAGAGTGAGAAAGAAGCTACTTGAAAAAACCATGGAGATACTTTTCCTCCATGAGCACTTTGATTCCATTTCGATATCTCAGATTCCGGGCGATATGTCGACATTTGTTGATTTGCAACTTCCAAGACGTGTTCAACAACCCCTTGTACTTCATTGACACTCAAAAGTTTTTGATCTGGAACATATTTCACTGAATAATATGTTCCCATAGTGCCTCCTGTGATAGAGATCACCTTTATCTTTTGAGGCCTACTACAAGAAAGATTAAAAACAAAAGATAAAAAAACAACCCATTTCATACCTGCTCTCTTTTCCCCTGTAGGATCTAAATTTTCAAGATAGCATATATTAAAAAACTCTGACCGGATAAACGGTCAGAGTTTTTTTAAATCACTATCAAGTAAAATTTAGTAATCAGCCACCGAAGTCATCAAGCATAATATCGTCTCGCTCGACTCCGATACCAACCAGCATATCAATCACACATTGATTCATCATTGGAGGCCCACAAAGATAGTATTCACAATCTTCTGGATTTGGATGATCTTTTAAGTATTCATCGTATAAAACTTGGTGAATAAATCCTTTATAACCATCCCAGTTCTCTTCAGGCAAAGGGTCTGACAAAGCACAATGCCATGTAAAGTTCTCGTTTTCTTTTTGAATAGCTTCAAAGTCCTCAACATAGAACATCTCACGCTTAGAACGAGCTCCATACCAGAATGTTGTTTTACGGTTTGTTTTAATGCGACGAAATTGATCGAAAATATGAGATCTCATCGGAGCCATTCCTGCACCCCCTCCGATAAAGATCATTTCTTTTTCTGTATCACGAGCAAAAAACTCACCAAAAGGCCCAGAAATCACAACGGGATCTCCTGGCTTTAAATCAAAGATATAAGAAGACATGATTCCTGGAGGCGCAGTTTTCACCTGCGGCGGTGGAGTTGCAATACGAACATTCAGCATAATAATGCCTTCTTCTTCTGGGTAATTCGCCATCGAATAAGCGCGTATCGTTTCTTCATTCACTTTTGAACGGTATTGCCATAAATTAAATTTATCCCAATCTTCTCGGTATTCTTGTTCAACATCAAAATTCTTGAAATCAATATCAAGATTAGCTGGACGTTCAATTTGTATAAAACCACCAGCTCGAAACGGTACATGTTCCCCTTTAGGAAGCTCCAGCACAAGCTCTTTGATGAAAGTAGCTACGTTTTCATTGGAACGCACTGTACATGTCCATTTTTTCACACCGAAGACTTCTTCAGGGATTTCAATTTTCATGTTCTGTTTAACAGCAACCTGGCATGATAATCGTTCCCCCTCACGGGCCTCTCTTTTTGTAATATGCGAGGTTTCCGTTTCAAGGATATCTCCACCACCCTCAAAAATTTTAACCTTACACTGAGCACACGTCCCACCACCACCACAAGCGCTCGAAACAAACAGCTTATGATCAGCCAATACATTTAAAAGCTTCCCACCTGCAGGGACTTTAATATCTTTTTCACCATTGATGCTAATACAAACATCACCCGAAGCCACAAGCTTTGACTTTGCAAAAAGAATGATACAAACCAGCGTAACAATCACACCTGTGAACATTCCGACACTGATTAGAATCTGTTCCATGAAACCCCCAACATAGATGGTCTATTCATTTGTTTTGTAAAATTACAGCTGGATACCAGAAAAAGCGAGAAAACCTAAAGACATCAAACCAACGACCATAAATGTCATCCCAAGTCCTCGTAGACCTTTTGGTGAGTCAGAATACTTAAGCTTTTCAATAATCCCGGACAACGCCATAATAGCTAAAGCCCAACCCGTACCAGACCCAAACCCGAAGACGACAGATTCTGTGAAATTATAATCCCTTTCCACCATGAACAAAGAACCACCTAAAATAGCGCAGTTCACAGTTATAAGAGGAAGAAAAATTCCAAGAGCATTATAAAGAGCTGGAAAATATCTATCCAATGTCATTTCTAAGATTTGCACCATAGCGGCAATCACACCGATATAACAAATTAACCCAAGAAAACTTAAATCATAGCCTTCAAGCCCCGCCCAACTCAGTGCATTTTCCTGAAGAAGGTATCGATACAGTAAGTTATTTACAGGTATGGTCACGGTTTGCACAACAATAACAGCAATACCAAGACCAATTGCTGTTGATACTTTCTTAGAAACAGCCAAAAACGTACACATACCTAGAAAAAAAGCTAAAGCTAAATTTTCTATAAAAATAGACTTCACCAGAAGACTAAGATAATGCTCCAACATAAAAACTCCTATTCTTCTTCAACTTGTTCAGGTTTCAAGGTTCTTAGCCCCCAAATAAAGAAGCCAATTAAAAAGAAAGCACTCGGCGCTAATAACATCAAACCGTTGGTCTGGTACCATCCACCTTCATTTATAGGAGCTAGAACTGTCACTCCCATAAGTTTTCCTGTACCAAAAAGCTCTCTAAAAAAAGCAACGAAAATTAGAACGATACTATAACCGATGCCATTGCCTAATCCGTCTAAGAAACTGAGGATAGGTCCATTTTTCATTGCAAAGCCTTCGGCTCTCCCCATTACGATGCAGTTTGTGATAATCAAACCAATGAATACAGACATCTCTTTTGCTACATCATAAACAAATGCTTTTAAAACCTGATCTGTCACAATGACTAAAGAAGCAATAATTGTCATCTGCGCAATAATACGGATACTCGATGGAATATGATTGCGAATCAAACTCACAAAAAATCCAGAACAAGCTGTTACGATTGTCACAGCTAAACACATCACTAACGCCTTATCCATTTTAGTTGTCACAGCAAGAGCTGAACAAATTCCTAAAATCTGTAAGGCAATAGGGTTGTTTTTAAGCAAAGGATCAAAAACAGCACTTTTAATAGAGCTCATTGTTGTAACCTTTCAAGAGCGAGATGCACGAAAATGATTAAGATACGGCCCAAAACCGTCTTGCCCCAGCCAGTATTGCACTAAACCTGTGACACCATTTGCAGTAATCGTTGCTCCTGAAAGTCCGTCTACCTTCGTATGAGCTTTCGGGTCATCTGGCAAAACCTGGCCCTTTTGCACTTGAATGACAGGGTTAAAATCTTCATCTAGCGCAGTTTTCCCTTTCCATTGATTTTTCCACAATGGGTTATCAACTTCACCACCCAAACCAGGGGTTTCTCCATGCTCATAAAAGCCAATACCTGCCAACGTGGTTGTGTCTGGCTTTAAAGCAACAAAACCATACAATGTCGACCACAGCCCCTTTCCATTTACAGGCAAGATCAACATCGTCACTTCATCACCTTTCATTACTTTATATACAGTCGAATAACGTGATCGGATTTTAATTCCAGCTGTATCCATTTGAGAATGAATCATTTTATTTGTTTTAGGATCTTTTCTTGCTTTTCTTTGATCAAAATCTTCTGCTGCCATGTCAGAAACAACTTCACCTGTTTCTAAATTCACAACCTCTGCTTGAATTGACTTATACGCTTCAAGCACCTCTTCAGCAGAAACTTTTGTGCTTTTTAGCAACCCACTTGCAAGAAGGATATTTTTCTTTACATCCAACTGCTTATTCAAATCTTGTTTTTCTTTTAAAACAACAGCAGCTGTTGAAACCATCAGAGAACACGCAATACAAAGCAGTGCTGCAACTCCGATAGTTCCCATTACACTATCTTTATGCATATTTAGCCTTCCTTCTTTTGATATTCGCATTCACAACGAAATAATCAATGAGTGGAGCAAAGACATTGCCAAAAAGTATTGCTAACATCACGCCCTCTGGAAACGCAGGGTTAATCACTCGAACTAAAATCACCATAAAACCAATCAAGGCTCCATAGAAAAACTGCCCTACCCTTGTCATAGCAGCGCTCACAGGGTCAGTTGCCATAAATACACAACCAAAAGCATAGCCTCCAGCCACTAAATGCCATGCTGGAGTCATTTCAAACATAAAATTCGTAGTACTTCCAATACCATTAAGGAGAGCAGCAAACCCAATTGTTGAGATCGTCATACTCAGCATAATTCTCCACGAACCAATACCTGTCAGACAAAGATAGCCTGCACCTAAAAGACAAGCCAAAGCAGATGTTTCACCCATAGAACCAGGCACAAAACCATAGAAAGCATCGAGCCATGAATAAGGCATTTCACTCATGCCTTGTTCAGCAACATGTCCCAAAAGAGTTGCGCCACTAAAACCATCAGCAGCTGTCCAAACAGCATTCCCAGATATCTGTGCTGGGTAGGCGAAAAACAAAAATGCTCGAGCTGTTAAAGCTGGATTCAAAAAGTTTTTTCCTGTTCCACCAAAAATCTCTTTTCCTATGACAACACCAAATGAAACACCCAACGCAACTTGCCATAGTGGGATTGACGGAGGAAGAGTCAGAGGAAACAAGAGGCCTGTAACAAGAAATCCTTCATTAATTTCATGACCTCTTACAGAAGCAAACAGCCCTTCCCACATGCCACCTACAATATTGGTAACAAGAAAGACCGGCACAAAATAAAGAGCACCTAACACCACAGAAGAGAGAAAATTATTCGAAGCGACCTGAAAACCTAAAGCATGAAAAAGGTCTCCGCGCCATCCCCCTACAGTCATATTGCCTAGTGACTCCATAGCAGCCATTGCTTGAAATCCTGTGTTATACATCGCCATAAAAATGCACGGCCCTAAAGCCATGGCAACTGTCACCATAGCTCTTTTAAGGTCAATGCCATCACGAACATGCACAGAACCTTGAGTCACTTCACCTGGGGTATAAAGAAAAGTATCAGCAGCTTCATATAAAGGGTATAACTTTTCAAGTTTTCCACCTTTGACGAAATGCTTATGCTGAGCATCTAAAAATTGCCGCAAAGCCTTCATCTAGCCCTCCTTTTCAATAGTAGTCAAATTTTCTCGAAGCACAGGTCCAAAATCTGTTTTGCCTGTCGAGACAAAAGTATAAAGAGCAACATCTTCTTCTGCCAGTTCTAAACACCCTAAGTCCTGCGCACTTTCTGTATCTCTCGACAAAAGAGCTCTCAACAATTGCGTGGGTAAAATATCTAAAGCAGTTACTTTCTCAAACGCTCCTAAAGGCACAAGAGATCGAGGAGAACCGTGAGTTGAACTCGTCATTGCGAACCTCAGCCCCGATCTTAACTTTGAAAGATAAATATTTTTTACAGAAAAACGATCCCACCCCGGAGTATGCCAACCTAAAAACTCTCGCTTTCGATCTTCTTCTACCGCACTCACTTGAGTGGCGTAACGCCCTAAATATTTAAAGACATCATCTCTTGTACGCCCATGCAAAACAGATCCAGAGATCACTCTTACTGGACATGATTCGTCAAGCTCACCTTGAGTCAAATCATCAAGACAAGCACCAAGCCTTGTCTTTAAATAACGAGGATTTTTCACAAGAGGACCTGCCAAAGTGACAACACGCTGTAAATCAAGCTTGCCCGTTGTTATCAAGCTTCCTACGGCGACAACATCTTGATAAGAGATATGCCACACATGCTTACTCGGATTCACAGGATCGAGGTAATGAATATGTGTCCCAACATTTCCAGCTGGATGCACTCCATCA
Source organism: Oligoflexales bacterium (assembly GCA_045106415.1). Taxonomy (GTDB): domain Bacteria; phylum Bdellovibrionota_B; class Oligoflexia; order Oligoflexales; family Bog-1112; genus JBGCEP01. The sequence goes on along the minus strand of JBGCEP010000014.1, from coordinate 1,144 downwards.
AAAACATGATTTTCAACTTTATCAATTTGTGGAATCGACACTTTTCCAGCATGACAAACCAAAACCTTTTTCGAGCACAGTTTCGCCAGAGCTTGTAACCCACTCTCAAAATCTGATTCTCGGCCCTGCAGAACAATAGAAGCATCAGGAGCATGCGGATTGGTATCCATAGCGGTGACAAAAATACTTTCCGTAGTCCCATCGATGGATACAGTTTTTTCAAAAGGCCGACTTCGAAAAGCAGTCCACAAACCCGACTCTATGAGTAACGCACGGATTTGAGCTTCATCGAGGTCACAAACATTCTTGCCACTGTAATTTTGAAACTCTACATGTTCTTCTGTTTCAGCAACATCAATATCAATGAGTTGAAACGCTCTTTTTTCACCTCGTTTAACTGACTTCACCGTCCCAGCTGCTGGCGAAGTAAAGATCAAACCTGGGTTCTTTTTGCATTCAAAAAGTTTTTGCCCGATTTTGACTTGATCCCCAGGATTCACCGCCATCGTTGGTTTCATGCCAATAAAGTCCACTCCTAACGCAGCAACTGTGCGGACTTTGGCGCCTTCATCCACTTGAGAACTTGGAGATCCAAGCAGAGGAATATTAAGACCATTTTTGATACGAATCACAAGCTTCTCACCCGCTCAAAGTTAGCAATCGGATGCCAGAACTGCCCATAAAAGATTTTTTATAAACTCTTAAGGCTTGAATATGGAACTGACGACGTCTCTTTGTCAGCATAGCTGATTCTCTCTATCTCGCAAAGAGTATGATCAAATTTCAACAACTTATGTCCATAATTTAGAAAAGACAAAATACAAAAAAAGGGAAACTTAAAATGTAACAATCTAATATTAAATATCTTTAAATGATTCATATGAAGAAAACCAACCTAGAAACCGATAACGTGTGTGATTACTTCTGGAGGATTTATGTCAGCCAAAGCCATAGCTCTTTATCTATCTATCTTTGCTCACTTATTGCTAGGCGTAACGCTGTCTTTCACCACTCCAAAACCTTATGAAATAAAAAAAAACACAGAAGTCAAAGCCAAAACCACACCAACACCAAAGCCAAAGCCAAAGCCAAAGCCAAAGCCAAAGCCAAAGCCAAAGCCAAAGCCAAAGCCAAAGCCAAAGCA
>JBGCEP010000013.1:0-16714 GCA_045106415.1 Oligoflexales bacterium | reverse complement strand
GCACCAATCCCTAAAAGGTGTGAATTCAACCGGCAACTTAAAGTTTCATGAGCTGTTGTGAGGCCATGACAAGCAGGCCTAGGCTCAGTGATATCATGACTTCTTTGGCTCCCCTTACTCTTAACTCTCTTTCTCCAAATGCATCTTTCAATAACTGTTTACATGTTCTGAAGATGAGCGAGCTTTATATCTTTCTTTTTCAGGAGGAGGCATCTTTATTTTCTCATCTCTTCTTGGGTTGTGGTCAACAACCGGCACTTTACCCTTATCTCTAATTTGAGATTTAATTGCGGCAGAATCATATGCTGCGTCCATCAATGAATAAAGACTATTGACTCTCTGAGAAGTCATCTCTTCCAAGGGGGTAGATGCTGGGCTGTCATGAACTGAAGCAGGTGTCAGAACTGTAAAGACTGGGATATCTCCATCAATTGTGTCTATATGAAGTTTGTAACCTATCCAATAATCTTTGTTGCCTTGGGAGTTTTTCTTACAACCTTTATCATAAAAGCTAGGGAGTGAATTTAATTTTTGCTCCTGGGTCATTTTTAGCTGTTGCTCAACTTTAGAAAGCGCTTTTGGTTGTTCATCTCCTTTTTTAGGTCGAACTCGCCGTTTTTTTTGGTTTTCATTTTTGTTCTTATGTTTTTTTGCGGTTTTTTCTCTTATTTCAATTGCTGTAGCATCCCGGCTTACATTATGAGCCAAGTCATCTTGCAATTTTGAAGATATGGCATTAGATGATTTTATTTACGCGTTAAGAGTTTTGCAAAGTTGATAAATCCGCTTTTTAAAGCAATATTTGATATCTATGAGTGTGTAAATAAAGCTTTGCCTTGCTATGCAAATTTCCCATGGACTTTTTCTGTAATTCCCAATTCTGAAAAAGTATTAAAAACATTAGAGAAAGTAGCCTCACAGGGTCGTTTCCTGTCAGTTTGAATTTGCACATTCTTTGCAATGTTTTGTCCATGGGTAGTCTTTCCAATAATGCTTTTACAGTTGGTATTTTAAGAACCTTTTGCGCAATAAATGCTGAAATAAATGACCAACGATCAATTCTATTTCGACCCCTGGTTTGTGGGTTGCGATAACTGTTCAAGACCTCAGAAGTAAAGGGTGCCAAGTCGTCCAAGATCAAAATGAGGCGATGATGCCCATCACTTTGAGGTAACACCTGATCAAATTCCGGGAAAGAGATGGTTGATATTTATTTCAAAGATATGCTCCATTGTTTGCAAGATGTTGGAGTTATTTCTTTCCCTATCTAAATATCAAATTCAATCAGTACTTTACGGAATTTTTAAATCAGATCAACAAATAAAAAAACACACCAATTTTAAACATTTCACCCAAAATCCTCGATATGCTTTACAGGTTGAATGTTAAAACGATGGAGTGTAAGTGTGAAAATTATTTTATTATCTTTCCTTTTGTTTTTAACCAACTGTGGAGAGGACGAAGAAGTCAGAGCAAAAGCAACAATACAATTTGCAAATGATACCAACTTAAGTCTACTCAGTACTCTTTCAGGTTTTTCATTAACATTAAAATCAATACAACTTGTCAATGACGTCAATGGAAAAGACGCAACAGATATCTGGTTAAATCCAGTGTGCTCAGATAGTGCTTCTTGCAATAGCCAAGAAACAGATTTCTACGATATGATGGATGTCTCAGCTATAAACACGACTTTAAATAATGAAGCTAAAGAATTTATATTAAGGTCTGACACTGAGTTAGATCCACAAGAAGTGACATTTAAATATGTCCGCTTTTATATCTGTGGATCAGATGCAACGCCTCTAAAATGGTCAGGTGGTTCGGTTGAAAATGGGTTGTCTGAAAGTAACTTTTGCCTCTTTGATTCTCAAGAAATGGACCCACCTCTCACACTCAAAAAAGATTCAAGTGCGGTTATAGAAGTATCATACGACTTATCTGGAGACAGAGTGTACTTAGGCTCAGAAATCGAGGTCGGACAGACAAGATCAACTAATTATGAAACATCTTATAATGCATGCTCAACTGGATCTGACGGTATCCAATGGTGTTTTGATGTTCCTCCTATATCTGCGAAGGTCTTAGTAGAGTAAGTTATTAAGTATATCATATGTCTCATCAGCTAAACGGACAGTTTTCTAACTAAGATTCCGATAAGGAATATGGAGGAGCTGTCAGATGATGAAAAGACGAGTATTTACAGATGATTTCAAGAGAGAGGCCACTCACCTTGTTCTGACCGAAACTCGGAGAATATGAGATATTGCTAGGAGCCTTGGGATTTCCCAAAGGGTATTAGGACGCTGGGGGTAGGAACAATTGACGAGGTGTAGGGCATACTAAGCTTCACGCAATATATAATTTGCCGCAAGATTATTTGAAATGAAAAAAGGACATTTTTGAGTATGATGTTGTCATAAAGCATAAAAAATTGAAATTGTCTTCGATTGCTCAGAAAATGAGTAAAGCTCTCGTATAGGGTTATAAAAGCCATTCATCAAATATCTACTGAAATGCTGAAAACCTAGCTTTACGAATAGGTGGTGGGTGTGGGTTAAGTCCAGCAGCTTTTTCAATACTGCTTTTAAACTCCACCACACATAAACAGAACGTAGTTCCATTTCTTTCGCATTTTAGGCATATTCGGTTATCAATATTGAAAGTTCTTTTTAGAAGTACTGGCCATGATTGCTTATTCGAATTTCTTTTTTCTGAGCTTTTATCAATATCTTCTGGTTTATCTTATTGTCTGCAGTTTCTTACAATTTGAGAACGCATAAAATGAGTCGTAGCAAAGACTCCATGATAGCGAAGGAGTGCTGCTATTATCTCATTTGGCCTAGAGAGCTTCAATCACAAGGAAGGTCGAATTGAAAAACATTTAAACAAGAGCTATGACTCGATTTTTACTCACCGACAGCGGATCCCAATCACTACGACACGATACTTATGCATTACAGTTGAACTTATACAACTGACCGACTCTGGCTATAAAATGACGACTTCAAAGACAGGTTTTGCCAAAAGCGGTATCAAGACTTCAACCAATTTTCACAATAAAAAATACGGAATAGGCAATCACCACGATTCAAGATGCTGGTGCCGCGCAACGAAAACCGATCCATGTGTGGTCAACCGAACCCCATATATTTAAAAGCACTGCAAACACACCTGCACTTACCCCATCGGCCCGACTTCCTCCTCTTAGCATCGCACCGCCATCACCATTGAGTCCTGGATAATAACTCCCAAGCCCTTGATTTAGATCCCAGCTATCATCCCAAAAACTTTTCTGAGAATTTCTAGGAATTAAATCAGTGACTGACCAGTTCGCTCCATCTGATAGTGATTCTGAATACTCTCTGTAGTCATCTAATGGGCTCACCTTGCCATTCGCTTCATGAGCATTTACCCATTGATAAACATTGCCTGACAAATCCCAAATCACTTCCCCATTTGAAAGCTTATGCGTTCTTCTCTTCACATCCCATGTAGATGCATCACATGTTTGCCCTGTTCCTACACAAGGATCATTATCATCAGAACTCGCGGCTAGAATACCTGAACCTGTATGCCCACGGTTCATTAAGCCACTTCCAACAGTTCCACCACTCCAATTGTCGTCAACGTAGGCAACGTTGGCAGCGATCGTCATCCATTCCTCATTTGTGATCAGATGATGATCAGTCCCTAGCGATGAACACTCTGTGATTGAATCACCATGAGAAATATTTTCCCAAGGCAACCCTGCCGCATTAGATGCTGGAGTATTTGCAACATTCTTCGCTTCATATTTCATGACACAAAAATCTGACGTCCCATAATCAACGTCTCCTGGAACACCTATCCAAGTACCACCACTTAAACCAGAGCAGTCGATTAAGACATTTCCACTAAATCCATCTCCACTCACAACGGAACTGATATTCCCAGCACTGTCTAACGCTCGTATATTAGCGTAATACGTTGTCCCATTACTCAAAGCAAAACCCGTAAGCGATGCTGTTAAGATGTTCCCTACATCTGTCCAATCTTTTACATCCGTAGCTCCTAAGGAGCTCCCTATTGAGATTTCATAAGATGCCACACCAGATCCACCATCAAAGCTGGCATTCCACGTCATATCCGCAGACTCTGTGAGGCTTTTAGAGTCCGTTCCATCAGCAAATAAACCTACATTTGAAGGAGCCGTATTATCATGAATAATGGTATCGTTTTCACAAGTCGACTCATTCCCTGCCGTATCTTTAAATTTTACGTAAACTGTTGCAGTAGCATTACCTTGACCTAAAGCCCAAGCGGCTTTGGTCGTTGCATAGTTTTCCCAACTGCCACCAGATCCGCAACCAGAAATGTTTGTAATATACATCTCACTTGCGTCAATAGAACTTGGTGATAACGTCACCGAAGAACTGGTCGTGTAGGCTGCACCACTGGATATTGTCATAGTGGGATTCGTAGGAGCCGTAGCATCGTGAGTGATTGTATCGTTTACACAATTTGATTCATTTCCTGCGACATCCTTAAACTTCACATAAACTTTTGCCACAGCATTACTTTGCCCTAAAGGCCAGTCAGCTTTGGCTGTAGCATAATTTTCCCAACTCCCACCAGATCCACAACCAGAGGTGTTCGTGATATACATCTCACTTGCACCAATTGCTGATAGTATTAGATTTGGAGCTGCATCTGATGTCACAACCCCACCATCAATCGTAAGAACTGGACTCGCAGGGGCCGTAGTATCAACAACAAGATCGATCAATTTCTGACATTCACCTATAGCCCCATCTTTTGATAGGATCTGTGAATAAAGAGAATACAACCCTTCTTGCATATGGTTCAACTCTACTTTCATGCCTCCATCATCCAAAGCAGTTTGCGATTTGATGACAGTTCCAGAACAATCCAAACTCGAATAAATAAATAAAACGTCTTCTTTTGTCATAGGACTAACATCAATCTTAGGGTCCGAAGCCAAGACTGTATTCACAGTATCTAGACTTACAACTTCTAACCGAGGAGGCCCAAGGATAAAATGGCCATAAAGACTAGACGGTACTAAACACAATTTGTTTTCTATTAATGTTCCTCCCGTATGTGATACAGCTCCATCTTCATGAATTTGAGTCACAGTACGGATGTTTTTTTCGGTATTAAGGCAAATTTTCGCCGTAGTAAGACTTAATAAACTCGCTCGTACTGCATCATCTCCTCCCCACTCAATTTCAATCGCTCCTGTTATTGTTGTACTTTTTAAAAGCTTCACGTGTTCTGCCAATATCTGATTTACAGAGAGATCATGTGTCGGTTCGATGTCTAACGAACCTAAATCATTGAATTGATTGAGGTTTAATAAAATCCCGCTTGTGACTTCTGTTGTGTCGCTATTATCTGTTGTTGCCAGATCTGATGGAATTACTGCAGAGCTAACAACGGCTTCAAAGCTCCCTGAAACGACCCGAGTTAAGATACAGATTTCAGAATCTTTCACAAAACCATCATATTGAGTCACACTTTTATCAAAATCCGAGGTAACCTGAATATCTTTAAGGCTTGGTTCTCCATCTGCCATGATACAAATTTCAAGGTCTTGTTGAGGAACAGGGTTTTGAGTCCTATCTCCAGATAAAAACACAGTTTTAATAGTCAAACCCTCACCTAGCCCTGAGTCCAAAGAAGCCAATTCGATCACAACTGGATCCGTATACGAACCTTTAACAGCAGACATAGTGCCATTCGCAACTTTAATAACTATGGCTTCTTCTGGGAGAAGAACTTTGCGAGATGAATCTGAAAAAGAAGTTTGTACGCCAACCTCACTTAGAATATTTCGATTCACAGCGTGTTTTGAATTTTCACACGAACTGATAAAAAACAAAATAAAGATCATAAACTTCATATAGCACTCCCATACAGGTCACTCTTATCGGCGGCTAAAGTCATTAATTTAATAAAAAATAATTTTAATTTTTATAATAATAACTTTTAGTTAATAAATATGGTGCCCGTTGTTGCATAAATCAATTCGAGAATTTTAATTCCATAAACGAACACGGGAACGATGCAACTTCACCTTGAACAAATATCACTTCAAGTTGATGAAAATCGTCACGCAATAATCTTGATGGATCGAGCTAGTTGGCACACCACAGAAGCTTTGAATATCCCTGAAAATATAACACTTATGCCCTTACCTCCATATTCACCAGAATTAAATTTAATGGAACAGGTCTGGCAAAGATTGAAGCAATATCATCTTTCTAACACATGCTTCAAAGACTACGAAGATATTGTTCAGGCTTGTTGTGATGCTTGGAATGTGTTCTGTAATGAAGGTGGTGCTATTGAAAAGCTATGCACTCGAACTTGGGTAAAGCTAGAATAAACCTCAATTATTTTATGTGATTGGTATTACTCTCTGCCCTATGATATTGATTTTTCAAAATAATTTCTGTGATGCTGCGGATGCTTGAGCTCCAATGTTTAGAACAACAGTCTTTTGATACCGTGTTTTTCAAACTCATCTAAAGACAACGAAAGAAGATCTTGTTTTTATGAGAGTGCCTTTGATAGAAGTTTAAGTATGACGACCTCATTCTTGTTGGTCTTGGTTGAGCCTACTTGTTGTTTTCCTAATAACGAGAATAGATAGTCATACTTTTCTTATCCACAACATTCTGGCGTAACTCTTAAATCTGCGGAGTATAGGTTTAAGTAAATTCATAACAGCCGTGTGATGGAGTGATGAAATCTTTTATGAAATTTGTATAGAAGACATAAGGACATAAGGAGACTCATAAGACCCACTGATGTTGATTGTCTCTTGTGAGAGACCTTGTATGTTTTCAAGAGCCTTAAAAAGATTTCCTGAAACCATCGTTTCAGTGATAGGTGTTTGGATTTGCTTATCTATTGTGTAAGAATTTTTTGCGACACCACTGAAGTCACCTGTGAGAGGATCGATATGACCAGAAAAACGTTCAATGACCAGAACGTATTCTGTGTGCATTAAGTTATCAAGAGAGTCTTGACCACCATGCATTTTGAGCCCAAAAGGACCTCCGGCTAGACCCGAAGGTGTGGTTTGAAGGCTCTTTGCCGTATGGCAATTATGAATATGCTGGCTTACACAACCGTGATTTATAAGGATTTGCGGGTAAGTTGCGAGGCCATCGTGATCCCAGGATGTCGCATCGCGGAAATCTCTTTGGTGAGGATTTTCTGTTATATGTATAGAGGAGGGTAGAACTTTTTCTCCTTGTGTAGGCCATTTGCTTTTTTTATCACGTAAAATAGAACCGTTTAAGTGATAGAGAATAGGATCTAAAAGAAAATCATCCATGGCGCGAGGAGTTATGAGGACAAGTCTAGGTGTTCGAGTGAGAGTCTGAGGATTGAGGCCTTTTAAAACGTGACTCTGAAAACTCTTTGCATGTTCGGTTAGTGGTTGAAAGCTGGTATGTGAAAATCCGCCATCATAATCAACACTGCTAACATGTTCATCATCGCGGCAGAAACCAGCAAAACCCCAGTCAGTTATTGTTGAAAGTTCATCTCTTACTAATCCATTCGAATTCATCATGACGTGAACTGAGGTATCTAGACTTGTTTCTAGTCTGTCTGGAGAAAAATATTGATGGTTCCAGTAAGAAAGGCTAGTCATAGAAGCCTCTAAAAGATCCTGTAAAGAAAGCTTGAGGAGAGAGTCTTGGTTGATAAAAGGAAGGGTCGTTACATTGTCTGATTTTGGTGCAATAACAAGGTCATCATCACGAGCGCTGTGTTTCGCTATCTGTAATGTTTTACGTATGGTTTCACGGAGGCGCTGTGGGTCGGTTGTGTTTACCGTGGCTGAGGCTTGTTTTTGATTGCAAATAAGAGATAAAGAGAGAATAGTTTCTTCTGTCGTATAGGCAAGGTTTAAATCATAACTCTCTATGACAACTTTATCTGTGATAGAAGTCGACCCTGAGATTGTTGCATGGTCTGCACCTTCTTGCTTGGCGAGATCGAGCATATGACTTGCGAGTGTGTGCAGACTATCTTTTTGTGTTTTTTGCCAATGGGACCTTTGTTCTATGACTGACATGATTGTCCTCCTATATGCAGCTTACAGCGAATGTGAGGGCCGCCAGCATCGACTTTTGCTTTCTGCCCTTTGTAGCAGTACCCAGAGCCCATATCCCAGTGGGAAGATGTACTGACTGCGTCAACACTTTGAAGAACTTCAAACGCGAGACCAGAAAGATTGGCTTCTCTGATGAGCCGAGTTTTCCGACCGTTTTTAATTTCCCATAACCACCCGCATCCGAACTGAAACTCACCGTTACTGTCGGCTTCTCCGCCGCCATCACCTTCAGCTAGATAGCCAAAAGGAATTTCAGAGATCATTTCATCAAGGTCTTTTTTACCAGGCTTTAAATATGTGTTTGTCATACGGATCATGGGTTCATCAATATAGCTGAATGCACGAGAATTGCCAGTGGGTGCTGTTTCAAATTCTGTCGCTGATGTGCGATCGTGGAGATACGATTTGAGTTGGCCTTTTTCAATGATATGAGTAGGTTTTGTGATAACACCTTCATCGTCACAAGGAAGATAGCCTGCGACACTTTTTTGTTCAGGCGATCCCTCATCTATAAGAGTGATGTGCTCGGAGGCTATTTGTGTGTTGAGTCGGCCTTGAGCGACAGATCCTGCTTTTACGAAGTCAGCTTCAACAGTGTGTCCTATGGCTTCATGGCACAAGAGACCTACGAGAGCAGGGGATAAAATTACAGAATGCGTTCCACTTTTCACATATGGGGCACAGAGGAGGTCGATGGCTTTTTTGGCTGTTTTTTCTGAGGCGTTGATGAGTTGAGGGTGCTGCAAAAGTTGAGACCAGGAACCTGTGATTCCTGCGGCATGATCTGCTGTAGATTCTTTATCTTTATGCTGAGCAAAGCAACGGACATAAAGAGTCGGTCTTGAGGTCTTAATGTCAGCTTGAGCTCCGTCAGAGGTGATAATGATTCTATGTTCAATAAGCTCTTCGTAGCGGCATGATGCTGTATGAATCTTGGAAGAAGCGAGAGCTGCTTCTCGTTCTATTTGTGAAATTTTAGATATTTTTTCTTCAAAAGGTATATTTTGGATTTCTTCATATCCAGGGCTTATGAAACTACCTTTATAAAGATCAACTTTTCTTAAAGGATTTTTGTGTGAATTAGGTAAAATTCGAGTAATGTGCGCGGCACTCTGACGTGCGCGATAAATTGCTCGCTGAATAGATTCTTTTGAGAGGTCTGAGGTGGCTGAAAAGCCCCAGTGACCGTTCTCATGGACGCGAACAGCAATTCCTTCAAGATATTGGTGATGAGCACTATCTGTGCGTTTTCGGGTGACACAGATGTTGTTGAGCTGTTGTGCGTGGTATCGCAATTCAACAAAACCAGACTCTTGGTTCACAATATCTTGAAGGAAATTTTTCACAGCTTATGATCCTTTCAAGGTTGAGATGACTTCTGAGGATAGGGATGCGCCAAGCTGACGGATTGTATCGCTTGCGAGAGTCGCTGCTGCGCGCCCACACTCATCGAGAGGTCTATCTTGCGTAAAGCCCCAGAGAAAACCAGCTGCAAACATATCTCCAGCTGCCGTAGTGTCGACAACGTCTGTTGGAACGGGATCAATTTTGATTTTTTGGGAACCTTTTTGAATGATAGCTCCTTTTGATCCAAGTTTAATGACAGCAGTTGCACCTGTTTCTGCAATACATGCCGCAGTGTCTTCAGGAGAGAGGTTGTAAAGTAATTTCGCTTCTTCCTCATTTGCAAATACAATATCTGCGCCATCTTTAATCAAGGCTTTGAAGTCTTCTCTATGTGCTTGAACAACGAAAGGATCAGCAACGTCGAAAGAGGTTGTGGTGTTGTTTTCTTTTGCTAATGCAATTGCTTTTTTTATTGCAGATTTTTGCTCATCTGTATCCCATTGGTATCCGCAGAAGTGAAAGACTTTTGAATCTGTGATTTCGTTTGGAATATTAGCTGTTGTGTAAAGCCGGCTTGCCCCAAGGCAAGTATGCATCGTTCTTTCTCCATCAGGTGTAACAAGAACAATGCAAGTTCCTGTGGCATCGTCGCATTCGCCAAGGTTATTTTTTATATTAAGTTCTTCCATACGTTTGTGGATCGTTTTGCCATAGTCATCACGGCCAACCATGCCGGCAAAAACGGTTGAACTTCCTAGACTTGCTAAACCACGGATAGCATTCATTGCAGAACCACCGAGTTCACATCGATCTGGTGCCCCTAATTTTCCAAGGAGTTTTTTTTGAGTTTCAGCATCAGCAAGTGTCATCATACCTTTGCTGATTTTGAGCTCATCGAGCTGTTCTTGTGAAATTTGATAGAGAACATCAACAAGGGCATTACAGACAGCGGAAACATCATATTTTTTCATCAAAGATCCTTCTTAAAAATGAACCAGGCTATCTTATCATTTGTCTAAAAAATACCCAAGGTGTTGATTTTTTTGTACTCTGCCCTATGTTTTAATCGCATGTTTCAGACTTTTGGAAAATGATACCGATAAGGAGTTAAATCGATCTAAAGGTTTATTATGGTTGCAATTCATGATCTTTTAAAAGTAGGAGTGCAAGGTGGTGCGAGCGATATTATTTTAAAAGTGGGACGTGTTCCAACTTTTCGACACCTTGGTGATCTTGTGCCTTTGACTGATGGGAATGTGATTTCTTCTGATCAGATGAACCAATGGGTAAAGACTCTTTTAAATAAAAAACTTCTGCAAAAATTAGATGAGGGCCATGATGTTGATATGGGTTTTCAAGGAGAGGTAGGACGTTTCCGTGTTAATATTTTTCGACAAATGGGATCCCACAGTATGGTGATTCGCCCCATACCTATGAGTATTAAAACTTTAGAAGAGCTCCAGCTTCCTTCTATTATTTCGAAGATGGCTATGAAACAAAGAGGGCTGGTTCTTGTGACGGGTGCAACAGGAAGTGGGAAGAGCACAACACTCGCTGCTATTGTTCAAGCGGTTAACCAGCACCGTAAAGCTCATATTATTACGATTGAAGACCCTGTTGAATATATGTTTCAAGATCAACAAAGTACAATTCAACAAAGAGAAATACCATCAGATGCACCTAGTTTTGAGTTGGCTTTGAAATCGGCTCTTAGGCAAAACCCTGATGTGATTATGATAGGAGAATTAAGAGACATGGAATCTGCGCGGTTTGCACTACTTGCTGCAGAAACAGGACATCTTGTTTTGACTTCACTTCATACTCTCGATGCTGCATCGACTTTGTCAAGAGTTCTTAATTGGTTTCCCCCTCACCATCATGAAATGTGCCGAACGCAGCTCGCCAATACACTTCAGATGATCGTTTCTCAAAGATTACTAGAAAAGAAAAACAGAAGAGGATGCGCAGTTGCTACTGAAGTGATGGCGATTAATCACTCGATTCGGGATTATATTCAAATAGGAAATTTTCAAGTTCTTCCAGATGTTATCAAAGAAGGATCTCACCATGGCATGCATACATTTGATCAATCAATTTATCAAATGTATGAAAAAGGAATCGTGTCCCGTGAGGCAGCTATGAAGCATGCCACCTCTCAAGAAAATTTAGAACTTATGATGAGCCATATTGCAGGATGATAGTAAGCCGTGCGTCAAAAGAGGTTAAACAATCTTCTGAATTAGACGTAGTGTGTAAATTTTTGAAAGTAGAGGTTGAATTTATTTCTTGCCCCATCTAACCGACATTGAGCAGTTCTGGGGCTACTTTTTCTTTATGGTAATTGACATTATAAAAATGTTGATCGATGCGGGTTTTGAGTTTGCTTTTAAATCTTTGAATAATAAATTCAATAGTGATCGAATTTTGAGGGAATTAAAAATTTACATTGATTTCAAGTTGTCATGGTTTAAAGAAAAAATCAGCACCAGAGCTGCTCAATGTCGGATCTAAAGTTTAAATTCAAATTAAATCGCTACTTTAAAAATTCTCTGAATCCACAAGTATACAAGAGAAAGATGAATCTCTTGTCGAGAAAAATTTCTTCTTTTTGAGTGATTTAGATGCATCGCTCTCTAAGAAGATGTCTGAAAACTTTTAAAGATCTTTTATGACAGTTGAAAGATTTTCTTTACAGCAATTCTGATGCGGTAGCCGAACCTGGCCTACCACTTAATTAGAGTATATGACTTCAATATCATAATCCTGATCAGGTTCTAAACCCTCTTCAGCAAAGTGATTGATTGCAGCTAGAATGACCGCGTTGTTTTCACGATTGTCATGTAAGTTGAGTGCGAATGAGAAAAAGATACCATCATCGTCTTCTGATACTCTATGAAACTGAACAATCCCATTGGTGGGGGTCATAACATCTTCTTCATGAGAAGTGATTTCGTGATTTAAGATTAAAAGAGCTTTTTTGATATCTTCGACAATTTTAGCTTTGTCTTTTAAATTCGGGTAAGAAGAAGAGCGACATAATGGGCATGTTTGATGTTCGGTAAACCAAGGTAGGATACAAGATTTATGGAAAGAATGAGAGCAAGCATGAAGAGAAAAGAGCTGTTCATCTTCTGTAAAATGATTTAGACAGATGGAACACTCACCAGTGCGGTCAGCTAAATGTTGACCAACAGTGTCACTGTTAATTTTTGGTTCATAGTTCCAGCGAGGTGTTTTTTGTGCTTCGATTTCAAATGCATTTTGATAAACTTCTTCAGGTTCCACTATTTCGATGAGGTGCTCATGACCATGACTGTCAATATTTTTAATACGACCTTGTAGTTGTACTTTTGTTCCATCTTCGTCTTCAATCTCGATATTTATAATATCTGAAAAATAATGATCTGAACTCTGAGGCTCTGAGTATAGAAGTTCTGCTTTGAGCCGTGCGTTGCCAGTTGGATCGCGGAAGATAAACCTTCTTGGAATGGGACTATTTTCTTCAATAGTGACGTTAGGTCCAATTTCTGAACCTGCGCCTATTTGGACACGATCTTCAGATGTGGATCGATACAAACAACTATCGGCCTCAATTTTATTGTCTTTTCCGATGCTGGACTTCTCTATTGAGGATTCGGCTCCTAGGTAAGACCTTTGCCCTATCGAAGTGAAAGGCCCAATGACGAGGCAGTTTTTATTGATGACAACATGATCTTCTGCGGTAACACCGTTCAGTAGGTCTGAGTCACAACCAATAAAGCAATATTTTCCAATTTTAATAGGAAAAGGGTGAGATTTTTTTGTGAGGTTGAGTTGTGCGTGGTTTTGAATGACCGTATCATTGCCAATCACAGTGTTAGGAGCAATATACACACCAACGCCAATACAAACGTTGTTTCCTATTTTTACATTTTCACCAATAATAACATTTTGATGAACCTGAACATTGTTTCCAATAATCACATTAGAATGGATGTGAATGTTTTCAAATATTGTTGTGTTATAGCCTATAGATGTATTTTTTTCGACAATGCTTTTATTGCCGATTTGAATCAATTTGCTGTGAGCTTTTTGTTTTCTTAGAGAAATAGCCTGAAGTGGCATATCTGGGTATGTGACTGTTTTGTGAAGAAAACCACCGGAAATAGGACCCCTGATTCGTCTTTCTTTCATCATCTGCTGTGATGAATCCATTAAATAATAATCGGTAATAAAAGACTGTAAATGAGGATTTCTCATCCCTGGGATTGTCGGATGATTTTGAGTGCTGTAGAGATTTGAGTTTGATAGTAAAGTTGCTATAAAAATAAGGTTTTGAACCCAGTGAATTTTTAAATTTGTTATCATTTTATCTGCTCCCTGCAATCTTAGATGCTGTTTATATCTTGAATGTTGAATAAAGTAAATATTTTGTTTCTTGTTTATGTTTTATTTATTGAGCCTACCGATCTTTTCTCAGATTTCGATGATTTGTTGACATTATTAGATAAAAACGTGTACAGAAAATCTGTATTTTGTTGTTAAGAAGGTTTTTAAAGATGAAGTCTTTGTGTGTGATCTTATGTTTTTATACTTCATGGTCTTTTTCTCTAGATTTAAAAGACTTGCCTAAAGATATTTTGTCTCAAATGGTTCCGGAAAATCTTTCTTCTTTACAAAAAACAAATAAAAACATGTTTTTTATTGTGCAGGAAATATTTAATAGTGCTTCTTACCGAAAGAAGTACCCAAGATATTGGGTGTTGAAAAAAGGTCTTTTTTATCCTGGGGATGCACAAGACCTTTTAGTGAAATACTGCTTTGATGTAGAAAAATACTTTTGTTCGTCCGATAGTAAAAGCTTTGAAGAGATATCAAGTGATCTTTTTTTTGATGTGGATATACTTCTGCAGTCTAAAGTAAGAACTCACCACTCTTATCAAAAAATTTCTTATTTATTATTATTAAAGGCTTTAAATGAAGCGTTGCAAACTTTAAAGTTTTTCATTCCTAATGAACTGCATTTTGCACATGGTCCGTGCCGTGGATTTTTTCATTTGAACTCGGAGAGAACGCTATTTAATGATGACCGTATAGAGATTGAACCAAACAGGGTTTATACATCAAGATATCTTTGTGTTGCTAAATTTTGTTTGTTAACGCATTGCTTGATTGAGAAAGATAAGGGTTGGATTTTTATACGAGCCCCCTCTATGTCTATGTCATTAAAACAGCATGTTTGTATTTCTGATTATAGTTTTTTTTCGGTGTCTTTTTCTAATGATTTTCTTTTTAGTGAGAGCTTTCTTAAAAATTTAAGATCTATAAGAAACATCTCTAGTGATCAACATAATGATTTTAAGAAACACATCAATCAACTTATTTTTTTAATGATGTTAGATCATATGGCTAAGCCTTATTTTATGGAAAAACATCAGGAGTTATGCTTGCTTCTTATGCGAGACCTTAATGACGAAAGTATCGAAGTTTTATTGGAAAATATATATTTTGAACAGGATGGCGAGGACTTATCCATAAGATTGCATAGATTGTTGTTTGATAAAATTATGGATTAGAATAATACCAATCACATAAAATAATTGAGGTTTATTCAAGATTTGCCCAAGTTCGAGTGCATAGCTTTTCAAAGGTTTAAGCATCAGGGTGCAAAATTGCTTGAGTTTGAGGACTCCGATCACTTTATTAGGTTAAGGCAGCCTGATAAATATTGTGCTGAAATCTTGGCGCTTGCAGGATCTATTTAAAAAAAGATTAGGATTAGTATTGAAAACAGGTAATCAAAGCATTGATTTTGGCATTGGAGACGTTGATCTTCATCAAGACTTCCTCTCACTGAATAGGACAGTATTGAACCCCTTGAGGCTAACGCCTAAAAATATTCAGGTAGACAAGGAAAGTCAAGAATATGGAGCTCTTAGCTTTGACCTTGATGGTAGGAAAATAAAATTTAGAGTCGGAAAGACAACTCCTACTAAAGTAGGACATTTTGTAACTCTGTGGAAGCGTGTAGGTGGCGTGACTGTCCCTCATGATAGCACTGACGGAATCGATTTCTTTGTCATAGGCACAAGGAACAAAGAAAATATTGGCTTTTTTCTATTCTCAAAGGAAGTGCTGATTCATAAGACGATATTTTCAAATAACGGTACAGGTGGAAAAAGAGGAATCCGTGTTTATTCACCTTGGGTATTGACGACAAGTAAGCTGGCGAAAAGTACTCAGATCTGGCAAGAGAAATATTTTTGTGATTTTTCTAGTCCAGTCTCTGGGACGGCCAACTTTAAGGCAATTTGGAACAAAGGTGAATAAGCAAATTATAATAGACAAGTTAAAAGCCTATAATCTCGGACTTAAGCGAAGTACAGTTGGTTTAAAACCATACAAAGATTCATGGTCTAGCACACTGTAATATTAGTTCGTTATAGAATGGTTTTCGGATATATATGATCCTACTTTTTTGTCAATTAACGTCGCGGAGTTTGCTGTGGGCTCGCAAGTTGAAATTAAGCTATAGCATTGGAATATATTTTTTACTATTAAATTTTAATATGTTACGGCCACAAAAAATTGGGTTCAATATGCATAAATTATATTCATCAAACCTTTAAAAAAAGATTATCACCGCTCTAGAAGAAGGCTACAGCTCTGTTGCCGTCAGCGATATGTTTAAAATTCCCGTAAGACAATTTACAACTGGCAATTAAAGTTGAGGACAACAGGGTCTATGGACCCTAATAAAAGTGGCCCAAAGGGATGTCGAGAAAAATACAAGATCTTAATGCTTTTAAAAAAATTGTAGAAAAAAAACCAGATCGAAGTTCAGAAGAAATAGCCAAGGATTGGGGTGATATCACTGATTCTACCATACGGCGGTATTTACGTAGTATGAATTTCACATATAAAAAAACATTTGGATACAAAAATCGTTGTGAAATAAAACGAGATATTTTTCAGAAGAAAATTAGTGACAAATATGAGAAAGAAATTATTTACCTGGATGAATGTGGCGTTAAACATAATGAAACATGCCAATATGGTTGGGGGCATAAAAGCTCAAGACTTTATGGCTTAAAAGAAGGTTCACAATATAATGCTGTAAATATTATTGGGTCCTTAAATTCTAAAGGAGAATTGATCGCTCCTTTTGTTTTTGAAGGAACCTGTGACGCCGAGGTCTTCAACACTTATATTAAGTTTGTTTTAAGCCCTTATTTAAATGAAAATGTTGTCGTA